>NZ_JBIBXG010000003.1:0-646855 GCF_043082085.1 Streptomyces sp. NPDC014801 | reverse complement strand
ACCCGCTACGACAAACGCGCCCGCCACTACCAAGCCATGGTCACCCTCGCCTGCCTCCTGCTCTGGCTGCCCTGACTTTGCGGACACGACCTAGGCGGTCCCCATGTCGCAGACCCAGAAACTCCCCGTCATCTACGTCCGGGGCTTCGCCGGCGGTCAGTCCGGCATCAACAGCGCGGTGACGGACCCCTTCCTCGGCTTCAACGCGGGCTCCACCCACATCCGGATCGGACCGGACAACAAGCCGAGCTTCTATCAATTCGAAAGTCCCCTGCTGCGGCTGATGGTGGACGAGGGCTATCAGCTCCTCGTCCACGGCAGCCAGGAGAACTACCTCGACACCCACGCGGAGATTCCGGCCGCCGGCATCTGGATCCACCGCTTCTACGACCCGTCCGCGAGCACCTGGGGCGGCAAGCCCAAGGAGTTCCGCATCGAGGACGCCGCCCAGGACCTGCTCGAACTCATCGAGGAGCTGCGGGCCAAGGCCCACGTGGACCGGGTGCACCTGGTCGCCCACTCCATGGGCGGCCTCATCTGCCGCTGCCTGATCCAGAAGATCCTCCCGCAACTCGGCATCGAGCCCGCCGACTACGTCGCCAAGCTGTTCACCTACGGCACACCGCACGGCGGCATCGCCTTCGACGTCGGCTTCGGCATGCTGGAGCGGTTGCGGGACGCCACCGGCGTCGAGGGCGCCGAGATCTGCGGGCGCGAGCGGATGTACCAGTACCTGACCCCGGGCGCCACCGCCAAGGACGAGCCGCCCGAGGACTGGGACCCGCGGGCGATGCCCGCCGACGGGGAGCCCTTCGCCTTCCCGCACCGGCAGGTCTTCTGCCTGGTGGGCACCGACCCGGGCGACTACGACGTGGCGCACGGCCTGTCGTCCGCGGTGGTCGGCCCCCGCAGCGACGGCCTGGTGCAGATCGACAACGCCTACGTACCGGGCGCCTTCCGCGCCTATGTGCACCGCAGCCACAGCGGGCCCTACGGGCTCGTCAACTCCGAGGAGGGCTACCAGAATCTGCGACGCTTCCTGTTCGGCGACCTGAAGGTGGAGTCCGCGCTCGTCCACCTGCAGTTGCCGGAGGAGAAGAACACCGCGTGGCAGGCGGAGGTCACCCTGTCGATCCGCGGCCTGCAGATCGTGATGCACGAGCGGACCAGCGCCCAGTGGTGCCCGATCCAGCTCGGCAGCGGCACCCGGCCCGGCCCCGACGGCGACGGAGCCGTGCCCCTGGTGAGCACCTTCCTGTGCGAGAACCTGGCCTCCCCCACCAGCACCGGCACCCTGCGCTACGCGCTGCACCTGCGGATCCTGTCCCTGCGCGAACGCGACAACGGCTTCCTGGACTTCAGGGACCACATCGAGCAGACGCCCGACTTCGACGACATCCTCGTCGTGGACGTCGGCAGCGACTCCGGCGTTCCGGCGCTGCGCGCCACCTGGAACTCCGCCATCGTCGGCCCCATCAGCGACTACGAGCCGGCCGGCCCCACCCTGGCCGACGAGGACCCGGCGAGCGGCAGATGGGTCGGCACCGTCCCCCTGCCCGACTCCACCAGGACGATCCTCGGCGAGGACGCCCGGATCCGCCTCACCGTCACCGACTGGAGCTGAGGGGGAGGACCGCCCGGCCGGAGCAGTCGCCCTCGCCTGCTCCCCGTCCTGGCACGGCAGTCGGGACCGATTGCGCCGCCACTTCGACGACGACCTGCTCGCCCGGCGGCGGCCACCACGAAGGCGTTGGCGGCCGCACCGGCACGGCCGGCGAGGTGGCGGGTCCGCGAAGGGGAGCACGCCCCGGAGCCGGTGCGCGCCCCCGGCGGCGCCCGTTCGGGGCGGTCGTCGGGGCGGCCCGGTGTGCGGGGCGGGGCTTCGGTGGGGTGCAGGTCGAAACGTTCATGCGTGGGTGCGTGCCCCCGGGTGGCACCGCGGTGGCGCACCGGGACGGGCGCGGGGCGCACAACCCCGGGGCTTCGCATTCTGCATATCATCCGAGCTTCGCCAGGGGTCTTGTTCTGATCTCACGTTCGGCAGCTAGCTGGTGCTGCGCCCGCTTCCTGGGCCGGGCTCCCGATGAGCCCGGTACCGACCGGCGGCGCAGGGGCCGGTTCCCCTGCGCCGCGGTCAGGGAGGCGGGGCGGGAATCCGCACGTGAGGAGTGGTCATGAAGAAGGCTTACGAGGCACCGACGCTCGTCCGGCTCGGTACCTTCCGGAAGGAGACGGGGCTCCTCGGACGCTCCGGCAACGACCGGCTGATCCTGAGCAAGAACTGACGACCGACGGTCCTTGACCCGACGTCATGACTGATCTGCACGCAAGTGCGGGGACGGGCCCCGGCGACGCGTACGTGGCGGTCTTCACCGACCGCGCGGACGCGGCCGCCGTGGCCCGCTCCTTCACCCGCCCCGGCAGCCGTACCGTCACGCACCCGTCGGGCCGGCCCTGGCTGGTCGGCCACTGGCAGGACGAGGAGATCGTCACCGCGAGCGCCGGCAGCACCCTGCTCGCCGTCCTCGGCTGCTGCCCGATCGGCGCCGACGAGCTGAGGCGCCGCGCCGCACGGCTGCGTGACCTCGCGGAACTCGACGCGCTGGCCCGGTCCCTGCCCGGCAGTTTCCACCTCGTCGGCGCCCTCGACGGACGGATCCGCGTGCAGGGCACCGCCTCCGGGCTGCGCCTGGTCTTCCACGCGGAGATCGGCGGCGTACGCGTGGCCTCCACCCGCGCCGACACGCTGGCCGCCGTCCTCGGCGCGGACCCCGACGTGGAGGAACTCGCCGTCCGGCTGCTGTGGCCCGCCCCCTACCCGCTGTTCGAGAGGCCGATGTGGCGCGCGGTGACGGCCGTTCCCCCGCAGGACGCCCTGGTCGTCGGCGCGGACGGGCGCACCGTACGGCACACCCGGTGGTGGACCCCGCCGGAGCCGGTGCGGCCACTGGCCGAGGCGGCCCCGGAGATCCGGGCGGCGCTCGAGGAGGCCGTCGACGCGCGCACCCGGCAGGGCGGCGTGGTGAGCTGCGACCTGTCCGGGGGCCTGGACTCCACCTCGGTCTGCTTCCTGGCCGCCCGCTCCCCCGCCCGCGTGGTCGCCAGTACGTGGCCGGGGCGGGACCCGGCGGACACCGACCTGTCCTGGGCGAAGCGGGCGATGGGCCACCTGCCGGACGTCGAGCACGTGGTGTGGGACGCCGGGGCCTCACCGCTGGTCTACGACGACCTGCTCGGCATCGACGACCTCCTCGACGAGCCGACCATCGGCGTCATGGACCGCTCTCGTGTCCTGCACCACCTGCCCGGCCTCGCCGCGCGCGGCAGCCGGCTCCATCTGACCGGCATCGGCGGCGACCACGTCGCCTGGTGCTCCGAGGCGTACTACCACCGGCTGTCCCGCACCCGCCCGCTGCTCGCGCTGCGCCAGCTGCGCGGGTTCCGGGCGCTGTGGCAGTGGCCGCTCGGCGGCACACTCCGCGCCCTGGCCGACCTGCGGCCGTACGAGAAGTGGCTCGCCGACGCGGCCGGCGACCTGCGGCGACCGCTGCCCTCGTCCGTCGCGACGGGGCTCGGCTGGGGCATGGCCCCGCGCCTGTTCGGCTGGGTGACTCCCGAGGCCGAGCGGATGGCCCGCCGGGCGCTGCTCGACACCGCGGCGACCGTCTCACCGCTGCATCCGGACCGCGGGCTGCACAGCGACCTGGAGCAGATCCGCTCGTGCAGCCGGGTGATCCGGCAGTGGGACCGGATGGCGGCCCGCGCGGGTCTGCCGATGGCCTCTCCCTTCCTCGACGACCGTGTCATCGAGGCCTGCCTCGCCGTGCGCCCCGCCGAGCGCGTCACGCCGTGGCGGTACAAGCCCGTCCTGACCGCCGCGATGCGCGGGATCGTGCCCGAGGAGTGCCTGCGCCGCAGCACCAAGGCCACGGCCTCCATGGACGCCGCCGACGGACTGCGCGAACACCGCGCCGACCTGCTGGCCCTGTGGGAGGACTCACGGCTGGCCGGGCTGGGCCTGGTGGACGGCGCCGCGCTGCGCCGGCTCGCCCGGCGGCCCGCCTCCCCGGGGCTGTCCGACGCCATCCTCTACTCCACGATCGCCGCCGAGGTGTGGCTGCGCGGGCTCACCCGCGTCCCGCCGCCCTCGGTGCCACGGACGCTCACCACGTCCCGCGGCCCCGACCGCCGCCCGGAGCGTCCGCACCCCTGACCGCGTCACCCGTCATCCACGTCAGAAAGGCCCCCACATGCCTCTGCGGTTCGGCGACAACGTCTCCGCGGCCGAGACCGACTACGGCACGGTCCTGCTGGACGAACAGGGCGGTGCCTACTGGGAGTTGAACCCGACGGCCACCCTGGTGGTGCGGACCCTGATGGACGGCGGCGAGGAGGCCGACGCGGCCGCCGCCCTGGTCCGCGAGTTCGCCGTCGACCAGGCCCAGGCCCTGCGGGACGTCGAGACGCTCGTGCGGGAGCTGCGCGAGTCGGGGCTCGCCTCATGACGACGCCCAGCGCGCTGGAGCGGCCCACCGGTGTGCCCCTGGCCCGGCGGCTGACCGCCCGCCTCGTCCTGCTCCCCGCCCTCGGTCTCGCCCTGCTGCCGCCGCGCCGCATCCGCGCGGTGCTCGGCGTCCTGCGCCGCGGCGCCGCGCCCGCGACCGCCGCCGAGGCGCAGCGGGCCCGCGACGCCATGTGCGCGGCCAGCCTGCACTGCGCCGGGCCCAAGGGCTGCCTGCCGCGGTCGCTGGGAGCGGCCCTGCTGTGCCGGCTCGGCGGCACCTGGCCGACCTGGTGCACCGGCGTCCGGGTCACCCCGCCCTTCACCGCGCACGCCTGGATCGAGGCGGAGGGCGCCGCGGTCGGCGAGGGCGTCCCGCCGGGCTACTTCGCCCGGCTGGTCGCCGTGGGCCCCCTGCCCGGGCGTGCCGGCCGATGACGGGCGTCACGGCACCGACCGGCGAACGGGCCGCCGTCACCGCGGCCGGCACGTCGACCTTGGCGGCGGTGGCCACGATGTACCGGCTGACCGCCGGGCACCGCACGGCCATCGCCGTCGCGAGCGTCCTGACCCTCGTGGGTTCCGCCCTGGGGCTGGCTCAGCCGCTCGTCGCCCGGCAGGTCGTGGACGCGAGCGGCCGCGGGCACCTCATCTGGCCGCTGCTGGTCCTGCTGGGCGCGCTGTTCGTCGTCGAGGCGGCGACGGGCGCGGCGGGACGGTTCCTTCTGGAGCGGATGGGCGAAGTCGTCGTACGGCAGCTCCGGCTGGGGCTGGTGGGCCGGCTGCTGCGGCTGGAGATGAGGGAGTACGACCGCCACCGGGGCGCCGACCTCATCTCCCGGGTGACGGCCGACACCACCCTGCTGCGGGAGGTCGTCTCGCAGGCCCTGGTCGATCTCGTGACGGGGAGTCTGGTCGCCGCCGGGGCGATCGCGCTCATGGCGTGGCTGGACCTGCTGCTGCTGTTCCTGGTGGCGGTGACCGTGGCGGTGGCGGCCGTGCTGGTCGCCTCGCTGCTCGCGGGCATCCGGCACGCGTCCGAACAGATGCAGCGCTCGGTCGGCGCGATCGCCGCCGGCCTGGAACGCGCCCTGAGCGCCCTGCCCATGGTCCGGGTGCACCGCGCGGAGGAGCGCGAGGCGGCCGGCATCGGGGCGCGAGTGGACGCGGCCTACGGCGCGGGGGTGCGCACCGCGAAGCTCGCGGCCGTGATGAGCTCCGCCGTCGAACTCGCCGTCCAGGGCTCGTTCTTGATCGTCCTGGTGGTGGGCGGCCTGCGGGTGAACGGCCGCGCGGGCTCCCTCGGCGACCTCGTGGCGTTCCTGCTGTACGCCTCCTACCTGGTGCTGCCGTTGTCCTCCGTCTTCCGCGCGGTGGGTCTCGTCCAGCGTGGAATGGGCGCCTACCAGCGCATCGACGAGGCGCTCCGCCTCCCCGTGGAGCCCGCCGCGGGCCCGGCCGCGAAGGACCGCGCGCCCGCGCCGCGGCCGAGCGGACCGTCCGCCGGCCACGGCACAGGCACAGGCACGGGCACGGGCCGGCCGCCGCACGAGCGGCCCGTCCTCGCCCTGCGCGACGTGCACTTCGGCTACGACCCGCGGCGGCCGGTCCTGCGCGGGGTGTCCTTCTCCGTCCCGCAGCGCCGGCACGTGGCCCTGGTGGGCCGGTCGGGCGCCGGCAAGAGCACGGTGTTCGCCCTGGTGGCCCGGTTCTACGAACCGGACGCGGGCGCGCTGTTCTTCCAGGGGCGGCCCGCGACCGGCCTCACCCGTGACGCCTGCCGCCGGCGGATCGCCCTCGTCGACCAGAACACCCATGTCGTCCACGGCACGCTGCGCGACAACATCACCTACGCGGTGCCCGACGCCACGGACGCGGAGATCCGGCGCGTGATCGAACTGGCCCGGCTGGAGGAGGTCGTCGACCGCCTGCCCGGCGGCCTGTCCGCCGTCGTCGGCGAACACGGTGGCACCCTCTCCGGCGGCGAACGCCAACGCGTGGCGCTCGCGCGGGCGTTGCTGGCGCGTCCCGCGCTGCTCCTGCTGGACGAGCCCACCTCCCACCTCGACGCGATCAACGAGGCGGCGCTGACGACCGTCATGAAGGACGTGGCCCAGGAGTGCGCCCTGCTGGTCATCGCCCACCGGCTGTCCACCGTGCAGCACGCCGACCACATCGTGGTCCTCGAGGACGGCCGCACCACCGCCGGCGGACGCCACGAGGAACTGCTCGCCTGCAACGCGCTCTACCGCGAGCTGGCCGACAGCCAGATGCTCCGGTCGGGCGGGGAGCCCGGAACCGGGGAGCGGGGGCGGTAGGAGAGGCGAGAAGCGGAGGGACCGCGCAGGCTCTCCGGTACCCCGGTACCGTCGGCCGAGCGCATTCTGCAACTTGCAGCAAATCCTTGCAGACGGGGTCCGATCGGTGTTTGACTCGCTGCGGCCCGGCCGGCGTGCTCTTCCCCGGCGTCCGGGCCGGCGCGGGCGCCGGCAGGGCGATCGCCCTGGGGGACGGCCCCGTGCAGCAGGCTGCCGAAGGAGTGAGCGCATGACCCCGACCGCACACCACCGCCCCGACGAGGGCGGGCGCCCCGTCGACTACGACGTCCTGGTCGTCGGGGGCGTCGGCGTGGACACCATCGTGCGCGTGGACGAACTGCGCGTGCCGCCGGGCGACTCGGTCTTCGTGGAGCCGCTGCGGGACTACGTCGGACACACCGGCAACGGGGTGGCGCTGGGCTGGCACGCGCTCGGCCTGCGCACCAAGTTCGTCGACTTCCTCGGCGAGGATCCACAGGGCCGCATGGTGCTGGAGCACTACGCCCGCCTCGGCCTCGACTTCAGCCATCTCGTCTCGCCGCACGGCACGCCGCGCTCGGCGAACCTGGTGGACCCGAAAGGCCGCCGCTTCTCCTTCTACGACGGCCGGCACCCGGGCGGCCTGAGGCTGCCCCGCGCGTTCTACCTGCCCTTCCTCCAGCGGTCGGCGCACGTCCACCTGTCGATCGTCGGCCACAACCGGGACATGTACGAGGACATCCACCGCCTCGGCGTGACCAGCTCCACCGACCTGCACGACTGGGACGGGCGCAACCCGCACCACCGGCACTACGCCCTCAACTCCGACTACGTCTTCCTCAGCGCGGCCGCGATCCACGACCGGCTGCACACCGTCCTGCGGACGATCCTCGACGAGGGCCGGGCCCGCTTCGTGGTCGCCACCGACGGCGCCGACGGCTGCCACCTGCTGGTACGCGGTGACGACACGGTCCGCCACTTCCCCGCCGTACGGCCCGAGCGGCCGGTCGTGGACAGCAACGGCGCCGGGGACGCGTTCGTCACCGCGTTCCTGCACTCCCTGTTCGAGGGGCGGTCCTTGGAGGAGTGCGTCCTGGCCGGCTCGGTGGCCGGGGCGTTCGTGTGCGGCAGCGTGGGCACCCACACCGAGTTCATCGACCTGCCGGGGCTGCGCGCCGCCAGTGCGCGCGCCGTGGCGGGCGGGTGACCGGCGCGCACGTCCTGCACGCCGGCCCGCTGCGCGCTGCGTCGCCGCGTCACAGGCCGAACAGCTGCGCCGCGTTGTCGTGGCACACCGCGCGCAGCCAGGCCGGTCCGAGCCCGAGGCGTTCCAGGGCCTGGAGCTGGTGCAGGTAGGGGTAGGGGATGTTGGGGAAGTCGGAGCCGAGCAGGACGCGGTCGCCGAGCGCGGCGAGCCGGGGCAGGGCGCGGCGGGGGAACGGCATCAGCTGCTCGGCGAAGTCGGTGAACGTCATGGTGGTGTCCAGCCGGACCTCGGCGTACCGCTCGGCGAGGCCGAGGAAGTCCTCGTACTCGGGCATGCCCAGGTGGGCGACGACCAGCCGCAGCCGCGGGTGGCGCGCCAGCACCCGGGCCACGGGTTCGGGGCCGGTGTGCTTGCCGGGCGCGGGTCCGGAGCCGCAGTGGATCACCACGGGGATCCCGGCCTCGGCCAGCAGGCCCCATGCCGGCCGCAGCAGGTCGTCGGCCGGGTCGTACGCCCCGACCTGGACGTGGGCCTTGAACACGCGCGCCCCGGCTTCCACGGCCTCACGGACGTAGCCCTCCACGCCCGGCTCGGGGAAGAGCGTGGCGGTGTGCAGGCAGTCCGGGGTGCGGTGGGCGAACTCGGCCGCCCAGCCGTTGAGCCACCTGGCCATGCCGGGCTTGTGCGGGTAGAGCATCGCCGTGAAGGCCCGCACGCCGAACTCCCGCAGCAGCGCCGTCCGCTCCGCCTCCCGCGCGCGGTAGGTGATGGGCCACTCCAGCCCGCCGATCAGCGCGCCGCCGCGGTCGAAGTAGTCCCAGACCTTGCGCAGGACGCGTTCGGGCATGAAGTGGGTGTGCACGTCGATCAGCCCGGGAAGACCGAGCCCGCCCCAGAACCGGCGGACCTCGCCGGCCTCCTGCCGCGCGGCCCCGCCGACGCCGTCGCCGTCGCCGTCGTCGCCGGGGCGGGCGGGTATCACGCCGTGCCCTCCCCCGCCGCCGGGCGTCACGCGTCCTCCCCCGCCGGCGCGGTCGCGTACTCCGTGAAGCGGTGCACGCTCTGCGGGTTCAGCCGGTAGCCGGGGCGGCCCTGGAGGACGGCGTCCTGGATGAGGCCGTAGTCGGCGACGTCCCGGAACCGCTCCTGGCAGGCGATGCGGAATCTGCGCACAGTCTGCGCCAGCGCGGCGGAGGTGCGCAGCGTGCGCTCGGCCAGTTCGGCGGCCGAGAGGAACGGCGGCTCCGAGCCGGACGCGAGATGCCGGGCGAAGTCGTGGCCGAGCACGCGCAGGATGTCGATGAGCGGCTGCGGGGTGTTCTCGTAGACCGTGATGCCCTCGATGGACAGCAGCGGGCCGTAGAGGGTGACCTCCAGCCGGTTGGGCTCCGGCAGCTTCTCGTCGTCCAGGTCGAGGGAGAGGAACTCGGGCGCGAGGTGCCCGGCGCGCAGCCCGATGTAGCGGCTGAGCAGCTGGCCGCGGTCCGCGGTGCGCGGCGCCTGCAGGTAGTCGACGACCGCGCCCAGGGCGTCCGGCAGGGCGGGCCGCAGGTCCCGCAGATAGCGGGTGATCCACTCCACCGAGGCGTCGCGGCCGTGCAGCCGGGCGTGCAGGACGGCGGTGTCCAGCAGGACGAGCGAGGCGCAGGAGTCCAGTTCGGCGTAGCCCAGGCGATCGTGCAGGGTCGCGGCCGTGTCGATGAGCGCGCCCGGCTTCACCCGGATCCGGTAGCTGCGCAGCATCCGGTGCCAGTTCTCGTACGCCGTGAGGTGCACGTTCCACTTGTCGGCGGCCTCCAGGTAGCGGTCGCCGAGGTGGCGGAAGATCCGCGGGTACGGCGACTGCTGATAGGTGGCCCAGCCGAAGGAGAAGATGTCGAGTGCCGCGTCGAAGTCGCGCTGGGCGCCGTAGCGGCAGGCGGAGATGAGGAACTCGCTGGTGCGGACATAGCGCAGGAGCAGGGAGCGGTCCCGTTCGGTCAGTTCCGTGGGGCGCAGCGCGGAGGACTCCACGAAGGTGCTGTACTGGCCGCTCTGCACGTCTCCCAGGTGGAAGGCGAAGGAGCGCCCCGCGCCGGAGGCGGCCGTCGGGTGGTCGGCGAGCACCTTTTCCACGTACGTGCGCTGGGTCTCCAGTTCGGCGGCGGCCTCCTCCTGCCGCCCGGCGAGCAGATGGGCGATGACCAGGTCGGTGTGCAGCCAGGAGGCGTCCGCGAAGTAGCGGTACCGGCGGTAGCGGTCGAGGGAGGCCTGGAAGAGCGGCACGGCCTGCTCCGCGTCGCCTGCGGCGGCCGCCGCGAGGCCCTCGTGCCACAGGACGAAGGAGACCTGCGCGAACGCCTCGGGCCCGGCGTCGCACCCGGCGTCGCGGGCCAGGCGGGCGAACGCCGAGGGGAACATGGAGTCGGCGTATCCGGCCCACCCCTGGCTGAGGTGGTCGGCCACCTCCGTCAGCAGGTCGAGGGACCGCTCCTGCACGGCCCGGCCGAGGAGGTAGATCAGCTCCCGGGTCCTCGGCAGGATCCGGCCGGTGTAGAAGAAGGACGTGTCGACGTACTTCTCGGCGGTCGCCAGCAGCGTGGGCGCGGCCGAGGCCCCGCCGTCCATACGGGCGCACAGCTCGCCGAGGAGCAGCAGCAGCGCGACGTCGTGCTCGTCGGCCTGCCGCAGATCGGACGCGGGCACGTCCACCACGTCGGTCACCACGACCCGGCGGCCGCCGGCCACGTGCTCCTCCAGCGCCCGGTAGCGCTCGACTACGCTGCTCATCTTCGCTGTCCCATCGTTGCTCGCCCATGCGCCATGGCGTCCCCGCCGGCCGGACCTCGAAGGCGGTGCCGGCAACCGGTCGGTGACGCTCGTCCGGAGCAGTCCCACGTAGGGCCACCCGGCTCTGACAGACATGCTTCGGGCGGTCCGACTGCTGCGTGAGTGTGCCACGGGTGCCGGTTCCCCCACGGCACCCGCAGACATCTCGATGTCATCTTAGACAAGCCGGATGACTCGCCTCGGACAAGCCGGACGACGCACCCGTCCCGGCTGTGGCGACCCCTGCCCGGCGCACCCGTGACACCCCTTGCTCCGCGCACCCGTGGCGCTCCCGCCCCGCACACCGAAGCGGCCCCGGACGGCGGGGAGGGCCGGGTTTCCGGCTTCCCCCCGCCGTCCGGGGCCGTGGTGCGGGCCCGCGGCGGCTCAGACGCGGCGGCTGTCGGCCAGGGTGCCCTCCTCCCGGCGCAGCGCCCGGTCCGCCGCCGAGCCCAGGACGTTGCGGTGGATCTCGGTCGTCGCGGTGGACTTGTTCAGGGTGATGTAGTGCAGGCCGGGGGCGCCCTCGGCGAGCAGCCGTGCGGCCAGGGCGGTGGCGTGCTCGACGCCGATGCGGTGGCCCTCGCCGGGCCGGTCGCGGACGGCTTCGAGCCGGTGCGCCAGTTCCTCCGGGAAGGAGGCGCCGCTGAGTTCCGCGAAGCGGCTGATCTGGCGGACGTCGGTGGCGGGCATGATCTCGGGGATGATCGGGGTGTCGCAGCCCGCGGCCGCCACCCGGTCCCGCAGGCGCAGATAGTCCTCGGCGTGGAAGAACATCTGCGTGATCGCGTAGTCGGCCCCCGCCCGGCACTTGGCCACGAAGTGCCGGATCTCGCTCTCCCAGTCCGGCGAGCGCGGGTGCCGTTCCGGGAACGCGGCCACGCCGATGGTGAAGTCGCCCAGCGAGCGGATGAGCTCGACCAGCTCGTGGGCGTGCGTGAAGCCGTGCGGATGCGGTGTCCAGGGGCCGAGCGGGTCGCCGGGCGGGTCGCCGCGCAGCGCCAGGACGTCACGGATGCCGGCGTCGGCGTACTGCCCGATGATCTGCCGCAGTTCGGCGACCGAGTGCCCGACCGCGGTGAGGTGGGCGACCGGGCGCAGGGTCGTCTCGGCCGCGATGCGCCGGGTCAGGGCGATGGTGCGGTCCCGGGAGGAGCCGCCGGCCCCGTAGGTGATGGAGACGAAGTCGGGGCGCAGCGCCTCGACCCGGCGCAGGGCGTGCCACAGCGTGCGCTCGCCGGCCTGCGTCTTCGGCGGGAAGAACTCGAAGGAGAACGTGCGGGGATCGGCGGTCATGACACCACCGTCAGGCAGGCGGCGATCTCCTCGGCGGGCCGCTCGCCGTAGACCGTGCCGATCCGGTCCAGGAGGTCGGAGGCGAGCAGCTTGTACTCCTGGGTGCCCAGGGACTCGATGACCACGGTGGCCAGGGCGCAGCCGAGCTGGGCCGCGCGTTCGAACGGCAGCCGCCAGGCCAGGCCCGCGAGGAAGCCGGCGCGGAAGGCGTCGCCCACCCCGGTCGGGTCGACGACGTCCCGCGTCGGCACGGCCGGTACGTCCTGCCGGTGCCCGCCGGCGGTCTCGAGGGTGACGCCGTCGGCTCCGCGGGTGACGATCCAGGTGCCCACCCGGCCGAGCACCTCCGCCCGGCTCCAGCCGGTCCGCTCCAGCAGCAGGGCCTGCTCGTACTCGTTGGTGAACAGCAGCCGGGCGCCGTCCACCAGGCGCCGGGTCTGCCCGGTGTCCAGGCGGGCCAGCTGCTGGGACGGGTCGGCCGCGACCGGGACGCCCAGGGCGTGCGCGGCGGCCGTGTGGCGCAGCATCGCCTCGGGGTCGTCGGCGCCGACGAGGACGAGGTCGAAGGGCCCCGCCCGGCGGTGCGCGGCGGCGAGGTCGATGCGGCTCGCCTCGGCCATGGCACCGGCGTAGAAGGTGGCGATCTGGTTCTGGTCGGCGTCGGTGGTGCACACGAAACGCGCGGTGTGCAGGGTGTCGCTCACCCGGACCGACGCGGTGTCGACGCCGTGCCGGGTGAGCCAGGCGTCGTACTCGGGGAAGTCGGTGCCCGCGGCGCCCACCAGCACGGGGCGCAGGCCGAACCTGCCGAGCCCGAGGGCGATGTTCGCGCCGACGCCTCCGCGCCGGACGTCGAGACGGTCCGCGAGGAAGGACAGCGAGACTCTGTCGAGCCGGTCGGTGATGAGCTGGTCCCGGAAACGGCCGGGGAAGACCATCAGATGGTCGGTGGCTATCGACCCGGCGACTGCGAGACGCACGGCGATCTCCCTTCTCGGCTGCCGCGAAGGCACGCCGTCAGGCCCGGCCGGCGGCCGCGCGGAGGGCGTCGGCGCGGTCGGTGCGCTCCCAGGTGAACTCGGGCAGCTCCCGGCCGAAGTGGCCGTAGGCGGCGGTCCGGGCGTAGATCGGGCGCAGCAGGTCGAGGTCGCGGATGATCGCGGCCGGGCGCAGGTCGAAGACCTCCCGCACGGCCTTCTCCAGGGCCGCGTGGGGCACGGTCGCGGTGCCGAAGGTCTCGATGAACAGCCCGACCGGGGCGGCCTTGCCGATCGCGTACGCGACCTGCACCTCGCAGCGCGCGGCCAGGCCCGCGGCGACGATGTTCTTCGCGACCCAGCGCATCGCGTACGCCGCCGAACGGTCCACCTTGGACGGGTCCTTGCCGGAGAAGGCGCCGCCGCCGTGGCGGGCCATGCCGCCGTAGGTGTCCACGATGATCTTGCGGCCGGTCAGGCCGGCGTCGCCCATCGGGCCGCCGATCTCGAAGCGGCCGGTGGGGTTGACCAGCAGGCGGTAGCCGTCGGTGTCGAGGGAGATGCCGTCCTCGGCCAGCTGCTTGAGGACGACGTCGACGACGTGCTCCTGGACGTCGGGTGCGAGCAGCGACTCCAGGGCGACGTCGGCGGCGTGCTGCGAGGAGACGACGACGGTGTCCAGCCGGGCCGGACGGCTGCCCAGGTACTCGACGGTGACCTGCGTCTTGCCGTCGGGGCGCAGGTAGGGGAGGGTGCCGTCCTTGCGCACCTGGGCGAGCCGTTCGGACATGCGGTGCGCGAGGTGGATCGGCAGCGGCATCAGCGTCGGCGTCTCGTCGGTGGCGTAGCCGAACATCAGGCCCTGGTCGCCGGCGCCCTGCCGGTCCAGTGCGTCCGCCTCTCCCCCGGCGGCGGCGCCCTCCACCCGGGCCTCGTAGGCGGTGTCCACGCCCTGCGCGATGTCCGGGGACTGCGCGCCGATCGACAGGGAGACACCGCAGGAGGCGCCGTCGAAGCCCTTCACCGACGCGTCGTAGCCGATCTCGAGGATCTTCTCGCGCACCAGCTGCGCGATCGGCACGTAGGCCTGCGTGGTGACCTCGCCGGCCACGTGCACCAGGCCGGTGGTGATCAGGGTCTCGACGGCGACCCGGGAGGCCGGGTCCTCGCGCAGCAGCGCGTCGAGGACGGTGTCGCTGATCTGGTCGGCGATCTTGTCAGGATGTCCCTCGGTCACGGACTCCGAGGTGAACAGTCGACGGGACAACGCCGTTTCTCCTCTGTTGCGTCGGGAAGTGCGGGGCGGCCGGCTGTGCCGGGTGAAGGGCGGGACGGTGAGCGTCAGGAAGTGCATGCGAAGCCGGGGACGGAGACGACGCCTTCCGCGTCGCGCGACCGGTCCAGGACGAGCTGGGCGAGGGCGATGTCCAGGGAGCCGAGGCCGAAGGGCGAGTAGACGGCGCGCCGGTCCCGGTCGGGCTTGGCCACGCCGCGCAGGAAGTCGCCGACGGGGAGGATGCCGTCGCGCTCCACCGTGCCCTGCTCGACGGCGAGGGCGAGGGAGGTCTTCTCGCGCAGGGCGTGCGCCACGTCGTCGACGACGTGCACGGCGCCGGCCATCGCCTCGGGCGTGAGGTCGCGCAGCGACATGTGCAGGACGACCGCGTTGTGCTTGAACCAGCGGGACTCGCTCAGGTGCGGCACCACGGCGGTGGTGGCGAACAGCACCACGTCGGCGTCCTCCACGGCCTCACGCAGGGAGCCGACCGCGACCGCGTTCCCGGCCAGCCCCGCAGCGAACTCCCCGCTGCGCTCGGCGAATGCGCGGGCGCGCTCCTGGTCGACGTCGAACACCACGAGGTGGTCGCAGCTCCAGCCGAGGCCGGCGAACAGCTCCAGGGTGGTGCGGGAGATGTAGCCGGTGCCGATGACCGCGATCTTGGCCGGTGCGCGGTCGCCGGCGCCCAGCGCCTCGGCGCCGACGGCGGCGGACAGCGCGGTGCGGTGGCCGCTGATCTGTGCGCCTTCGAGGACGGCCGTGGGGAAACCGGTGCGCGGGTCGTTCAGCGCGATCAGCGCGGAGGCGCGGGGCAGGCCGAGGCCGAGGTTCTCGGGGAAGCTGGAGATCCACTTCACGCCCATGGCCTCGGACTCGCCGGCGACGTACGCGGGCAGCGCGATGATGCGTTCGCGGCGGGTGTCGTCGGGGCGCAGGAATAGGCTGTCGGGGTTGACCAGTTGTCCCAGCGCCGCCTTGACGTAGATGTCTTCGACGATCTCCTTCGACGCCGTGCCCAAGGACCGCAGCGCTTCCTTGACCGCTGCCGCGGGGACGATGGTGAGACGGTGGTCGGCGTGGTTCATGTGTTCCTCACTGTCGGTGTGGTGTCGAGGCGCTGCGGGTGCGGTGTCCCGGCGGTCGAGGGAATCGGCCGGGCTACCGCAGCAGGGAGAACTTCTTGGTGAGCGGGTCGACGACGTCGCGCGGGCCGAAGAGGGCCACGCCGTAGTAGTCGAGGTCGGCCTCCGGCGTCCGCCGCATCCGCTCCAGCTGGTCGAGGTGGCTGCCGCCGGTCATCTGGGCGGTGAAGTCGGTGCTCAGCAGCCCGGCCGCGGCCGCCTCGCCCCGCAGCCGGCGCAGCCAGGCGGGGCGTCCCTCCAGCACGACGAGCGAGAGCCCGGAGACGGGCGCGTGGCTGCCCTCGTCGGCGTCGGGGAAGTCGAGGAAGGACATGTGCGGGAGGAGTTCGGGGCGTTCGGCGGCCGCCTTCGCGAGCAGGCCGAGACAGAGGTGGCCGGCGGCGTTGGTGGCCACGCCGGGCTCCAGCTTGGCCTTGAGGGCGACGACGAACTTGTACTGGGTGTCGACGTCTTCGGGGGCGACGACGAGACGGCCGTTGTGCTGCATGGGCGTTACCTGTGGTTCCTTTTTCTCGGCACGTACGGGACGTGGTGTGTGTCAGGCGCTGCGTGTGCCAGGCGCCGTGTCCTTCAGGCGCTGCGTGTGTCAGGCGCCGTGTCCTTCAGGCGCTGCGTGTGTCAGGCGCTGAGCGAGTAGTCGAGGAAGCGCTGGACCTTCGCCGGGTTGATGCGGTAGCCGGGGCGGCCCTGAATGACGGCGTCCTGGACGATCTCGTGCTCGGCCGTCTCCCGGAACGTCTCCTGACAGGCGTGCCGGAACCGGCGCACCGCCTGGGCGATCGCCGACGGCGTGCGGTTGACGCGCCGCGCGAGTTCCGCCGCGGACAGGAACGGCACCTCGCCGCCGTCCGGCCGGGTCCGGGTGAACTCCTCGCCGAGCGCGCGCAGGATGTCGGCGAGCGGGCGCGGGGTGCTGTCGTACAAGGTGACGCCTTCCAGGGAGAGCAGGGGGCCGTAGAGCACGAACTCGAACCGGTCGGCGTCCGGCAGGGGTGTGTCGCCGAGCCCGGGGGCGGGGAACTCCGGCGCCAGGTGGGCGGGGCGCAGTCCCCGGTAGGTGCCGAGCTGCCAGGGGAACTCGGAGCCCTGCGGCACCTGGAGGTAGCGGGCGGCGGCCTGCACCAGTTCCGGTACGACGGGACGCAGTTCCTGCAGATAGCGGCTGACCCACTCGACGGCGCCGTTGCGGCCGTGCAGCCGGGCGTGCAGGAGGGCCGCGTCCAGCAGGACGGTGGCGGCGCAGGTGGGCAGACCCGCGTAGGTGAACCGGTCGTGCAGCGTGGTCGCGGTGTCGATCAGATGGCGTGGCTTGACCCGGATCCGGTAGGTGCGCAGCATCCGGTGCCAGCACTCGTAGGCGGTGAGGTGGGGGTTCCAGGGGTGCCGGCCGTCGGTGTAGCGGTCGGCCAGGCGCAGGAAGATCTTCGGGTACGGGGAGGTCTGGAAGGTGGACCAGCCGCAGGTGAAGACGTCGAGCGCCGCGTCGAGTTCCCGTCGCGCCCCGAACCGGCAGGCGGCCAGCAGGTGTTCGCTGGTGCGGGTGTAGCGCCGCAGCAGGGCCGCGTCGCGGTGGGTGAGGGCGGCCGGGCGGAGGGTGGAGGACTCGATGAAGGTGCCGTAGCTGCCGCTGCGCACGTCTCCGAGGTGGAAGGCGCCGGCCTCGTCCCCGGTGTCCTCGACCAGCGGGTGGGTGGCGAGGATGTCGTCCACGTAGGCACGCTGTGCCCGGGCGGTGGCGGCGGCCCGGTCCTCGTGGCCGGCCAGCAGATGGGCGATGACCAGGTCGGTAAAGAGCCAGGCGGCGTCCGCGTAGTAGCGGTAGGCGCGGTAGCGGTCCAGGGACGTCTCGAAGTGGGCGCGTGCCTGTTCGGCGTCGCCGGCGCCGGCGGCGGCCAGCCCGCGCTGCCAGGACACGAACGAGACCTCGAAGAACTGCTCGGCCGTCATGCCGAGGCCGAGTTCGCGGGCGAGCCGGGTGAACGCGGCGGGGAACGCGGAGTGCGCGTAGCCGGGCCAGCCCTGGCTGAGGTGGTCGGCCGCCTCGGTGAGCAGGGCCGGGGATCGCTCGTCCACCCCACGGTCGAGGAGCTCGATCAGCTCCCGGGCCCGGGGCAGGATCCGGCC
Organism: Streptomyces sp. NPDC014801; assembly: GCF_043082085.1. Taxonomy (NCBI): domain Bacteria; kingdom Bacillati; phylum Actinomycetota; class Actinomycetes; order Kitasatosporales; family Streptomycetaceae; genus Streptomyces; species Streptomyces sp. NPDC014801. The sequence goes on along the minus strand of NZ_JBIBXG010000003.1, from coordinate 629,224 downwards.
GGTGTACAGGAAGGAGGAGGAGACGTACCGTTCGGCGGCCTTGGCGAGCGTGGGCGCGATCGAGGGGCCGCCGCCCATGCGGGCGCACAGCGCGGCGAGCACGAGCGTCAGCACCACGTCGTGCTCGTCGGCCAGGCGCAGGTCGGCGGCCGGGACGTCGGCCACCTCCGCCACGTCCACCCAGGAGCGCCCCGCGGCGTGCTCCTCGAGCGCCTGTAGGCGCCCGGCCAGGTCACTCGTGTGCACCTCGGTCCCATCCTGCGTCGTTCTCGTCCGGGGCGGGCACGGCTGCCCCGGTCTGCCGGTCGTGTCCCCCCGCGCGGTGCGGCGGCTCATGCCGGCCGCGGCAGCGCTCCGATCGAGGTCATCCACGTGTCGGAGTAGACGGTGCTTTCGTACTTCTCGCCGCCGTCCGCGCAGATGCACAACGCGTCCCGTACGTCGGGGTGTTCACCCAGATAGCGCACGCAGGCCGCGACGACGGCGCCGGAGGAGGCGCCGAGGTGGATGCCGGTCTCCTTCAGGACGGTCCGGCAGTAGTGGGCGGCCTCGCCGACGTCCACATAGGCGTAGTGGTCGATCAGGGACTCCTTGAGGAAGGAGGACGGCCGGCTGGCGCCGATGCCGGACAGATAGCGCCGGCCGGGCTGTCCGCCGTAGGCGACGGAGCCGTTGACGTCGACGGCCACCATACGGGTGGCCAGGCCCCGTTCGCGGAAGCACTGGCTGATTCCGGCGAAGGTACCGCCGGTGGAGACGGCCGCGAAGAGCGCGTCGGGTGCGGCGGGCAGTTGGTCGAGAATTTCCGGGCCGGTCATCCGGCGGTGTATGTCGGGGTTCTCGGGGCTGTTGTACTGGTCCACCCAGACGTAGCCGTCGTCGGCCCGGAGCATCTCCTGGACCTTCGCCAGCCGGGACAGCAGGTAGCCGCCGGCCTCGTCGACCTCGTCGACCATGACGATGGTGGCACCGAGGTCGGTCAGCCGGCTGCGGACCTCCGCTGTGCTCATCGGGTCCAGCACGGCGGTGAACCCGATGTCCAGGAAGCGGGCCATGCTGGCCAGGGCGACGCCGAGGTTGCCGGAGGTGGATTCGAGCAGGCGCACGCCGGGGCGGATCCGGCCGTCCCGGACGAGACCGCGCACGAGGCCGTAGGCGGTACGGGCCTTGATGGAGCCGGTGAGGTTGTAACCCTCGAGCTTCAGGTGGATCGTCCGCGGCTCGCCCTGGACGTCCAGCGTGATGGGCTTGATCGGGGTAAGGCCCAGCAGGGCCTCGAAGCGGTCCAAGTAGTGCTTCATCTTCCCTCACATGTCATGCGGCCAACGGGTCACCCGTACGCTCATGTGTCATGACCAAGCATCCTGATGACAAGGGACAGTCATAATCAGTAGCATCCATGACAGTAAAGGGGCGTCTCAGCATCTGGGCTGCTCCGCCGACGCGATTCGATGGAGGGCTCCTCGTGGTATTCCAGGAGCAAGATCAACTGCCACGCAAGGAGAAAACGAGGCTTGTTCGCGACGCCGTCGGCGTCGGTCTGGCCGTCGGAGCCTACGGACTGTCCTACGGCGCGCTGGCCGTTTCCAGCGGTCTGACCCTCACGCAGACCCAGTTCCTGTCCCTCGCCCTCTACGGGGGTTCCGCCCAACTCGCCCTGATCGGCACGCTCGCGGCGGGCGGCGGGGGCCTCGCGGCATCGGCGACCGCGACCCTGCTCGGGATGCGCAGCCTCTTCTACGGCGTGAGCCTGCGGCCGGTCCTGCGACTGCGCGGGGCGACCCTGCTGCCGGCGGCCCACCTGCTGAGCGACGAGAGCACCGCGATGGCGATCGCCAAGCCGACACCGCGGGAACGCCGCTTCGCCTACTGGGTCACCGGAGCCGTGGTGTTCGTGTTCTGGAACCTGACCACACTGATCGGCGCGCTGTCCGGTTCGCTGCTGGCCGACCCCGAGGCGCTGGGCCTCGACGCGGCCTCCTCCGCCGCCTTCCTGGCGCTGGTCGCGCCCCGGCTGCGCGAGCGCGCGGGGCAGTTCGTCTTCGTCCTGGCGGCGCTGGTGGCGATAGCCGTGTCCCCGGTGCTCGGCTCCGGGCTGCCCGTCGTCCTGGCCGGACTCACCGCGCTGAGCGTCCTGTTGCTGCCGGCGGCGGCCCCTGCGGTGGCGCGGGGAGGTGCCTCATGAGCTGGTCGTGGATTCTGCTGGCGACGGCCGGGTGCCTCGCGCTGAAACTGGCCGGTCTGCTGGTCCCCGAGAGCGCGCTGGGCCGGCCCGCGGTGGCGCGGGTCGCCGGTGTGGTGCCGGTCGCGCTGCTCGCCGCCCTCATCGCGACCCAGACCTTCGTCGCCGACCGTCATCTGGCCGTCGACGCGCGTGCGGCCGGCCTCGCGGTGGCGGCCCTGGCGCTGTGGCGGCGGGCCCCGTTCCTGGTCGTCGTTGTGCTCGCGGCGGCCACCACGGCCCTCCTGAGGTGGCTCGAGCTGGGCGGATGACGCGTCGGCTCAGATCCTGAGACACCTCTTTACGTGTCATCAGAGGTCAATACGATGATCCATGTAAGTCATCCAAGGGAGACCACATGACAGAGACCGTGGAGTACGCCGAGCTTCAGTACGGTTGGGAGAAGGCCTACCAAGATCAGAACGCAGGTCCGCTCTGGCAGGAAGACCCGATTCCGGTCATTCCCCAGGCGATCGACGCCCTCAAGCAGCGCAACACCCAGACGGTGGTGGACCTGGGCTGCGGTGACGGCCGCAACCTCGCCGCGCTGGCCGACGCGGGCTTCAACGCCCTTGGCGTCGACATCGCCCCCACCGGTCTCGCCCACGCCCGCCGTGTGATCAAGCAGCGTTCCTTCCTGCTGCGCGCCGACGCCACCAAGCTGCCGCTCATCGACGCCTCGGTCGACGCGGTGACCTGCTTCGACGTGTTCGGCCAGATCCAGGACCCCTCGCACCTGATAGCCGAGGCCCGGCGCATCGTCGCCCCCGGTGGCCTGTTCGTCACCAACGCCTTCACCCTGGAGGACGGCACCTACGGCGAAGGCGACGAGATCGCCCCACACACCTTCGCCTACAAGGACACCCTGTTCCGCTACTACAGCGAGGACGAGATGCGCGGGCTCTTCAGCGACTGGACGATCCACGAGATCCGCCGGATCTCCTGGGACGACCCGCCGCACGGCGACTTCCGTCCCTATCCGCACACCCACGACAACTGGGTCGTGTACGCCACGCCCCAGGACTGATCCGGTTCGGGCACGTCCAGGGCGGCCCTGCCCGGTCATCCCCGGCCAGGGCCCGCCCCGGGGCACTTCGCCCGTCCTTCACCGCCCACGTCCCACCGGCCCGCCCGCGCGGCGACGCCGGATCACGCTCGGGCCCGTCTCGCGGGTCCCCCGGCTCTCACCGAACGGCCCGCCCGGCGCGCCGTGTCCACCCCGCCACCGATCCCCTCGGCCCCCACCCACGAGCGGGCCGGCCGGGCGTCAACGCCCCCGTGCACCACGTCGGTCGACGCCCGCACGGTTCGATATGTGCGATGCCCCGCGGGCGTGACCGCCCCGCGCATCCCGGGGCCTCGACTCCCGGCGCACCACGGTGGATCGGATCACGGCCCCACCCTTCGAGGAAAAGCGCCCGTCCCGGCCTGCCGCCCCGCACAACGCCCCGGCCCTCCGGCCCGGCGGCGGTGGCCGCCCCCCTCTGCCCGCCCTGTCCGCGCTGCCCGGCCAGGGACCAGTCGAGCACCAACGGATAGGCCTGTGACCAAGCGAATTGTCATCATCGGCGGTGGTGCCACCGCCGTGAGCGCCTTGGCCCACGTGGCCGGCGCGCCCGGCATCGAACGCATCACCCTCGTGGCGCCCGGCCCCATCGGGTTCGGCACCGCGTTCGGCACCACCGACCCCACGCTGCTGTGCAACACCTCCGTGGACGTGACCTCCCTGCTGGCCGAGGGACGGTCCGACTTCCTCGGCTATCTCGCCGCCCACGGACACCCGGTCCACCGCGACGACTTCGTGCCCCGCTACCTCGTCGGGCAGTACTGCCGGACCCGCTACGGGCAGTACCGCGACCGCGCCCTGGCCCGCGGCACCAAGGTCACCCACATCCGGGAGCGGGCGGTCGCCGTCCACCGCCTCGACGACGACACCTACCAGGTCGAACTGGCCGACGGCGCCACCGTCACCGGCACCGACGTCCTCTTCTGCGCCGGCGCCGAGGAACCCCGGCTGCCCGCCGAGGTCAGCGCCCACCGCGGTGATCCCCGCCTGCACGAATCGCCCTACCCGGCGAGCCGGTTGCGCCGCCTGCCGCACGACGCCCGGGTGCTGGTGCTCGGCACCAAGCTGTCGGCCATCGACGCCGCCCTCGTCCTGTCCCAGGAGGGCCGCCGCCACACCGTCCTCACCTCGCCGTCCTCCACGCTGCCGGCCGTACGGACCCGGCTGCGCCGCAGCGCCGAGCCCGCCCTCGGCCCCGGCGACTGGGCCGCCCTGGACCCCGACAGCGCCTCCTTCGACCACTCCCTCACCCGGATGCTGTTACGGGCCGTCCGCCGCGGCCACCCCTCGGCCCGCGCCCTGCGCGCCCGCGCCAAAGGACCCGCGGCCACCCGGCAGCTCAACGAGGAGGCCCGCCTCGCGGACGAGGGCCGCATCCCCTGGCAGGACATCGTCGCCGAGGTCATCGACGCGCTCAACGAGCAGATACCGCGGTGGCGTCCGGGGGCCGCCGCCGGAGCCCTCGCCCGCCACCACACCCTGATGTCGCGGTACATCTCCGCGATCCCACTGCGCAACGCCAAGCTGCTCGTGGCCCACGCCACGGCGGGCAGACTGCGCGTGGCCCCGCGCTACCCGCAGGAGATCCGGCGCACCGGCACCGGCTGGCGGGTGCGCTGGCCGGACGGCTCGGCCGAGAGCTTCGACCACGTGGTCGTCGCCGCCGGCTACCGCGCACGCCGGCTCACCTGCGCGGCCGGCCGTCTGCGCATCGGCCACGACGGGGACGGACCGCAGCCCGAACTCCTCCCCGACCTCCGGGTCCGGCTCCCCGACCGGGCCGAGCCCGAACGCGTCTGGGTGCTGGGCTCCGCGGCCGGCGCCCGCCACCCCATCGTCAACTACCTGCGCGCCGCCGCCCAGCACGCGGCCGTGGTCGGCGCGCAGATCGCCCGGCCCCGCACCGGCGAAGTCACCCCGTACGCCGAAAGGACCACCCTGTGATCGCGCTCGTCATCCCGGCCTCCAGCGGCGTCCAGCTCGCCGACGCCCTGCAGGAGGAAGGAGCCGCGTTCGTCGAGGTCTACCCGGAGGACCGCGCACCGGCCGCCGGGGAGCGGCGCGGCGAGGTCAAGACGGTCGTGCACAGCGACCTGGACGCCACCGCCGACCAGTTGCGCGCCCTGGGGGTCCGCACGGTCGTCGCCGGCAGCGAGTTCGGTGTCACCCTCGCCGACGAACTGGCCGAACGGCTCGGGCTGCCGTACCACGACCACGGGCTGCGCGCGGCCCGGCGCGACAAGTACGCGATGCAGCAGGCCCTCGCCCGGGCCGGCCTGCCCCACGCCCGCAGCCAGGTCGTCCACGGCGAAGAGGAACTGCGGGAGCTCCTCGGGCGGTGGGCGTCGTACCCCGTGGTGATCAAGCCGTTCAACAGCGCGGGCAGCGACGGCTGCCGGATCTGCGCGACACAGGACGAGGCCCTCGCCACCTACCGGGCGATCGCCGGGCGGCGCAATCTGCTCGGCGAGATCAACGAGGGTGTGCTCGCCCAGGAGTTCCTGGCGGGCTCGCAGTACATCGTGAACACGGTGAGCATGGACGGCCGGCACCTGCTCGCCGAGCTGTACGCCGAGCGCATCGACCGCGTCGAGGGCAGCCCCGTGCTGCGGCACATCGTCAGCCGGACCACGCCCGACGAGCGCGAGCAGGAGCTGGTGGAGTACACCGGGCGCTGCCTCGACGCGCTCGGCTTCCGCGACGGCGCGGCCCACACCGAGGTCATGCTCACCGCGGACGGACCCCGGCTCGTCGAGGTCAACTCCCGGCTGATGGGCCCCTACCTCTCCGCCGACGCCTACCACTGCGCCTTCGGCTACAGCAGCCCGCACCTGGTCGCCGAGCGGTTCCTGCGCCCCGACGACTTCCACAACCGGTTCGACCTGCCGTACGGCCCCGCCCGCACCCTGGCCATGGTCTTCCTGCGCGCGCCCCGCCCCGGCGTCCTGACCTCCCTCGACGGTCTGCGGACCGTGCGCCGGCTGCCCGGCTTCCACAGCGTGGCCCAGCTGCCGCGGGTCTGCGACGTGCTGCGCGACACCCAGCTGACCACCGGCTCCTGCGGCATCGCCTTCTTCGTGCACGAGGACGCCGAACTCGTCGAGCACAGCCTCGCGGTGCTGCACGAACTGGAGGACTCCGGGGCCCTGTTCCAGGTCGACGAAGCCGGGGCCTGACCATGCCGGTGCTGTGGATCGCCGCCTCCGTGCTGCTGCAGTCGGGCGTGTACGGCTTCGTGTCGGGCACCCTCGGCTCCGGCGACAGCCTCGCCCTGTCCTGCGCCGGATTCGCGGCCGCCGCGGTGCTGTTCAACGCGGTGCTGCTGGTCCGCCGGCTGCGGGGCGCGGGCCGGGGCCCGCAGGCCGCCACCGGGCCGAGGGCCACCGGTCTGCTGCTGGCGATGAACGTCGTCACCGCCGTCACCTTCCTCAGCTTCTACGCCTCGCTGACCTGGGTCCCGGCCACGCTGGCGACCGGCGTGGAGACCGCCGTCGGGCCGATGGTGCTCGTGCTGCTCGGCCTCGCCGGGCGCGGCCGCCGGGCCTCCCGGCAGGGCTGGTTCGCCGCGGGCGGGCTGGTGCTGCTCGGCATCGCGCTCGCGTGGCGGTTCACCGAGGGCGGCGCGTTCGGGCCCGGCCTGGTGGCGGGACTCGGCCTGGTGCTGGTCGCCGGGGTCGGGGCGCCCGTACTGGCCCTGGTGTCGGCCGAGTTGGGGCGGCGCCGGGTCGACCCGGTGTACGTCACCGCCCACCGGTTCCACCTCACGTACCTGGCCGGCGGGGTGCTGCTGCTCGCCGTCGGCGGGCCCGGCGGGGACGGCACCGGACGGCTGTCGGGGCTGCTGCTCACCGGTGTCCTCGCCGTGACGCTGCCGCTGTTCTGGCTGCAGACGGGGCTGCAGCGCACCGACCCCATGGTGGCGATGGTGCTGCTCACCACGCTGCCCGGCATCACCTACCTCGCGGAGTGCGCCTTCCACGGCTCCTTCGACGCCGTGTCGTCGGCGCTGATCTGCGCGCTGGTCGTCGTCGCGCTGTGGTACGTGCGGGTGTCGGCGAAGGCGGCACCGGCGCCGGATCCGGCCCAGGCGTCCGGGGGTTCGGTGGCGTCCGGGGCGTCCTCGTCGTCCGTGGCCTCCCCGTCTTCTCCCTCCCCCACGTCTTCTCCCTCCCCCGCGTCCTCCTCGTCGCCCGTGTCGTCCGAGACGTTCCGGGCGTGACCCTCCCCCCGCTCTCACCCCCCGCACAGGACGGTCGTATGGAAACCGCCGCGCAGTTGTACCTGGACCTGATGAAGAAGGTCCTGGCGAACACGATCTACGAGGATCCGCCCGTGCCGGCCAGCTGGGCACCGGCGCACGAGTACGACGAGCTCAACCGCCGGCTCGGCGTCGACTGGCCCAGCGTGGCGCACACGATGATCGGCATACGCCGCCTGGAGAACCTCGAGTTCTGTGTGAGGACGGCCCTCGAAGACGGCGTGCCCGGGGACTTCATCGAGACCGGGGTCTGGCGCGGCGGGGCCTGCATCCTCATGCGGGCCGTGCTCAAGGCGTACGGGGTGAGCGACCGGCTCGTCTGGGTGGCGGACTCCTTCCAGGGCATGCCGAAGGCGCCAGAGTCCTCCCACGCGGGCGACCGGGAGCTCGCCTCCGACCGCTACAACGCCTTCATGGCGACCGATCTGGCCACGGTCCGCCGCAACTTCCAGCGGTACGACCTGCTGGACGACCAGGTGCGGTTCCTGCCCGGCTGGTTCCGCGACACCCTGCCCTCCGCCCCGGTCGACCGTCTCGCCGTCCTGCGCCTGGACAGCGATCTGTACGAGTCGACGTGGGACACCCTGGTCCATCTGTATCCCAAGCTCTCGCCGGGCGGGTTCGTGATCGTGGACGACTACCACATCCCCGTGTGCGCCGAGGCCGTCCACGACTGGCGGCAGAAGTTCGGGGTCGAGGACCCGATCCAGGACATCGACGGTCTGGGCGTCTTCTGGCGGCGCGGGTCCTGAAGCCCCTGCCCGTTTCCGTTCTCTCAACGCAACGCAGGCACGTGGATTGGAGCAGCGGTGACCGTAACCGCAGGTGAGGTGCTGGGCTTTGTCTCGGACCGGCTGACCGTCGCGGCCGGCCGGCTCGACCCCGGCCGCTCGTTCGTCGCCGCGGGGGCGGACTCGCTGTCGCTCATGGCGCTGGCCCGGGCCGTGCGGTCGGAGTACGGCGTGAACGTCTCCGTGCGCGAGCTCTTCACGGACGCGGACACCCCGGGGAAGCTGGCGGAGCTGGTGAGCGCCCGCGCGGCGGAGCGCCCGGTCTCCGCCCCGGCGCCGACGCCGGCCGCGTCCCTCGCGGCGGATCCGAGTCCGGCGCCGGCCGCCGCGCCGCCGGCCGCGGCGCCGGCCCCGCCCACACCGTCGGTCCTGCCCGCGCCGTCGGTCGCGCCCACGCGGACGGCCACGCCGACGCCATCGGCCGCCCCCGCCGACGGGCCGCCGGTCCCGCCCACCGACGCGCCGCCGGTCCCGTCCGCCCAGGTCCCGCCGGGGTCGTCGCCCGCCGGTGCCTATGAGGCGGCGCTCGCCCTCTTCGCCGAGCAGCTGGACCTGGCCGGCACGATGCTGACCCGCTTCGGCGAACTGACGGCCGAGCAGCTCCGGACGCTCGGGGCGCTGCGGGGCGGCCCGGCCGGGCAACGCCCTGCCGGCACCCCGGCGGTGGCACCCGCGACGGCGTCGGCCCCGGTCCACCCGAGCCCCGCGCCCCGCACGGACCGGACGCCGGAGGCCCCCGTGGCCGTACACCCCGCCCCGGCCGCGCAGCGCACCGCGGACTCGCGCCCGGCGGCCCCGCAGCCCGCCTCGTCCGCGACGCCCACCCCACCCTGGCCGGCGCCGCGCCCCTCCCCCGACTTCAGCCTCTACTTCTTCGGCGACTACCCCGGGCCCGACACCGCCGCCGCCTACCGGCATTTGCTGCAAGCCGCGCAGTACGCCGACGACAAGGGATTCCACGCGGTGTGGCTGCCCGAGCGGCACTTCCACTCCTTCGGCGCGCTCTTCCCGAGCCCGTCCGTCCTGGCGAGCGCGCTGGCCACGCAGACCTCCCGCATCCGGCTGCACGCGGGATCCGTGGTGCTCCCCCTGCACCACCCGGTGCGGGTGGCCGAGGAGTGGGCGGTCGTGGACAACCTGTCCGGCGGCCGGGTCGGTCTCGGCTTCGCCAGTGGCTGGCACGCCACCGACTTCGTCCTCGCACCGGAGAACTACGGCCGCCAGCGGGACGTGCTCTACGACCACCTGGAGACGTTCCGCCGCCTGTGGTCCGGCGATGCGGTCACGCTCACCTCGGGCGACGGACGCCCGGTCGAGGTGAGCCTGCATCCCCGGCCCGTGCAGGGCGACGACGTACCGCTGTTCACGGCCGTGCTGTCCAACCCGGAGAGTTACGAACGGGCCGCGCGGGCCGGGCTCGGCGTCGTCACCAACCTCATGGCCCAGAGCGTCGAGGACCTCGCCGCGAACATCGCCCGCTACCGTGCCGCCCGCGCGGCGCACGGCCTCGACCCGGCGGCCGGGCGCGTGGTGGTGCTGGTGCACACCTACCTCGGCCCGGACGGCGCACGCGCCCGGCAGGAGGCGCGGAAGCCGTTCTGCGACTATCTGCGCTCCTCGATCGACCTGTTCGACAACGCGGCCAACAGCCTCGGCATCGACGTCGACCTGCGGGCCACCGATCCGGACGACCTGGACTACGTCCTGGACCTGGCCTACGAGCGCTACTGCGCGACCCGTGCGCTGATCGGCAGCGCCGACGACGTGCGGCCCGTCCTCGACTCGCTGACGGCGGCGGGCGCGGACGAGATCGGCTGCTTCGTCGACTTCGGCGTGGCGCCGGACCTCATGCTGGGCGGCCTGCCCGAGCTGGACCGGCTGCGCCTCGCGGCCACCGCGCCCCGCACCGACGCCGTCTCGCGTCCCGCCGGGGCCCTTCCGGTCCCTGCCGGCACGTCCCCCGCCTGCGCGGCTTCGGCTCCCGCCGGCACGTCCCCCGCCGGCGCGGATTCGGCTCCCGCCGGCTCCTCCGTGTTCACCGCCCCCGCGACCCCGCTGCAGCGGCGGATGTGGCTGCTGGACCGGATGCACCCCGGCAGCCACACCTACTACGAGCCCAAGGCCCTGCTCATCGAGGGGCCGCTCGACACCGACGCGCTGCGCGCCGCCCTGCGGCGGGTGGTGGAGCGCCACCCCCAGCTGCGCACCGTCTTCCGGGAGAGGTCCGGCCGGCTGGAGCAGGTCGTCCTGGACACCGTGGACGTGGACTGCCCGGTGACGGACGTGTCCGGCCTCGACGACGAGATCGCGCTGCTGCGGCTGCGGGACCTGGAGGACGAGGCCGACTTCGACCTCGCCGCAGGGCCGCTGCTGCGCGCCCGGATCGGCCGGCTCGCCGACGGACGGCATCTGCTCCACCTCGTGGCGCACCACATCGTGCTGGACGCCCTGTCGACCCGCGTCCTGTGCCGGGACCTCGCCGCGTACTACCGCGCCCGCCCGGGCGACTCGGCCGGCCTGCCGGAACTGCCCCGCCTGCCCGTCGCGGCGCAGGAGAGCGGCACGGCGGACGGACTGGCGTACTGGAAGCGGGAGTTGGCCGACGCGGTGCCGCTCGACCTGCCCACCGACCGGCCGCGCTCGGCGGGGCACACGGTGCGCGGGGCCACGCTGGTCCACGAGGTCGGCGGCGAGCTGCGCGACGCGGTCCACGGTGTCGCCCGCGCGGAGGGCTGCACGCCGTTCATGGCGCTGCTCGGCGCGGTGGCCGCGGTGCTCGGCCGGTTCGCCGCCCAGGACGACGTGGTGATCGGCACGGCGGTCAGCAACCGGCCGGAGGGCGCCGAGGACGTGGTCGGCATGTTCGTCGGGACGGTGCCGCTGCGCCTCGACCTGTCCGGCGGCATCGGCTTCGCCGAGCTGCTGCACCGCGTCAAGGCCCGCACGGCGGCGGCCATGGACCACAAGGGTGTCCCGTTCGACGAGATCGTCCAGGCCGTGAACCCGGACCGCGGCAACGGCGCCCATCCGTTGTTCCCGGTCATGGTCGAGTACGAGGAGGACCAGGGCCCCGTCTTCGCCGGGACGGGGCTGTCCGCCCGGTTCCTGGACGTCCCGCGCGCCCAGGCGCCGTTCCCGCTGACCTTCTACTTCACCGACCACACGGCCGGCGTCCGCTGCACCGTGGAGTACGACGCCGCCCTGTTCGACGCGTCGACGGTGCGGCGGATCATGGAGTACGTCGAGCTGCTGCTGCGCGGCGCGGTGGACTCCCCCGGCACCGCGCTGTCCGCCCTGCCGGCCCTCACCGCGCGGGACGAGCGGGATCTCGCGCGCTTCCAGGGCGAGCGCACCGAGGAGGAACCGGCCACGCTGCACGGCCTGTTCGAGGAGCAGGCGGCCCGCACCCCGGACGCCCTCGCGCTCGCCGGGGTGGGCGAACCGCTCACCTACGCCGAGCTGGACGCCGCGGCGAACCGTCTGGCCCGGCGGCTGGCCGCGCGGGGCCTGGAGCGGGGCGAGCAGGCCGCCGTCTGCGTGCCCCGCGGCCCGGGTCTGGTGACGGCCGTCCTGGCCGTCCTCAAGTGCGGTGCCGCCTACGTCCCGGTGGACCGCGCGCTGCCCGCCGAGCGCCGCGCGTTCATGCTGGCGGACAGCGGCGCCCGGCTGGTCGTCGCCGACCGGGAGGCCGACGGCGACACGGCCGGGGAGCTGCCCTGCCCGGTGCAGTGGCTGGACGACGTCCCCGCGGGCGGCGACGACGGTCCGCTCGGGCGCGAGGTGGACCCCGAGGACACCGCGTACCTGATCTACACCTCGGGTTCGACGGGCCGGCCCAAGCCCGTGGCCGTCCCGCACCGCGGCCCGGTGAACCTCGTCCGCTGGCAGCTGCGCACCCTCGGCGCGCTGCGCACCGTGCAGTGGGCGTCGGCGGGCTTCGACGTGAGCGTGCAGGAGATCTTCTCCACGCTCGCCTCCGGGCAGGCGCTCATCACCGTCGACGACGAGACCCGCTACGACCCGGCGGCGGTCGCCGACCGGCTGCGCGCCTACGAGGTGCAGCGCATGAGCGTGCCGTACACGCCGCTGAAGTACCTGGCGCGGGAGCTGGGTTCGGTGCCGTCCCTGCGGCAGCTGCTGATCGGCGGGGAGAAGCTGACCCTCACCCCGGAGCTGCGCGACCTCGCCGACCGGTGCCCCGGCCTGACGCTGTACAACCAGTACGGGCCGACGGAGACGTCCGTCGTGGTGACCTCGCACCGCGTCGACCCGGCGACCGAGACGGTGGTGCCGATCGGCCGGCCCGTCGACAACGTGGAGCTCGCCGTGACCGACGCGGCGGACCGGCCGGTGCCGATCGGTGTCCCGGGCCAGCTCCTCATCGGCGGGGTCGCCGTCTCGCACGGCTATCACGGCAACCCCGAGGCCACCGAGCGCGGCTTCTTCCGCGCGCCGGACGCGGGTGGCAGGTGGTATCGCAGCGGGGACCTGGTGCGCTGGCGGGCCGACGGGGTCCTCGAATACCTCGGCCGCATGGACGACCAGGTGAAGATCCGCGGCTACCGGGTGGAACCCGAGGAGGCGCAGTGGGCGCTGGGCCGTCTGGACGGGGTGCGCGAGGCCGTGGTCCTGGCCCGGCCCGACGAGTCCGGTGACATGGAACTCGCCGCCTTCGTGGTGCTGTCGGCCGCGCCCGAGGCGGACGCCGACTGGAGCGCGCCGCTGCGGGCGCGGCTGACAGCGATGCTCCCGCACTACCTCGTGCCGCAGTCCTGGGTGCGCCTGGACCGCATCCCGTACGGCCCGACCGGCAAGCTGGCGCGGGACCGGCTGCTCACCCTGCGGGCCGAACCGGCGCCCGTTGCCGCGGACTTCGCGCTGAGCGAGCTGGAGCGCACCGTGCACAAGCTCTGGGCGGTCGAGCTGGGCGTCGACCCGATCGACCCGGACCGCTCCTTCTTCGACGTCGGGGGCAACTCCCTGTCGGCGGTGCGTCTGCTGGAGCGCCTCTACACGGAGCTGGGGCAGCGCCTGCCCGTGTCCGACTTCTTCGCCGCGCCGACGATCCGGGGTGTCGCGGCCCGGCTGACCGCTCTGCGGGACAAGGGGGTACGGGCATGAGCGCGCCCGGTGAGCGGGAGCTGCGGGAGCGGATCGGTGCCGCCGTCGAGGAGGTGCTCGGCGCCCCGGCCGACCCGCAGGCCTCCTTCCTCGACCTGGGGCTGACGTCGCTGTCGCTGGCGCGGGTCAGGGTGCGTCTGGAGGCCGGCCTCGGCCGGAGCCTGCCCGACGCCGCCCTGTTCGAACACCCCAGCGTCGCCGCGCTGGCCGCGCACCTGGCAGGACTCGCCTCCGCGGGGTCCGGCGTGAGCGGCCCCTCCTCCGCGACGGACGAGCCGCACGGTACCGGGCGTGCCCCGGCGGCCGGCGACGGGCGGATCGCCGTCATCGGCATGGCGGTGCGGCTGCCCGGCGCGCCGGACGTGGCCGCGTTCTGGGCGAATCTGCGCGCGGGCAGGAGCAGCGTGCGGGTGTTCGGCGCCGGGCGGGTCGGTGGACAGGAGGGGACCGGCGACGGGCGGGTGCGGGCGGCGGGGGTCCTCGACGACGTCGACTGCTTCGACGCGGACTACTTCGGCATGAGCCCGCGGGAGGCGGCGCTCACCGATCCCGCGCACCGGCTGTTCCTGGAGTGCTGCGCCCACGCGCTGGAGGACGGCGGGTACGCGGGGCAGGCCCACGGCCGCCGGATCGGGGTGTACGCGGGCGGCGGGATGAACCTGTACGGCCCCCGGCTGCCCTACTTCGCGCGGCACGGCAGGGGTGGTGCCGCGTCGTCGGCGAACGTCATGGAGGACATGCAGGCGCTGATCGGCGCCCAGCAGGACTTCCTCGCCACCCGGGTCGCCTACCGGCTGGGGCTGACCGGCGCGGCCGTCGCCGTGCAGAGCGCCTGCTCGACCGGGCTGGTCGCGGTCCACCTGGCGGCCCAGTCCCTGCTGTCCGGCGAGAACGACCTGGCGCTCGCCGGGGCGGCGGCCGTGCACCTGCCGCAGGAGGTCGCGTACGCGCACGACCCGGAGTTCATCCTGTCGCCGAGCGGGATGTGCCGCGCCTTCGACGCCGCCTCGGACGGCACCGTCGGCGGCAACGGTGTCGCCGTCGTCCTGCTGAAGCGGCTGGATGCGGCCCTCGCGGACGGGGACGAGATCCACGCCGTGATCCTCGGTTCCGCGGTGAACAACGACGGTGCCGCGAAGGCCGGCTTCACGGCGCCCGGCGTGCGCGGCCACACGGAGGCCGCCCGTCTGGCGCTGGCCCGCGCGGGCGTCGACGCGGACTCCGTCGGGCACGTGGAGGCCCATGGCACCGGCACCGATCTCGGCGACCGGGTCGAGTTCGAGGCGCTGTCGCGGGCGTACCGGTCGCGGCACGGCCGCACCGGCCACTGCGCGCTCGGCTCGGTGAAGCCCGGCATCGGGCACCTGGACACCTGTGCCGGGATGGCGGGGCTGGTCAAGACGGTGCTGATGCTGCGCCACCGCACCCTCGTGCCCACCGTGAACGTGACGCGGCCCCATCCGGGGCTGCCCTGGGACACCAGCCCCTTCCGCCTGGCCACCGAGGCCGAGGAGTGGCGGACGCCGGAGGGGGTCCCGCGCCGGGGCGCGGTCAGCGCGCTCGGCTTCGGCGGCACCAACGCGCACGTCGTGCTGGAGGAACCGCCCGCACCGGCCCGCCGGCCGGACCCGGCTCATCCCCTTCCGGTGCCGTTGAGCGCGCGGTCCGAGGCCGAGCTGTACGAGGTCGCCGCGCGGCTGCGCAACGAGCTGAGGGCGCGGCCCGGGCTCGGTGCCGCCGGCATCCACACCACCCTGGCGCTCGGCCGCACGCACCACGCCCACCGCGCGGTGGTGCACGGCCGTACCGCCGGCGAACTGGCCGACGCCCTCGACCGGTTCCTGCGCACGCCGGACGTCGAGCCGCCGGCCGCCCCCGGCCCGATCGCCTTCGCCTTCTCCGGGCAGGGCCAGACGGTCGCCGGCACGGCGGGCGAGCTGTACCGGCACCACACCGTCGTACGGGAGGTCCTGGACGCCTGCGAGGAGATCCACCGGCAGGAGGAGTCCGGCAGCCTGCTGGACGTCCTGCTGACGCCGCCCTCCGGCGGTGCGGACGTGGCGGGGCCGGTCGCACAGGCCGCGCAGTTCGCGCTGCAGATGGCGCTGGTGCGGCTGTGGCGTGAGTTCGGGGTCGAGCCCGAGTGCGTGCTCGGGCACAGCCTGGGTGAGATCGCCGCCCTCTGCGCGGCGGGCGCCTTCCCCCTCGCCGACGGACTGCGGTTCATCCTCGCCCGGGGCCGGCTGATGGACGCCGCGGCGCCGGGCCGCATGCTGGCCGTGGAGGGCGACGCCGAGACCGTCCTGGCGACGTGCGCCGGGCTGCCGGTGGAGACGGCCGCGGTCAACGGACCGACCTCGCTGGTGCTCTCGGGCACGCCCGACGCCGTCGACCGCGCGCAGGCTGCCCTGTCCGCCCAGGGCATCGCCTGCCGTCCGCTCGGCGTGGCCAGGGCCTTCCACTCCGCGCTGCTCGACCCGGTGCTGCCCGCGCTGCGCGAGGCCGCCGAGTCCGTCGCGTTCGCTCCGCTGCGCATCCCGTGCGGCGACAGCGCCCGGGGCGAGATCCTCCCGGCCGGTTCCCTGGTGGACGCGGAGCACCTGGTCCGGCAGGCGCGCCGGCCCGTGCTGTTCCACCGGACGCTGACCGCCGTCCACGCGCTGGGGTACGGCGACTTCCTCGAACTCGGGCCGAGCGAGGTGCTGACGGCGCTGGCCGCGCGGACGCTGCCGGACAGTCACTGGACGGCGAGCCTGACGCGGGAGGCCGGCGGGCTCGGCGCGCTGCACGAGGCGCTGGCGGCGCTGTATCGCCGGGGCCGCGACCTCGACTGGCGGGCCGTGGGCGTGGACGGCGGCCGGGTCCGGCTGCCCGGCTACCCGTTCCGCCGCGTCCGGCACGCGACGCCGGAACTGCCGCGGCTGACGGGGGCGGAGACGACGGCTGCGGTGCCCATGGAGCCGTTGGCGGAGGCGACGACGGCGCCGGCGGGGCAGGGGTCGGAAGCGACGGCTGCGGTGTCCACGGAGCCGTTGGCCGAGGCGACGACGGCGCCGGCGGGGCAGGGGTCGGAAGCGACGGAGCCGGTGGGGCAGGCCCGCGCCGCCTCCGAGCGGCCGACCGCGCCCCACCCCCTCACCGAAGTCGCCGGCCGGCAGCTCGCGTCGATGAAGGACCTCGTCGACGACGTGCACGACCTGATGACCGCCCAACTGCGCACCCTGTCCGGCCTCGTCGGCGAGCCCCGGCGATGAGCGGCGAAAGGACCCCCTCGATGCACCGGACCGATGGCCCCGTGGTGCTCACCCTGGACTATCCCGGCTTCCGCAAGGAGGCCCGGATCGACGAACTCGGCCTGGACCGGCACGGTGTCCGCGTGCACGAACTGCTGCGCGCTCCGCTCCCGCGGGCGGTGAGCGGGGCGGCGTACGCGGCGCGGCTGCTGGCGGGCCTGCCGCCGCAGCCGGGGCCCGTCGCCGCGATCGCGGCCTACTGCGCGTCGGCGCCGCTCGCCTTCGAGGTCGCCGCCGCCCTGGGCGGGCCACCGCCCCTGATCGTGCTGTTCGATCCCGAGACCACGTCCTGGGACACGGTGACGGCCGACTACCGCGCCCGGCTCGCCGGTCTCGGCATCCCCCCGGACGGGCAGGCGGATCCGGTCGGGGACAGGGCGGCGGCGACGTTGGCCGACGACCCGCAGCGCTTCGTCGACGCACTCACCGGGGAACTGGCGCGGCTGGCCCGCGCGGCGCTGCGGGAGGCGGGCGCCGACGAGGCCGAGGTGACGGCGAGCGCGACCCACCTGGTGGGGGCGTACACGGACTGGCTGTGCCACCTGGTGGCGGCCCGGCACGCGCGCACGTCCGGCTGGCCGGGCGAGGTGCTGTGCCTGACCTCCGCCGACGCCGTGCCGTCCGGGATCGCCCGGGACGCCGGGCGGCGCGCCGAACTGCGGCTGCCCTGCGACCGGTTCGAGCTGCTGCGCTCGGAGGAGGCCCGCGCGGCCGTCCTCGACGCGCTCGGCCTGCCGCGGGAGCCGTACGCGCAGGAGGGATCAGGGCGGTGCCCCAGCGTGTCCTGGAGTTGATCGCCGCGCAGGTGAGGCGCCGTCCGCACACGGCCGCGCTCGTCGCGCCCGACGGCCGGCTCGACTACGACGAACTCGACCGGCGTTCTGCCGCGTTGGCCGCTCGGCTGCGGCAGCAGGGGGTGCGTCCCGGAGACGCCGTGCTGGTCCAGGCGCCCCGGAGCGTGGCCCTCGGCGTGGCCGTCCTCGGGGTGCTGCGGGCGGGCGGCGCCTTCTGTGTCGTGGACCCGGACTATCCGCCGGACCGAGCGGCGCTCATGTGGCGGCGCAGCCACGCCCGGTTCGCGCTGGTGGCGGCGGGGGTGCGGCCTCCTGTGATGCCGGACGGTCCGGTCCTCCTTCCCCTGGAGGCGGACCCCGCTCCCGTGGCCGCGCCGGCCGGTGTGCCGGACCCGGACGGTGCGGACCCCGCCTATCTGGTCTTCACCTCGGGCTCCACCGGCGTGCCGAAGGCCATCTCCCTGCCGCACCGCTGCCTGGACAACCTCATCGCCTGGACGCTGGCTTCCACGTCGGCGGAGCCGCTGCGCACCCTGCTGTTCGCGCCGCTCGGCTTCGACGTGTTCGTGCAGGAGGTGTTCACGGCGTGGTGCAGCGGCGGCTGCCTCTACGCGCCGTCGGAGGCCGAACGGGTCGACCTGCAACGGGTGTGGAGCCTGTGCCGGGAATGGGGAATCCAGCGGGTCTTCCTGCCGCCGGTGGCGCTGCGCCGGCTGGCGGACCTGACGGGTGAGTTCGGCATCCTTCCCGGCGCGCTGCGCGAGGTGGCGGTGGCCGGGGAGGCGCTGCACATCACGCCGGCCGTCCGGGAGTTGTTCGGACGACTGCCGGCCGCGCGGCTGCACAACCACTACGGCCCGGCGGAGACCCATGTCGCCGTGGCCCACACCCTCACCGGCCCGCCGCACTCGTGGCCGGACCTTCCGCCCATCGGGCGGCCGCTGCCGGGCGTCACGGCGCATGTCGCGCCCGGCGAGGAGGGCGGTGAGCTGTGGCTGGCCGGGGTGGCGCTCGCCCACGGGTATGTGCGCGACCCGGAGCAGACGGCGCGGCGCTTCCGGCCCCTGCGGATCGGCGGGCGGACCGTACGCGCCTACCGCACCGGCGACCTGGTACGGCGGCGGCCCGACGGGGTGCTGGAGTATCTGGGGCGCACGGACGGCCAGTTGAAGATCCGCGGGTACCGGGTGGAGCCGGGCGACGTCGAGGCGGCGCTGCTGCGCCACCCGGGGGTGCGGGAGTGCGCCGTGGTGGGCTGGACGCCGCCGGACGGCGAGGAACGCCGGCTGGTCGCCCACGTGGTGCCCGCGCCCGGCCACCGCCCCTCGGCGGAGGAACTGCGCGCCCATGCCGCCGGGCTGCTGCCCGCCTACCTGGTGCCGCAGCACGTCGTCCTCACACCGGAGTTGCCGCTCTCCCCGAACGGGAAGGTCGACCGCCGCCGCCTTCCCGCCCCCCACGCGGCGGGCCACGACACGGCCCAGCACCCCGACCCCGCGACCGGCGATGTACGGGCGGCCGTCGCCGCGGTCTGGTCGACGGTGCTCGGCGTCACCGACGTACCGCCGGACCGGCACTTCATGGACCTGGGCGGCACCTCGCTGTCCGCGGCGCTGGTCGTCACCCGCCTGCACCGGCGCCTGCGCGTCGAGGTGTCGGTGCAGGAGTTCCTGCGGGCGCCGACGGTGGACGCGCTCACCGCGCTGATCACGGAACGGACCGCCGCATGACCGACCCTGCCGAGCCCACCGGGCCGCGCGAACGCGACGCCTGGCTGCGTGTCTTCCACGACGCCCGCGAGGGGGCCCGCCCCCTGGTGTGCTTCCCCCACGCGGGCGGCACCGCGGGCCTGTACTTCCCGCTGTCCGCGGCGCTCGCCCCCGGCGTGCGCACGATGGCCGTGCAGTACCCGGGGCGTCAGGACCGCTGCGCCGAGCCCGTCGTGGAGGACGTCACGCTGCTCGCGGACGAGATCGCGCGGCTGCTCGCCGAGGCCCCCTCGGGCCCGGCACCGGTGCTGTTCGGGCACAGCATGGGCGCGCTGGTCGCCTTCGAGACGGCGGCCCGGCTGGAGCACCGCCACGGCGCCGCGCCCGCGGGACTGATCGTCTCCGGGATGCAGGCGCCGTACCGGAGGCCGGCGCGGTGCCTGCCGGACGGCGACGACGAGGCCGCGCTGGAGGCGCTGCTGGCGCTCGGCGGCACCGACCCGGCGGTCTGGGCCCACCCCGAGCTGCGGGCGATGATCCTGCCGGCGCTGCGCGGCGACGTGCGCGCGGCCACGGCGTACCGGCCGGGAAGCTGCCCCTCGCTGCTGTCCTGCGCGATCACCGCGTGGGCGGGCCGGGACGACGAACTCGCCGGTGCCGACGTCGAGGCCTGGGCCGAGCACACCACCGCGGCGTTCCGCACCCGGCACTTCGCCGGGGGCCACTTCTATCTGCACGGCTTTCCCCCGCCGGTCGTGGAGGCGGTGCGCACCGCGCTCACCCACGTCACCGACACGACGGCGCCCTCACGGACCAGGACCCGGACATGACGCTTCTCCTGCTGGCCATGGGAACCTTCCTCATCGGCACCGACGTGTTCGTCATCGCCGGGATGCTGCCCCAGATCGGCGCGTCGCTCGACGTGTCGCTGTCGGCGGCGGGGCAGCTGATGACGGTGTTCTCCGTCGGGTACGCCGTCCTCGGCCCGCTGCTCGCGGTGCCGCTGGGCCGCCGGTCGCCGCGCACCGGGCTGACCGCCGCCCTGGTCGCCGTGGCGCTCGGCAACCTGCTGTGCGCGGTCGCCGGTTCGCTGACGACGGCGATGGCCGGGCGGCTGCTGGTGGCGGCCGGGGCGAGCCAGTTCACCCCGCACGCGTGCTCCCTGGCGGCCTCCCTCGCCCCGCGGGGCCGTTCGGGCAAGGCGCTCGCGCTGGTCACCACCGGCCTGGTGATGGGCTCGGTGGTGGGCGTGCCCTGCGGCACCTGGGCGGCGGACTCCTTCGGCTGGCGTCCCACGCTCCTGGGCCTCGCGGCGGCGACGGCGGCGGTGGCCGTGCCGCTCGCGGCGGGGCTGCGCGGCGTGCGCAGTGAGCGCGCCGCCGCCTCGCCGCGGGAGCGGCTGGCCGCGCTGCGCGGGCCGGCGGTGCGGATGGTGCTGACGGTGACGGTGTTCGCGGTGATCGCGGAGTACTCGGTGCTGACCTACGCCTCCGCGGTGTTCGCCGGGGCGACGGGCGGCGACGGCACACGGCTGGCGGTGCTGCTCTTCGTCTTCGGCGTCGGCGGCCTGGCCGGCAACGCCGTCGCCGGCGCGTACCTGGACCGTCCGGCGGGCCGCCGGCTCGTGCTGGTCTCGGTCACCGGGATGGCCGTCACCTTCCTCGCGATGCCGCGGCTGGCCGCGACGTTCCCGGGGGCGCTGATCGCGATGGCCCTGTGGGGCGTCGCCGGCTGGATGTACGCGGCGCCCCAGCAGCACCGCCTGCTCCGCCTGGGCGGACCCGCGGGCGCCCTGGCGGTGTCCCTGAACAGCTCGGTCATCTACGTCGGCGCGGCCCTCGGCGGCGCGACCGGCGGCCTCCTCCTGGACCACGTCGCCCCGCACCGGATCCCCCTGCCGGCGGCCCTGCTCTGCGCCGCGGCCGCCCTGTCCGAACTCCGCCTCCTCCACCACGACCGCCACCCCGAGCCCACCCCGACGGCCACCTGACGCCCCGCTACGCGATGGTGCGGCAGGAGCAGGGGGGTGCCGCTCAGGTGACGTGGCAGGACGACTTCGTCACCGGTGCCGGCTGCCGGACGGCCGCCGAGGACGGCGCCGGACAGGAGACGGCCGGTACCCAGGACTGGCAGCCGGACGAGGACGGCCTGGGACAGGCGATGATCCCCAGCACCGACAACGCGGAGATCCGCGTCGCGGACGGCGCCGCCCGGAGGATCATCACGGCAACCAACGGGATGCGCCCGACGCTCGGCACCGACCGTGTCCTCGGCAATGAGACGATCAAGGTGGGTTTCGACCCGGCCGACTCCGTGATGTACGTGTGGTCGGACTACGTGGAGTGGAACGAGCAGCAGGTCGAGGCCTGGGCCGGCCTCGCCGCCCAGGAGGCGTGCCGGGCCCTGGTACGGGAACGGGAGAGCGCGGGAAGCGCCTGGCCGTACTCCCGCTACGCCGTTGCGGAGATCGGCGGCTCCCACTACCTGATGATCCGCTGGGGCACCGCCGTCGCGGAGACGGACTGCCCGGCCTGAACAGGCCCGTCCGTGGCCGGAGTCGGCCCTCCCCCGTGCCGTGTCGGCTGCGCGCCGGAGCGCGCGCCCGGAGGGCTTCGGGCTCACTGGCCGGGTTCGGGTCTGGTTCGACGGAGCCGGGGGCGGTACTTTCAGCGAGGCAACGATCACACGACCTCGAGCCCCCGGCTCTTCATGCCGTCCGCCGGCCGGGCCCGGACCACCGAGCGTCCGGTCACCACGCCGACCGGGGACGAACGCCACCCTCGACCGCGCCCCTCACCCCGCCCGCCGGCCCCCACGGTGCGGCGCCGGGAACGGCGGCGCGTCGAGCCTGCCGACGAGAAAGGTCCACCACCGTGAGCGTGAGAATCCAGCCGACCGCGCAGGTCGACGAGGCGGCCGAGGTCGGGGACGGGACGACCGTGTGGGATCTGGCCCAGATACGGGAGGACGCGCGGCTGGGCAGCGGCTGCATCGTCGGCCGGGGCGCGTACGTCGGGCCGGGGGTGCGGATCGGCGACCACGTGAAGCTGCAGAACTACGCCTTGGTGTACGAGCCCGCGGTGCTCGGCGACGGGGTGTTCGTCGGGCCGGCGGCCGTGCTGACCAACGACTACTTCCCGCGTTCGGTGGACCCGGAGGGCCGGCTGAAGCGGGGCGGGGACTGGGAGGCAGTCGCCGTGGTGGTGGGCGAGGGGGCGTCGCTGGGGGCGCGTTCGGTGTGTGTGGCGCCGGTGCGCGTGGGGCGCTGGGCGCTGGTCGCGGCGGGCGCCGTGGTGACGCGGGACGTGCCGGACTTCGCGCTCGTGGCGGGCGTGCCGGCGCGGCGGATCGGCTGGGTCGGCCGGGCCGGTGTGCGGCTGGTCGAGCGGGAGGGCGAGCCGGGGGGCTGGCGCTGCCCGGAGACGGGCGCGCGGTACGACGAGAAGGACGGCGAACTTTTCGAGCAGATATGACGTTCTGATTCTCGCAAAAACGCCGTTGCTTGAACATGCACCGGCATAGCATGTGGGCGAACTGTGGAGATCGGGCACAGTGAGCACACAAACCAGCGCCCAGGGGGGGTACCGGGTGAGGACATCTGTGTCTGCGGCGAGGAGCGGGAGCGGCTCCGGCGCCTGACGTCCCGTTTTTCGAGTCCGGCCGACGCCTCGCGTTCCGACGTCTGCCTTCCGCCGTGCGGCCCGGGGCCCCGGCGATCACAAGTCTGTGCACAACAGGGGGGTTGGTGTGTCCACACGATGACCAGCACACGTCTCGCGGCGCTCGGCCATGAGGAGCCGCCGCTGCTCGCGCTCGCCCAACGGCTGCTCGCCGTGGCCGAGTCGGGGCTTCCGAAGATGCTGCTGCCCGGCGGGGAGGCGTTCGCCTTCACCATGGCCGGACTGCGGGGCCCCGACGGCTCGTGGACCCTGGAGCGGCGCGGGATCAGCACCAGGTACGCGGCGATCACCGTGCTGGGCGCCCGTTTCCTGTCCGAGGACCGGCAGCGCGCGGTGCTCGGCGGGCGCACCGCCGAGGAGTTCGCCGGGCTGCTGGTCGAGTCGCTGCCGGCGGTGACCAACCTCGGCGACGCGGCGCTCATCGCCTGGGCGGCCGCCGAGACCGGGCACCCGAAGCTCTCCGACGCCCTCGCCCGGGTCGAGGCCCTGGACGAGGACGGCCGGCCGCGGTACACCGTCGAGGCGGCGTGGGTGCTGTCCGCGCTCGCCGCCGCCCGGGACACCGTCGACGTGGAGCGCAGCCTGGCCGCCGCGCGCGACCGCCTGCTGCGGGCCCGGGTCGGCGACAGCCCGCTGTTCCCGCACGCCACCGGCCCCGGCCTGGTGCCCTGGTACCGGGCGCACGTGAGCTGCTTCGCCGACCAGACCTACCCGCTGCAGGCCCTCGCCCGGGCCCATGCGAGCGGGGACGGCGACCCGGAGGCGCTGGCCGCCGCGGACGCGTGCGCGGCCCGTGTCTGCGCGCTGCAGGGCGAGGGCGGGCAGTGGTGGTGGCACTACGACGCGCGCACCGGCGGGGTGATCGAGGGCTACCCCGTCTACAGCGTCCACCAGCACGCGATGGCGCCGACGGCCCTGTTCGACCTCACCGACGCCGGCGGTGGCGACTACGGCGCGGCGATCCGCAAGGGTCTGCGCTGGATGACGGACGTACCCGAACTGGCGTGCTCCGCGCACCGCGAGCCGATGATCCTCGACGAGCTCGGCGTCACCTGGCGCAAGGTCTTCCGCGGCGACCCGAAGAAGGCCGTGCGCGCCGCCCGGGGGCTCGGGTCCCGGGTCGTGCCGGGGCTGCGGCTGAAGCCGCTGGACCGCATGTACCGTCCGCTCGCCGTGGACCGCGAGTGCCGGCCGTACGAGTTCGGCTGGATGCTGCACGCCTGGCAGGGGGGCCGGATATGAGCGCGCGCCGCACCCTGTTCGGGATCGAACTCGACCCGCTGACCATGGACGAGACCGTGGACCGCTGCCTTCGGGCGGTGCGCGAGGAGCGCCGGCTGGAGATCGGCGTGGTCAACGCCGCGAAGCTGGTGAACATGCGGCGCGACCCGCGTCTGGCGCGGGCCGTGAGCGGCTGCGACCTCGTCCTCGCCGACGGGCAGGCCGTGGTGTGGGCCGGGCGCGTCCTGCGCGCACCGCTGCCCGAACGGGTCGCCGGCATAGACCTGTTCGTGCGGCTGCTGGCCGAGGCGGAGACGGCGGGCATGTCCGTGTACTTCCTCGGCGCCCGGCAGGAGGTGCTGGAGGAGATGCTGCGCCGGGTCGCCGACCGCTTCCCCGGCCTGAAGGTCGCCGGCAGCCGCCACGGCTACTTCGACGACGCCGACCAGGAGGGGATCGCCGACGCGATCGCCCGCAGCGGCGCCCAGATGCTCTTCCTCGGCATGACCTCGCCGAAGAAGGAGATCTTCACCGCAGCCCACGGCGCCCGCACCGGCGCCCGCCTCGTGCACGGCGTCGGCGGCTCCTTCGACATCCTCGCCGGTGTCACCAAGCGCGCCCCGAGGGCCTGGCAGCGGTGGGGCCTGGAGTGGCTCTACCGGGCGCTGCAGGAGCCGCGCCGCCTGGGCCGGCGCTACCTCACCACCAATGTCTCCTTCCTCCTCATGACGGCGCGCGAGTTCATCCGGCTCACCCCGTCGCCCGCTCCCGCGAACAGGAGTCACTGATGCGCGTCGTCGTGGTCGGACAGGGATACGTCGGGCTTCCGCTGGCCGTCCGGGCCGCCGAGGTCGGACACGAGGTGATCGGCTACGACGTCGACACCCGGCGGATCAAGAGCCTCGCGGCCGGTGAGTCCTTCGTGGAGGATGTCTCCTCCGAGCGGATCCGCGCCGCGCTGGACGACGGCAGCTACCGCCCCAGCGACTCGGCCCGCGACTGCGGCGGTTTCGACGTCGCCGTGGTGACGGTGCCGACGCCGCTGCACGAGGGCACTCCCGACCTGAGATACATCAAGGAGTCGGCGGTCACCCTCGCTCGCTATCTGCGGCCCGGGGCGACGGTGATCCTGGAGTCGACCACCTACCCCGGCACCACCGAGGAACTGTTCGCGCCGATCCTGGAGGACGGCTCGGGTCTGACGGCGGGCGCCGACTTCCACCTCGGCTACAGCCCGGAGCGCATCGACCCGGGCAACGCCGTCTGGGGCTTCAAGGAGACCCCGAAGGTGGTCTCCGGCGTCGACGCGGCCTCCCTGGAGGCGGTGCGGGACTTCTACGGGCAGCTCGTCGACACCACCGTGCCGGTGAGTTCGCCGAAGGAGGCCGAACTCGCCAAGCTGCTGGAGAACACCTTCCGGCACGTGAACATCGCGCTGGTCAACGAGATCGCGATGTTCGCCCACCACCTGGGCATCGACGTCTGGCAGGCCATCGACGCGGCCTCCACCAAGCCGTTCGGCTTCATGAAGTTCACCCCCGGGCCGGGCGTCGGCGGCCACTGCCTGCCCATCGACCCCTCCTACCTGTCGTGGCGGGTGCAGCGCGAACTGGGCCAGTCCTTCCGGTTCGTGGAGCTGGCCAACGACATCAACGGCCACATGCCGGAGTACGTGGCGCGGCGCATCGGCGACCTGTTCAACCAGCGGCGCCGGTCGGTGAACGGCTCACGCATCCTGCTGCTGGGCCTGGCGTACAAGAAGAACACCGGCGACGCCCGCGAGTCGCCCGCGCTGCGCATCTCGCAGCTGCTGCTGGACATGGGCGCGCAGGTCCGGGCGGCGGACCCGCACGTCGTGGAGGACCTGCCGGTGGACAACCGGCTGGTGCGCGTCGAGCCGGTGCCGCAGGAGCTGGCGGCCGCCGACGTGGTGGTGCTGCTCACCGACCACGACGCCTTCGACTACGAACTGATCGCCGAGTACGCCCCGTTCGTCCTGGACTGCCGCCGGCGGCTGGCGGCCGGCCCCACGATCGAGGTGCTCTGAGACATGCGCGTCGTCTGCGTCGCCGGGGCGCGACCCAACTACATGAAGATCAAACCGGTGATGGACGCCCTGGAGCGGCGGGGTGCCGAGGTCGTCCTCGTCCACACCGGCCAGCACTACGACCCGGCCATGAACGACGTGTTCTTCGCCGACCTCGGCATCCGCCCGCCCGACCGTTTCCTCGGCGTCGGCTCCGGCAGCCACGCCGAGCAGACCGGGCGGGTGATGACCGCGTTCGAGCCGCTGCTGCAGGAGGTGTCCCCGGACGTCGTCGTGGTGGTCGGGGACATCAACTCCACGCTGGCCTGCGCCCTGGTCACCGCCAAGGCCGGGCCGCTGCTG
This sequence comes from Streptomyces sp. NPDC014801, assembly GCF_043082085.1. Lineage (NCBI taxonomy): Bacteria > Bacillati > Actinomycetota > Actinomycetes > Kitasatosporales > Streptomycetaceae > Streptomyces > Streptomyces sp. NPDC014801. The sequence goes on along the minus strand of NZ_JBIBXG010000003.1, from coordinate 602,681 downwards.
GCGCACGTCGAGGCCGGTCTGCGCAGCCGTGACTGGAGCATGCCGGAGGAGGTCAACCGGGTCGCCACCGACCGGGTCAGCGACTATCTGCTGGCCCCCTCGCCGGACGCCGTGGAGAACCTGCGGGCGGAGGGCTACCGCGAGGACCAGATCCACCTGGTCGGCAACGTCATGATCGACACGCTGCTGGCCAACCTGGACCGCGCGCGGGCCGGGGACGTCCTCGACCGCCACGGCCTGGCCCGCGGCGAGTACGGCCTGGTGACCCTGCACCGCCCGGCCAACGTGGACGACCCGGAGGTGCTCGCCGGGCTGCTGAAGGCGCTCGGTGAGATCGCCGGCCGCTGCCCGCTCGTCCTGCCGGTGCACCCGCGTGCGGCCGGACGGCTGGCGGAACTCGGCGTGCCCGGCGGTGTCCGGCTGGTGCCACCGGCCGGATACCTGGACTTCCTCGCGCTGCAGGAGGGCGCCCGGCTGGTGCTGACCGACTCCGGGGGCGTGCAGGAGGAGACCACGGCGCTCGGGGTGCCGTGTGTGACCCTGCGGGAGAACACGGAGCGGCCCATCACCGTCGAGGAGGGCACCAACGTGCTCGCCGGCCGGGACCCCGCGCGGATCGTGGCCACGGTGAACGGCGTCCTCGACGCCTCGCCCGCGCCGCGCCGGCCCGCGCTGTGGGACGGCCGCGCGAGCGACCGTATCGCCGAGGTGCTGTTCACGGGAGGCACGGCGGCCACCCGGCCGCGGCCGACCGACCGGACGCTCCCCCTATGATCCGCTCGCCACATATGCTCGGGGCACGTCGGGTCGCGAGGGGGGACCACCATGGATCTGGCTGAGATCTTCCGTGTCATGCGCAGGCGCTGGTACGTGCTGCTGCCCGGACTGCTGCTGACCGCCGCGCTGACGGTGGCCGTGGCGTTCCTGGTGCCGGTCAGCTACCAGTCGCAGAGCACCGTGGTGCTGCTGAACTCCCAGAAGGCCACCGTCGCCTACGACGGCAACCCGTTCCTCAGCACCCAGACCTCGCTCACCGGCATGGCCGACAGCCTGGCCCGCAACCTGAACTCCGACGGCTCCCTGCGCGAGCTGAAGTCGCGCGGCGCGAGCGGCACGTTCGAGGCGAAGCTCGCCGACAACGCGCAGGGCCCGCTGATGTGGCTCACCGTCACCGGCACCGACAAGGCGCGCGTCCTCGCCTCGGACCGCGTCCTGACGGCGTACGCCGAGGAGCGGCTGGAGCAGTTCCAGAAGCAGCAGGCGGTCGCGCCCAAGGCCATGATCCGGATGACGACCATCGTGCCGCCGCAGGACCCCGTGGCGCAGACCAAGACGCGGCTGGAGTACATGGTCATGGCCGGCGGCCTCGGCTTCGTGCTCAGCCTGGTCGCCGTCTTCTGGGTGGAGGCGCGCCGCCGGCCGCGTCCCTCGGCGCGCGAGGAGGAGGCCGCGCAGCCGGCGGCCCCGGAACCGGCGGCCGAGGAGCCGGTCACCGAGCAGACGATGGCCCTGCGGTCCTCGCCCAGCTGGTCGCGGTCCGCCGAGAACAGGTCCGCCGCGGAGCCGAGGGGCGGGCGGTCCGTGATGACCGTGGCGCCCGCCGCCGAGCCGCTCGACGAGGAGTCCGCGCATGGAGAGCACCGACAGCGTCCGCACACCGGACAGCATCACCGCTGAACCGGGCGGTGCCCCCGCTGCCGCCTCGCTCGGCCGCAAGGTCCGTTCCGCGGCCCGCTGGAGCCTGATCAACACCGTGGTCATGCGCCTGGGCAACTTCGCCACCGGCATCCTGCTGGCGCGTTTCGCCCTGGGCCCGACCGAGTGGGGCGTCTACGGCATCGCTCAGACCGTTCTGCTGGTCCTGCTGTCGGCGAACGAACTGGGCGTGAGCCTGGCCATCGTGCGCTGGGAGGGCGACCCGCGCCGGTTCGCGCCGACCGTGCTGACCCTGGCCACCGCCTCCAGCGGCATCCTGTACGCCGCGCTGTTCCTCTCGGCGCCGGCGGTGGCCACGCTGCTCGACTCCCCCGACGCCACGGGCGTGTTGCGCGTGATGTGCCTGTGCCTGGTGATCGACGGCATCGCGCAGGTGCCCGCCGGGGTCCTCACCCGGGAGTTCCAGCAGGGCCGGCGGATGGTCGTCGACGCGCTGAACTTCGTGTTGAGCACCGGCGTCACGCTGGCGCTGGCGTTCGCCGGGGGCGGCGCGATGAGCTTCGCCTGGGGCGCGGTCGCCGGGAACGTCGCCGCCCTGGCCGGCTGCGCCCTGGCCGCCCCGGGCCTGCTGCGGTTCGGCTGGGACCCGGCGCAGGCCCGCGCCCTGCTGCGGTTCGGGCTGCCGCTGGCCGGGGCGAGCCTGCTCGCCCTCGCCGTGGTCAACGTGGACACCATGGTCGTCGGCTCCACCCTGGGCGGTGTCTCGCTCGGCTTCTACGTGCTGGCGTTCAACATGTCGGGCTGGCCGGTGCGGATCATCTCCGAGGCGGCCCGGCGGGTGTCCTTCGCGGGCTTCTCCCGCCTCGCCGGCTCCCCGCAGGCCCTCGCTCAGGGGTTCGGCCGCGCCCTGGGCGTCCTGGTCACCGGCACCGTCCCGCTGTGCGTGCTGCTCGGCGGCCTCGCCGCCCCCGTGGTGCGCCTGGTGTACGGCGACACCTGGGTGCCGGCGGCGGCGGCGCTGCCCTGGCTGATGGCCCTCGGCCTGGTCCGCATTGGCTGCGAACTGGCCTACGACTGCCTCGTCGCCGCCGGACAGCGCCGCTCCCTGATCCTCACCCAGGGCCTGTGGGTCGTCGCCCTCGTCCCGGTCCTGATCGCCGGCGCCCGCCTGAACGGCATCGTCGGCGTCTCCCAGGCGCATGTGCTGGTCGCCGTCGTGCTGGTGGTGCCGGTGTTCCTGTACGCCCTGGGCCGGGCCGGCATCGGCCTGGCGCCCGTCGCCCGCGCCTGCGCCTGGCCCTTCCTCGGGGGCGCGGTGATGACCGTCGTGCTCCTCGTCGCGAAGCGACTCCTCGGTGACGGCGTCCTCGCGGTGTGCGTCACCGGCACCGCCGCCCTGGCATGCTACGTGCTGTGCGTCCTGCCCAGCCGTGGCTTCCTGCTCGGCGCCCGCGTCCCGGAGACCGTATGACGAGGCTGCGCCTGCTGCTCGCCGGCCTGGCCCTGCTGCTGTGCGCCGCCTGCTCCTCGAGCAGCGCCGCCCCGGACGCCAAGGGCCCCCCGCGCCCCACGGCGCCCGCGAGCCCGGTGCCGCCCGGCGAGGAGGGCTTCCCCGACGCGCGCGGCACCGGCCCGCGCATCGCGCTCACGCCGCACTCCACGGGCAACCTCAGCATCAAGACCGACGGCACGGTCATCAAGGGCTGGGACATCACCGGTTCGCTCGACGTCTACGCCAACGACGTGACGATCGTCGACTCCCGGATCACCTCCACCAACTGGTGGGGGATCAACCTGCGGCCCGGCTACCGCGGCCTGAAGGTCCTGCACAGCACCATCACCGCCGTCCCCGGCAAGGGACCCGACAACGGCGGGGTGGACTACGCCGTGTCCAACATGGGCACCAACTCGGTCGAGGTCGGCTGGTGCGACATCTCGGTGTTCGGCAACGCCCTGTCCATGGGCCAGGGGTATCTGCACGACAACTACGTCCACGACCTGGTGCCGTTCCGCAACACCGGCGGCGAGTGGCAGCACACCGACGCGGTGATCAGCGGCGGCGGCAACCAGGGCAAGCTGGTCATCCGGCACAACACGCTGCTCAACCCGGTGCCGGTGGAGCGGGGCGCGTCCGCCGCGATCGGCCTGTTCGCCGACACCGGCCACGTCTCGCAGGTCGTCGTCGAACGCAACCTGCTGGCCGGCGGCGCGTACGCGCTGTACGGGGGCGGCCCGGGCGCGACCGGGATCTCGGTGACGGACAACGTCTTCTCCCGCCGCTACCACCGCAACTCCGGCGTCTACGGCGCCGTCACCGCCTGGAACGAGGGCGGCGCCGGCAACGTCTGGCGCGGCAACCGCTTCTCCGACGGCACCCCGGTCGTCCCCAGGCCGGCCGGCTGAGGAAGAGGATCATGCGACGGATCGCCCGCGCCCCCTGGGAGCTGCTCAAGCGCGTCTTCGGCTGGCTGGTCCTGTTCGAGCTGCGCAACAAGGTGCTGCTGGCGCCCTCGGCGCTGCGGCTGCGCCGTTTCGAGACCGCCGAGGTGCGCCGGCTGGCCGCCGCCGGCACCCCGCCCGCCGCGCTGGTCGCCACCGTGATCGCCACCCACCGCCGCCCGGACGCGCTGCGGGCGGCGGTCCGCTCGGCCCTCGCGCAGACCGTGCGCGACCAGGTCGTGATCGTGGTCGACGACGGCGCCGGCCTCCCGAACCTGCCCGCCGATCCGCGGCTGTTCGCCGTCTCCCTGGCCCGCAACACCGGTGTGGCCGGTGTCGTGCGCAACGTCGGCATCCGCCTCACCGACTCGCGGTACGTGGCGTTCCTCGACGACGACAACCTGTGGGAGCCGGACCACCTGGAGCGGGCACTGGAGGTGCTGCAGTCCCCGCAGGGGCCCGACGGCGTGTACACGGCGCTGCGCCGCGTCCTGCCCGACGGCACCGAACGGGACGTGCTGTCGGTGCCGTTCGACCGCCGCCGGGCCGCCCACGCGTCCTTCCTGGACACCAACGCGTTCGTCGCCCGCCGCACCCGCGCCCTGCACTTCAGCCGGCTGCGGCGCACACCCGAGGTGCTGCCCCGCGAGGACTGGGAGCTGGTCCACCGCTACAGCCGCGCCCACCGGGTGCGCCACGTGCCGCACGCCACCGTGCGGTACCTGGTGAACCCGGAGAGCTTCTACACGACGTGGTCCGGCTGACCGTCAGGGTCCGGGCGTGGCCCGCAGCGCCCCGGGCGTGAGCAGGGCGGTCGCGGCGGCGCGGCTGGCCCGGCGGCCGAGGGCGGCGCGCGAGGCCTCCCGCAGGAACACGGCGGCGCGGAAGCACGCGGTCGCCGCGGCCCCGTGCCGGCGGCCGTACAGCCGTACGCGGTTGAGCGTCAGCAGGGTCCACAGCCGGGGCGACACCTGGGAGTCGCCACCCAGGTGGACGGCCTCGGCGGTCGGCTCCAGCTGGGTGGCGTAGCCCAGGTCGCGGGCCCGCAGGCAGTACTCGGTCTCCTCCGAGTAGAGGAAGAACGACTCGTCCCAGCCACCGCACGCGGCGAGGCAGTCGGCCGACAGCGCCATGAGCGCGCCGGTCGCCCAGTCCGCGCGCGTGGGCCGACGGTAGGCGTCCGGGTCGGTGACGAGTTCGCTCAGGCGCGGGAAGCGCCCGGCCCGCCGGTTGCCGATGACCGCCTCGCCGAGGGCCCGCAGCACGCTGGACTCCCGCCGCAGCGAGTGGTGCGGGGTGTCGCGCCCCTCCTCGTACAGCAGGGGTACGGCGATGCCGACGCCGCCGCCGAGGCTGTCGACGAGGCGTTTGGCGCAGCCCTGCCGCATGCGGATGTCGGGGTTGCAGATCAGCACGGCCCCGTGGTCCCCGGCGGCGGCCAGGGCGGCGTTGACGCCGGCGGCGTACCCGGCGTTGCGGCCGGTCTGCACCACGGTGGCCTCGGGGGCGAGGGTGCGCACCAGGTCGACGGTGTCGTCGGCGGAGTCGTTGTCGGCGACGACGAGGTGCCAGTCCAGGCCGGCCATGCCGTCCGGGAGGGCGGCGAGGAACGCGGGGAGCACCGCGGCGCTGTTCCAGGTGACGACGACGACGGCGACGGGACTCATCGGGACTCCACGAGTTCTTTGCGCTCCGCTCGCGCGGTGGCCGGGGGTGCGGGGAGCGGGGCGGGGGCGGCGGCCTCGCGCCGGATGAAGCCCAGACAGCTGCCTCCGGCCCCGAGCAGCAGGAAGAACATGCCGGCGAACATCGGGAAGCTGAGGGAGTCGAAGGTGGCGCTGATGACGAGCGCTACCAGCGAGGAGGCGAAGAACGCCTGGCCCAGCTCCCGGTCGGCCTCCGTGCGGGCCAGGCGCCGGATGGCGCCGCCCTGGTGGATGCCGGTGACGAACAGGGTGAGCAGCGCGAGCAGCCCGACCACGCCCATCTCCGCCAGGCCCAGCATGTACTGGTTGTCGGTGAAGAAGTACAGGTCCGGGGTGAAGGTGCCGAAGCCCCGCCCGAACAGCGGGTGTTCCTTCAGATAGGGCACGATCGCGCTGTACTTGACGGTACGGGCCTGGGTGCTGCTGTCGGAGTTGGACAGGAACGAGGCGAACAGGCCGGTGATGGTGCCGATCAGCCCGGGGACGAGGACCTTGAAGACGGCGACGGACGCCGTCAGCACGCCGATGGCGGCCCAGCGGCGGGCGGGCTTCCAGCGCACCACCATCACCAGCGCCACCAGCAGCAGCCCGATGATCGAGGTCCGGGACACCGACAGGGGCAGCGCCCCGGCCAGCAGCACCACGGGCGCCCAGCGGCGCCACCCGCTCAGCCGGCGGCGGACCGGGTCGAAGGCCTGCTGGATCGCGAAGGGCAGCAGGATGGCGAGGACACCGGCGAACTCGAGCGGCTGGGCGGTGGTGGAGCGGGGCCGGGTGAAGGCGCCGCGGTCCATGACGGACACCTGGGCCACGCTGGTCTGCAGTCCGGGGATGTGCAGGGAGTCGGCGACGTTGGTGGCGGCGAAAAAGTCGTAGAAGCCGATCGCGGCGACGACGGAGGCGAACACCACGACCCGGCGCAGCAGCACGTCCAGCCGGCCGCGTTCCTGCACGGCGGCCGAGGTGAGCACCACCAGCGACACCCACACCAGGTAGCCGATGAGGCCGCGGTCGGCGCCGAGGACCTCCTGGTGCGAGCTCTGGCGCATCGCGTCGGCGATGTACGCCAGCAGGACGGCCACGCCGAGCACGCACATCGCGACGCGGGCGAGCCGGGTGCCCGGCGCGGGCAGGATGCGCCCGCCGAGCCAGGTCGCGAGGTACCACAACAGGCCCAGCAGTGCGAAGACGTTGGCGGGGGTGCCGACCCCGCCGAGCGCGGGCAGGGCCAGGTTCGACGGAATGAAGAAGGCCAGCGCCAGATAGACGGTGAGGATCGCCGTGGCGTCGACGCGCCGGGCCAGCGGGCCGGCCCGGGTCAGCCTCGGGGTGCGGGCCTCCTTCGGGCGGGGCTCGGTGTGCCGCCGGCGGCGGACCACGGCGACGCCCTCCATCAGGATCGACAGCAGAAACGCGCTGACGACGCCGAGGATGACGACGGCCGCGATGTCCTGGTAGCGGCTCTTGGACTTCGCCACCGGTGTCTGCGGCAGTACGACGGGCGCCGTCTGCACGAGGTAGGCCGGCGGCACCTTGGCCGCCTCCTGCAGCGCGATGAGCTGCTCCCCGGCGAACGTGGTCAGGGTGTTGGTCTCCCGCAGCACCTTCGCCCGGTCGGTTCCGGTGACGCTGAGGGACAGCAGCGGGCTCTCGCTCTCGGGCGCGAAGCCCGCGGTGTACGGATCGGTGACGCCCCGCCCCTGCAACTCCTTCGCGGCGTCGCCGGACTGCAGGGTGCGGATGAGCACGTCGGCGGTGACGATGAGCGAACCGCCCGCGTTGGAGATGGGGTTGCCGAAGGTCGGGGCCAGCCGGGCGACCGCGGAGGAGTCCAGCAGCGCGACCGAGCTCTGCGACTGGTAGGACACCGGCACGGTCACGTACAGATAGGCGCCGCCGAGCAGGCTGAGGACCGTGAACGGCACCATGAAGTACCACCGTCTGCGCAGGATGGCCCAGATCTCACCAAGGCTCACGTACCGTCCCCCCAATCGGTGGCATCACGCCGCGCGTCCTGCCAGTATCGGGGGTGACGGAAGGATCTCCTATGTCCCCCGGGAACGTCGCCGACGCGCTGCTGCGCCGCTGGTACGTGCTGCTGGCCGCGCTGCTGCTGACGGCCGCCGGCGCCTGGCAGGTGGTGCGCCCCGCCCCGCAGTTCACGGGGTCGGCGGTGGTCGTGCTGAAGCCTCCGGTGACGCGCAACCAGCCCAATCAGTTCACGAATCTGCAGCCGCCGCTCGCCGTGCTCTCCTACGGCGTCATCCAGCAGTTGCAGTCGCCGGCCGGGACGAGGGAGCTGCGTGCCGCGGGTGTCCGGGGGACCTACCATCTCGTGCCGCGCAACAGCGGCACCAGTGCGACGCCCCGCTATCTGATCCCGTCGCTGCAGGTGCAGTCGCAGGCCTCCGACGCGGACACCGCCGTGGCGTCCGTACGCCGGATCATCGACGTGTACGCCCGGCATGTGGGGCAGGTGCAGGAGGCCCAGGGGGTCGCGGACGGGGCGCGGATCACGGCCTCCGTGCTGGTCTCCCCCAGTGCCGCCGAGGTGCGCGGCACCCCGAGCCGGGGGCTTGCGGGCACGGCGCTGCTGGGCCTGGCCGGTGGGGTCGTGGGCGCGCTGTGGCTCGACCGGTACCTGATGAACCGGCGGGCGCACGTCCCGGGCCGGCGCCGGCGCACCGGTCCGCTGCCGGTGGCGCCGTGAGGTGAGCGGGCGGTGCGTCACAGGCCGCGGCGCTTCCACGACTCCCACCACAGCCACTCCCGGCCGCGTTCGGCCACGGCCGACCAGACCAGCGGCTGCAGATAGGGCATGGCCTTCGGGCCGATCCGCCGGCGCAGCCTGAGCGCCCGGTACTCGGGCAGCGTGCGGTAGTCCGGCCGGCACTCCTCGGCGAAGGCCACGCAGGCGTCGACCGGGACGAGGCCGGTGCGCCCCCGGTCGTAGGCCCGGTAGGCGCGGCGCAGGGCGTAGCGGGCGAGCCGGGTGTGGACCTGTTCGGCGAGGCGGTCGGCGTCCGGCAGCCGGTCGCCGCACTTGGCGAGCACCGAGTCGAAGGCGATGAGGCGCTGGCGCAGGTCGTCGAGTTGGCCGCCGAAGTCGGTGGTGGACATGTTGCTGCCGTGGACGCGGTAGAAGGCCTGGTCGGCGCCGCGGATGTAGCCGACGTCGGCGTGCGCGGCGAGCCGCATCCACATCTCGATGTCGCCGGCGTGCGGCAGGGCCGGGTCGTAGCCGCCGACCTGGCGCTGCAGGCTGGTGCGGACGACGACCTCGGGTGAGGTGATGCAGCCGGTGCCCTCGCGGAAGCGCCGCTCGAGCCACCACCGGCCGGGGTAGACCACGGAACCGGTGGACCGGGTGCGGGCCCTGGGCAGGGGGCCGCCGTGCTGGAAGCGCAGCGGGCGCCCGTAGGCGAAGCCGGCCTCCGGGTGGGCGTCCAGCAGGGCGGCGGCGCGGACCAGGGCGCCCGGCACCAGCCGGTCGTCGGCGGACAGCAGGGCGACGTAGTCGCCGTCGGCCCACTCCATCAGGCCCTCGTTGTAGGTGGCGATGTGGCCCTTGTTCGTCTCGTGGACGAGGACCTCGATGCGCGGGTCGGAGGCGGCCAGCTTCTGCGCGATCTCGGCCGAGTCGTCGGGCGAGGCGTCGTCGATGATGAGGACCCGGACGTCCACGCCGTCCTGTTCGTCGAGGACGCTGCTCACGCAGTCGGCGAGGAAATGGCCGTACTTGTAGCAGGGGATGACAACACTGACGGTGCTCATCGGTGCGGCAGCCAATCCCCGGTGGTGGTCCCGGCGCGCACGGCCTGGACCACCACCGGTGCGTTGCGGTCGGTCAGTTCTTCTTCTTGCGGAGCGACTTGCTGGTCAGGGTCCAGCTGTGGGCGCCCACCGTCTTGCGGTGCTTGTCCCGGGGCGTGACCGTGACGGTGAGGCGGGTGCCGTCGGGCAGCGGGGCGGACAGGTGCACGGACACCTTGCGGGTGGCCCGGTCGTAGGAGGTGACGGCGGTGACGTGGAGCTTCCTGGCGGCGGCTGCCTGCGGGCCGGGCAGGATGGTCACGGTCGCCGTCACCGACGACAGGGCCGCACCGGCGGGCAGCGCGGTGACGAGCGGGGCGGCCGCGTCGGCGGTGTGCGTCACCGAGGACGAGGTGACCTCCGAGGCGGTGGCCGGGGCGAGCATGGCGCTCGGGTTGTCGGCGGTGAAGACCGGGCTCACCCAGTAGTTCGCGGATCCGTAGGAGCCGCTTGGGAAGACCGGGCCCGCGCCGTAGCGGTACAGGCCGTTGTGGTGCGTGGTGGTGTCGGCGGTGGCGGTCAGCGGATACGACTGGTGGGCCGCCGTGAAGTAGCCGCCGTCGACCGCGTAGTTGCCGCCCGGCGCGTGGTAGGAGACGACGTACGGGGTGCCGGCGGTGACCGCCACCGGGGTGGTGAAGGTCAGCGTCTGCCAGCCGGAGGCCGTCTCGTTCGTGAAGGTGCCGGTGGCCAGCAGGGTGCCGTCGTCGCTCCACAGGCTGCCGGTGTGGGTGCCGGTGTTGCCGGTGCCCTTGTAGAAGGTGACGCCGGTGATCCAGCCGGCCGCGGACGAGGTGAACCGGGTGCCCAGTTCGACGGAGTTGGTGTCGCCGGTCATGGAGGGGGTGGCCGGCACGGTGGAGGAATTCCACAGCGTGCAGGGGCAGGTGACCGCGGGCGGGGTGGAGCTGGTGGTGAAGGTCCAGGTCACCGGGTCCGCCATGGTGTTGCCCCACACGTCGGAGGCCTGCACCGAGGCGGTGTAGACGGTGTGCAGCTGCAGCTCGGTGGACGGGGTGAAGGTGGCCTTGTTCGCCGAGGGGAAGGTGACGGTGCCGGGCACGGCGGCGCCGTCGGGGTCCTGCACGGTGAACGTCAGGCTGTCGGTGTCGAGGGACGAGCTGAACGTGGCCGACACCGGCGCCGTGATCGACGTGCCGGTCGCCCCGGAGGTCGGGGAGGTCGCCGTGACGGTGGGCGGGGTGGTGCTGGCCGCCGAGGTGTCGAGCACGACGTCGACCCAGTAGTTGCTGCCGGAGGACGGGGAGGACGGGAAGGCGCTGGTCGAGCCGTAGTGGTAGACGCCGTTGCCGCCGTCGGTGCCGGACTTCAGCGCCGTGAGCGGGGCGAGGCCGGCGTCGTTGTTCGTGAAGTAGCCGCCGTCGTAGGAGTAGCCGCCGTTGGGGGCGAAGTAGGAGGCGACGTAGGTGGTGTTCGCCTTGACGGCGACCGGGGTGGAGAAGTTCAGCTGCTGCCAGCCGGAGGCCGACTCGCCGGAGAAGGTGCCGGTGGCCAGGCGGCTGCCGGAGGCGGTCCACAGGCTGCCGGTGTGGGTGCCGGTGTTGGCGGGCGACTTGTAGAAGCGCACGCCGGTGATGGAACCGGCCACGGTGGTGCGGAACTTGACGCCGAGCTCCACGGAGCTGCCGTCGCCCGCGTTGACGGTGCCGGGCACGGCGGAGGCCGGCCAGACGGTGCAGGGGCAGCTCTGCGGGCCGACGGTCACCGCGAGGGTGGTGGCGGCGCCGATGTTGACGCTGTCGTCGACCGCGCGGACCTTGATCGACGCCGCGCCCGGGGTGGTCGGCGTCCAGGTGTACTTCCAGGACGTGAGGCCGGTGGCGGCGTTCCAGGTGGTGCCGCCGTCGGTGGAGACCTCCACCCGGGCGACCACGCCGCCGGAGTCGTTGGCGGTGCCGGTGACGGTGACGGGCTTGAGCGCCGGGAGGGTGGCGCCGGCGGCGGGGCTCGTCACGGTGACGGCCGGGCCGGTGGTGTCGGTGGAGGCGGTGGCGGCGGCCAGGTTGCTCTGCAGCGTCTTCGGCTGGACGCCCATGTCGGCCAGGATGTTCACGGTCGCCTGCTGCATGCGGGCGTCCTCGGTGACCACCGTGTCCGCGGGGTTGTAGGTGGGGACGTTGGTCAGCCCCCACGACCACTGCACGGTCCCGGAGCCGAACACCAGCGCCCCGGAGTCCTGGTCGCGGAAGGCGACGAGGTTGTGGGTGGCGGTGCCGTTGCCGTAGACGTTGCCCCAGTCCATGCGGAGCTTGCCGTCGTTGATGTCCACGGTCGTGGACGACAGGTCGATCGCGCCGGCGGGCCGGGTGCCGTTGGCGATGTCGCTGTCCCACTCGTAGCCGAGCGTGCCGGCCGGGAAGGTGGCGGTCTGGCTCGGCGAGAGGTTCGCGACGGAGGTGTTGCGCCACAGCCGGTTCTTGCCGTACGTGCCGGGGACCGTGATGGCGTCGGCGCGGTAGCCGTTCACCGTGAACATGGAGCCGGTGAGGATGTTCGGCGGCTGGTAGGACTGCCCGTACTGGGTGCTCGCCGGGTCCATCCAGGTGCCGGTCCACACACCGCTCGGGTCGGCGATCCCGTTGTTCTGCGCCATCTTGGTCATCTTGTAGCAGACCAGGGTGCGGTCGGCGGTGTTCGTGCCGTCGATGCTGGGCGCGAACCGGGTCTTCCAGAACACCTCGTTGCCGCTGAAGAAGGCCTGGCGCACACCGGCCTTGCGGGCCGCGAGCACGTTGGAGTACTGGCTCTGCGTCCAGTACTCGTCGTGGCCGGAGGACATGTACACCTTGTGGTTCTTCAGCAGGGTGGCGCCCGCGGCCGAGGACACGTCCACGCCGGACAGGTAGCTGACGTCGTAGCCGTTGCGTTCCAGCCAGGACAGCATCATGAACTCGGAGCCGTAGATGCCGTTGTCGCCGCCGATGTCCAGCGGCCGGTTGTAGCTGACCTCGTAGGCGCGCCCGTCCGGCGCGGGTCCGCCGCCGCCGTACAGGTCCTGGCCGCCGTAGTCGTTGTATGCCTGCCAGGTCTGGTCGCTGGTCTGCACGACGACGTCGGAGGTGGAGGAGTCCTTGCGGACGACGAACGGGTACGGCATCAGGCCGTCGCCGTCGGTCTGCGTGATGTTGGCGATGTACAGGCCGGACACGGCGTCGGAGGGCACCGTCCAGGTGGCGGTGACTGGCCAGTTGCCGCAGTCGACCAGGCCGGTGGCGCTCTTGGTGGTGCAGCTCTTGGGGCTGGTCGTGTAGTTCGCGGGATACGTCACCGCGGCCTGCGCCGCCGTCGACATCAGGCGGGCGCCGTCACCGCCGTACCAGCCCAGGCGGTAGATCTCGATGCGGTACGGCGTCTTCGACTGGACCTTGAACTGGACGGTGTCCCCGGCCTGGACGCTCTCCTTGGTGGTGAACCCCTTGACGTCGCCGTAGGCGTTGGCCGAGAACCAGTCCGACTTGGGGCTGCCCGGTTTGGAGTTCTCGCAGACGATCGGGTTCGATCCCGCACCGCACGGATCGGACACCGCCTGGGCGGGGACGGCCTGCGGCAGCACCGCCCAGATCAACGCTGCGACGACGGCGAGGCGGCCGCCCCGCAGCCGTCTGCTCCAACTGTTCATGAGTACCTCTCAGCGGTGCTGTGCAGGACCGGCCGTGCGGCCGGCGTGGAGCGGAGGGTGGTTCAGCTTGCGAGCGCCGTGGTGAGCGCGTCCACGACCCGCTGCTGCTGGTCGGGGGTGATCTGCGGGTGCAGCGGGAGCGACAGGATGCGTCCGGCGGCCCGCTCGGCGTGCGGGAAGGCGCCGGGCGCGTGTCCCAGGTGGCGGTAGGCCGGGGTGAGGTGGACGGGAGTGGGGTAGTGCACGCCGGCGCCGATGCCCTCGGCGTTCAGCTTGCCGACGACGTCGTCGCGGTCCGCGCCGGCGATCTGGACGACGTACAGGTGCCAGACGTGGACGTTGCCGGGCACGGTCACGGGCAGGACGACCCGGCCGGCCTGGGCCAGGGGGGCGAGCAGTTCGTCGTAGCGGGCGGCGGCGGCGCGCCGGGCGGAGTTGCCGTCGGCCAGCCGCTTCAGCTTCGCGCGCAGGACGACGGCCTGCAGGCCGTCCAGGCGGCTGTTGAAGCCGGGCACGTCGTGCCGGTACTTGGCGATGCCGCCGTGGTTGGCGATCGCGCGGACCAGGTCGGCGCGTTCCTCGTCGTCGGTGAGGACGGCGCCCGCGTCGCCGTAGGCGCCGAGGTTCTTGCCCGGGTAGAAGCTGGTGGCGGCGATGGTGCCGCTGCCCGGGGCGCGGCCGTCGCGGGTCGCGCCCTGGCACTGGGCCGCGTCCTCGACGACGTGCACGTGCTCCGGCAGCCGGCCGGTGAGCGCGGCCACGTCGGCCATCTGGCCGTAGAGGTGGACCGGGACGACGGCGCGGGTGGCCGGGGTCACCGCGTCCAGGGCGGCCTGCGGGTCGAGCAGATGGCTGTCGGGAAGGCAGTCCGCGAGGACCGGGGTGGCGCCGGTCCGGGCGACCGCGCCCGCGGTGGCGATGAACGTGTTGGCGGGGACCACGACCTCGTCGCCGGGCCCCACCCCGCTTGCCCGCAGGGCGAGTTCGACGGCGTCGGTGCCGTTGGCGACGCCGACGCAGTGCGCGACGCCGCCGAAAGCGGCGTACTCGCGCTCGAAGAGGCGGACCTCCTCACCCCCGATGAACGCGGTGCCGGCCAGCACCCGTTCGAAGCCTTCGCGTACCTCGTCGGCGACCTCTTCGTGGGCCGCCTTGAGGTCCACCAGCGGTATCCGGTTCATCCGACCCGTCCCCCCATGCTCTCTCTCGCGAGTTCGTCCAGTGCCGGGGCGGCCGCCTCGCGCAGCCGCCGGGCCGGGCTCCCCACCCAGACCTCGCCCGGCGGCACATCGCCGAGCACCGTGCTCCCCATCCCGACCAGCGACCAGGCGCCGACCGTCGTGCCCTCCCGGACCAGCGCCCCGGAGCCCACATAGCTGCCGCGCTCCAGCAGCGCTCCCCCGCCCAGGCGGACCCCGGCGGCGAGCGTCACGAAGTCCTCGGCGACGTCGTCGTGGGTGAGCACCACGTGCGGCATCACCGCGACGTGCGCGCCCACCCGCACGGCGGCCGTGAGCACGCTGTGCGCGAGCAGCACCGAGCCGGGGCCGAGGGAGGAGGTCGCCGACACGGACGCCGTGGGATGGACGACGGTCGCGTAGCGCTCCTCGGGCAGGCCGAGCCGGCGCACCAGGCGGGCCCGGGCGGCGTAGTCGCGGGGGTTGCCCACGCAGATCACCACGCGGGCCTCGGGCAGGTCGTGCACCAGGGCGGTGCCGCCGAGGACGGGCACGCCGTCCACCTCGGTGCCGCGCAGGGCGGGGTTGTCGTCGAGGTGCCCGAGCAGCTCGAACGCGCCCGTGTCCCGGACCGCCTGCGCGGTCTCGCGGGCGAAGCCGCCGGCGCCGACGATCAGCAGCCCGTTCATCGCGCGGCCTGTTCGCGCAGCACCGCCACCACCCGGTCCTGCTGGGCCTCGGTGAGGGTGTGGAACAGCGGCAGGATCAGCGAGTCGCGGCTGATCCGCTCGGTGACCGGCAGCGGTGCGTGCGGGTGGCCGGCGTAGGCGGGTTCGAGGTGGGCGGCCATGATGCCCCGCCGGGCGGAGACGCCGGCCGCGGCGAGCGCGGCGAGCAGATCGTCCCGGCCGACGGGGAAGTCCGGTCCCAGCAGCACCCAGTACGACTGGAAGTTGCTCTCCCCGTACGCCGGGTCGCGCACCGGGGTGAGGCCGGGCAGGTCCCGCAGCAGCGAGTCGTAGCGTGCCGCGAGCGCGCGGCGGCGGCTGATCATCTCGTCGAGCTTGCCGAGCTGGACCAGGCCGACGGCGGCCTGGATGTCCGTCATCCGGTAGTTGTAGCCGACCTCGAGATAGCTCTCCAGGACCGGCTTGTCGCTCGCGTGACGCTCGGCGGCGGAGGCGTTCATGCCGTGCTCGCGCAGCCGGCGCAGCCGGGCCGCCCAGGCGGCGTCGTCGGTGGTGACCATGCCGCCCTCGCCGGTGGTGACGATCTTGCGGGGGTGGAAGGACCAGGCGGCGATCAGCGCGCCCTGCCCGACGGGTTTGCCGCCGGCCGTCGAGCCGATGGCGCAGGCGGCGTCCTCGACGAGCGGGAGCTGCCAGTCGGCGCAGGCGGCGCGCAGCGCGTGCACGTCGGCCGGGACGCCGCCCTGGTGCACGGCGAGCACGGCCCGGGTGCGCGGCGTGCGCACCGCGTCCACGGTGGCCGGGGTGAGGTTGCCGGTGGCCTCCTCGACGTCGGCGAACACCGGCTCGGCGCCCACGTAGCGCACCGCGTTGGCGGTGGCGATGAACGACAGCGACGGCACGACGACCTCGTCGCCGGGCCCGAGTCCGAGCGCGACGAGGGACAGGTGCAGGGCGGTCGTGCAGGAGCTGACGGCGACGGCGTGCTCGGCGCCGACCCGCTCGGCGAAGGCCCGCTCGAAGGCGGCGACGCGGGGGCCCTGGGCGACCCACCCGGACAGCACCGCGTCGGAGGCCGCCTTCGCCTCCTCCTCGCCGAGCCAGGGGATCATCACCGGGATGCGGTCGGTGGTCACTTGGCCGCCTCCCGCTCCGCGCGCCACCACTCGACCAGGTCCTTCAGGCCGGTGCGCAGGTCGATATGGGCGGTGAAGCCGAGCCGCTCGGCGGCCCGGGAGGTGTCGGCGAGGCGCCGCACCACGCCGTTCACCGTGCGGGCGGGGCCGTACTCGGGCTCCAGTCCGGACGCGCCCATGGCCTCCAGCAGGCCCTCGGCCAGCTCCTTGAGCGAGGTCTCGGTGCCGCTGGCGACGTTGAACACCTCGTCGGTGACGTCCGCCTCGGCCGCCAGCACGTTGGCGCGGGCGATGTCGCGGACGTCGACGAAGTCCATGGTCTGGCTGCCGTCACCGAGGATCAGCGGGGGTTCGCCGGCCTCGATGCGCTCCATCCAGCGGATGAGGACCTCGGTGTACAGGCCGTGGATGTCCATCCGGGGGCCGTAGACGTTGAAGTACCGCAGCGCCACGTAGTCCAGGCCGTACATGGCGTGGAAGCTGCGCAGCATGCCCTCGTTGAAGGCCTTGGCCGCGCCGTAGAAGGTGTCGTTGTTGTACGGGTGGTGCCGTTCCGTCGTCGGGAACGTCTCGGCCATGCCGTAGACGGACGCCGAGGAGGAGGCGACCACCTTGGACACCCCGGCGTCGACGGCGGCCTCCAGGACGTTGAAGGTGCCGTCGACCATCACCTCGTTGGCGAGCCGGGGCTCCTCCGCGCACTGGGTGATGCGGATCGCGGCGAGGTGGAAGACGAGGTCGGAGCCCTCGGTGACCTTCCGCACGAGGGCCGCGTCGCGGATGTCGCCCTCGACGACCTGCACCACGCCGCTGCCCAGGGCCTGGGCGAGGTTGGCCATGCGTCCGCGCACGAAGTTGTCGAGCACGACGATCTCACGGGCACCGCCCTCGGCCAGGAGGTCGACGAGGTTCGAGCCGATGGTGCCCGCCCCTCCGGTGACCAGGATCTTCTTGCCTCGTACGCTGCTCAACTGCCGCTCCCTCTTTCCTGGCTTTCCTGGCTTTCCTGGCTTCCCGGCTTCCCGGCTTCCCTGGTCGAACTGTCAACGCCCGGCGCGCAGGCCGACGACCGCACCGCGGAACTCCAGGCTGCGGGAGGCCGCTTCGAGGATGTCCAGCACGCGCAGGCCCGCCCGTCCGTCGGTGAGCGGGGTCCGCCGGTTCCTGATCGCGTCGGCGAACTCGTCGACCATGCCGCGCAGCGCCTCCCGCTCGCCGATGGCGGGGGCGACCATGTCGCCGGAGCGGTAGGAGACGAGCATGTCGCGGCGTTCGTCCGCGCCGATCTCCTGCGGCGCGGCCAGGTCCACGCCCCGGTCGTAGATCGCCACCCGCTGCAGCGGGTTGAGGTCGTCCCACACCAGGGTGCGCTTGGAGCCGCCGACCATGGTGGTGCGCACCTTGGTCGGGGAGAGCCAGTTGACGTGCACGTGGGCGATGGCGCCCGTGTTGAGCTGGAGCGTCAGATAGGCCACGCAGGCCTGCCCGGCGCCGATCGGGTCGGCCCCGTGGGCGGCGACGGCGACCGGCTCGACGTGGTCGGGGAGGATGAAGTCCAGGATGGACAAATCGTGCGGGGCCAGGTCCCACAGGACGTCGATGTCCTTCTGGACCAGGCCGAGGTTGATGCGGACCGAGTCGACGAAGTGGATCTCGCCGAGTTCCCCCGAGTGGACGGCCTCCCGGATACGGCCCACGGCGGGCGTGTAGCAGTAGGTGTGGTCGCACATCAGGGTCAGGCCGCGTTCCTCCGCCTCGTTCACCAGGCGCAGGCCGTCGGCGTAGGTGGCCGCGAGGGGCTTCTCCACCAGGACGTGCTTGCCGGCGCGCAGGGCGGCCAGGGCGATGTCCAGGTGGGTGCCGGCGGGCGTGGCCACGGCGACGGCGTCCACCGCCGGGTCGGCGAGGACGGCGGCGTAGTCGGCGGTGGCCTGCACCGTGGAGTAGGCGCCGAGGACCCGCTGAGCGCGGTCGACGTCCAGGTCGCACAGCCACCGCAGCCGGAAGTGCTCGCCGGCCTGGAAGTTGCGGACGAGATTGGGACCCCAGTAGCCGGCCCCGACGACCGCGACCCCCAACGGCTCCTGCGTCACAGCGTTCCTCTTCTCCTGGTGCGTAGGGAGGTTGTCCCAGCCGGCCGGGCGCGTGTGCGGGCTCGGCGGCGGGTGGTGGGGGCCCGGCTGCCGTGCGGCGCCGCGCTCCCCGGCGGAGCGTCTGCTCATCAGTAGGCCCCCGTTCCCCGGACCACCGCCGAGCCGGTGCGCGCCAGGATCGTCAGGTCGAGGCTCATCGACCAGTTGTCCACGTATCCGAGATCGAGCCGGACGGCCTCGTCCCAGGGCAGGTCGGAGCGGCCGCTGACCTGCCACAGTCCGGTGAGGCCGGGCTTGACCAGCAGCCGGCGCTTGATGTCCGGGGTGTACTCCTCCACCTCCTCCGGCAGCGGGGGGCGGGGGCCGACGAGCGACATGTGCCCCTTGACCACGTTGATCAGCTGCGGCAGTTCGTCGAGCGAGCTGCGGCGCAGGAAGGAGCCGACGCGGGTGATCCGCGGGTCGCCCTTCACCTTGAACAGCAGGCCGTCGCTGTTGCTGTTGAGGTGGGCGAGTTCGGCCCGCAGGGCGTCCGCGTCGGGGCGCATGGTGCGGAACTTCAGCATGGTGAAGTGGTCGCCGTAGCGGCCCACCCGCTGCTGCCGGTACAGCGCGGGTCCGGGGCTGTCCAGCCGGACGATCAGGGCGATCAGCAGCATGGGCAGCCCGCACAGCACCAGCAGCAGCGCGGCGAGCGAGCGGTCCAGCGCCTCCTTGGGCAGCCGGGCGAACCGGGACAGGTTGGGTGCCTGGATGCGCAGCAGCGGCACCCCGTGGGTGGGCCGGACGGCCAGCCGGGAGGCGGAGACGTCGGAGAGGACGGGGGCGAGCAGGAAGTCGGCGTCGTGGACGGCCGTGATCCAGCTCATCCGGCGCAGCGCGGCGGCGTCGAACTCGGGTGCCGGGAGCACCACCACGGTGCCGATGCCCATGGCCCGGATGACGTCGTCGAGGTCGCCGGCGCCGCCCAGGACGGGGAGCCCCAGGGCGCGGATCTCGGCGGCGTGGTCGGTGTCGCTCAGGCAGACCCCGGCGACCCGCATCTCCTGCGGGCCGCCGGCGCGGCGCAGGACGGCGGCCAGTTCCAGGACGCCCCGGGAGGGGCCGACCAGGAGGGTGGCGTTGCGGTCGCGGCCGCGTGCCCAGCGGCGGTGCAGCCGACGGCGCAGCGCGTAACGGGCGGGCAGCGCGAAGGCGACGGCCGGCGCCGCGGCGAGGGTCATGTCATGGAGGAGGCCGGTGTCGTGCGTGACCAGCCAGTGCGCGCCGGCGAGGGCGGGCAGGACGAGGGCGCCGCGCAGGACCCGCAGGTACTCCTCGCCGCCCAGGCCGAGGGCGCCGCGTTCATAGGTGCGATGGGCGAACATCGCCGTGATCCACAGGGGTGGCAGCAGCAGGGCCGCCGCCCAGCGGCCGTACGCCCCGTGGATCACCAGGGCCGCGGCCGTGGCCGCGAGGGCGTCCGCGACCAGCAGAGTTCTTCGGTACGTGCGTTCCCAACGTCTTCGGCGAGCATCTGGACGTCTACGTTCCACAACCAGGTGCTCATGCGTGACCTCAATGGCCATGGACCCCCCACCACATGCGCAGCTACCCCTGACCCAACGAACCCGGGCATGCGGCACGAGGTCCGCAGCCGGGAATGGATCAGCACCGGTGCGTCTCCTCAACACAGCGGCACTGAAGAACGAGGAAGCTCGGCGGTTCCCCAACCGCCTCATGCCCCCCGCATGTTGGCTGGCTGCCTGTTCGGCATCCGGTTCACAACGCCGTTCCCTGACACGCAGTCAAGGGCTGGTCTCCCCTCCCAAACCGGTCCGGCGATCCTCAATCTAGACCACGGGACGCAGTCCCGTGAACAGTTGGACGAAACACGCAGCGCAGGGGCGACACCGGCGGCATACTGCCCGGGTGACGAGCATCGTGATCCCGGCGCACAACGAGGCGCGCGTGATCGGCCGGCTCCTCGACGCGCTGCTGGCAGACCCCGCCGGGGACGAGGACGAGACCGACATCGTGGTCGTGTGCAACGGCTGTACGGACGACACCGCGCGGGTCGCGGCCGCACGCGGTCCGCGGGTGCGGGTGGTCGAGATCCCCGTGCCCTCCAAGCACACCGCCCTGCGCACGGGCGACGACCACGCGCGCGGCTTCCCGCGGCTGTACGTGGACGCCGATGTCGTGATCACGCCCGCCGACGTCCGGGCACTGACGGCGCCGCTGGACGACGATGCCTCCGACATCCTGGCCACCGCGCCCGAGCGGCACATCCCGCTGGCCGGCTGCGCCTGGCCGGTGCGCGCCTACTACCGGGTCTGGCAGCGGCTGCCCGCCGTGCGCGAGGGCCTGTTCGGCCGGGGTGTGATCGCCGTGTCCAAGGCCGGGCAGGCGCGGCTCGCCGCGCTGCCTCCGCTGATGGCCGACGACCTCGCCGCGTCCCTGGCGTTCGACGCGCCCGAGCGCCGGGTGGTCGGCGCGGCCCGGGTCGTCGTCCACCCCCCGCGCACCTGGCGGGACCTGATACGACGGCGCATACGGGCCGCGGTGTCCACCGCCCAGGTCGAGCAGCGGCAGGACCCCGGCCGGGCGTCGGCGCGCACCAGCCGGGCGGACCTGCTGGCCCTGCTGCGCGAGGACCCGGCCCTGCTGCCGGGCCTGGTGGTCTTCCTCGCCGCGGCCCTGGTCGCCCGGCGCGGCGCCCGCAAGGCCATCCGGGCGCAGGACTTCGGCACCTGGCTGCGCGACGAGAGCAGCCGGCGGACCTGATCGCACCTGGAGCCTGCGCACATGTACCTCACCGAGCGTTCCGCACCCGCGCGGACGGACACCGTCCGGGGCCGGGGACGCGGCACCGGGGCCCGGGTCGCCCCGGTCGTGCTCGTCCTGGGCACGGTCAGCCTGATCACCGACGTCTCCTCGGAGATGGTGACCGCCGTCCTGCCGCTCTATCTGGTCAGCACGCTCGGTTTCAGCCCGCTGGGCTTCGGCACCCTGGACGGCATCTACAACGGCGTCAGCGCGCTGGTCCAGCTCACCGGCGGCCATCTGGCCGACCGGGTGCGCGGCCACAAGCTGATGGCCGGGCTCGGGTACGGCCTGTCCGCGCTGTGCAAGCCGCTGCTGCTGCTCGTGAGCAGCTTCGGCGCGCTCGGGACGGTGCTGGCGCTCGACCGCACCGGCAAGGGCCTGCGCACCGCGCCGCGCGACGCGATGATCTCGCTGTCCACCCCGGCCGGGCGCCAGGGCCGGGCGTTCGGCGTGCACCGGGCGATGGACACCACGGGCGCGATGCTCGGCCCGCTGGCCGCCTTCCTCATCCTGCGCGCGGCCGCCGACGGCTACGACGCGGTGTTCGGCGTGAGCGCGTGCGTGGCCGTCCTCGGCGTCCTCGTCCTGGTGCTGTTCGTGCCGGGCCGGAGGCAGCGGGCGGGGGCAGGGGCCTCCGGTGACGCGGGTGGCGGGTCGGCGGGTCCCGAACCCTCGGCCGCCGGACCCACGGGCGCCGGGACCTCCGGCGACGGACCGGTGGACGCCGGCCCCCCGGTCACCGCCGGCGGACCGACGGGCGCCGCTGCGGCGATCACCGGGCCGCAGCCGGTCCGGGTGCGCGAGGCGCTGGCGCTGCTGCGCCTGCCCCGGCTGCGGGCGCTGGCCGGCTGTGCCGCGCTGCTCGGTCTGACCACCGTCAGCGACGCCTTCGTCTATCTGCTGCTGCAGCGGCGGGCCGGCGTCGGCGAGGCCTGGTTCACGCTGCTGCCGCTGGGCACCGCCGTCGTGTTCCTGCTCCTGGCGGTGCCGCTGGGCGCGCTGGCCGACCGCATCGGACGGCGCACCGTGTTCCTCGCCGGGCACGCCGCCCTGCTCACCGCCTACGCCCTGCTGCTGTGGGCCCCGGCCACCCCGGCGCTGGCCCCCGTCGTCCTCGCGCTGCACGGCGCGTTCTACGCGGCCACCGACGGGGTGCTCCCGGCCGCGCTCGCCGCGGTCGTGCCCGAGCGTCTGCGCGGCAGCGGCCTGGCCATCGTCGGCACCAGCCAGGCGCTGGCCCGGTTCTGCTGCTCGCTCGGGTTCGGCGCCGCGTGGACGCTGTGGGGGGACGGCCCGGCGCTCGCCGGAGCGGCGGCCGGCCTGCTGTGCTGCGCCGCCGTCGCGGGCGTCGTCCTGCGGCCCGCCGGCGGCCCCCGATGACCGTCACGACCCCGAGGACCACCATGACCCCGCTGCGCCGCCGCCTGCTCGTCCTCCTCGCGGCGGTCCTGCTGCTCGCCGGCGCGGGAACCGCCGTGGTGCTGCACGCCGCCGGCCGCGCCGACCGGGCCGGCCAGGCGCAGCCCGGCGGCCCCACGGTCACCGCGGGCCGTCCGACCCTCGGCCAGAAGGACCGCCTGATGTTCGTCAACGCCGCCGCCGGACCGCACCGCGGGGCCGTCGCCTCGGTGCCGGCCGGTGATCCGCAGGGGCGGCGCACCGCCGCGGACCTGACGTGCGCGCGATTCTACGCGGCGGCCGGCACCGGCATCTGCCTGCAGTCCAACCCCGGTGTGCTCAAGCAGAGCAACCGCGCCCTGCTCCTGGACTCCGAGCTGCGCACCGTGCGCACCTTCGCGCTCGCCGGCACCCCGAGCCGGGCCCGGGTCTCGCCCAGCGGCCGCTTCGCCGCCTGGACCGTCTTCGTCTCCGGCGAGTCGTACTCCTCGGCGTTCTTCTCCACCCGGACCTCCCTCCTGGACACCCGCACCATGAAGCTGACGCCCAGCCTGGAGACGTTCTCCGTCGTCAAGGACGGCAAGCCCTACCACGCCTCGGACGTCAACTTCTGGGGCGTCACCTTCGCCGCGGACGACGACACGTTCTACGCCACCCTCAACACCGCGGGCCGCACCCACCTGGTCCGCGGCTCCCTGTCCCGGCGGACGGTGACGACCCTGGCCGAGAACGTGGAGTGCCCCTCGCTCTCCCCCGACGGCACCCGGGTGGCGTACAAGAAGCGGGTGCTGTCGGGTGCCTCGCTCTGGCACGAGTACGTCCTCGACCTGCGCACCCTGCGCCAGACGCCGCTCGCCGAGCGGCACAGCGTGGACGACCAGGCCACCTGGCTCGACGACCGCACCCTCGCCTACGCCCTGCCCGCGAACGGCAGGGTCGGCAGCAGCGACCTGTGGAGCGTGCCCGCGGACGGCACGGGGACCCCGCGGCTGCTGATCGCGGGCGCGTCGTCGCTGGCGCCGCTGTAGCCACCGGGGCCCCGCAGGCAACGGGCCGGGTTCGGGCGGAGGGACGCCGCCGTGGTGGCCGGTCCCGGCGGCGCCGGAGGCGCGGAGCCGGGAGCAACGGTACGTTTCCGGTATGGGCATCGATGTCGACGCGTTCCTGCGTCGTCTGGCGCAAGAGCTCAGACCGCGGGCGGAGGAGTCGGCCGAGCTGCTGCTGCGGCGCCTGCGCGTCGACATGCCGGAGCTGTGGGAGCACGAGGAGGTCGCCGGGCTCGCGCTGGAGGAGACGACCGGGCACATCTCCCGGTTCCTGGACGTCCTCGGACAGCGCATCGAGGTGGAGGACGTCGAGGCGCCGCCCGAGGCGCTGGAGATCGCCCGCCTGGCCGCCCGGCGGGGAGTGCCGATCAGCCGGCTGCTGCGCTCCTACCGCCTCGGCCACATGCTCCTGGTCCAGCAGCTCCAGGACGAGGCCGCCCGGCTCACCGACGACTGGGAGCTGCGCAACGCCGCGATCATGCGGCTCGTCGGCGCGGCCTTCGCGTACGTCGACCGGGGGTCGGAGCAGGTCGTCACGGCCTACCAGGAGGAGCGCGACCGGCGGGTGCAGCGGCGGCTGCTGCTCGCCAACGAGGCGAGCCGGCGGATCGGGACGACGCTCGACACCGCCCGCACCGCCGAGGAACTGGCGGGGTTCGGCACCGAGGACTTCGCCGACCTCGTCACTGTCGACCTCCTCGACTCCCTGCTGCACGACGGCGACGACCATCCCTCCGCCCCGCCCGGCCGTACGCCGCTGCTGCGCCGTATCGCCCAGCGTTCCCTGCTGGACGACGACGCGGACCCGCCGGTCGCCACCGGCCGGACCCACACCTTTCCGGCGGACTCGGAGGCGGCCCGCGCGCTCGCCTCGGGGCAGCCGGGACCGCTCCGCGCCCCGGCGTCCGCCGACGCCCGCGTGTCGGCGCTGCTGCTTCCCCTGCGGGCCCGCGGCAACACGCTGGGCCTCGCCCGGTTCCTGCGCCGCGCCACCGCGCCCCCCTTCGACGACGACGATCTGCTGCTGGCCCAGGAGATCGCG
Source organism: Streptomyces sp. NPDC014801 (assembly GCF_043082085.1). Classification (NCBI taxonomy): domain Bacteria; kingdom Bacillati; phylum Actinomycetota; class Actinomycetes; order Kitasatosporales; family Streptomycetaceae; genus Streptomyces; species Streptomyces sp. NPDC014801. The sequence continues at coordinate 578,037 of NZ_JBIBXG010000003.1, read as the reverse complement.
GCGGTGGCGGCGGTGTCCATCGACAACGCCCGCCGCTACAGCCAGGAGCGCAGCACCGCGCTCACCCTGCAGCGCAGCCTGCTGCCGCAGCGGGAGGTGGAGCAGTCCGCCGTCGACACCGCGTCGCGGTACCTGCCGAGCGGCGCGCGGGCCGGTGTGGGCGGTGACTGGTACGACGTGATCCCGCTGTCGGGTGCGCGGGTCGCCCTGGTCGTGGGCGACGTCGTCGGCCGCGGGCTGCACGCCGCCGCCACCATGGGCCGGCTGCGCACGGCCGTGCGGTCCTTCGCCGACATCGACCTGATGCCCGACGAGCTCCTCACGCACCTGGACGACGTGGTCATCCGCCTGCAGCGCGAAGAGGCCCCGGGCGACGGCGAGTTGAGCGCCACCTGCCTGTACGTCGTCTACGACCCGGTGTCCCGCCTGTGCACGCTGGCCAGCGCCGGCCATGTCGCACCGGCCGTGGCGACTCCCCCGCAGGCGCGCGGTGTCGGCGCCACCTGGTCGGTCGACTTCCCCGAGATGCCGATCGGGCCGCCGCTGGGCCTGGGCGGACTCCCCTTCGAGACGGCGCAGTTCGAGCTGGCGGAGGGCAGCCTGCTGACGCTGTACACCGACGGCCTCATCCAGAGCCGGGACCGTGACGTCGACGCCGCGCGCGCCGCGCTGTGCGACGCGGTCACCGACGGGCCGGACACGCCGGACGAGATCTGCGACCGGTTGCTGGCCGCGGTGCTGCCCGCCGACCGCTCCGACGACGTCGCCGTGCTGGTGGCGCGGACCCGGGCGTTCGACCCGGGCCACGTCACCACGCTGGACCTCCCGTCGGACCCGGCGGCCGTCGCCGGCGCGCGCCTGCACACCGCCCAGGCGCTCACCTCGTGGGGCCTGGAGGAGCTGTCCTTCGCGACGGAGCTGATCGTCAGCGAGCTGGTCACCAACGCGATCCGCTACGGCAAGGGCCCCATCCAGCTGCGGCTGATCCTGCAGTCCACGCTGACCTGCGAGGTCTTCGACACCAACAGCACCTCCCCGCATCTGCGCCGTGCCCGCATCTTCGACGAGGGCGGGCGCGGACTGCTGCTGGTGGCCCAGCTCGCCGACCGCTGGGGCACCCGCCAGTTCCGCGAGGGCAAGGTCATCTGGGCGGAACAGGCGCTGCCCGCCGCAGCAGCCGGCTCCCCCGGCTGACGGACGTCGCCTGATCCACCGTCACCGAACCGGTCACTGCTCCGCGAGGGCGGATCGCCCGGTGCCGGGCCGGTGGGTCGGGGCGTGCCCGAAGGTGCTGTGAAAGACTGACGTGTTTCCCGCGCCCGACCGGGCCGGGAGGGACGCACTACACCGAGTGGAGAAGTCATGACCAACGTCCGCCTTTCGACGACCATGGGCGACATCGTCCTCAGCCTCGACGACGCCAAGGCCCCGAAGACGGTCGCGAACTTCCTGGAGTACCTCGACAGCGGCCACTACACCGGGACGATCTTCCACCGGGTCATCAACGGCTTCATGATCCAGGGCGGCGGCCACAGCACGGACATGCGCATCAAGCCGGCTCCGCGCACGGTGGAGAACGAGGCCAAGAACGGCCTGAAGAACGTCCGCTACAGCGTCGCCATGGCCCGCACCTCCGCGCCACACTCGGCCAGCGCCCAGTTCTTCATCAACGTGAACGACAACGACTTCCTCGACTACCCGGGCCAGGACGGCTGGGGCTACGCCGTCTTCGGCAAGGTCGTCGAGGGCCAGGACGTCGTCGACCGGATCGCCCAGGTCCCGACGGGCGCGCAGGACGTGCCCAAGGAGCAGGTCGTGATCAACTCCGCCGAGGTCGTGCAGGCCTAGGCTCCGACGTCCGGCCGGCCGGGCGCCGGGTCCTCCCGCAGCAGGGGGCGCAGGGCGCCCAGCACGGCACCGACGCACACGTCGCGCAGTTCGGCGCGGGTGCAGGTCGGCTCGGTCAGCCAGTCCACGCACAGCACCTGGACGAAGACCAGCCAGCTCTTCAGCACGCCGGAGACGGCCCGCCGGGTGGCCTCGTCGGTCACCGGCAGGACCCCGAGCAGGCGCTCACGCAGGGCGTCCAGCTCGCCGGTGATGATCGTCTGGATCAGCCGGTCGCCGGCCAGCACCCGGTTGGCCGCCAGGACGGTGTTGCGGTTCTCCGCGAAGTACTCGATGTGCACGTCCAGGCCCTGGGCCAGCTGGTCCGCCAGCGACGCCGCCGGATCCAGCCGCGTCCGGGCGAGCAGCCGGTCGGCGACCTGCCGGTAGAGCGCGGCGAACAGGTCCCGCTTGCTCGGGAAGTACCGGTACAGCAGCGCCCGAGAGACGCCCGCGCGCTCGGCCACGTCCTCCATCAGCACCTCGTCGTAGGGGCGCGCGGCGAACTCGCGCGCGGCGACGGCGAGCAGTTCGGCGCGGCGTTCATCAGGGCTGAGGCGGCGGCGCGGCGGCATGCGCCGCATCTTACTTGACATGTGTCTACTAACGGCGCCTACCCTGAGACCGTACGTCTTACTGGACACATGTCTACTGACGGACGGGGCGCTCGGCATGACCAAGGTGAAGGCGTTGCGCGGGCTCGCGTGGGCGATGGGGTACGCGTGCGTGGCGATCGGTCTCTTCCATGTGCTGCTCGGCAACTCCGCGATCCCGGGGGCGGGTTCGGCCGGGCCGACCGTCGACAGCTTCGGGCGCTTCATGGGCGCGGTCTTCGCCGGGTACGGGCTCGCCTGGCTGTGGGCCGTACGGCAGTCCCCGATGCCGTTGTCCGTGATCCGCGTGCTGACGGGTGTCTTCCTGCTGGGCGGAGTGGGGCGGCTGCTGTCCCTGGCCGTCGAGGGCCGGCCGCAGTGGTTCCAGATCCTGCTGGCGGTGGTCGAACTGGGGCTGTCGCCGGTGCTGCTGTGGCTGGCGGCCGGGGAGGAGAGGAGGCCGGTGGCCGGCGAGGAGGGGCCGGTGGCCGGCGAGGAGAGGCCGGTGGCCGGCGAGGAGAGGGCGCCCGGGAAGGCGTGACGGGCCCGGCAGGGCGTGGCCGGTGCGCAGCGGCCGCCGGGGGCCGTGCGCGTTCTGCGAGAATGGGCGGCCGGTCCCGCCGCTGACCAGCGGTGCCCGTCTCGCCCTGGGAGAACACACACGGTGTCGCCACAGCACGGAAAGCCCTCCTCCGCCGGAGGCCGCAAGCGCCCCGCCCCGTCCGCGGGCGGCGGCCGCTCCGACGCGGCCGGGGGCCGGCAGGCGGCCCGGGGCGGATCCGGAGGCACCGGAAAGCCGGGAGGCAGGGCCGTCGGCAAGCCGGGGACAGGGGGCAGGGCCGCGGCCGGAGACGCGTCCGGCGGCAGGAGCGAGGGCGCCGCGCCGCGGGACCGGTCACGCCAAGGCGCGCGCGAAGACTCCCGGGACGGGGCACGCGAAGGCTCACGCCAAGGCGCGCGCGGGGACTCGCGGGACGGGGCACGCCGGCGTACGGCACCGGCGCGCAACGAGAAGGGTGCGCGGGGGAAGGGCGCCGGCGGACGCGAGGAGCGGACGCCGGGCAAGGACTCCGGCGGGCGTGGGCGTGCGCTGCCCGTGGTGCGGCGGGACGATCTGCAGGCCGACTGTTCCGCCTGCTTCGGGCTGTGCTGTGTCGCGCTGCCCTTCGCACGGTCCGCCGACTTCGCGGTGAACAAACCGGCCGGGACGCCCTGCGGGAACCTCCAGGCCGACTTCCGCTGCGGCATCCACGCCGAGCTGCGCGAGCGCGGCTACCCGGGCTGCACCGTCTTCGACTGCTTCGGCGCGGGTCAGAAGGTCTCCCAGGTCACCTTCGGCGGCACGGACTGGCACAGCGCGCCGGGCACCTCGCCGGCCATGTTCGCGGTCTTCCCGGTGATGCGGCAGCTGCACGAGCTGCTGTGGTACGTCACGGAGGCGCTCGGCCTCGCGGCCGCCCGGCCCGTCCACCGGGACCTGCGGCGCGCGTCCGGCCGTATCGAGGACCTCACCCGGGCGGGCGCCGAGGAGATCGTCGCCGTGGACGTGAACGCCCTGCGCGGCGAGGTGAACGAGCTGCTGCTGCGGGCGAGCGAGCTGGCGCGCGCGGGGCTGCCGGGCCGGCGCCGCAATCACCGCGGGGCCGACCTCATGGGCGCCCGGCTGGCCGGGGCGGACCTGCGCGGCGCCAGCCTGCGGGGCGCGCTGCTGGTCGCCGCCGATCTCCAGGGCGCCGATCTGCGCTCGGCCGACCTGATCGGCGCCGACCTGCGCGACGCGGACCTCACGGGCGCGGACCTCACCGACGCCCTCTTCGTCACCCAGGCCCAGCTCAACGCGGCGCGGGGCGACGCGTCGACCGTCCTCCCGGCGGGACTGGAGCGGCCGGCGCACTGGTGACCCGGCCCGCGGTCACCCGGCGGGACCCGGTGGCGGAACCCGGCGCCACGCGCGGTGGCGGCCGGGTTCGGCCGTTCGGTGCACCGGAGATGCGGCGCCGCACCGGCCGCCGTTAACTGAAATCACCGGCACCGCACCGGATTCCACGACTCCGGCCGGGCCGCGTCCGGAACCCCGAGACGGACCGCGACCCGGCCGGTGCCTCACGCGCCGGACGGCGGGGCCCCGCGTCCGCGCCCGGCGCGCCGGCCGGGCGCCACCGCACCCCGCACCACCGGCGCCCCGCACCCCGGCATCCCGCCCGTCCGGCACTCGACGCGGTTCGCCCCCGGTCTACGCCACCGCTTCCCCGGCCAGCGGTACGGCCTCCCCCGCCGCGTCCTTCCCCCCAGCGTGCTCCTCGTGGCCGTGCTCCTCCTGGACGTGCTCCTCGTGGGCGAACTGTGTGCGGTGCAGCTCGGCGTAGCGCCCGTCGGCGGCGAGCAGTTCCTCGTGGGTGCCGCGTTCCACGACCCGCCCCGCCTCGATCACCAGGATCAGGTCGGCGGCCCGCACGGTGGACAGCCGGTGGGCGATCACCAGGGCCGTGCGGTCGGCCAGGGCCTCCGTGAGCGCTTCCTGGACGGCCGCCTCCGAGGTGTTGTCGAGGTGGGCGGTCGCCTCGTCCAGGATGACCACGCGCTGGCGGGCGAGCAGCAGCCGGGCGATCGTCATGCGCTGGCGTTCGCCGCCGGAGAGCCGGTAGCCGCGTTCGCCGACGACGGTGTCCAGGCCGTCGGGCAGCTCCCGCACCAGGTCGTCGAGGCGGGCCCGGCGCAGCGCGTCCCACAGCTCCTCGTCGCTCGCCTCCGGACGGGCGAGCAGCAGGTTGGCGCGGACGCTGTCGTGGAAGAGGTGGCCGTCCTGGGTGACCATGCCGACGGTGGCGTGCAGCGAGCGGAACGTCAGGTCGCGCACGTCGACGCCGCCGACCCGGACGGCGCCCGCGTCGACGTCGTACAGCCGCGGCAGCAGCTGCGCGATGGTCGACTTGCCGGCGCCGGAGGAGCCGACGAGTGCGACGGTCTGTCCGGGTTCGGCGCGGAAGGAGACACCGTGCAGGACCTCGGCGCCGCCGCGGGTGTCGAGGGCGGCCGCCTCCTCCAGGGAGGCGAGGGAGACCTGGTCGGCGGCCGGGTAGGCGAAGCGGACGTCGTCGAACTCGACGCCGGCCGGGCCCTCGGGGACCTCGCGGGCGTCGGGCTTCTCCTCGATGAGCGGCTTGAGGTCGAGCACCTCGAAGACCCGCTCGAAGCTGACCAGGGCGCTCATGACCTCCACCCGCGCCCCGGCGAGCGCGGTGAGCGGCGCGTACAGCCGGGTCAGCAGCAGCGCGAGCGAGACGACCGCGCCCGCCTCCAGCGTGCCGCGCAGGGCGAAGTAGCCGCCGAGGCCGTAGACCAGGGCGAGCGCGAGGGCGGAGACCAGCGTGAGGGCGGTGATGAACGCCGACTGGGCGGTGGCGGTGCGGATGCCGATGTCCGCCACCCGCCGGGCGCGCTGCGCGAACTGCACCGACTCCTCCTCGGGCCGCCCGAACAGCTTGACCAGCGTGGCGCCGGGGGCGGAGAACCGCTCGGTCATCCGGGTGCCCATCGCCGCGTTGAGCGCCGCGGCCTCGCGCTGCATCCGGGCCATCCGGCTGCCCATCCGCCGGGCCGGCACCACGAACACCGGCAGCAGCACCAGCGCGAGCAGCGTGATCTGCCAGGACAGGGTGAGCATGACGGCGAGCGTGAGCAGCAGCGTGACGAGGTTGCTGACCACGCCGGACAGGGTGTTGCTGAAGGCGCGCTGGGCGCCGATCACGTCGTTGTTGAGCCGGGAGACCAGCGCTCCCGTACGGGTGCGTGTGAAGAACGCGACCGGCATGCGCTGCACATGATCGAACACGGCCGTGCGCAGATCGAGGATGAGTCCCTCGCCGAGCCGCGCCGAGAGTCTGCGCGAGAGGATGCCGAGCGCCGCCTCGGCCACCGCGATGAGCGCGATGAGCAGGGCGAGGCGGACCACATGGCCCTCCTCGCCGCCCGACACGATCGCGTCGACGACGCGCCCGGCCAGGACGGGCGTGGCCACGGCGAGCAGCGCGGTCACCACCCCGAGCGCGACGAACAGGGCGATGCGGCGGCGGTGCGGGCGGGCGAAGGCTGCGATGCGGCGCAGCGTCGCCGGGTCGAAGGGGCGCCGCTCCTGCTGGGCGGTCATGACGCTGTGCAACTGCGTCCAGGCGGTGGTCTCCATGCTCATGGACAGCAACGTAGAACCTCAATCATCGTTGAGGTCAATGTCTCCCGCTCGTCCCCTCGTTCGAAGGATCCGATGACCGTACGCAACGTGCCGTCCCCGCTTCCGCAACCCGCCGTTGGCGCGGTGCGGACACCCTCTCCCGGTGTGACCGCCGTCCCCCTTCCCCCGTTGCCGCAGGGACGACTCCCCCGTCGCGTCCCCGTCCGGCAGGTGCTGTGCCTGCTCCCGCTCCTGCTCGTCGCCGTCGTCGCCGTACGGCATCGCGCCACGCTCGCCGAGGGTTTCGGCCAGTTGCGCACGGCCGAGTGGCCGTGGCTGGCCGCCGCGGCCGGCGCGACCTGTCTGACCTGGGTGGCCGCCTCCTTCACCCGGCAGGGCGCGGTCGTGGAGCGGCTGCCGCGGCTGCGGCTGCTGGCCACGCAGTTCGCCGCCGGCGCCGCCAACCACCTGCTGCCCACCGGGCTGGGCGCAGGCGCCGTCAACCTGCGCTTCATGACCGTGTGCGGGGTGCCGCTCGCCCGCTCCTCGGCCGCCCTCGCGCTGTACCTGCTCGCCGAGTGCGTGGGCCGGCTGGTGCTGCTGGCGGCGCTGCTGATCGCGTTCCCGGGCGCGCTGCACCTCGGCACGCTGGTGCCGCAGGACGCCCTGCTGCCGCTCGGGGCGGCCGTGGCCGCGCTCGCCGTGACCGCGGCCCTGGTGCTGGCCTGCGTGCGGCGGCTGCGCACGGCCGCGCGTGGCTTCCTGCGCACCGCGCTCGGCGAGGCACGCTCGGTGCACGCCCGGCCGGCCCGCGCCCTGGCGCTGTGGGGCGGTTCGCTGGCCTTCCCGGCGCTGCAGGCCTCGGGACTGGTCCTGGTCGGGCAGGCGCTGGACCTTCCGGTGGCGCCCGCGCACATCGCGGTGGCGTACCTCGCGGCGACCGTCGCGGTCGCGCTGGTGCCGACGCCCGGCGGCCTCGGCTCGGTGGAGGCCGCGCTCGTGGTGGCGCTGGTCGCGGCGGGCGGCCCGGCGGCCGTCGCGACGGCGGTGGTCCTGGCCTACCGCATCCTCACCGTGTGGCTGCCGCTGCTGCCGGGCGCGGTGACGCTGGGGGCGCTGGTCCGGCTGAAAGTGATCTGAAGCCCCGGTCCACGGTCCACGGTCCGCGACCCGCGACCATCGCGGCCACCGGCTCCTCCGGACCACCGGTCACCCGACCCCGAGGGACGCCGGGCACCCCGGCCCGGAGGGCGCCAGTGACGCGTCCCGGAGGGCGCCGGCGACCCGGGCCGAACGACGCCGGCAGCCCGGCCGCCCGCTCACCAGCGGCGTAGCCCCGCAGGATCCGTCCGGCCGGTCCCCGCCCGCTCACCAGGGGACCGGCTTGCAGTCGCGGAAGAAGCCGCCGGTGGGGCCGTCGTCCGGCAGGGTCGCCGCCCAGACGACGCCGGCGGCGCCCTCCGGCACGGGCCGCCCGCCCCCGCCGCCCATGTCGGTGGCGACCCAGCCCGGGCAGACGGCGTTGACCAGCACCCGGTGGGAGCGCAGTTCGCCGGCCAGCAGCCGGGTGAGCGCGTTCAGCGCGGCCTTGGAGACGCTGTAGGCGGGCGTGCCGCCGGTCATCCCGGCGAGCGATCCGCCCTCGCTGCTGACCATGACGACCCGCGGGTGCGGGCTGCGTTCCAGCAGCGGCAGCAGCGCCTGCGTCACCTGCCAGGCGCCGAACAGGTTCGTCTCCAGCGCCCTGCGGACCTCGTCCAGGTCGGCGCTGCGGGCGCGCGCCCAGGTGTCGTACAGGATCGCCGCGTTGTTGACGACGACGTCGACGCGTCCGAGTTCGCGGGTGACCCGTTCCGCGAGCGCCGCCACGCTCGCGGCGTCGGCCACGTCGAGCCGCATGGCGGTCACGCGCGTGCCGCCGGGGTCGATGCGGGCGGCCGCCCGTTCGCCCTTGGCGAGGTCGCGGGAGCCGAGGACGACGTGGTGGCCGCGGTCGGCGAGCTGCCGGGCGACCTCGCGGCCGATGCCGCGGTTGGCGCCGGTGACGACGGCGACGGGATCGGGGCCGGGCTGCACTGCCATGGACTGCTCCTGACGAGGTCGTGGGCCGGCGACGCGACGGGCGGGTAGCGTGCGGGCGTTGCCGAGCGGCGTCGCAGTCGAAGGGAATTCCACCATGCCCGTCCGCGTCGAACGACGAGATCACGTCACGACGGTCGTCCTGTCCCGCCCCGAGGCGCGCAACGCCGTGGACGGGCCGACGGCCGCGGAGCTGGCGGAGGCGTTCCGGGCCTTCGAGGCGGACGAGGAGGCGCGGGTGGCCGTGCTGTGGGGCGAGGGCGGCACGTTCTGCGCGGGCGCCGATCTGAAGGCGATGGGCACCGAGCGGGGCAACCGGGTGGCCGAGGACGGGGACGGGCCGATGGGCCCGACGCGGTTGCGGCTGTCCAAGCCGGTGATCGCCGCGGTGGCCGGGCACGCGGTGGCCGGGGGGCTGGAACTGGCGCTGTGGTGCGATCTGCGGGTGGCCGAGGAGGACGCCGTGTTCGGCGTGTTCTGCCGCCGCTGGGGCGTGCCGCTGATCGACGGCGGCACGGTACGGCTGCCCCGGCTGATCGGCACCGGCCGCGCGCTGGACCTGATCCTGACGGGCCGCCCGGTACCGGCCCGGGAGGCGTACGAGATGGGGCTGGCCAACCGTCTGGTGCCGCCCGGCACCGCGCGCACCGCCGCCGAGGAACTGGCCGCCGAGCTGGCCCGCTTTCCCCAGGACTGCCTGCGCTCCGACCGCGCCTCGGTGCTCGGCCAGGAGGGGCTGCCCGAGGAGGAGGCCCTGCGCGCCGAACTCGCCCACGGCACGGGCGTGTTGGCTGAGGGGCTGCGGGGAGCGGGACGGTTCGCGGCGGGCGCGGGCCGCCACGGGTCGTTCGGCGCCGGCTGATTCGGCCCACGGGACGGCACAGCGGGGCCGCCCACCGGTCGAGGCGGTCGCGCAGCCGGAGCCGCCGGGATGAGCAGCTACCCGGCGATGTGCTCCGGGAGTCAGCCGCCGCCCGCCGTCCGCCGGACCCGCACCGGCTCAGCCTCCGACCGCCGGACCCGTCCCGCCTCGGCCTGCGCCTGCCGCCCCCTCTCCGCCTCGGCCTGCGTCTGCCGGGCCCGCACCGCCTCCGCCTCGGCCGCCGCCTGCCGGCTCCGCACCGACCAGGCCGCGCGGGCGCCCGCGTGGGCCGCCGCCCTCGCGCTCCGGCCCGGGAGGAGCAGGCCGCCTGCCGCGAACACGCCGGGGCGGGAGGTGTGCAGGGCGGCGTCGACGGCGGGGCCGCGGGTGGCCGGGTCGAGGGTGAGGCCGCCACGCCGGGCCAGCTCGTGGTCGGGCACGAAGTCGCCCGTGAAGACGACCGTGTCGGCGGCCAGCACGGTCGTACGGCCGTCGCGCCGGCGGACGCGGACGCCGGACAGCCGCCCGTGGCCGAGGAGTTCGGTGACCGTGGTGTCCGTGAGCAGCGGGACGGCGTGCCACAGCCGGCTGTGCGCGGCGCGCACCGGGGCGGAGCGCGGGCCCGGGTGCTCGGTGACCATCGCCACCACGCGGGTGCCGGCCGTGCGCAGCGTCGCGGCGGCGGCGTACGCCACGTCCCGCGCGCCGACGATCACGGCCCGCTCGCCGATGTCCTGGCCGTGGAGGTGGACGGCCCGCTGGAGTTCGCCGGTGGTGTACACCCCGGCGGGGCGGGTGCCGGGCACCAGGCGGGCCGCGCGCGGGCGTTCGCGGGCGCCGGTGGCCAGCACGATGCTCCCGGCGGTGATCGTCTCCGGTCCGCGGGCGCTCACCGCGGTCAGGGTGCGCGGGCCCGCCCAGTCCAGGACGGTGACACCGGTGCGGACCTCCGCCCCGGCGCGCAGGGCCGCCTCGGTGAGCCGGCGGGCGTACTGCGGGCCGGTGAGCGCGCCCGGCCAGGCGCCGAAGCCGCGGTGGGCGCAGTGCCGGGGCACTCCCCCGGCCGGATCGTCGCGTTCCAGCACCTCGACGCGGGGCACACCGGCCGCGGCGAGCCGGGCCGCGGCCGTGAGCCCGGCGGGGCCGGCGCCGACGACGAGGACGTCGACCTCGCGGTTCACCGCGCGGCTCCCTCGAACAGCGCGCGGACCGCCGCCCCGCAGAAGTCGCCCTGGCAGCGGCCGGCGCGGGCGCGGGTGCGGCGGCGCAGTCCGTCGAGGCTGCGCGGCGGGATCGTACTGGCGAGGGCGTCGCGGATCTCCCCGCGGGAGACGCGCTCACAGGGGCAGACCAGCGTGCCGTAGGCGGGGTCGGCCGCGACCAGGTCGGCGCGTTCGCAGGGGCGGGGGCCGGCCGCCCCGAGGTCGGGCATGCGCACGGGTTCCGGCGCGCGCTCCGGCCCCGGGTCCAGGCCGGTCTCGGTGAGCAGGCCGACGACGTGGGCGGCGATGGCGAGGGAGGCGGTCAGGCCGGTGGAGCGGATGCCGCCGACGGTGACGTATCCCTGCGCGGGGTGGGCGGTGATGCGGTAGTCGTCGTGTTCGGTGGCGGCGCGCAGGCCGGCGTAGACGGCGGTGACCTCCTCCTGAAGCAGGGCGGGCAGGATGCGGCGGCCCTGGGTCCGCAGGGCCGCCAGCCCGTCGGCGGTGGAGTGGGTGGCCCGCTTGTCGTGCAGGTCCTCGGCGGTGGGGCCGAGCAGGACGTTGCCGTGGACGGTGGGGGCGACCAGGACGCCCTTGCCGAGGGCGGTGGGGACGGGCAGGAGGATGTGGCGCACCAGGTCGCGGGCGAAGCGGTCGAAGACGAGGAGCTGGCCGCGGCGCGGGGTGACCGTGAAGTCGTACCGGCCGAGGGCGCGGTCGAGGGTGTCGGCGTGCAGTCCTGCGGCGTTGACGAGCCGGCGGGCGCGCAGCGGGCCGCGGGTGGTGTCCAGGACGTGCATGTCCTCGTACCGGCTCGCCCCGGTCACCCGGCAGTCGAGGTGCAGGTGGACGCCGCTGCGGACGGCCTGGGTGGCGTAGGCGAGGGTGGTGGTCCAGGGGCAGACGACGGACTCGTCGGGGATGTGCAGGGCGCCGAGGGCGCCGGGCCCGAGGTGGGGTTCGCGGGCGTACAGCTCGGCGGGGTCCAGGGTGCGCGCGGCCGGGTAGGCGTTGCGTCCGGCCTTCTCGGCGAGGCGGGGCAGTGCGGCGAGCTGCTCCTCGTCCCAGGCGATCAGCAGGGCGCCGGTGCGCTCGACGGGGATGCCGGACTCGGCGGCGTACGCGGCGAGCCTGCGGGCCCCGTCGCGCACCAGGCGGGACTCCAGCGAGCCGGGGGCGGCGTCGAACCCCGTGTGCAGGATGGCGGTGTTGGCCTTGGAGGTGCCCTGGCCGACGTCGTCCTGGGCCTCGATCAGGGCGATCCTGAGGCGTGGGTGGTGGGCGAGGGCGCGGGCGATCGCGCAGCCGACGACGCCGGCGCCGACGACCGCCACGTCGTACGGCCGATCGGGCAGCGGCCCGGACGCGGTGACCGTCATACGGGCGTCCGGTCGAGCAGCCGGGCCACGGCCTCGCGGAAGGACGCCCGCCGCGCGGCGGCCTCGTCGGGCGTGATCCGCGGCTCGTACACCGCGGACGGTTTCGCCTCCGGCAGGACGTCGGCGAGGGTCAGGGCCGGGTCGGCGCCCAGGCGGGCCAGGGCGGCGGCGCCGAGCGCGGTCGCGTCCGGCACCTCGGAGACCTCCACGGGCCGTTGCAGCAGGTCGGCCTGGGTCTGCAGGAGCAGTGCCGAGCGGGTCAGGCCGCCGTCGACGCGCAGCGCGTCCAGGGGGGTGTCCAGGTCGGCGGCGACGGCGTCGGCGAGTTCGGCGACCTGCGCGGCGAGGCCCTCGCACAGGGCGCGCACCAGGTGGCCGGCCTCCGTGTCGAGGCCGAGGCCGGTGAGCGAGCCGCGCAGGTCGCCACGCCACCAGGGGGCGGCGAGCCCGGCCAGCGCGGGCACGAAGGTGACGCCGCCGCTGTCGGGGACGGCGGCCCCGACCCGGTCGAGGTCGGCGGGGCCGCTGAGGACGCCGAGGCCGGTGAGCCAGTCCACGGCGGAGGCCGCCGTGTAGACCTGCCCGTCCAGGCAGTAGTCGGTGCGCCCGCCGAGCCGCCAGGCGACACAGCCGACCAGGCCGGAGGCGGAGCGGCGGGGTGCGGGACCGGTGGGCGCGAGCAGGAAGGCGCCGGTGCCGTAGGTGCACTTGGCACCGCCCGGGGTGGTCAGGCGCTGGGCGAGCAGGGCGGCCTGCTGGTCGGTGATCAGTCCGGTGAGCGGGATCTCGGGGCCGAAGGCGGTGGTCGTGCCGACCGGGCCGGCGCAGTCGGTGACCCGCGGCAGGCGTTCGCCGGCCAGGCCGTACAGGTCCAGGGCGCGGGCGGACCAGTCGGTGCGGTCCAGGTCGAGGAGCTGGGTGCGGCCGGCGGTGGCAGCGTCGGTGGCGAAGGCGCCGGTGAGGCGGTGCACGAGCCAGGCGTCGGAGGTGGTGACGACTCCCTCGCCGGTGAGGTGGCGCCGGATCCAGGCCATTTTCGGGGCGGCGAAGTAGGCGTCCAGCGGGAGCCCGGTGAGCTGCCGCAACTCCTCGGCGTGCGCCTCCAGTCCGGCGCACACGCTGGTGGCGCGGCGGTCGTGCCAGACCAGGGCGTCCGTCAGCGGGCGGCCGGTGTCCGGTTCCCAGGCGAGCACGGTCTCGCCCTGGTTGGCCAGCCCCAGCGCGACGACGTCCTCGCCCGCCTCGGCCAGCGCCTGCCGGCCGGCGTCGAGGACCGAGTCGTACAGCTCGGCGGGGTCCGCCTCGACCCGCCCGCCGGGCAGGTGCCGGGGGCGCACGGCGGCGAACCCGGTGCCCAGGACACCGCGTTCGGGGCAGACCACCAGCGCCTTCGTGCCGGACGTGCCCTGGTCGACGGCGAGCACCGCAGATGTCATGCCACCCCTTGACGTCGATCACTGCCCGCGCCAGCGTGCCGCCGCCCCGTCCGCCGCGTCAAGCACCGCCCGGTGGCGTGAAGTCGCCCACGAAGCAAGGAAGTTCGGCGGGTTCCGCGAAGCCCGCCGGGAGACGCGGGACGCGCCCCTATAGTGACCGCCGACCGCTACCGATCTTCTCGACGTCCGCCCGGGGGAGGACTGTTGGCTCTCCATGCCGTCGTGGTCCGTGCGACCCCGGCCGCCCCGCGACCGGGGGCGGCCGGCTGATGGGCAGAGACGCAGCCCGGCCGGCCTACGACCCGGCCGGTCACGACGGCGCGCTGCGCGAGGCCCTGCTGGACGTGCGCGCGGGACGCTGGATGTCGATGCGCGCGCTGCTGGAGCAGCCGATGCCGTGGTGGCAGTGGACCGGGCGCACCCAGGTGCTGGCCGCCGCGGCCGCGGGCACCGACGTGGTGCGGGCCTGGCAGGCCGAGGACCCGGCCGGTGTGGCGGCCACCGTGATGCGGGCCCGGGTCGCGGTGGAGCGGGCGCTGCGGGCCGGCCGCGCGGGGCACCGCCGTACGCACGAGCTGTGGATCGAGGCCTGGGACGCCGCCCGGACCGCCGCGGGGGCCGCCCCGTCGGACCCGGTGCCGTGGGTGTGCCTGCTGGCGCTGGCCCGGCTGGATGCGGCACAGCAGTGGAAGGAGCACCGCGAGCCGCCGCCGGAGCCGATGCTGCCGGTGGGCCCGTGGGGGCTGCTCGCCGAGGCCGACCGGCGCGACCCCGGCAACCGCGAGGCCCACCACCGCATGCTGCAGTTCCTGTTCGCGCGCGCCTCCTCGCCGCGGCTGGCGGAGGCGACCGGGTACGCGCAGCGGGCGGCGCAGATCGCCCCGCGCGGCTCGGCGCTGCATCTGCTGCCGCTGTACGTGCGGGTCGAGCGCTACCGGCGCGACGGCGGGCACGGGGCCGCGCTCGATCTGCACTGGGTGGCCGACGAGGCCGTACGGGAGGCGGAGCGGGCGTACACCTCCTGGTTCCTGCAGACCGGGGCCGCCGAGCGCTCCCCGCTGGATCTCAACCACCTCGCGCACGCCTTGTGGGGCGCGCTGCTCTTCCCGCAGGCGGCGCGGGTGTTCGAGGCGATCGGCCCGTACCTGACGCCGGCCCCCTGGCAGGCCCGCGCCGCCGGCCGGGAGCAGGCCGTGGAGCTCTTCCGGCAGGCCCGCGCCCGCTGCGGCGCCGCCGCGCCCGTCCCCGACCGACCCGACTCCCGAAAGGCCTCGCATGCCCACCCTGGATCCGGCCGGCGCCCCCGACTCCCGTGACGAGGAGAAGCGGCTGCGCGAACTCGGCTACCGCCCCGTCCTCGCCCGCCGCATGGGCGGTTTCGGCAACTTCGCGATCAGCTTCTCGGTCATCTCCATCCTGTCCGGCTGCATGACCCTGTACGGCTTCGGCATGGGCGCGGGCGGCCCCGCCGTGATGCTGTGGGGCTGGGCGGGCGTCGGCCTGTTCGTGCTGTGCGTGGGGCTGGCGCTGGCGGAGGTCACCAGCGCGTACCCGACGTCCGGTGCCCTGTACTACATGGCCGACCGGCTCGGCGGGCGCCGCTGGGGCTGGTACACGGGCTGGCTGAACCTGCTGGGCCTGCTCGGCGCGATCGCCGGCATCGACTACGGCGCCGCCCTGTTCGCGGGCGCCTTCGCCAATCTGCGGTGGGGTTTCACGCCGACGCCCGGGAAGACGATGCTGATCTTCTGCGTGATCCTGCTGCTGCACGCGGTGCTGAACCTGTTCGGGGTGCGGCTGGTGAGCCTGCTGAACTCGGTCAGCGTGTGGTGGCACCTGGCCGGCGTGGCGCTCATCGTGGGCGCGCTGGCGATCGTGCCCGACCACCACCGCTCCCCGTCGTTCGTGTTCACCACGTTCGTCAACGACACCGGCTGGGACAACCCGGTGTACGTCGCCGCGATCGGGCTGCTGCTCGCCCAGTACACGTTCTCCGGCTACGACGCCTCCGCCCATCTGTCGGAGGAGACCACGCAGGCGTCGGTGGCCGCCGCCCGCGGCATCGTGCGGTCCATCTGGGTGTCGTGGCTGGCCGGTTTCGTGCTGCTGGCCGGGCTGACCTTCGCCATCCAGGACTACGCCGCCACCCGGGACAGCGCGACCGGGGTGCCGCCCGCGCAGATCCTGCTGGACGGGCTCGGCACGAACGGGGCGAGCGCGCTGCTGCTGGTCGTCATCGTCGCCCAGCTGTTCTGCGGCAACGCGGAGGTGGCCGCGGCCAGCCGGATGGTGTTCGCCTTCTCCCGGGACCGCGCCCTGCCCGGATCGGCGCTGTGGCGCCGGGTCAGCGCCCGCACCCAGACGCCGGTGGCGGCGGTGTGGCTGTCGGTGGCGGTGGCGTGCCTGCTCGCGCTGCCCTCGCTGTACTCGGCGACCGCGTACGGGGCCGTCACCGCCATCAACGTCATCGGCATCACCCCCGCCTACGCCATCCCGGTGCTGCTGCGGCTGCGCGCCGGGGACCGCTTCCGGCGCGGGCCGTGGCACCTGGGCCGGTGGAGCAGGCCGGTCGGCTGGGTCGCGGTGGTCTGGGTGGCGCTGGTGACGGTGCTGTTCTGCCTGCCGCAGTCCCGGCCGGTGACCGTCGACACGATGAACTACGCCGCCCTCGCCCTCGCCGTCGTCCTGGTGCTGGCCACGGTGTGGTGGTTCGTGGCCCGCCGCTCCTACGGCACGCCGTCCGCGGCGGCGTACGGCGACGAGCGCGAGCAGGCGGAACTCGCGGAGGGGATCGTCTGACCGACGGCCGGGGAGCGACCGCCCGGTTTCGAACTGCTGTGCCTCATACGGCAGGATGAGCGCTCGCGCCGCGCCCTGACGCCCCGTCGGGCACGCGGACGCCCCGCCGGGCGCGGTGACGTCCCGTCGGGCGCGCGCGGCGCGCGTCCTTGGTACGGAACAGTTCGAGCAGGTGACCACGTGATGAGCCTTCCCATCCCGCCGTCGGCCGCGGACCCCGCGGATCGTCTTCCCGGAGGCGGCCGGTGAACCGCGCGCTGACCCTGGACGACCTGGTGCTGGCCGGCATCTCCCTGGCCGCGGGACTGCTGCTGGCCTTCTTCTCCCGCACCCTGCTGCGCTGGCTGGCCAAGCACGCCAAGCGGACCAGGTGGAGCGGTGACGACGTCATCGTGGACGCCCTGCGCACGGTGGTGCCGTGGGCGGCCATCGCGGGCGGCGCGGCCGCGGCGGCGGCCGTGCTGCCGCTGACCCGGACCGTGCAGCGGACCGTCAACCAGACGCTGACCGTGTGGCTGATCTTCGTCGTGACGCTGTCGGCGGCCCGGGTGATCGCCGGGCTGGTGCGCGCGGTCACCCAGTCGCGCTCCGGTGTCGCCGGATCGGCCACGATCTTCGTCAACATCACCCGGGTCCTGGTGCTGGCGATCGGCTTCCTGGTGGTGCTGCAGACCCTCGGCATCTCCATCGCGCCGCTGCTCACCGCCCTGGGCGTGGGCGGCCTCGCCGTCGCGCTCGCGCTGCAGGACACGCTCGCCAACCTCTTCGCCGGCATCCACATCCTCGCCTCCAAGACCGTGCAGGTCGGCGACTACATCCGGCTCAGCAGCGGCGAGGAGGGCTACGTCGAGGACATCAACTGGCGGCAGACGACCGTGCGCGCCCTGTCCAACAACCTCGTCGTCATCCCCAACGGCCAGCTGGCCAAGACCAACATGACCAACTTCTCCCGGCCCGAGCAGGAGCTGACGATCCTGGTCCAGGTCGGGGTGTCCTACGACAGCGACCTGGACCACGTGGAGCGGGTGACCAACGAGGTGATCGCCGAGGTGATGACCGAGATCACCGGGGCGCTGCCGGAACACGAGCCGACGATCCGCTTCCACACCTTCGGCGACTCGCGGATCGGCTTCACGGTGATCCTGGGCGTGGGCGAGTTCAGCGACCAGTACCGGATCAAGCACGAGTTCATCAAACGCCTGCACAAGCGCTACCGCGCCGAAGGCATCCACATCCCGGCCCCGACCCGCACGGTAACGCTCCACCAGACCTCGGCGACGATCCCCCACCAGAGGTCGGGGACCCTGACGAAGGAGTAACGCGCCGGACGGGGGCGGGCGGGCCCCGGGGCAGCGCCCCGGACGGGGGCGAGCGCAACGCCCCCGAAGGGGCGCGGGGAACTGCGCGACCAGCCACAACGCACCCGCAGCCACCCGACCAGAAGCCCCCCAGGGAGGCGCCCCGCCCGACCAGACCCCACGCGGGAGCGGGACGCAGCGCCCCCGAAGGGGCGCGGGGAACTGCGCGACCAGCCACAACGCACCCGCTGCCACCCGACCGGAAGCCACCCACCCCCCGAGGAGGCGCCCGCCCGACCAGACCCCACGCGGGAGCGGGACGCAGCGCCCCCGAAGGGGCGCGGGGAACTGCGCGACCAGCCACGACCCACCCGCAGCCACCCGACCGGAAGCCACCCACCCCCGAGCAGACGCCCCGCCCGACCAGCGGAGCGTTACGCTCGGACGCAGGCATGACGACTCCCCCCACCCCCCACGACCTCGACCGGCGGCTGGACGCGCTCGCGCGGCAGCCGTTCCGGTCGAAGTTCCACCTGCGCGGCCGCGACCGGGCGACCGCCGAGCTGAAGGGCCCGGCGACGATCCGCCGCCACGCCCACGACCTGATCGCGAAACGGCTCGCCCCGGCCGAGCCGTACAAGGACGGCAAGCAGACCCCGTACCGCGGCCACCCGGTGTTCGTCGCCCAGCACGCGACCGCGACCTGCTGCCGCGGCTGCCTGGAGCGCTGGCACGGCATCCCCAAGGGCCGCGAGCTGACCCGCGAGGAACAGGCGTACGTGGTGCGGGTGATCCACCGCTGGATCGAGCGCGAGATGACCGCCCGTACCGGACCCGACACGGTCCGCCGCGACTGACGCGCGCGGCCGCCGCCGACACGCGCGCGGGGCCGCCCGGGGCGCCGAGTCCGGCCAGGACCCTTGTCGAGCCCGGCGGGATCACGAGATATCTTGATGTCGAGCAATGTTGCAGACGTGGAGCGGAGCACCCGGTGACTGACTCGACCATCATCTATACGCACACTGACGAGGCCCCGGCCCTGGCGACGTATTCCTTCCTGCCGGTGGTCCAGGCGTACGCCTCGCAGGCCGGTGTCGCCGTGGAGACGCGCGACATCTCGCTGGCCGGGCGCATCATCGCCGTCTTCCCGGAGTACCTCACCGAGGACCAGCGCATCCCGGACGCGCTGACCGAGCTGGGCGAGCTGGCCAAGACGCCGGCCGCCAACATCATCAAGCTGCCGAACATCTCGGCGTCCATCCCGCAGCTCAAGGCCGCGATCGCCGAGCTGCAGGCGCAGGGCTACGCGCTGCCGAACTACCCGGACGAGCCGAAGACCGACGAGGAGCGCGAGATCCGCGCCCGCTACGACAAGATCAAGGGTTCCGCCGTGAACCCGGTCCTGCGTGAGGGCAACTCCGACCGCCGCGCCCCCGCCTCCGTCAAGAACTACGCCAAGACCCACCCGCACCGCATGGGCGCCTGGACCTCCGAGTCCAAGACCGACGTGGCGACCATGGGCGAGAACGACTTCCGCTCCACCGAGAAGTCCGTGATCATCGAGCAGGACGGCAAGCTCAAGATCGAGCACGTGGCCGCCGACGGCACCACCACCGTGCTGCGCGAGTCCGTACCGGTCCTGGCCGGCGAGGTCGTCGACGCGTCCGTCCTGCGCGTCGCCCGGCTGCGCGAGTTCCTCACCGCGCAGGTCGCCCGCGCCAAGGCGGAGGGCGTGCTGTTCTCCGTGCACCTGAAGGCCACGATGATGAAGGTCTCCGACCCGATCATCTTCGGTCACGTGGTGCGCGCCTTCTTCCCGAAGACCTTCGAGAAGTACGGCGAGAAGCTCGCCGCGGCCGGCCTGACCCCGAACGACGGTCTGGGCGGCATCCTCAAGGGCCTGGACGCCCTGCCCGAGGGCGCCGAGATCAAGGCCTCCTTCGACGCCGAGCTCGCCGAGGGCCCGGAGCTGGCCATGGTCGACTCCGACAAGGGCATCACCAACCTGCACGTCCCGTCCGACGTGATCATCGACGCCTCCATGCCGGCGATGATCCGCACCTCGGGCCACATGTGGGGCCCCGACGGCCAGGAGCACGACGCCCTCGCCGTCATCCCGGACTCCTCCTACGCCGGCGTGTACCAGGCCGTCATCGAGGACTGCAAGGCCAACGGCGCCTTCGACCCGGCCACCATGGGCTCGGTGCCGAACGTCGGCCTGATGGCGCAGAAGGCCGAGGAGTACGGCTCCCACGACAAGACCTTCGAGATCCAGGCCGCCGGCACGGTCCGCGTCGTCGACGCCTCCGGCGCCGTCCTGATCGAGCAGAGCGTCGAGGCCGGTGACATCTTCCGCGCCTGCCAGACCAAGGACGCGCCGATCAAGGACTGGGTGAAGCTGGCCGTCACCCGCGCCCGTGCCACCGGCGACCCGGCCGTCTTCTGGCTGGACGAGACCCGCGCCCACGACGCCAACCTGATCGCCAAGGTCAAGCAGTACCTGCCGGAGCACGACACCGAGGGCCTGGACATCCGGATCCTGTCCCCCGTCGAGGCCACCAAGCTGTCCGTGGAGCGCATCCGCCGCGGCGAGAACACCATCTCGGTGACCGGCAACGTGCTGCGTGACTACCTGACCGACCTCTTCCCCATCCTGGAGCTGGGCACCAGCGCCAAGATGCTGTCGGTCGTCCCGCTGATGGCGGGCGGCGGCCTGTTCGAGACCGGCGCCGGCGGCTCCGCGCCCAAGCACGTGCAGCAGCTGGTCAAGGAGAACTACCTGCGCTGGGACTCCCTCGGTGAGTTCTTCGCGCTCGTCCCCTCCTTCGAGCAGTACGCCGAGGCCACGGGCAACACCCGCGCCAAGGTCCTCGCCGACACCCTCGACCGCGCGACCGCGACCTTCCTCAACGAGGACAAGTCCCCGACCCGTCGCGTCGGCGGCATCGACAACCGCGGCAGCCACTTCTACCTGTCCCTGTACTGGGCGCAGGAGCTGGCGCGGCAGACCGACGACGCGGAGCTGGCCAAGGCCTTCCAGCCGCTCGCGGAGACGCTGGCCGCGAACGAGCAGAAGATCGTCGAGGAGCTGAACGCCGTCCAGGGCAAGCCGGCCGACATCGGCGGCTACTACCAGCCCGACCCGGCCAAGGCCGCCGCGGTGATGCGCCCGTCGGCCACCTGGAACGAGGCCCTGGCGTCCCTGAGCTGACGCCTACGGCTCCCTGAGCCGACGCCGGCGACCCGACCGTCCCGGAAACCTCCGCCCCGACCGCGCACCGCCCGGCCGGGGCGGAGCCGTATTCCCGGGCCGGGCGGTCACCGGCTTGCACCGCCATCACGTGCCCTGCCACCGATCCCTCCTGGGAGCCGCCGTATGTCCCCCGCCGAGCCCTCCTTCGCGCTGCTGCCCGGCGACGCCGCGTCGCCCGTGATCCTGCATGTGCCGCACTCGGCGCGGGAGATACCCGCTGACGTGCGCGACGGGATCGTCCTGGACGACCTCGCGCTCGAACGGGAGCTGGACCACATCACCGACGCGCACACCGCCGAGATCGCCGAAGAGGCCGCCCGGCTGGCCGGGGTCACGCCGTGGCGGTTCGTC
The DNA here is from genome assembly GCF_043082085.1 of Streptomyces sp. NPDC014801. Classification (NCBI taxonomy): domain Bacteria; kingdom Bacillati; phylum Actinomycetota; class Actinomycetes; order Kitasatosporales; family Streptomycetaceae; genus Streptomyces; species Streptomyces sp. NPDC014801. Next base: position 556,730 of record NZ_JBIBXG010000003.1, on the reverse strand, counting down.
AACCGGCTGTCGCGGCTGGTCGTCGACCCGGAGCGGTTCCCGGACGAGCGGGAGGAGATGACGGCCGTCGGCATGGGCGCGGTCTACACGCGCACCACGCACCGGGAGGTGCTGCGGGGCGACGGGCTCGACCCCGAGCCGCTCCTGGAGCGGTACTTCCGGCCGTACGCGCGGGCCATGACGGAGGCCGTCGCGCAGCGGCTCGACGCCGTCGGGCGGGCCGTCGTCGTCGACGTCCACTCGTACCCGACCGCGCCCCTGCCCTACGAGCTGCACGGCACCGGTCCGCGTCCGCCGGTGTGCCTGGGCACGGACGCCTTCCACACCCCGCCCGCCCTGCTGAAGGCGGCGCGTGAGGCGTTCGCGGTGTGCGGGGAGACGGGGCTGGACAGCCCGTTCAGCGGGACGTACGTGCCGCTGGACTTCTACGGCCGGGAGCCGCGCGTCGCCGCGCTGATGGTCGAGATCCGGCGCGACACGTACATGAGCGAGCCGGGCGGGCCCGCCGGGCCGGGCCTCGACCGCCTCGCCGGGGCCCTGGCCCGCCTCGTGGACGCGGTCTCCGCGTGACGGGACCGGGCCCCGCCCGGGCGATCGCGGCGCGGCACCGTCGTGGCCGGCCGCCGTGGCCCAGTGCGGCGCCGTCGTGGCTTGTCGCGCAGTTCCCCGCGCCCCTATCGGGGCGCGCAGCGTCAGGTGCGTAGCCACTCCGTCACGATCACGTGGTCGTCTGTGCGCAGGCGTAGGGCGAAGGGGCCGGTGGGGGTCGCTGGCGACGCGAAGCGGCCCAGCGGGTCGGCGGTGAGGGTGGGGCCGCCGTGCGGGCCGGTCAGTACCTCCACGTTCGCCTGCTGCGGCGGCAGCACCTGGCCGAGCAGGCCCTCGGCTCCCACCTCCACGTCGACCGTCAGCTCACCGGCCTGGAAGGTGAGCATCCGCGGCACGTCGGACGCCCCGCGCACCGGCAGCGCGTCGGTCAGCGAGTCGAAGGTCAGCTCCGCGATCCGCGCGTCCAGGTCGTGCAGGGCGTACGCCTCCACGGCGATCGCGGTCAGTTCGGGCGGCAGCGGATCGATGGCGGGCGCGGCCTCCCGCAACTCCGTCTCCAGCCGCTCCAGCCGCTCGAGGTCGTCGTCCACGTCCATCAGCGCACCCCCCGTGCGTCCAGTCGTGCCCGCAGGCGGCGCAGGCAGCGCTGGCGCAGCGGGCCGATGCTGCCCACGGCGATCCCGAGCGCCGCGGACACCTCCTGATAGCTGGGCGGCGGCGAGGCCATCAGCACCCGCAGCAGCCCCTGGCACCGCTCGCCCAGTTCCTGCAGCTCGCGCCGCAGCCGGCGGATCCGCTCGCTCTCGGCGGCGGCCTCCTCCGCCTCCAGCAGCGACTGCTCCGGCGTGTGCTCCTCGCTGACCCGGTCCAGCACCTGCGGATCGTCGGTCAGGGTCAGCCGCTGCAAGCTCTTGATCACCTTCAGCGACTCGTGCCGCGCGGTGCTCGCCAGCCAGGAGCCGGCCTTGTCGGGTTCGCGCAGCCGCCCCAGGTGCTGGGCGAAGCGGAACCACACGGTCTGGTACACCTCGTGCGCGTCGGCGTCCGAGAGCCGGTGCGCGCGCACGACGGACCAGACCAGCGGGCTGAGCCCTTCCACCAGCGCCTTCCAGGCCGCGCCGTCGCCGTCGACGGCGGACCGGACGAGCGTGCCGACCTCTGCACGGTCCACGACTGCCCCACTCCTCGTGTACGGCACGTCATGGTACGCCGTGGACGGGGCGGTCCCGCACGTCATGACGCCGGGGCGGGCGCCGCGCGCCAGGTCGGCGGCCGCAGCGCCGGCACGTGCGCCCCGCGGACCTCGGCGAACTGCCGGTCGGTCGCGAGCAGTTGGGCGCGTGCGGCGCGCGGGTCGGTCTCCTTGTGGGCGCTCATGTGCGCGGCGATCAGCCCGGCGGCCACCGGGGTCGCGAAGGAGGTGCCGCTCCAGTGCGCGAGCCCTTCGAACATCACCTGGTCCGGCTTGGCGTTGGCGTCCCCGTCCTCGCTGAGCAGCCCGGTGTGGTGGGGTGTGGTGCAGGTGCAGCCGTAGCCGAAGCCGTAGCGGCAGGTGTCGTAGGTGGAGTGGTGGTAGACGTACGGCACCGGTGTGTCGGCTCCGGTGAAGGTGCTGACCAGGCGCTCGCCGGGGGCGTAGGCCTTCACCCAGGGGCCGTGGTTCGTGAAGCAGGCGCCGAACTCGCCGTCCTCGCGCAGCGCGCCGACGCTCAGCACCGCCTCCTCGTAGCCCGGCAGGTCGGCGTAGGCGGCGGGCCAGAAGGGGCTGGCGCTGGAGTTGTTGCCGGCCGCGGCCACCAGCAGGGTGCGCTGCTCGCGCAGTTCCCGCATGAAGGCGTCGACGCCGAGCAGGCCGTCGGTGCGGCCGTTGGAGGTGCCGGCCGACAGGCTCAGGATGTCGGGCCAGCCGTGCCGGTCGACGGCCTCGAAGAGCTTGTCGCCGAACTCCGACTCCAGGATCGCCCCGGCGTCGTTGAGCGTGCCGAGGACGGTGATGTCGGTGCCGGGCGCGACGGCGGCGAGCAGCCCGGCGATGAACGTGCCGTGGCCCATGTACTGGCGCAGCACGCCGGCCTCGTCGGTCTCCTGCGGGTGCAGATCGCCGTGGGTGCGGGCGAGGAGCGGGTGGGCGCGGTAGTCGTGGGTGAGGCCGTTGTCGATCACCAGCACGCCGACGGCCCGCTCGGGGTCGTAACCCCCGTCGGAGGCGGCCGGGTTGGGGCCCGCGGCGCGGTCGGCGGGCACCGGCTCGTCGCCGGGGCAGGAGTTGACCGCGATGGACACCACGTGGTTGCGGCTGACCAGCCGGCGTCCGGTGCGGTCCTCGGCGTGCCGTACGGCGCGCAGCGCGTGGCCGACGACCGGGTCGCCGGGGTGGGTGCCCTCGCCGGGGTCGGCGACCTGGATGCGGGTGATGCCGGAGCGGTTGGTCCGGGGGCCGGCGCGCCGCACGTGGTCGGGCACCAGGCCCTCGGTCGCCGTGAAGTGGGCGCGCACGGCGTCCTCGACGAACGCGGCGTCCTCGCCGTCGCGGACCAGGACGTACCCCTTCTCGAAGACGAACTCGGCGGAGTCGTCCGGGCCCATGGCCAGCGGGACGTCGGGCATGGAGCGCTGGATCTGGTCGAACTGCTCACGGAATCGCTGTGGTGCCATGGTCCGTCCTCCCCCTCGGGGCAACCGTCGTGAGTGAGAGCGGTTCGGTCGCCGCTTGATACAGAGGCGTACCGGTGGGGATGTGGTTCCCGCTTTCCCTGCGGTGCCTCCCGGTCCCCTACCATCCGTAGGGTGACCTCGGGAAGCGACTCGGTCTTCGACCTGCTGCCGATGGTGTTCGCCGCCCCGAACGAGGCGCTGACGCGGGCGCGTGCGGTGCTCGACGCCGACCCGTCCCCCGTGCACGCCTCGGTGGCCCACCAGGTGATCGGCATCTGGCAGCGCGACTGGGGCGATCTGCGGCTCGCCCTGCGCCATCTGCGGCGCGCCCGGGACTGCGCGGCGCGCGCGGAGCGTGCCGACCGGGAGGCGGACGTGCTGGCCACGCTGGGGGTCGCCCTGGTGCACGCGGGCCGCACCCGGCAGGGCCTGGCGGCGCTGGAGCGGGGCGTGGAGCGGGGCAGCGGGCACGTCAGGGCGCAGGTCCTCTTCCGCCGGGCGTACGCCCGCTGGGTGCTGGGCCGGCACCGCGAGGCGCTGGAGGACGTGCGGCGGGCGATCCCCGTGCTGCGCCAGGAGAACGACGTCATCTGGACGGCGCGGGCGCTGACCTTGCGGGCCACCGTGCATCTGGCGCTGGGCGCGGTGGAGCGGGCGGACGCCGACTTCACCGCGGCGGAGGCGCTGTGGGACACCACCGGCCAGGAGCACGACAAGGCGGACGCGGTGGAGAGCCGCGGCCTGGCGGCGTTCCGCGCGGGCGACGTGCCGGCCGCGCTGCGGCTTCTCGACGAGGCGGAGCGGCGGTACGCGGCGCTGGGCACGCCGCCGTTCATGCTGAGCGTCCGGCGCTGCGAGGTGCTGCTGGCGGCGGGGCTGGCGCCGGAGGCGCTGGCCGAGGCGGACGCGGCGATCCGCGTGCTGGACGGCATCGGCGGGCAGCCGACCCGCAAGGCGGAGCTGCTGCTGGTCGCGGCGCGCGCCGCCCGGCCGGCCGGGCACCCACAGACCGCGATCGAGCGGGCCGGTCTCGCCGTGCGGCTGTTCGCGGCGCAGCGGCGGCCGTGGTGGGAGGCGCACGCCCAACTGGTGCTGATCGAGGCGCGGTTCGCGGCGGGCGCGGTCTCGGGGCGGCTGGTCGCGGACGCGGCGCGGGTCGCCCGGCGGCTGGCCTCGTTCGGGGCGCCGGCCGCTCCGGAGGCGTCGCTGCTGGCGGGGCGGATCGCGCTGGCGCTGAACCGGCCCCGCGAGGCGGAACGGCATCTGGCGCTGGCCGCGCGCAGCCGGCAGGGCGGGCCGCCCCTGGCCCGGATCACCGGCTGGGCGGCGCAGGCGCTGCGCGCGCAGGCCGCCGGGTCGGGCCGGGGTGTGCTGCAGGCGTGCCGCAGCGGCCTGGCCGTGCTGGACGCGTACCGGATGACGCTGGGCGCCTCGGAGTTGCGGGCGCGCGCCACCGAGCAGGGCGCGGAGCTGGCGGCGCTGGCGCAGCGGGCGAGTCTGGCCTCGGGCGGGCCGCGGCGGCTGCTGGAGTGGAGCGAGCGGTGGCGGGCGACCGCGCTGAGCGCCCCGCCCACCCGTCCGCCGGCCGATCCTGAGCTGCTGAGCCGGATGACCGCGTTCCGGGAGATCGCCGCCCGCGCGGAGGAGGCCCGCGGCGAGGGCCGGGCCGTGCCGGCGCTGGAGCGGGAGCAGCGGCGGCTGGAGCGGGAGATCCGCTCCCGCACCCTGCACCTGCGCGGCGACGCGCCCGGCGGCGCCGACCGGTTCGACACCGGGCGGCTGCTGGAGCGGCTCGGCGAGGGCCGGCTGGTCGAACTCGCCGTGGTGGACGGGCGGGTGCATGTGCTGCTCGCCGGGCAGGGCCGGGTGCGGCGGTTCACGGCGGGGCTGCTCGCGGAGGCGGAGGCGGAGGCCGAGCACGTGCAGGCGGGGCTGCGCCGCCTCGCGCACCCGGGCGGGGCGGCCCGGCTGCCGGTGCTGCTCGCCGCGGGGCGGCGGCTGGAGGAGCTGCTGCTCGGCGAGGCGGTCCGGCACCTGGGCTCCGGCCCGCTCGTGGTCGTGCCGCCGGGGCGGCTGCACCGGGTGCCGTGGGCGGTGCTGCCGTCGCTGCGGGAGCGGGTGGTGAGCGTGTCGCCGTCGGCGAGCAGCTGGCTGCGGGCCGCCGGCACCGCGCCGCCGGCCGACGGGCGGCACGTCCTGGTGCGCGGGCCGGGGCTGGCCACCGGCGGGGCCGAAGTGCCGGAACTGGCCGGGCAGTACGGCACGCCGACGCTGCTGGAGGGTGACGGCGCGCGCGTGCCGCGGGTGCTGGCGGAACTGGACGGCGCGGCGCTCGCGCACATCGCCGCGCACGGCACCTTCCGCGCGGACAGCCCGCTGTTCTCCTCGCTGCGGATGGCCGACGGGCCGCTGATCGTGCACGACTTCGAACGCCTCGCCCGCAGCCCGTACCGGATCATCCTGTCCTGCTGCGACACCGCCCGCTTCGCCTCGGTCGGCGCCGACGAACTGCTCGGCCTGGTGACCGCGTTGCTGCCGCTCGGCACCGCCGGGGTGGTGGCGGCCAGCGCGCCGGTGAACGACGCGGCGGTGGTGCCGCTGATGCTGGCGCTGCACAAGGGCCTCGGTGCGGGCCTGTCCCTGTCCGAGGCGCTGCGCGACGCCCGCGCCGCGCTGCCCGACGATCCCGTGCACCAGGCGACGGGCTGGTCGTTCACGGCGTTCGGGGCGGCGTGACCGGGGCGGACGCGCCGCGCGGGACCCGCCCCACGCACGGCGCCCGCCCCGGCAGCGCCCCGCGTGCTACGCCGTCCGGGACTCCGGCAGGTCCACCAGCCAGGGCAGCGCGTCCCGGTCGCCGCTGCCCAGGCGCGTGTAGGCGCTGTAGAGGTGGTTGCCCACCGTGCGCACGGACAGGGTGAGGCGCTCGGCGATCTGACGGTTGGTCAGTCCGGCGGCGGCGAGGGTGACGATCTGCCGTTGCCGCGCGGTGAGTTCGCCGAGCGCCAGCCCGGTCAGGGCCGGTGTGCGGGCGCCCGGGCAGCGGCGGGCGAGGGCGGCGGCCCGGGTGCGCGCGGTGCGCGCGGCGGCCGGGTCCCGGTGCGCTGGCACGGCCTGTGCGTACGCCTCGGCCGCGAACAGCAGGAAGCCCCGTTCCGCCAGCTCCCCGGCGACCCGGTCCAGGGCGGCCCCGTCCTCGCGCGCGAGGGCGTCGGCGTGCCGCGCGAACACACTGCCCCGTGCCAGCAGCCCCCGGGCCCGCTCCGGCGCACCGAGCCGGACCGCGTCGTAGGCGTCGCCGGGGCCGATCAGGTCCAGGGCCGCGTCCAGTTCACCGCGCGCGGCGAGGCACCACACCGCGGTCTCCCCGGCCGGCACCGGATCGCCCGACTGGGCGGCGGCGAGGGTGAGTTCGGTACGGCAGGCGGGGTCGTCCGGGTGGAGCCGGGCCCAGGCCGCGGCCTCGCGCAGGTCGCCGCGCAGACGGGCGAAGCGGGCGCGCAGGGCGGTGTAGCCGGCCGGGACGGACGCGCCCTCGGCGGCGAGCCACTCCCCCACCGGGGTGGGCAGCGCGGTGACGTCGTCGGTGTCGATCCGGCGTTCCAGGGCCGCGGTCTCGGCCTTCAGGGCGAGGGCGAGGTCGTCCGGGGTGCGGCTGAGGCGGCGGGCGCGCAGCCGGCCGGCCGTGGCGCGCAGGACGGGTCCGTGCAGGGGGCGGGCGAGACGTACGGCGTCGTGCTCGTCGACGTCGATGAGCCCGGCGGCCTCCAGGCGTTCGAGGACGGGCAGGTCCAGCGTGCCGGCGTCCAGCGGCAGGGGCTCGGCGAAGGCGAGCCGGTCGAGGATCTCGCGCTCGGCGGGGCAGGCCCGCTCCAGCGGACCCGCGGCGCGTTCACGGAGGGCCGCGGTGACCGGGAGGGGGCCCCGCCAGGCCCAGGTGCCGGTGTCCGGGACGGGAGTGAGCCGTCCCTCCGCCGTCAGGGTGTCCAGCAGGTCGCCCAGGAGCCGCAGATCGCCGCCGGCGATCCGGTGCAGGCGGGCCGCGGTCAGCGGGTCCGGGGCCCGGCCGGTGGCGGCCGTGAGCAGCCGTGCCGTGTCCTCCGCCGGGAGCGGGGCGAGGGTGAGGCGGGGCAGCAGGCCGCCGGTCCACAGCCGGGTGACGGGTGCCGGCGCGGGCAGAGCGTCGGTGACGAGCACGAGCAGGCGGGTGCGGCCGTGCACGGCCAGCTGGTGGACCAGCGCGGCCGAGGCGTCGTCGAGCCACTGCGCGTCGTCGACGACGAGCTGCCGTACGCCGCCGAGCCGGGCCAGCGCCTCGTGCGGGGTGAGCGTGCCCGGCAGCAGCGGGGCGAACGCGGCGTAGGGCGTGCGCCGGGTGCCGGGGGTGCCGGTGATCCTGGCGCAGTCGGTGCCGCGTACGGCCTCGGCGGCGAGCCGGGTCTTGCCGTGGCCGGGGCCGCCGGTCACCACCAGCCCGGGTCTGCCGGCCGCCAGGGAGCGGCGCACGCGTTCGCGTTCGTCCTCGCGTCCGGTGAACGGCCAGGGCAGCCGGGGGGTCAGCGCGTCAAGGTCGTCAGGTGTCACATCAACTGGAGTCGGGCTACTCGGTTCTGATACACGCCGACTTGAGTAGCCCTCGACTCAGGCGCCCGGGCGCCGGCCCGGGGCACCCTGGGGGCCGTGACCGCTCGGTCCTGCTCGCTGCCCCGATGAAGCCACAGTCCGGCGCCGGGGGAAGAGCGGCCGGGGAGCGTCGTCTTCGGGGGATGACGACGCTCCCCGGCCGCGTGTGACGGGCCGGGGAGCGGGTCAGGTCGTCAGGGTGCGGGAGAAGACCACCATGGGGCGGCCGTCGCCGTCGTAGTCGTCCACGGTGCGGGCGTCGAACCCGAGGCTGCGGTGGAAGGCGACCGAGCCGGTGTTGGTGACCGAGGTGATCGCCTTCAGCCGCAGGGCGCCCTGCTGGCGCGCGGCGTCGGTGAACGCCTCGTAGAGCCGGCGGCCCAGGCCCGTGCCCCGGCTGTCGTCGCGGACGGCGACCAGGTGGACGTATCCGGTGGCGTCCGGGGTGACGAAGCCGACGAGGTAGCCGCGGATGCCGTCCTCGTCCCGGGCCAGCAGGCAGGTGGCCCCGAACTCCTGGACGAACACGGGCTGGTGCAAGGCCCGCAGGTCCCTCTCGCCCCAGTAGCGCGCGTGGTCCGCGACCACCTGCCGCAGGTCCTTCACCGTGGCCCGGCCGATGTGGAGTGTCATGGGCCGATCATGGCAGCCGGGCCCCGGCCGGCTGTCAGGAGGCCGCCCGTTCCTCCCGTACGCCGTCGGGGTGCGCGAGGCCGAGGTGGTCGCGCAGGGTGGTGCCCTCGTACTCGGTGCGGAAGACGCCCTGCTCCTGCAGCAGCGGCACGACCGTGTCGGCGAACTCGTCCAGGCCGCCGGGGGTGAGGTGCGGGACGAGGATGAAGCCGTCGGCGGCGTCGGCCTGCACGAGCTCGTTGATCGCCTTGGCCACCGTGGCCGGGGAGCCGACGAAGTTCTGCCGGTTGCCGGTGTTGATGACCAGTTCGCGGATCGACCAGCCATGGGCCTCGGCCAGCTCCCGCCACTCGCGTGCGGTGGCCAGCGGGTCGCGGTACATGCGCACCTGGGCGCGGCCGCGGGCGATGTGGTGCTCGCTCACGTCCGGGTCGATGTCGGGCAGCGGCCCGTCCGGGTCGTACGCCGACAGGTCCCGGTTCCAGACGAACTCCAGGTGGCGGATCGCGGTCGCGCCGCTGACCTGCTGCCGGCGCACCTCGCGGGCCGCTTCCTCGGCCTCGGCGTCGCTGTCGCCGAGCACGAAGGTCGCGGCGGGCAGGATCAGCAGCTGCTCGGGGCGGCGGCCGTAGGCGGCGAGGCGGCGCTTGACGTCCTGGTAGAAGGCCTGGCCGGACTCCAGGGTGCCGTGGCGGCTGAAGATGGCGTCGGCCTCGGCGGCGGCGAACTCGCGGCCCTCGTCGGAGTCCCCGGCCTGGAAGATCACCGGGCGGCCCTGGGGGGAGCGCGGCACGTTGAAGTGTCCGTGGATGTCGAAGTGCCGGCCGTGGTGCACGAACGCGCCCGCCTTAGCGTCGGCGAGGAAGGTGCCGGTGGCCTGGTCGGCCACGATCTCGTCGCCCCGCCAGGAGTCGAACAGCTCGTGCGCGGTGGTGAGGAACTCGCGGGCGCGGCTGTAGCGCTCCTCCTGCGGCAGGAACCCGCCGCGGCGGAAGTTCTCCCCGGTGAAGGCGTCCCAGGAGGTGACGACGTTCCACGCGGAGCGCCCGCCGGAGAGGTGGTCGAGGCTGGCGAACTGGCGAGCCACCTCGTAGGGCTCGTTGAAGGTGGAGTTGATGGTGCCGGTCAGTCCCAGGTGCTCGGTGACGGCGGCGAGCGCGGCGAGCACCGTGAAGGTGTCGGGCCGGCCGACGACGTCCAAGTCGTAGATCTTCCCGGCGTGTTCGCGCAGGCGCAGGCCCTCGGCGAGGAACAGGAAGTCGAACTTGGCGCGTTCGGCGGTCCGCGCGAAGTGCACGAAGGAGTCGAAGTCGATGTGGCTGCCGGCCCTCGGGTCGCTCCACACGGTGGTGTTGTTGACGCCGGGGAAGTGCGCGGCCAGATGGATCTGCTTCAGCGGCTTGGTCATGGTCGTCGGGTCCCTCCGGCTCAGGCGGTGGTGGCGGCGTAGCGGTTGGCGGGGCGGGCGAGGCCCAGCAGGCCGCGCAGGGTGCGGGCCTCGTAGGCGCGGCGGAAGACGCCGCGGCGCTGGAGTTCGGGGACCAGGCCGCGGGTGATCGCGGGCAGGTCGTGCCCGGCGACGGCGGGCCGCAACCGGAACCCGGACAGCCCGGCCGCCTGGAACTCCTGCAGCAGGTCGGCGAGTTCGGCGGGAGTCCCGGCGAAGACCAGCGCGTCACTGGCGTACGGCTCACCGGCCAGGGCGTCCAGGCGCTCACGGCGGGCCGCGGCCGCGCCGGGGTCTTCGTCCAGGAAGACCACCAGGTCGGCGAAGACGTGCAGCGGCTCGCCGGCCCGTCCGGCGGCCTCCTGCTCGGCGCGGATCTCGGCGACGGTCGCGCGGGCCTGCTCGGTGTCGTGCGGGGTGACGTAGCCGACGTCGGCCTGGCGGGCCAGGAGCCGGTAGGGGACGGTCCAGTGGGCGAGGGCCGTGACGAGCGGCTGGCCCTGCGGCGGTCGCGGGGTGATGGAGGGGCCCTTGACGCTGAAGTGCCGGCCCTCGAAATCGATGTAGTGCAGCTTGTCGCGGTCGATGAACCGTCCGGTGGCCACGTCCCGGATCTCCGCGTCGTCCTCCCAGCTGTCCCACAGCCGGCGTACGACCTCGACGTGGTCGGCTGCCTCGTCGAACAGTTCGGTCACGACGTCCCGCGCGGCCGGGCTGTCGTAGGCGTCGACCCGGCGGAGCGTGCGGCGGCCGAAGTGCGCGGCCTCGTGGGGGCGGGCGGAGATCTGCACCCGCAGGCCGGCCCGGCCGGTGCTGACGTGGTCCAGGGTGGCGATGGCCTTGGAGATGTGGAACGGCTCGGTGTGCGTGGCGATCACCGTCGGCACCAGGCCGATGTGCGAGGTCAGCGGGGCGACCCGGGAGGCGATCAGGACGGCGTCGAGGCGGCCGCGGACCTGGTCGGTGCGCTCGTCGGGGTCGAGCCAGTGGGAGGACTGGGGGCCGAGGCCGTCCTCGATCGTGACGAAGTCGAGCAGGCCGCGTTCGGCCTCGGTGACGAGGTCGGCCCAGTAGCGGGCGGTGAACAGCTCCCGGGGCCGGGCCACCGGCTCGCGCCAGGAGGCGGGGTGCCAGCCGGTGCCGTCCAGGGCGACGGCGAGGTGCAGGGGGGCAGCGGGGGTCGAGGACACGAGGGTGCCTTCCTGGAGATCCGTGGGGTGGCGCCGGCCCCCGTCGAGGGGGCACGGGCGCGGGGGTGGCCGCCTGCGCGGCGGGCCGGGCGGGGACGCGTCAGGCGCGACAGAGCGCGCCGGCCACGCGCAGCAGGTCGATGTGCGGCCGGGTGTGGAGGCGGACGGCGTGCGGGCTGCCGTGCACGGCCGTCACCTCCCTTGCGTGGGGCGCGGCGGCGGCCGCGCGCGAGTCGTCGCCGGGGTCAACGCCCTTGCCGGGAGCGGTTGTTCCCGTGACCCGGGGCGGTCAGGAGTTGGTCAGCGGCAGCCCGGGCGGGTTGATCTGCGAGGTGGGGACGGCCTCGTTGGAGAGGTTCCACGCCTTCAGCCACTGCGCGTACTGGCCGCCCTTGATGAGGTGGTTGATCGCGTCGGCGACCGGCTTCGCCAGTCCGCTGTCCTTCTTCGCGGTGGCCGCGATCAGGCCCTGCAAGGTCTCGCCCGCGCCGGAGAACTGGCCCGCGATCCGCGTCGCGCGCGGGGTGCCGGCGGTCTGGGTGACGTGGTAGGCGAGGTTGGGGTTGGGGCCGAAGTAGGCGTCGATCTTGCCGCTGGCGAGCGCCAGATAGGTGCTGTTGTTGTCCTGGAAGTACTTGACGGTGAGCTGCTTGCCCTCGCCGCGCAGCCGCTTCTGCCACTCCAGCAGGATCCGCTCCTGGTTGGTGCCGGCGCCGACGGCGACCGTCTTGCCGGCGAGGGCCCGGTAGTCGCCGTCGAAGGTCCAGGTGCCGGACTTGGGTGCCTCGAAGGCGAGGTCGTCCTTGCGGTAGGAGGCGAACTCGTACTTGCGCTTGCGCTCCTCGGTGTCGGTGATGTTCGAAAAGCCGATGTCCACCTTGCCGCTGTCGATGCCGACGAAGAGGTTCTCCCAGGTGAAGCGCTTGATCTCCGGCTTGAGGCCGAGGACGGCCGCGACCAGCCGGGCCAGGTCGGGCTCGGAGCCGGTCAGCGTCTTCTGGTCGCTGCCGACGAAGCCGAGCGGCGGGGCGCCCGAGGGCAGGGTGCCGGAGCCGACGACCAGCGTGCCGCGCTTCCTGATCGCCTCGGGCAGTTCGGCGCTGATGGACTTCACCTCGGAGACCTTCAGGGTGGTCTCCCGGGCGGCGCCGTTGGACACCTGCCCCACGACGACGGTGCCCGCGGGAGCGGTCGTGGTGGCGGCCTCGCTGTCCCCGCCGCAGGCGGCGAGGGAACCGGCGAGCAGAGCGGAGGCGGTGGCCGCGGTGAGGCCGCGCAGCAGGTGACGTCGGGTGGCGTGGGAAGGCATGGCTGTCCTTGTCGCTGAGTGTAGGGAGGGAGGTGTGGAAAGCGGTCGGTGCGTCATACGGCGGCTTCGCCGCGGGCGCGGGCCCGCACGTCGGCGAGGCCGGCGCGCAGGCGTTGCAGTGGGGTCGGCGGCAGGGTGCGGGAGGCACCGCGGGCGTAGTGGCGTTCGACGTAGTACTGCACGACGGAGACGGCGCTGGTGAGCAGCAGGTACCAGACGGTGACGACGAGCAGCAGCGGCACGATGTCGCCGGGGTAGGTGGAGCCCATGGTCTGCGCGGCGCCGAACAGGTCGAGCAGGGAGACGTAGAAGACCAGGGAGGTGGCCTTGATGAGGCCGATCAGCTGGTTGACGTAGTTCGGGACGACGGACCGCAGCGCCTGCGGCAGCACGATCCGGGTGAACTGGCGGCGCCTGGGCAGGCCGAGGGCGGCCGCCGCGTCGTGCTGGCCCTGGTCGACGGAGAGGATGCCGGCGCGGACCACCTCGGCGGCGTAGGCGGCCTCGTTGAGGCTGAGGCCGACGACGGCGACGACCATGTCGGTGGCCAGCCGGGACTCGTCGAAGGTGAGGAAGGCCGGCCCGAAGGGGACGCCGAGGCTGAGCGTCTTGTACAGGGCGGAGAAGTTGTACAGGAAGAGGAGGACGACGATCAGCGGGATGGAGCGCAGCGCCCATACGTAGGTCCAGCTGGCCAGGCGCAGCACGGGACTCTTGGACAGCCGGGCCAGTGCGAGCAGGATGCCGCCGAGCAGGCCGAGGACGGCGCTGTAGGCGGTGACCTCCAGGGTGATCAGGAGGCCATCGAGGATGGTGGGCCGGGTGAACCAGTAGGCGAAGCGGTCCCACTGGTAGAAGCTGTTGGTGGCCAGCCCGTGCACGAACTGGGCGAGCAGGACGAGCACGACGGCGGTGGCGATCCAGCGGCCGGGGTGCCGTAGCGGCACAACGCGCGGACTGTCGTCCGTGTTTGACGAAGCATCAGATATTGGGGCCGCCTCGGCGAGGGAGACGGCGCTGCCTGGGGGCTGGCTCATGGTGGGCTCCGGCGGAAGGTCGGCGGACGGCCCTCGGCCGTGGCGGGCCGCGCGGGACCGCGTCCGGGCGGCGCGGGAGGGCTGCGCGGCGGACGGGGCGGGAACGCGGGAGGCACACGGGACCGGGGGCGCGGGAGGGCGGCGGCGACCCCGCGAGGACGGGGTGCGGCGGAACGCGCGGGGCGGACGGGCGAGCGGTCAGCGCCGCGCGCCACGAGGGCGCGAGACGGACGGCGAAGGGTTCAGCCCCGGCAGCGGGCGCGGCCCGGTGCGGTACACAGGGCGCTGTTGACGCGCAGGAGGTCGACGGCGCGGTCGGCGACGAGCGGGCTCGGATACGGCCGCACGCGGCCCACGGCGCGGCGGGCCGCCGTGCTGGGAGCTGCGTGCATCACGTCACCGTCACTGTTCCGGCCCCCGGAGGGGCCTCGCGCTTACCGAAAACGTACTCCGGTCCGGTCGTCACCTGGGGCACCCCACCGCGGTGCGAGGGTTGCCGGTCAGCGAGCCAGGGCTTGGCGCTGACGCTCATGACCGTTCTGGGCCGTAATTAAGACAGCCGGCCGAACGGCTGTCAACGTCCGTCCACCTGCTGGGACCTGGCGTGGCCGGCCCAGTCCAGGATCTGTACGGCGGATCCGGCGGCCTCCAGGCCCCGGCAACGGGCGTGGTGGCGCCGGGCGATGCCGTCGAGGTCAAGCCGGCCGCCGAAGGCCGGGAGCGCGGCGAGACGGCGGGCGTGTGCCCACAGGGCGGGGTGCCCGGCGATGCGCTGCACCGCGGCGGCGTCGAGGTGGTGCCGGTGCACGGTGTCGAGTTGGACCAGCGCGACCCACAACTCGACGTCTGCGGCGGTGAGATGGTCGCCCAGGGCGTGACCGTGCCCGCTCAGCAGGCGCTCGGCGTCGTCCAGCGCGGTCAGCAGCGTGCGCACGGCGGCCGCGCGCTCCTCGGGTCCGGCGGCGGCCGATCCGGCGCGCTGGGCCGCGTCCTCGATGGCGTCGCACAGCCGCTCGACGGCCTCGATCCCGCCGTCGGCTCCGCACGGGTAGAGGGCGGGGCGGCCGGAGGCGAAGTGCCGGTCGAGGTCGCGCATGATGTCGCGGGCGTGCGTGGAGACGATCCGCCCGGACCAGTCGTCGCTGAGGACGGGCCCGAGAGCCGGGCCGGGGTAGCGGTGGGCGCTGGCCTCGTAGAGCGGGCGCAGCGCCGTGTGGCCGCCGTCCGGGCAGTCCGGCACGGCGGGCAGCAGCGTGAGGGGACAGCTCTCGTCGAGCCCGAGCAGGCTGTGCGTGACGGCGATCCGCAGCCCGTCGGGACACGCGGTCGACAGGTGCAGCCGGTAGCGGCGGGGCACGGCGTAGTGCCCGCTGCGCGCGTCCCGGCCGATCCGCCCGCGGAAGGCGTACACGGACGGCAGGGAGGGGTGGGCGACGAGCGGTGCGACGGACATGGGTCTCCCGGGGGTCGGGCGCGCGGGTGGGCGCGGGGGCGGACGGGGCGGGGCGGGCGGCATGCGCGGCAGTGCGCGGGGTGGGCGCGGGGCCTCGGCGTCGGGGCGGCCCACGTACGGGGCGCGGGAGGGCGCCGTATCGCGGTGGCGGTCAGGACCGATCGGTGTCGCGGTGAGGGTGAGGACCGTCGGTGTCCGCGGCCGGACGGGCACGGGGCGGCCGCGGGACGGGCGGCCCGGCGGTCGCCGCGGGGGCGCCCGCTCCTCAGCCCCTCGGGCTGATGGCGCTGCAGACGCGCAGCAGGTCGATGTGACGGCGGGAGGTGAGCAGGGGCGAACGGCCGGCCCGGAGGTGCTCCGGGAGCACTGCGCGGTCCCTCATGCCGTTCCCTACCTGTTCACTAGGATTCCCTGTCCTGGAGTGTCGATCCGCGACGGCCCACCGTCAAGGGGGCGTCCACCGGCTGGTCGCACAGGGGCTTCCGGGAGGGGTGGCCGCGCGGCGGCCCGGGCCCGACCGTGCGGCGGACGCGAGAAGGCGTCAGGAGCGCCGCAGTTCGCCCCAGACGATCAGCCGGTGGGTGTACGCGCGGGTGACCGGGTCGCGGTCCGCGCAGGTCGTGAGAGTGATCCGGGCTCTGTCCGGTGTGGCGCCCGGCTTGTTCGGGACCGGCAGCACGACACCCACGTCCGTCGGCTTCACCGTCTTGGTGGCGGTGACCTGGTAGGTGTACGTCCGCCCGCGCCACTCGACGACGAGCGCGTCGCCGCGCACCAGTTCGTCGAGCCTGCGGAAGGGTTCGCCCCAGCCCGTCCGGTGGCCGGCGACCGCGAAGTTGCCGACGGCTCCGGGCAGCGCGGAGCCCGGGTAGTGCCCCGGCCCCTTGGCGAGGTCGCCCTGCCCCACCCCCTCGACGACGACCGGGTGGTATCCCGGCCCGAAGCGCGGAACGCGCAGCACCGCGAGCGCCGCCCCCTCCCGGGGACCCGGCTCCCTCGTGGGCCGGCCGTTCCTCTCGCGTGCGCCGGGCTCCGTGCGCGGCGTCGCCGCGCCGACCGCGGGTGAGTCACGCCCGGCCGGCTGCGCAAGTTGCGCCCGCAACGCGCGCTGGGCCTCGTCGTAGGCGTGGTTCCGCTGCCAGTTCCGGTAGACGGCGAGACCTCCCAGCACCAGGCCGGCGAGGATCAGTCCGATACCGAACAGGCGGATCAACTTCCGCATGGCGCGCCGTCCTCGGCGTTGCGGCGGGGCCGCCGCGGGCAGCGGCCCCGCCTCGGGGCGTGTACCGACGAGGTGTCAGGTGTCGCGGCCGCCGGTCCTGCGCGGAACCAGCCGCAGAAGGGCGAATCCCGCCGAGATCAGGACGAACATCACGACCCAGAACCACAGGCTGTCCACGCCGCCGGTCACGGGCAGCACGCCCGCGCCGACGCCCGCGGAAGCCGCGGTTCCCGCACCTGTGTAGTCCGCCATGAGATTCTCCTTTCCTGCGTTCTGGGGAAATGCGGCCGGAAGGGGCCGCGAACGAATGCAGCGCGAGTGAACAAAAGGACGGCCGGGATAAGGGAAAGCACGGCCGAAAGGGGCCCGCCCTGGCCCTGGAACAGGCGCGCACTATTACGGCGGCCTATCCGGACGGCGTCTTGTTTACGCCGTATACGTACCACCTTCCGCCTCTGTGCGGTGGACGTCAAGTGGGAGGGTCCGCCGCTTCGTTCCCGGAGCCCTCGGGCCCGACCAGGCGATCGAGGAGCGCGTCCAGCCCGGCGGCGAGGCCGGCCGTCCCGCCCTGCAGGCCGGAGGCGGTGACGGCCCGGAATTCGGGCGGATCCCGCGGTGAGTCCATGAGGGACAGATCGACCGCCGGATAACCGTGGACCCAGGTGAGAAAAGCACGGAAGACCAGCGAGACACGGCGCTCGCCGAGTCCCGCCTCGCGCAGCGAGACGATCACCGTCCCGTAGGCCTCCAGGACGACGGGCGGACGCCGGGCCAGCGGTATGTCGAGCATCCGCGTGGTCAGCAGCGGCGCCGCCCGGGGATGGGCCAGGCACACCTCGTACGTGGCCCGGGCCATGCAGTGCAGCCGGGCGCGCCACGACGGCGGAGCGGCGGAGCCCGCGGGCCGCGGCACCCGGCCCTCGTCGGCGGCCCGGCGCTCCTCGAGTTCGGCGTAGAGCACCTCGACCAGTCCGTCGAGGAGTTCGTCCTTGCTCGCGGCGTGCCGGTACAAGGCCATCGCCTCCACGCCGAGCTCGGCGCCCAGGCGGCGCATGCTCAGCGCGGCCAGGCCCTCGCGGTCCACGAGCTCCAGCGCGCTCGCGAGCATGCGCTGACGGCTCAGCCGGCCGTAGCCGCCACGGCCGCCACCCCGTCCAGTGGGCATACCGCACCTCCCGGGTTCCGTCGGCGCACACACCCTCGCGTTGACTGGGCACCCCCCTCGTTCCATAGTGTACGTATACGGCGTAAACAAGCCTCTCGGGCCGAATCCGGAATTTCTCGACGGAGGGCGGACACCATGCCTCGTACCGAGGAACGCATCCCCGCCGCCTCAGCGCCGGGGAAGGTGGTGGTGCTCATTCCCGCCTACAAGGAAGTGGACTCGCTCCCCCGCGTGCTCGACGCGCTGAGCCGCCAGACGCGCCCCGCCGACCGGGTCGTGCTGACCCTCGACCCGCACCAGGACCCCGCGACGACGGCCGCGCTGGAACGCATCGGCCGCCGGGCCGGCGCCGAGGTCCGGCACTCGGTCGGCAACCGGTACAAGAAGGCCGGCAACCTCAACGGGGCCCTCGCCGAACTGCTCCCCACTCTCGCGGACGAGGACGCGGTGCTCGTCCAGGACGCCGACACCTGTCTCGATCCGCGCTTCATCGAGGTGACGCACGACCGGCTGCGCCAGGGCTTCGGCGCCGTGGGCGGCAACTTCCGCGGCGGCGACGGCGGCGGGCTGTGCGGCGCGTTCCAGCGCAACGAGTACGTCCGGTACGCCCGGGACACCGCGCGCAAGCGCGGGAAGGTTCTGTGCCTGACCGGCACCGCCTGCCTGTTCCGGGTGGAGGCTCTCGACGACGTGCTCACCGCGCGCCGGGACGGGCACCTGCCGGCCGCGGACGGCGTCTACGACACCAAGGTGCTGACCGAGGACAACGAACTCACCCTCGCGCTCAAGCACCGCGGCTGGCGCGTCGTGGCCCCGGCCCGCGCCACCATGACCACCGAGGTCATGACGACCTGGCGGGCCCTGGCCCGGCAGCGACTGCGCTGGAAGCGCGGCGCGCTGGAGAACCTGTTCGCCTACGGCTTCACACGCCACACCTGCGAAGGCTGGGCCCGGCAGCTGGTCGCCCTGCTCGGGGCGGCCGTGTCGGCCATCTACGTCGGGGCCATCCTGTGGTACCTGACGAGCGGCGCCGGCATCCGCATCGCGCCGTTCTGGCTGGCTCTCACCGGCTTCTACGCCATCGAGCGGGCCGTCACCGTCAAGGCGCGGGGGTGGCGGGTGGCCGCCGCGTCGATGCTGGTCCTCCCGGAGTGGTTCTACGACCTGTTCCTCCAGGGCGTCCACATCCGGGCCCTGACCGAGTCGGCGCTGCACCGGGAACGCGCCTGGTAGAACGCACGGAAGGCCGGTCCGGCAGCGCGCCGGACCGGCCTTCCGTCCCGTATGTACGAGTCGGGACGACAGGATTTGAACCTGCGACCCCTTGACCCCCAGTCAAGTGCGCTACCAAGCTGCGCCACGTCCCGTTGCGTCGCACGCGGTGGCCCGCGTGATCACGCAGGTAAACCCTACCGCACGCGCGCGCGTGCTTCCGCCGCGGCGGGACGCGGGCCCGGCGGCAGGTCCGAGCCGGTCAGCCCTGGCCGGTGTACGCCGCCGTCGTGCGGTCGGCGGCCTCGCGGGCGCGCCGCTCGTCCTCGCCGCTCGCCACGTTGGCCGCGTACCACGCCTCGCTGCTCTCGGTGTAGAAGCGGCGCCCCTCCTCGGAGGTCATCCACGCCATGCCCTCCGCCGGGTCGACGGCCTCGCCGGTGCTCAGGTGCAGGGTGAGCCCGACGAGCATCCCGTCCCAGCCGACGCCGACCGCGCCGGGCCCGAACTCCGCCCACTTGGTGTCGTCGACGTGGGCGATGTGGTCCAGCTCGAAGCGGGTCCGCCCCTCCGCCTGAGGGGTCAGCCGCAGCTCGATCCAGCTGATCTCGCCGCCGTACTCCCAGGTCGCGGTGAAGCCCTTCGGCGGGTCGCATCGCTCGATCGTGCCGCCCGCCTGCCCCTGCAGCTGGAACCGGCCGCCCGGCCGCAGGTCGCCCTCCACCGGCAGGAACCAGCGGGGGATGCGCTCGGGGTTCGTGCAGGCGTCCCAGAGGTCCTCGAGCGGGGCGTCGTATGTCCGGCTCACCGTCACCACGCGGGCCTCGCCCGCCTTGAAGTCGCGGCGGCCGACCGTGCGGTGGACGCTGTTGATCTGGTGGGTAACGTCGATCACGGGGTGCTCCTCGGGGGTGCGTCGGTGCCGCGCAGGCGGCGCTCGCGGCGGCCGCGGGCCAGTTCGGTGGCCAGGGCGTCCAGGTGCGGGGTCCAGAACCGGCGGAAGCGGTCCAGCCAGGCGTCGATGTCCCGCAGCGGCTGCGCGTCGACGGCGTACAGCCGCCGGGTGCCCTCGGCCCGGACGGTCGCGAAGCCGTTCTCCCGCAGCACCTTCAGGTGCTGGGAGACGGCGGGCTGCGATATCCCGAACTCCGCGCGCACGACGTCCGCGACGGCTCCGGCGGTCATCTCGCCGTCGGCCAGCAGCTCCAGTATCCGGCGGCGCACCGGATCGGACAGGACGTCGAAGGCGTGCATGAGGAAACTCTATCAGTACCGGCTTATATAAGCGACCAGCTAAGCAAGGAGGGGAGGAGCCGGCGGCGAGGGTGGACGGGACTCGGCGCGCCGCCGCGGTGGTCAGTCGCGCAGCGCTTCGATCACGCTGGTGAGGTGGGCGCGGGCGGCCGCCTCGGCCCCCTGCGGGTCCCTGGCCGCGATCGCCTCGATCAGGGCCAGATGCTCCTTGAGGGACTGCTGCGGGCGGCCCGGACGGAGCGCCGGCGGGAAGCGATGGCGCACCAGTTGGGCGTTCAGCCGGTCCAGCAGCTCCCGTGCGGTGCGCTGGCCGGAGAGCTCCCGGATGCGGGCGTGCAGTTCGTGGTCGAGGTCGGAGTAGACGACCAGCTCGCCGGCGTCCACGGCCTTGCTCATCGCCAGGCCCAGCCCGCCGAGCCGCTCCAGCTGCTCGTCGCTCGCGGCGACGGCGGCCTTCGCCGCGCACAGCCCCTCCAGCGCCCTACGGCACTCGGTGATCTCGACCGCTTCCTCCACGGTCACGACCCGCACCCGCGAACCGCGGTTGCGGATCCGCTCGACCAGCCCCTGAGCCTCCAGATCGATCAACGCCGCCCGGATGCTCGCCCGCGTCACACCGAACTGCTCGGCGAGTTCGTTCTCCACCAGCCGCTGCGCCGGCGCCATCTCGCCGCGCAGGATCGCCTCCCGCACCTGCGCGAGCGCATGCCGCTTGGCCTGCTCCCCGGTGCGCGGACGGACGGTTGCCGCCATCGAGCCCTCCGTGAGTCGCCTGTCGGACGTGAAGGCCACCCCACCAACATGGTCGACAATTTTGTTCACGGCGTCACTTGATGAGCGCGTTCGCCACCACGACCACCGCGCCCAGGAGGGCGTCGGCCAGGCCGATGGTGAGGGCTGCGGGCCAGGTGCGGTGGGAGCGGCGGGCCGTGACCAGGCCGAGGGTGAAGAGCAGGGCGATGTTGAGGGCGAACGCCGGGTATTCGACGCCGTCGGGCGGCCACCAGCCCCAGCCGGCGCCGGCGAGGATGAGGACCGTCGGCATCACGGCGGCGACGAGGGGCCACTCGTCGACCTGGGTGCGCAGGACGTCCCAGCGGCGGTGCGGGCCGCGCTCGGCGATGTAGTGGGCGTAGCCGTGGGCCAGGGCGGAGGCCAGGGCGGTGACGATCAGCCACAGGGCGTCGTAGCGGCGGCTGTGCGCGGAGGCCTGCCCGTACTGGGTGAGCGCGGCGACCATGGAGCTGGCCAGGACGGCGCCGTAGACGCCGCCGAAGAGCATCATCTCCCGGGCGTCGTGCCCGTGCGATGCGGTGGCGGCCGCCGTCGAGGGGGAGGCCGCCGTCGGGGGTTCGGGCGAGGGGTCGGGCATTACCTCACGATCACCCGCGGCTCGGGTGCCTGCCACTTGCGGAGAGCCTGTGATCTCGCGGCGCCTCCCCTGCCGCGGCCTCCAGCTTCGCTCCTCTGCCCCTCGCGCGACGAAGTGTCCTGCCGCGTGATGGGAACACGCACAGTGTGTCCAGCCCCGCGTGGGAGCGGGGCCGTTAGGGTCGCCGCATGATCCACAGCTTCGCAGTGCACGTGCCGGACGCCGAGCTGGTTCCGGAGCCGCTCAATCCCGCGCAGATCGTCTCGGGGTCGCCCGAGGTGACTGGGAAGGTGGTGTGGGAGTCGGACGACGGGCGGCAGGTCCGCGGCATCTGGCAGATCACGCCCGGCGTCGTCACCGACACCGAGGCCGACGAGGTGTTCGCCGTGATCAGCGGGTCGGCCACCGTGGAGGTGGACGGCGGGCCGACCCTGCACGTGGGACCCGGTGACATGGCGGTCCTGCACGAGGGCGACCGGACCACCTGGACGGTGCACGAGACCCTGCGCAAGGTGTACGCCGTCAATCTGTGAGCGCCGGTCGCTTCGCCCTGGGGCTCCGCAGACGTCGGGGTGGCGCGGCGCAGGGCCGCCCGTCCCAGGGCCTGTCGTGAAAAGCCCTAGGCGTTCCGGCCCGTCGTCCCGCGTATCTCCAGGGTCGGCGCCGTCAGGTGGACGCGGCCCGGGCCGCTCTCGCCGTCCAGGCGTTCCAGCAGGCAGCGGGCCGCGCGGCGGCCGACCTCGTGGCTGGCGTTGTCGACCGTGGTGAGCCACACGTGCCGCAGCCGCGCGATGCTCGTGTTGTCGTAGCCGGCCACGGACACGTCCCCCGGCACGCTCAGCCCCAGCTCCCCGGCCGCCGACAGCACACCGACCGCCGTCATGTCGTTGACGGCGAAGACGGCCGTGGGCCGCTGCGGCCGGCTCAGCAGCCGTACCGTCGCGCGGTAGCCGCCCTCCTCCGTCAGGTCGCCGTCCGCGACCACCGGCTCCAGGCCCCGCTCCCGCATCGCCGTCTCGTACCCGCGGCGGCGCAGCTCGCCGACGGCGCCGTGCCCGCCGACGTGCGCGACGCGGCGGTGGCCGAGCCCGATCAGGTGCTCGGTGACCAGGCGGGCGCCCTCCGCGTCGTCGTTGGCGACGACGTCCACCCCCGGCAGGACCGGCTCGCGCGCGCCCGCGACGACCACCGGGAGGCGCTCGGCTACCGGGGCGAGCGCCGCCGGGTCGGGCAGCGTGCCGACGACGACCAGGCCGTCGGCGCCCAGGTCGAGGAAGGGCTCGGCCAGGTCGTGGCCGGCCCGGCGGCCCAGGCGGGCGTCGGCCAGCAGCATGCGCAGGCCGGCCGCGTGCAGCAGGGAGTTCAGGCCGTCGAGCAGGTCCACGAACCAGGGGTTGCGCAGGTCGTTCAGCAGGACGCCGACGGTGCGCGAGCGCCGTTCGCTCAGGGTTCGGGCGGCGGCGTTGGGCCGGTAGCCGAGTTCGCGGGCCGCCCTCAGCACGGCGTCCCGCTTCTCGGGCCGGACCTGGTCGGAACCGCGCAGCACGAGGGAGACCAGGGACTTGGACACTCCGGCCCGCTCGGCCACGTCGCGGATCGTCGGCGGTCTCATGGGATGGACCGTTCCATGGCGGGACACGGGCTGTCAAAGGGCTTGACAGCAGGAAGGGGCCGGATCAGGGTGGGACCAGGCTGTTTGGACCGTTCCAAGTGCGAGCGGTCATGGGGCGGAGCCGGGCGGCCGGGAGCCGGTCCGCCGTGCCGCTCACCGCTCGCCGCTCGCCGCTCACCGCTCGCCTCTCGTCTCTCGCTTCTCGCTTCTCGCCGCGCGATCAGGAAGGGCTGTCATGGCACGCACGCTCGGGGTGGCCGTCGTCGGGTTCGGCTGGATGGGGCGGGTGCACACCCAGGCGTACGCGCGAGTGCCGCACCACTTCCCGCAGCTGCCGCTGCGGCCGCACCTCGTCGCCGTCGCCGAGGAGGTGCCGGGCCGGGCGGAGGAGGCCGCCGCGCAGTTCGGGTTCGCCTCGACCACCCGCGACTGGCGCGACCTCGCCGCCGACCCGCGGGTGGAGGCGGTCAGCGTCACCGCCCCGAACTTCCTGCACCGCGAGGTCGGCGTCGCCCTGGCCGAGGCCGGCAAGCACCTGTGGATCGAGAAGCCGGTCGGCCTGAACGCCGAGGACGCCCGCGCGGTCGCCGACGCGGTCGCCCGGGCCGGCGTGCAGGGCGCGGTCGGCTTCAACTACCGCAACGCCCCGGCCGTCGAGGCGGCCCGCGAGCTGCTCACCTCGGGGGAACTCGGCACCGTCACCCATGTCCGCATCCGGCTGTTCAGCGACTACGCCGCCCACCCCGAGGGTGCACTGACCTGGCGTTACGAGCGGGAGCGCGGCGGCAGCGGGGTGCTCGGCGACCTCGCCTCCCACGGCGTCGACCTCGCCCGGTACCTGCTCGGTGAGATCGCCTCCCTCACCGCCGACACCGCGATCTTCGTGCCCGAGCGGGCACGCCCCACCGGCGCCACCGCGGGCCACTCCCGCGCCACCGGCGGCGCCCTCGGTCCGGTGGAGAACGAGGACTACGCCGGCTGCCTGCTGCGCTTCGCCTCCGGGGCCCGCGGGGTGCTGGAGGCGTGCCGGGTGTCGGTCGGCGAGCAGAACGCCTACGGCTTCGAGGTGCACGGCACGAGGGGCGCCGTCTTCTGGGACTTCCGCCGAATGAACGAGCTGCGGGTCAGCCGCGGTACGACGTACCAGGACCAGCCGGTGAGCACGGTGTACGTCGGCCCGGGCGCCGGCGAGTACGCCGCCTTCCAGCCCGGCGCGGCCAACGCCATGGGGTACGACGATCTGAAGGTCGTCGAGTGCCACCGCTTCCTGCGCTCCATCGCCGAGGGCACCCCGTACGGGGCGACCCTCGCGGACGCCGTGCACAGCGCCGTCGTCCTGGACGCGATGGCCCGCTCGGCGGCGAGCGGGGCGTGGGTCACCTTGTGAGGCTTCCTCGGTCTGCCCGGCCACGGGCCCCGCGAGCACGTGCAGGGCTCCTGTCCAGGCAGGCCGTGCGGCGGCTCAGGGCCGCGGCCTAAAGCCCCGCAGCCGTCCCACACCGTCGGCCAGCGCGTCCGCGACCTCCCGCGGGGGTACGTCGGCGCCGCCCGGGGTCGTGGTGCGGGCCAGCAGCGGCAGTTCCACTTGGACGCCCCGGCCGCCGGCCAGGTTCACCGGGTTGCGCGGGTGGACGCCGCGCAGCGCGACGGGGATCCGTGCCAGGTCGGCGACCGGCTCGAACCGCGGCCGCAGCGTCTCCAGCGCGCCCGCGAACAGCCGCGCCGCGTCCCGGTCGGCGCCGCCGAGGAAGATCGCGCGGGGCGCGGCCGTCCGCAGGTGCCCGTGCAGCGACACGACGGCGTCGACCCGGGTGAGGAAGTCGCGCAGCAGGGCGCAGGGCGCGGCGCCCATGCGCGGCGAGGGGATGTGCACCGGGTCGCCGTCGCACTGCCGGTACACCAGGCTGGTCGCGCCGCACCGCCCGGTCAGTTCGTCCGCGAGTTCGCCGGTGCCGCCCTCCACGCTGGCGTGCAGGGCGAGCAGGCCGATGCCGTCGCCCGGGGTGAGGGTGACGGTGAACTCCACGCCCTCGATCGTCACGCGCTCGGTGCGCACTCGCCCGGCGCCGGTCATCGGGCGGCCTGCGGCGGCATGTTGTAGGGGGTGACGACCTGGATCGCCGACGGCAGGGTGGGCCCGGCCGGTGGGAGCGCGCCGTGCGCCCGCATCACCAGGTGGCAGGCCTCGCGCAGGTCCTGCCGCAGGTCGTGGTGGAGGACAGCGGACAGCCGGTGCTCGCGCAGCAGGCGGGTGTTGTCGTGGTCGAGGTCGTGGGCGACGAAGACGGCGCACTCCCGGCCGAGGTCGGCGAACGCGCGCAGGGTGGCGATGTTGCCGCCGCCGATCGAGTAGACGGCGCGGATCTCCGGGTCGCGTTCCAGGGCGGCCCGGACCAGGTCGTACTGGGTGGCGTCCAGTCCCTGCCCCTCGGCGATCTCGACGAGGACACGCTCGGGGTGCCGGGCGCGCATGGCGCTGCGGAAGCCCATCTCGCGCTCCTCCTCGTTGCGGAAGAAGCCGCTGCTGAGGCTGGTGAGGACGTTGCCGGGCCGGTCACCGAGCCACTGGCCCGTCAGATAGGCGGCGGTCGCGCCGGCCGCGCGGTTGTCGATGCCGACGTAGCCGACGCGGGTGCTGGCGGGCAGGTCGGTGGCGAGGGTGACCACCGGGATGCCGGCGGCGGTCAGCCGGCCGACGGCGGCGGTGATCTCGGGCACGTCCGGCGCCTTGAGCAGCACGCCCTGGGAGCCCCGGCGGGCGATCCGGTCCAGGACGCGCACCTGCTCCTCCACCGGCCCGGTCTCCCGGAAGTGGAAGCGCGAACGCAGCACGGCCGGGTGCAGGGACGGCAACTCCGCCTCCAGGGCGGCCCGTACGGCGGTGGAGAACCGCTCCGGTGCCTGCATCACGATGTCGATCATGAAGGTGCGGCCGACGAGCCGCACTTGGGTGCGCTGCCGGTCCAGGTCGGCGATGGCCCGGTGGACCTCCTGCGCGGTGGACGCCCGCACCCCGCCGCGTGCGTTGAGCACCCGGTCGACCGTGGCCTCGCTCAGACCCGCCTGACGTGCGATCTCCTTGATCGGGAAGGGGTGCCCCACGGTCGGCTCCTTGAGGGGTTTTTGATGGCTGCCTGCCGGTTGTTCGCCGTGTTTGTCCTGACAAGAATGACAGAGCCGCGGTGCTTCATGAACCGCGTCGCGCCATGACCCGAAGGGACGGCGATGTCCTCCACCGCACCCCGCCACCCGGCCGCACCGCAGCACCCCACGGCATCCCGCGGCTCCACCGCACCCCTGCCCTCTCCGGCGCCCCACTCCTCGCCGGCCTCCCGCCCCGCACGGCTGTCGGAGCGGGACTGCGACCTGGCGGCCTTCCGCGCGCTGGTCGAGCGGAGGACCGACCCCGCCGACTGGCCGCACGCCGCCTCCGTCGAGCGGAACGTGCCGGTCTACGACGCCCGGCGCCTGGACCGCGGTCCCGCCGTCCGGGCCGAGATCGTCCGGGTCCTCGCCGACGGCCCCGGCCTCGCCGTCTTCCGGGGTGCCTTCCCCGACCCGGCGGTCGTCGACCGGCTCACCGCCGTGTTCGACGCGCTGATCGCCGAGCAGCGCGCCGCGGGCCACACGGCCGGTGACCACTTCGCCCGGCCCGGCGCCAACGACCGCGTGTGGAACGCCCTGGAGAAGGCCGCCCGGCACGACCCGGAGGCGTTCGCCGACTACTACGCCAACGACGTGGTGGCCCTGGTGGCGGACGCCTGGCTCGGCCCCGGCTACCAGGTCACCTCGCAGGTCAACGTGGTCAACCCGGGCGGCGACGCACAGCAGCCGCACCGCGACTACCACCTGGGGTTCCTCGCGAACGACGTGGCCGCCGCCTACCCCGCGCACGTGCACCGCCTCTCCCCCGTGCTCACCCTCCAGGGCGCCGTCGCCCACGGCGACATGCCGGTGGAGTCCGGGCCGACGCTGTACCTGCCGTACTCCCAGCTGTACGAGCCGGGATATCTGGCCTGGCGGCTGCCGGAGTTCCGGGAGTACTTCGCCGGGCACCATGTGCAGCTGCCGCTCGCCCAGGGGGACGCGGTGTTCTTCAACCCGGCCCTCTTCCACGCGGCCGGCGCCAACCGCTCGGCGGACATCCGCCGCATGGCCAACCTGCTGCAGATCTCCTCCGCCTTCGGGCGGGCCATGGAGACCGTGGACCGGGCGGCCGTGGCCGGCGCCGTCTACCCCGTGCTGCTGCGGCGCAAGGCCCAAGGGGTGGGCGAGGAGTGGCTGGAGCGGGTGATCGCCGCGAGCGCGGAGGGCTACCCCTTCCCCACCAACCTCGACCGGGACCCGCCGGTCGAGGGGCTGGCCCCGCCCGCGCAGAGCGATCTGCTGCGGCGGGCGCTCGCCGAGGAGTGGACCCCCGAGACGCTGCGCGAGGAGCTGCGCGCGGCCGCCGCCCGACGGGAGAGCTGAGGCATGGGACTTCTCGACGACAAGGTCGTGCTGGTCAACGGCGGCAGCCAGGGCGTGGGCGCCGCCGTCGCCCGGGCCGCCGTCCGGGAGGGCGCGGCCGTCGCCGTCTCCGGGCGCCGCCCCGAGCCGGGCGAGGCCCTCGTCGCGCAGCTCGCGGCCGCCGGCGGCAAGGCGCTGTACGTACGGGCCGATCTCGCCGACGCCACGCAGGCCAAGGCGGCAGTGACCGCGGTGGTGGACGCCTTCGGCCGGGTCGACTGCCTGGTGAACTCCGCCGGGCTCACCGCGCGCGGCACCCTGCTGGACACCACCCCCGAGCTGTTCGACCGGCACATCGCGGTCAACCTCAAGGGGCCGTTCTTCGCGATGCAGGCGGCCGTCGCCGACATGCTGGCCCGCGGGGCGCCCGGCACCATCGTCAACGTCATCACCTCCTCCGCGCACGGCGGGCAGCCCTTCCTCGCCCCGTACGTGGCGGCCAAGGCGGGGCTCGCGGGACTGACCCGCAACGCCGCGCACGCGCACCGCTGGGACCGGATCCGGATCAACGGCCTGAACATCGGCTGGACCGCCACCGAGGGCGAGGACGCCACCCAGCGCGCCTTCCACGGGGCCGGTGACGACTGGCGGGAACAGGCCGCCGCGCGGCTGCCGATGGGGCGGCTCGGCCGACCGGACGAGATCGCCGACTTCGTGGTCTTCCTGCTGTCCGACCGGTCCGGAGTGGTCACCGGCTCGGTGATCGACTGGGACCAGAACGTCCTCGGCGGACTGGACTGACCGGCACACCCCGCTTCCCTTCCCCCGGATCCTTCTCCTAGGAGCACCATGCGTATCGGAATCCTCGGCCTCGGCCGTATCGGCGCCTTCCACGCCGAGACCCTGTCCGGGCTCGACGCCGTCGAGTCGCTCGTCGTCGCCGATCCCTTCGCGGACGCCGCCAAGGCCGCGGCCGAGCGGTTCGGCGCCGAGGTGGCCGACTCGCCCGAGGCCCTGCTGGCCGCCGGTGTGGACGGGGTGGTGATCGCCGCGGCCACCGACGCCCATCCGGCGCTGATCCGGGCCGGGGTGGCGGCCGGCGTGCCCGTGTTCTGCGAGAAGCCGGTCGCCCGGACGATGGCCGAGGGCGTCGAGGTGCTGCGGGCCGTCCAGGGCGCCGACGTGCCGATCCAGATCGGCTTCAACCGGCGCTTCGACGCCGGCTTCACCGCGGCCCGCGCCGCCGTGCGGTCCGGGGAACTGGGCACGCTGCACACCGTGCGGTCGACCACGCTGGACCCGGCGCCGCCCCCGGCCGCCTACATCGCCGCGTCGGGGGGCATCTTCCGGGACTGCTCCGTGCACGACTTCGACATCATCCGCTGGGTGACCGGCCGCGAGGTCACCGAGGTGTACGCGGTCGGCGGCAACCGGGGCGCGGACTACATCCGGCAGGCCGGCGACGCCGACACCACGGGCGCGCTGCTCACCCTCGACGACGGCACCCTCGCCGTGGTCTCCAACTCCCGGCACAACGGCCGTGGCTACGACGTCCGCATGGAACTGCACGGGTTCGCCGACTCGCTCGCCGTCGGCCTGGACGACAGGCTGCCGCTGCGCTCGGCCGAGCCGGGCGTCACCTTCCCCGCCGGCACCCCGTTCGACTTCTTCATGGACCGCTTCACTGCCGCCTACCGCGCCGAACTCGCCGCGTTCACCGAGGTGATCGCCGGCACCCGGCCCTCCCCGTGCACGGTCGCGGACGCGCTGGAGGCGGGCTGGATCGCCGAGGCGTGCACGCTCTCCCTGCGCGAGCACCGCCCGGTGACCCTCGCGGAGGTACGCGACGCCTGAGGTACGCCAGGCTCCCCGCCCACCCCGCCCGGATCACCGTCCGGTCCCGCGCAGCCATGTCTCCGTCCCCTTTGACCTGATGCACCGTCGGATGCCCTCTGGACGCGGAAAACCAGCAGGAACAGACGATCGAATCATCGTTAGACTCCGCCTGCTTCTCACCGCAGTCGTCCAAGGGGGGACCACTTGACGTTCGCACGCAGGCGGAGACAGGCGAGAGGGCCGCGCGTGGGCGCGCTCCTCGCGCTGGTCGTCGCCGTCGCCGCCTCCGTTCTCGGACCGGCCGGCACCGCCTCCGCGGCCGCCGGGCCCACGCCGAAGCCGGCGGCCCGGACATCCGAGGCGGCACCCACGCCGTCCCGGACATCCGAGGCGGCGCCCAAGCCGTCCAAGGCCACCGACTCGCACCTCCTCGCCGCCCGCCAGATCGCCGCCGGCATCGGCGAGGGCGGCGCGGCCGACACCTGTTCCGGGTCCCTCACTCCCGGCGCCGTCCACACCTGCTCCGCCCTCCCCGCCGGCGGAGCCGGCTTCACCCTCGACGTGCCCCGCGCCGGCGACCTGGTGTTCGTCCAGGTCGTCGACGCGCAGGGCTATCCCGCGGACGTCTCGCTGACCGCGCCCGACGGCACCGCCGTCACCTGTGACCAGCCCGACGGCTCCTACGGGGTCCGGCGCTGCCCGACCCGGCAGGCCGGCGACCACACGCTGCGCGTCAGCAGCTTCTGGAGCACCGGCGGCGCGTTCTCCGTGGCGTACAAGGCGTTTCTGTCGGACTCCACCTGCACCGCGGTGACCGAGGACGACACGGCTCTCGGCGCGCCGGCCGTTCTGCCGGGCGGCCTCGCGGCGGGCTCCGCCGGCGTCTGCTACACCCTGCCGACGGCGGCCGGCGAGACGCTGCGCCTGCACCTGGCCCACTGGCCCGTGCACGCGACGGTGTACGACGCCGCCGGTACGCCGGTCTGCGACACCCGCACCGCGGACACCACGGACCTCGACTGCGTGCTGAAGGGCGAGGCGCCGTTCCGCGTCCTCGCCAACGAGCGGTCCGGCGCCGCCGACGACAGCAACACGGTGACGCTGGCCCGGCTGTCCCACCCGGCCGGCTGCCCGGCCGTCGAGCCGCAGGCGTACGGCACGGTCCCGGACACCGCGTCGTCCGCCCGCTGCCGCATCCTGAGGGTCCGCACCGCCGGGCCCCACCTGTTCGGCGCGCTCGGCGCCGGCGGCACCACGGACACCCCGATCGCCGGCCGGCTGCACCGCGCGGACGGCACACCGGTCTGCGTCCTGGACCCGTCCACGCCCTGCGGCCTGACCGCCGGCGACTACACCTGGGCCCGCGACGGCCGCAGCGGCACCGGAACCGACGCGTACGGCGTCTGGTTCTACCCGACCTCCCAGACGCAGGGCTGCACCCCGGTACGCGACGACGGCTTCGCGTCCGGCCCGGCGAGCGGCACCTTCACCGGCGCCGGGCAGACGGTGTGCCTGGGGCTGCCCACCGGCTCGGGCCGGGGCGTCTACCTCGTCGACCAGGGGACGTCGGACGACGTCCACCCGGCTGTGCGGGTGTTCGACGCGGCGGGCACCGCCCAGTGCGCCGACGACGGCGCGCCGACGGTCTGCAAGCTGACCGGGACCGCCCCGTTCCACGCGGTGCTGTCCGCTCCGTCGGCCGGTACGTACCGGCTGGCCGTCCAGCGCACCGGCGAGGCGGCGGGCTGCACGGCGTGGGCGCAGTCCGCCTTCGGTGACCACTTCGGCGCGCAGGTCGCGCTCCGGCCCGGGCAGACCGCGTGCCTGTCCCTGGCGGCCGACGCGCACTCCACCGCCGAGCTGCTCGACTACACCAACGACAGCAACCGGGTCACCGCGGCGCTGCGCATCCACGACACCGCCGGCGACCAGGTGTGCGCCACCGTCGGCTCCTCCACGACGACCTGCCGCTTCACCGGCGGGGCCGCGTACACGGTCCTGCTGACCAACAACGGCTACGCCGCCGACACGTACAAGCTGGTCCGGCGGGACATCTCCGCGACGGCCCGGTGCGCGGCGCCCAGGTCGCTGGCCGTCGGCGGGCCCTCCACCGCGTACACCTTCCACGGCGCGCTCGACAGCACGTGCCTGCGGGTGACGGCGGCGGCCGCGGACAAGCTGTGGCTGTCCGTGCGCGCCCCGGACGCGGCCTACCGCACGGGCGCCACGCTCGGAGTGGTCGACGGCTCGGGAACCGTCCTGTGCCGCGCCCCGGGCACCGCCGGCACCTGCCGGGTCAGCGGTTCCGCGTCCTATCTCGTCTTCGCCCTGGCCAACGGGTACGCCACCACGCCGATCACCGCCTACCTGGACACCTGGCGGATCGGCACCGCGGCCGGCTGGGCGCCGGAGTGCACGGCGAACACCGTGTCGCCGGCGGGCTTCGCGCCGCGCAGCGGGGTCCTGACGGAGTCCGCCACGGCCTACTGCGCGGTCCTCTCCATGAAGCCGAACCTGTCCTTCGACGTGTACGGCGCGGACAGCTCGGTGGGCACGGACATGCCGTCGCTCAGCCTGCTGGCGCCGAACGCCTTCGGCGCGACCACCGACTACTCGTACCAGTGCTCCGGCAGCTACGGCGAGTTCCGGTTCCACTGCCTGACCAGCGCCTCCGCACCCAGCGGGCAGTACGTGCTCCTGCTGGGTCCCGGCGACGCCGCGGCGCCGTACGAGTACACGATGCAGGGCGTGTGCAAGTCCGGCTGCGGCACCTACCCGCCCCGGGCGGACGTGTCCCGGCTGAGCAGCACGAGCGGTCCGGCCGGGACGGCGCACCCGGTCGTGCTGTACGGCTCCGGGCTGACGCTCGGCACCGAGATCGAGCTGCGCAACAGCGACACCGGCAGCGGCTACCGGATGAACCCACCGGTTTCCGTCGGGCCGGGCGGCACCTCCCTGACCGTGCTGCTGGGCACGCGTGACCTGCCGCCGGGCCGCTACGACCTGGTGGCGGACAGCCCCGGCTACACGAGCGGCACCCGCTCGCCCGGATACCTGCCGGACGCCTACACCGTGACGCAGGCCGCGGCCACGACGCCCGGCCGGTTCGTCCCGGTCACGCCGCAGCGTTTCCTGGACACCCGGTCCGGCATCGGTGCCCCCAAGGCCCGGGTCGGCGCGGGCGGCACGGTGAAGCTGAAGGTCGCCGGGGTGGGTGGCATCCCCGCCACCGGTGTGACCGCGGTCGTCATGAACGTCACCGCCGTCGCCCCGACCAGCAACGGCTTCCTCACCGTCCACCCCGACGGCCGGCCGGTGCCGTCGGCGTCCAGCCTCAACTACACGGCGGGCAGGACCCTCTCCAACCTGGTGACCGTGGCCGTGAGCAACGGCACGGTGGACCTGCGCAACAGCGCGGGGACGGTCGACATCGTCGCCGACGTGGCCGGCTACTACACGGCCGCGCAGGACACGGGGTCGGTGCTGACGCCCATCGACCCGACGCGTTTCCTGGACACCCGGTCCGGCATCGGCGCCCCCAAGGCCCGCGTCGGCGCGGGCGGCACGGTGAAGCTGAAGGTCGCCGGGGTGCGCGGGGTGCCCACGACGGGGGTGACCGCGGTGGTCATGAACGTCACGGCCGTCGCTCCGACGGCGAACGGCTTCGTCACCGTCTACCCGGACGGTCAGGCCGTGCCGACCGCGTCGAACATCAACTACACGGCCGGACAGACCCTGCCGAACCTGGTGGTCGTTCCGGTGGTGAACGGCTCGGTGGCGCTGCGCAACAGCGCGGGCGCGGTCGATCTGCTCGCCGATGTGACCGGTTACTACTCCGCCCAGGGAGCGGCGTTCACCGCCGCCGACCCGGTACGGCTGCTCGACACCCGCAGCGGTCTCGGTGCCCGCGCGGGGGCGGTCGGCCCCGGCGGAGTGGTGAGCATGCAGGTCACGGGCGTGGCCGGCGTTCCCGCTGAAGGCGTCACGGCCGTCGTGCTGAACGTGACGGTCACGGCGCCGACCGCGGACAGTTTCCTCATCGTCCACCCGCACGGCCGCCCGCGGCCCGTGGTGTCCAACCTCAACTACACGGCCGGGAAGACGATCTCCAACCTGGTGGTCGTCCCGGTCGTCGACGGCAGGATCACCTTCACCAACCACACGGGCGGCGTCCAGGTCGTCGCCGACCTCAACGGCTGGTTCGGCGGCTGACCTCAGCCCGCCGCTCGTTCCGGGGCCGGACCGCCTGCACGGGGTCCGGCCCTTGGACTGCCACAAAGACGTCCGGGCCTCGCGGACGCGCTCCTTCCCGTCAGTGCGCCGCCGGTTCCGCCGGCAGGTCGAAGATGTGGTTCGGGGAGACGATCCGGGTGACGGCCTGGCCGAAGAGGGTGCTGGGCTCCTGGTTCTGGTAGTCGATGTCGGTGTTCAGCATGACGACGACCGTCGCCTGCGCCGACGGCAGGTAGATGGTCAGGGACTCGTAGCCGGGCAGGGAGCCGTTGTGCCCGATCCAGCCCTGCACGTTGAAGATGCCGAGACCGTAGCCGGCGCCCGGGATGGCCGTCGGCGGGGTGATCAGCCGCTGGGCCTGCGTCGCGGGGCTGATCATGTCGCCGCCGTCGGGCAGCTTGCCCGTGGCGACCGTGCGGGCCCACACCCGCAGGTCGTCCAGCTGGGAGATCATCGCGCCGGCCGCCCAGCCCCAGGACGGGTTCCAGTCGGCCGAGTCCTCGACCTTCCCGGTCGCGGTCTGGTTCGTGTAGCCCTGGGCGTGCGGGTCGGGGAACTCCGCGCCGGTCGGGAAGAGCGTGTGGCGCAGGCCGACCGGGTCGAGGATCTTCTGCTGGATGTAGTCGTTCAGGTGCTGTCCGCTCTCCTTCTCGACGACCAGGCCGAGCAGGATCAGGTTGGTGTTGCAGTAGTAGAACTGCTGACCGGGCGGGAAGAGCACCGGGTGCTTGAAGGAGTAGGCGAGGAGCTGCTGCGGGGTGAAGGGGCGCGTCGGGTCCGAGGTGAGCGCCTTGAAGAAGCTCTCGTCCTGCGAGTAGTTGAACAGTCCGCTGCGCATCCCGGCCAGCTGCCGGATGGTGATCTTGTCACCGTTGGGCACGCCGGCGACGTACTGGTCGATGGTGTCGTCGAGGCGCACCTTGCCCTGGTCGACGAGTTGCAGCACGGCCGTGACCGTGAAGGTCTTCGTCTCGCTGCCGATCCGCAGGTACAGGTCGGGGGACATCTTCGCGCCGGTGGACTTGTCGGC
This sequence comes from Streptomyces sp. NPDC014801, assembly GCF_043082085.1. Taxonomy (NCBI): domain Bacteria; kingdom Bacillati; phylum Actinomycetota; class Actinomycetes; order Kitasatosporales; family Streptomycetaceae; genus Streptomyces; species Streptomyces sp. NPDC014801. The sequence goes on along the minus strand of NZ_JBIBXG010000003.1, from coordinate 522,449 downwards.
GACGCCGAACGACCTGACGTACTGCCCCTGGTGGGGTGTCCACACGCCGACGGTCACGCCCGGGACGTTCGCCTGCCGCATCACCCGCTGTACGGCGGCGTCGAGTTGTCCCTGCACGGCGGGGGTGAGCGTGCGCACCTCGCCGCCGACGGGGGACGGTGAGGTGGCGGCCGCCGACGAGGTGCCCGAGGAGGACGGGGACGTACCCGAGGAGGACGGGGATGTGCCCGAGGAAGTCGGGGAGGTGGCGGGCGCGGAGGAGGTGTCCGAGGGGGACGGCGGCGTGGGGGCCGCGGCCGGCAGGGCGAGGGCGGTGCCGCCCGCGGCCGGCACCGCGAGGACGCCTAGAGCGGCGACGGCGACGGCCGACCTGCGCAGCCGGGTGGACGCGTACGGCATGGGCTTGCTCCCCGGGAGAAGACGGGAGGGAACGCCCCGCGAACGTCGTGGAAGGCGGCGGGACAGCGGCCGCAGCGCACAGGCCCACGGCCCTGGTGCACCAGTGGTACCAACGGTCACACCGGTTACGACCAGCATAGGAGCGCCCGCCCGACGCGTCCTGTCGGGCCGCGGCGCCCCCACCCGTCCCCGGAGCGCTCAGGCCCCGCAGGAGCGCAGGAAGCGCCGGGTGCGCACGGCGATCGGCAGCGGCTTGTCCGGCTCGCACGGGTACATGTCCTGCTCGACGATGGCGAACAGGTCCACACCCAGCTTCTGCGCGGCCACCAGCACCGGCTCCAGCGGCGGCACGCCGGACGGCGGCTCGCACATCACGCCGCGCTGCACGGCCGGCCCGAAGGGGACCTCCTGCGCCCGGACCTCGGCGAGGATCTCCGGGTCGACCTGCTTGAGGTGCAGATAGCCGATGCGCTCGCCGTACTCCTCGATGAGCCGCACGCTGTCGCCGCCGCAGTAGGCGTAGTGCCCGGTGTCCAGGCAGAGGTTGACCAGTTCGGAATCGGTGGAGTCGAGGAAGCGCTCGACGTGGGCCTCGGTGTCGATGTGCGTGTCGGCGTGCGGGTGGACGACGATGTCGAGGCCGTAGGTCTCCCTGACCTCGTGGCCGAGCCGCTCCATGCCCTTGGTGAGGTGGGCCCACTGCTCGGCCGTCAGCTCGGGCGGCTCCAGGATCTCGGCGGTCTTGTCGTCCCGCCAGAAGGAGGGGATGACGACGAGGTGAGTCGCGCCCATGGCCTGGGTGAGGGCCGCGACCTCAGACACGTGCTCCCAGGTGGACTCCCATACGGAGGGGCCCCGGTGCAGGCCCGTGAAGACGGTGCCGGCGGACACCTTCAGGCCGCGGGCGTTCACCTCGTCGGTGAGTTGGGCCGGGTCGGTGGGCAGGTAGCCGTAGGGGCCGAGCTCGATCCACTCGTAGCCGGCCTCGGCGACCTCGTCGAGGAAGCGCCGCCAGGGCACCTGGACGGGGTCGTCGGGGAACCACACGCCCCAGGAGTCGGGGGCGGAGCCGACCCGGATGCGGTCGAGGGCTGCGGGCATGTCAGGGTGTTCCTTCCGGTGCGGGGGTCGCCAGGGGCGCGGAGAGGTCCTGCTCCTCGGGGAGCCCCTCGACGTCGACGCCGCGGACCTGGGACAGCTCGTGCTTGAGGGCGGCGAGTTCGGCGCCGCCGGCCATGTGGTTGGTCAGTTCCTCCAGGCCGACCTCGCTGCGCGCGGCGGACAGCTCCAGGGTGCCCAGGCGCAGCACGTTGAAGTGGTCGCCGACCATGTAGGCGTGGTGGGGGTTGTGGGTGATGAAGATGACGCCGAGGCCGCGGTCGCGGGCGGCGGCGATGTACTTCAGCACGACGCCGGACTGCTTCACGCCGAGGGCGGCGGTCGGCTCGTCCAGGATGAGCACCCGGGCGCCGAAGTAGACGGCGCGGGCGATGGCGACGCACTGGCGCTGGCCGCCGGAGAGGGTGCCGATGGGCTGTTCCAGGTCGTCCAGGACGATGCCCATGTTGCGCAGTTCCTGGTCGGCCGTCTTCTTCATGCGGGCGATGTCGAGGCGGCGGATGGGCCAGGGGCCCTTGGTCATCTCCGAGCCGAGGAAGAAGTTGCGCCACACGGGCATCAGGGGGACGGTCGCGAGGTCCTGGTAGACGGTGGCGATGCCGCGGTCGAGGGCCTCGCGCGGGGTGGTGAAGCGCACGGGGCGGCCGTCGACGAGGAACTCGCCCTCGGTGTGCTGGTGCAGCCCCGAGACGATCTTGATGAGGGTGGACTTGCCGGCGCCGTTGTCGCCGAGGACGCAGGTCACCTGGTGGGGGAAGACCTTGAGGTCGACGCCGTGCAGGGCGCGGATGTTGCCGTAGGACTTGCCGGCCCCCCGCAGTTCGACGAGGGGGGTGTCCTGTTCGGGCGCGGTGTCCTGAAGGATCGCGCCGTGGGTTTCGCCGGTGCTCATGTCACCTCACCTCCGCGTCGCCGTGCGCTGCACGTACAGGTTGATCAGGACGGCGCCGAGCAGCATCACGCCCAGGAAGGCCTTGAACCAGTCGGGGTTCCAGCCCGCGTACACGATGCCCTGGTTGACCATGCCGAACATGAACGCGCCGAAGACGGGGCCGATCGCGGAGCCGTAGCCGCCGGTGAGCAGGCAGCCGCCGATGACGGCCGCGGCGATGTAGATCAGCTCCTGGCCGACGCCCTCGCCGGACTGCACGGTGTTGAAGGAGAACAGGTTGTGCATGCCGACGAACCAGGCGCCGAAGCCGACGGTCATGAACAGCGTGATCTTCGTGAAGTTCACCGGCACGCCCACGGCCCGGGCGCTGTCCTTGTTGCCGCCGACGGCGAAGATCCAGTTGCCGTACTTGGTGCGCAGCAGCACCCAGGTGGCCAGGGCCGCGAAGACCAGCCACCACACCACCGTGATCTTCACCTGGACGCCGCCCACGTCGAAGGAGGAGGCGAAGACCTTTCTCGCCTGGCCGAAGCCGTCCATGTCGCTGATGTCGTCGGTGGCGACGTTGCCGGTGACCAGCTTGGTCACGGCGAGGTTGACGCCCTGGAGGATCAGGAAGGTGCCGAGGGTGATCAGGAAGCTGGGCAGCCCGGTCCTCACCACCATCCAGCCGTTCAGGAAGCCGATGGCGAGGGAGACGATCAGCGCGACGACGACCCCGGTCCACACGTTCATGCTCAGCTGGAAGCTCAGCATGCTCGCGGTGAGCGCCGAGGTGATCACGGCGACGCCGGCCGACAGGTCGAACTCGCCGCCGATCATCAGCAGCGCCACCGGCAGCGCCATGATGCCGATGGTGGACGACTGGTAGAGGACCGTGGCCATCGAGCTGCCCTGGCGCACGGTCGGCGCGGCGATCAGGAAGAAGATCAGCACGGCCACGGCGCCGAGGAAGACGCCGACCTCGGGCCGCGCGAGCAGCCGGAGCACCAGGGAGCGCTGCCGTGTGCGGCCGTCGGACTCCTTGGCGCCGGGGGCCGGCGGTGTCCCCACCGCCGGCGCAGCCTGCTGGGTCATGCTCATCACCGGGTGCCCTTCGCGGCGTACTGGGCGACCTGGTCGACGTTGGACTTGTCGACGAAGGCCGGGCCGGTGAGCACCGGCTGCTCGCCGCCACCGCTGTAGTTGCCGTTGTTCTTGTAGAGCCACAGGGAGTCGATCGCGAGATAGCCCTGCAGATAGGGCTGCTGGTCGACGGCGAACTGGATGGTGCCGTTCTGGATCGCCTTGGTCAGGTCCTTGTTGAGGTCGAAGGTGGCGACCTTGGCCTTGCTGCCGGCGTCGCCCACCGACTGCACCGCGGTCAGCGCGAAGGGCGCGCCGAGCGTGACGACGTAGTCGAGGCCGGTGTCCTGCTTGAGCTTGGCGGTGATGGTCGCCTTCACGGACGGCATGTCGGTGCCGTTGACGTAGAGGTTCTCCACCGAGCCGGAGAAGGTCTTCTTCACGCCGTCGCAGCGCTGGGTCAGGCCGATGTTGCCCTGCTCCTGGATGACGCAGACGGCCTTCTTGGCGCCGACCTCGTTCAGTTTCTTGCCGAAGGCCTCGCCGGCGACGGTCTCGTCCTGCCCGAAGAACTCCAGCAGGCCGAGCTTCTTCCAGTCGCTGACGCCGGAGTTGAGGCCGACCACGGGTATGCCGGCGCTGCCGGCCTTGGCGACGACGCTCTTCATGGCGTCCGGCTTGGCGAGGGTGATGGCGATGCCGTCGACCTTCTGGTCGATCGCGTTCTGCACCAGGTTGGCCTGGCCGCCGGCGTTGGGGTCGGCGGAGTAGACGAGCTTGATGTTGTCCTTGGCGGCCGCGGCCTCGGCGCCCTTGCGGACGATGTCCCAGAAGGTGTCGCCGGGCGACTGGTGGGTGACCAGGGCGACCGTCATCCGGGGGGTGGTGGCCTTGCCGGCGGAGGCGGCACCCCCTCCTTCCTCGGCCTTCTTGCCGCCGGAACTGCTGGAGCAGCCCGCGAGGGTCAGGGCGGCCGCCGCGGCGAGGGCCACGACCGGGGCCAGTCTGCGGGAGTGGGAAGAGCGGTCCATCTTTCCTGCACCTCACTGTGCGACGTGTGCGACGGGGGAAAGGAGGGGGATCGAGAGCCGTGTCACATGGCTGTTGCGCTGGGACGGGATACAAGTCGCTGCGACGCCCGCTGTCAATACTTTGTTAAGACATCATTTCACGAGCAGGTCCGAATGTAAGTACAAACCATTGACACGCGCGGTCCCCGGGACCTACACCTGGGAGGCGGCAAGCCCCTCGGTACGGGTCGATCCCTACCCCAGGCGCACGGGCGTAGCCCCGGACGCGGAAACGGAGCGAACTGGTGACCCTCAGCATCCCCGACCTCGTCGCGGTCCGCGCCCGGCATCCCGAGGCCGTCGCCGAGGCCGCGGCCCGGCGCGTCCGCCGGCCCCTGCTGAACGACTCGGGCCGGCTGATGATCGTCGCCGCCGACCACCCGGCCCGCGGCGCGCTCGGCGTCGGCGGGCACGGCCTGGCCATGGCCAACCGGGCCGACCTGCTGCGGCGGCTGTGCGTGGCGCTGTCGCGACCCGGCGTGGACGGGGTGCTGGCCACCGCCGACATCCTGGAGGACCTGCTGCTGCTCGGCGTCCTGGACGGCAAGGTCGTCATGGGCTCGATGAACCGCGGGGGCCTCGCGGGCGCCGCCTTCGAGATGGACGACCGGTTCACCGGGCACCGCGCCGCCGACCTCGCCCGGCTCCGCTTCGACGCCGGCAAGCTGCTGCTGCGCATCGACTACGACGACCCCGGCTCCCTCACCACGCTGGAGGCCACCGCCCGCGCCATCGACGAGATGGCCGCGATGCGCCTGCCGGTGTTCGTCGAGCCGTTCCTGACCCGCCGGGTGGCCGGCCGGGTCCGCAACGACCTGTCCGCGCAGGCCGTCACCCGCTCCATCGCCATCGCCTCCGGCCTCGGCGGCACCTCCGCCTACACCTGGCTCAAGCTGCCGGTCACCGAGGACCCCGACGACATGGGCGAGGTGCTGCAGACGTCCACGCTGCCGGCCGTGCTGCTCGGCGGCGAGGTGGGCGAGGACCAGGACGCGGCCTACGAACGCTGGCGCAAGGCCCTGCGGCTGCCCACCGTCCACGGCATGGTGGTGGGCCGCTCGCTGCTCTACCCGGCCGCGGGAAGCGTGGAGGAGGCGGTCGACACGGCCGTCGGGCTGCTGTGAGCCGGCCGCCGGGGAAGACTGCTGTGAAACGGAGGAGTTCATGACGCACCACCTGCCCGCGGGCAAGGCGGCCGCCGGGCCGTACGCCGTCGACGTCGGCCCCGAGACGGCCGGCTGGGGTCACTCCGCCCTGCGGGTGCTGGAGCTGCCGCCCGGCGGCTCTCACACCTTCGAGACCGGCGAGAGCGAGTGGATCGTGCTGCCGCTCGCCGGCTCCTGCACGGTGACCGTGACCGACGACTTCGGCCGGCACGCCTTCGAGCTCGCGGGCCGGGCCGACATCTTCAGCGCGGTGAGCGACTTCGCGTACGCCCCGCGGGACGCGCGCACGAGCGTCGCCTCCGCCGCAGGCGGCCGCTTCGCCCTCACCGGCGCCCGCTGCACCCGCCGGCTGCCCGCCCGGTACGGCCCGGCCTCCTCGGTCCCGGTCGAGCTGCGCGGCACCGGCAGCTGCTCGCGCCAGGTCAACAACTTCGGGGCGGCCGGCGTCTTCGAGTGCGACAAGCTGATCGCCGTCGAGGTGCTCACCCCCGGCGGCAACTGGTCCTCCTTCCCGCCGCACAAGCACGACGAGCACCGCCCCGGCGAGGAGTCGGTGCTGGAGGAGATCTACTACTTCGAGTTCGCCGCGCACGACGGCGTCCCCGGCCTCGGCTACCAGCGGGTCTCCCCGTCCGGGCCGGGCCGCGAGACGGACGTGCTGGCCGAGGTGCGCGACGGCGACGTCGTCCTCATCCCCGACGGCTGGCACGGACCGTCCATGGCCGTGCCGGGCCATCACATGTACTACCTCAACGTCATGGCGGGCCCCGAGGCCGAGCGCGCCTGGCTGATCTGCGACCACCCCGACCACGCCTGGATCCGTGACACCTGGCCCGGGCAGCCCGTCGACCCCCGTCTGCCCCTCTACACCGCCCCGGAGACGTCCGTATGAGCGAGCGCACCCTGCGACTGACCACCGCCCAGGCCCTGGTGCGGTTCCTCGCCGCGCAGTACACCGAACGCGACGGCGTGCGCCGCCGGCTGATCGCCGGCACCTGGGGGATCTTCGGCCACGGCAACGTCGCCGGGATCGGCCAGGCGCTCGTCGAGCACGCCGGCGTGATGCCGTACCACCAGGGCCGCAACGAGCAGGCCATGGTGCACGCCGCCGTCGGCTACGCCCGCCACCTCAACCGGCTGTCCGCGCAGGCGGTGACGACGTCGATCGGGCCGGGCGCCACCAACCTCGTCACCGGCGCCGCCCTCGCCACCATCAACCGGCTGCCGGTCCTGCTGCTGCCCGGCGACTACTTCGCCGCCCACCCCGCCGACCCGCTGCTCCAGCAGCTGGAGCACCCGGTGGAGGCCGACGTGTCGGTGAACGACACGCTGCGCCCGGTCTCCCGCTGGTTCGACCGCATCACCCGCCCCGAGGCCCTGATCGCGAGCGCGCTGCAGGCCATGCGGGTGCTCACCGACCCCGCCGAGACCGGCGCGGTCACCCTGGCCCTGCCGCAGGACGTGCAGGCGGAGGCGTACGACTGGCCGCGGGAGTTCTTCGCCGAGCGTGTGTGGTTCGTACGGCGGACGGCGCCGGACCCGGTCGAACTCGCCGAGGCCGCCCGCGCGATCCGGGCCGCGTCCCGGCCGCTGATCGTGGCCGGCGGCGGCGTGCACCACAGCGAGGCGGAGGACGCGCTGCGCGCCCTGGCCGACGCCACCGGCATCCCGGTCGCCTCCACCCAGGCGGGCAAGGGTTCCCTGCGCCACGACCACCCCGCCGACGTGGGCGGCATCGGCCACACCGGCACGGCCGTCTGCGACGAGCTCGCCCGCACCGCCGACCTCGTCATCGGCGTCGGCACCCGCTACTCCGACTTCACGACCGCCTCCGGCACCCTCTTCCAGAACCCGGACGTGCGGTTCGTGAACCTCAACGTCACCGCCTTCGACGCGCACAAGCTGGCGGCGCGCACGCTGGTCTGCGACGCACGCAGCGGGCTGGAGAAGCTGACGGCGGCGCTGGCCGGGCATCGCGTCGACGCGGCGTACGAGGCGGAGTACCGGGCCGGCAAGGAGCGCTGGGAGGGGGTCGTGGACGCCGCGTACCGGGCGGCGGACGACAGCGCGGTGCCGACGCAGACGCAGGTGCTCGGCGCGCTGGACGGCGTCGTCGGCGACACGGACGTGGTGATCAACGCGGCCGGTTCGCTCCCCGGCGACCTGCACAAGCTGTGGCGGGCGCGGAGCCCCCGGCAGTACCACCTGGAGTACGGCTACTCGTGCATGGGCTACGAGATCCCGGCGTCGATCGGGGTGCGGCAGGCCGCGCCGGACACCGTCGTGTGGGCGCTGGTCGGCGACGGGACGTATCTGATGATGCCGACCGAGATCGTCACGGCCGTCCAGGAGGGCCTGCCGATCAAGCTGGTGTTGATCCAGAACCACGGCTACGCCTCGATCGGCGGCCTGTCGGAGGAGACCGGCGCCGAGCGCTTCGGCACCGCCTACCGGCACCGGGCCGCCGACGGCACGTTCACCGGGCCGCCGCTGCCGGTGGACCTCGCGGCGAACGCGGCGAGCCTCGGCATGGAGGTGCTGCGCGCCAAGACGGTGGCCGAGCTGCGCGAGGCCCTGGCGGCGGCGCGCGCCGCGGACCGGCCGGTCTGCGTGTACGTGGAGACGGATCCGGCGCCGACCGCTCCCCCGCCCGAGGCCTGGTGGGACGTGCCGGTCGCCGAGGTGGCGGGCCGTGAGGCCGCCGTCGCCGCCCGCGCGCGCTACGAGCAGCGGGTGGCGGACCGCCGCCGCCATCTGTGAGGGGGGTGTCATGACGAGAGCCCGCGCCGCCGGGTCCGGCACGGACGCGCTGGACTTCGCGCTGGACCGGGGCAGTCCGGTGCCGCTCTACCACCAGCTGGCGCAGCAACTGGAGGCGGCCATCGGCCGCGGCGTGCTCGTCCCGGGCAGCCTGCTGGGCAACGAGGTCGACCTGTCCGCCCGGCTCGGCCTGTCCCGCCCCACGGTGCGCCAGGCGATCCAGTCCCTGGTCGACAAGGGCCTGCTGGTGCGGCGCCGCGGGGTGGGCACGCAGGTGGTGCACAGCCAGGTCCGGCGCCCGCTGGAGCTGAGCAGTCTCTACGACGACCTGGAAGCGGCCGGTCAGGGCCCCTCCACCCGGGTCGTGCGCCACGAGCGGGTGCCGGCGGGCGCCGAAGTGGCCGCGGCGCTGGGGATCGCCGAGGGCGAGGAGGTGGTGCTGCTGGAGCGGCTGCGCCTGACGCACGGCCGGCCGGTGGCGCTGCTGTGCAACCACCTGCCCGCGACGCTGCTCGACCTCGACACCGCCCGGCTGGAGACGACGGGCCTGTACCGGCTGCTGCGCGCGGCCGGGATCACCCTGCACAGCGCCCGTCAGCGCGTCGGCGCCCGCTCCGCGACGGCCGAGGAGGCGTCCCGCCTGGAGGAGCGCGCGGGCGCCGCCCTGCTGACCATGCAGCGCACGGCCTACGACCACACGGGCCGCGCGGTCGAACACGGCAGTCATGTCTACCGCGCCTCGCGCTACACGTTCGACTTCCAGCTGCTGGTCAGACCGTAGCCGCGGGTGCCGGTCGGACCGTGGCCGCGGGCTGCGCGGCCCGCGCCTCCCGGTCTGCGGCCCCCTCGCATCCGCCTCTCCTCCGCCTTTCCGCTCCCCCGTACTTGACGGGCCGCGGCGGGCGGAGGAGAGTCGTGGGGTGTACGTCGTAAACGTACACTTTGTCGTGCGCGAGGAGCCCGGTCCATGAGCGCACCGTCAACGATCCTGGTCACCGGTGGGGCCGGCTTCCTGGGCAGCCACACCTGTGTGGACCTGCTCGACCACGGCTACGAGGTGATCGTGGTCGACCACCGGTCCCCCGCCCTGCGGCAGGTGCTCGCCCGGGTCGAGCGGCTCGCGGGCCGGTTCGTCGGGGCCGTGTACGAACTGGACATCCGCGACCGCCGGGCGCTGTCGGCGGTGTTCGCCCGCCACCCGGTGGACGTGGTGCTGCACTTCGCCGGCCTGACCTCGGCCCAGGCGGCCCTGCGCGACCCGGTCACGTACTACGACACCAACGTCGGCGGCACCACCGCACTGCTGCACACCATGCACGAACACGGCGTGCACCAGCTGGTGTTCTCCTCGACCTGCGCCCTGTACGCGCCCGCGGTAGGGCGCGCCCACGCCGAGGACGACCCGGTACGGCCCGAGGACCCCTACGCGGCGTCGAAGTGGGCCTGCGAACAGGTCCTCGCCGACGTCTGCCGGCACCGGCCGGAGTACACGGTGGTCTGCCTGCGTCACTTCACCCCGGCCGGCGCGCATCCCAGCGGACTGCTCGGCGAGGAACGCCCCGCCGGACAGGAGTCCCTGGTGCCGCTCCTCGCCCAGGTCGCCGAGGGCCACCGCCCCCACGTGCCGGTGTACGGCGGCGACTACCCCACGCCCGACGGCACCGCGGTCCGCGACTACGTGCACGTCCTGGACGCCGTCGAGGCGCACCGGCTGGCGCTCGACCACCTCGCCGGCGCGCGCGGCCTGCACGTGTACAACCTGGGCAGCGGGCGGGGGACCTCGGTGCTGGAGGTCGTCGGCGTGTTCTCCCGGGTGTGCGGCCGGCGGCTGCCGTACGAGATCGTGCCGCGCCGTGCCGGGGACACCGCCCGGCGGGTCGCCGACGCCGGGGCCGTCGGCCGGGCCTGGAACTGGCGACCGCGCCACGGCCTGGACGACGTGTGCCGCGACGCCTGGCGCTTCCAGCGCATGCAGCCGCTCGACTCCCCCGACTCCCTGCACGAGCCCGGCGACGGCGGGCGCTGGACCCAGAGCGGCCCCGATGAGGTCTGAGGCGCCACCCTCCCGGGACGTGACGGGGAGCCGGACGCCGCCCCGGCCCGGGAATCACCCGTCCGGCCGAAGATGCGGCCGCGCGCCGGGCGTGCCTAGGATCGGTACCGCAGTTCGTCCTTCCAGGCTGACGCTTCGTACGCCGCCCGGTCTCCTTCCGAGTTGGGGAGGCGTGTGCCAGTGCTGCCGTCCCGCCGGCTGCCGGCCGCCTATCTCGCGACGGTCCTGATCCTCACCGTTGTCTACCTGCTGGTGCCCCCGGCGCGGACCGTGCTGTGGGCGCTGATCGGGCTGGGCGGCGCGCTCGCCGTGCTCGCCGGCGTCCGGCTGAACCGGCCGGCCGTCCGCTGGCCGTGGTACGCGCTGGCGGCCGGGCTGCTGTGCTTCGCGGCCGGCGACACGTACTACAACGCGGTGGAGCAGTACTTCCACGAGTCCAACCCGTTCCCCTCCCCCGCCGACGCCTGCTATCTCGCCGTCTACCCGCTGTTCGCGGCCGGGCTGTTCGGGCTCGTCCGGCACCGCTGGGTGGGCCGCGACCTGCCCAGTCTGCTGGACTCGATGATCATCACGGCGGGGGTCGCGCTGCCGGTGTGGGTGTACCTGGTGCAGCCGCTGGCCGGGCAGGAGGACCTGACCTGGCAGCAGCGGGTGATCAGCGTCGCCTACCCGCTCGGGGACCTGATGGTGCTGGCGATGCTGGCCCGGCTGCTCGCGCCGAGCCGCGTCGGCGCCCCGAACCGGAGCGTCCAGCTGCTGGTGGTGGGCACCTTCACCCTGCTGTGCTTCGACATCGCCTACGGCTTCCTGCAGCTCAACGGGACCTGGCAGACCGGCACACTGCTGGACTCCGGCTGGGTCGTGTTCTACACGGCCTGGGGACTGGCCGGGCTGCACCCGGACATGGCGGAGCTGACCGCCGCCGAGCCCCGGCCACAGTCGCTGCTGCTGCGCTGGCACCGGCTGGTGCTGCTCACCGCGGCCACCCTGATCGCCCCGGCGCTGCTGCTCGTGGAGGAGCGGATGGGCCGGGTGCACGACGCCACCGCGCTGGCCTGCTTCTCCACGCTGATGTTCCTGCTCGTCATCTTCCGGCTCACGGTGATGGTCGTCGCGCACCGCAAGGCCATGGCCCGGGAGCAGACCCTGCGCACGGCGACCGTCGCCCTGGCGGCGGCGATGACACCCCAGGAGATCACCACGGTGTGCGTGCGGGCGGTGGGCAACCTGTTCGGACCGGACGTACCGCACCGCTCGCTGCTGCTCACCGCGCGGCAGGCGCGGGAGCTCTACGACTCCCTCGGCCGGCCGCCCGCGAGGGCCGGCGCGGGTGAGCCGGCGCACCGCTCGTTCTCCGCGCCGGTGGACCGGCTCGGCACCCGGTTCGCGACCCGGCTGAGCGGGCTGCCCCGCGCCCTGGTCTGCGCGATGGCGCCGCCCGACACCTCGGCCGACACCGAGCCGGCGGGCGCGCTGGTGGCGGCCGCACCGGAGCGGCGGCTGAGCGAGGTGCGCGGCGCGCTGGAGATCCTCGCCTCGCACGCGGGGCTCGCCGTGGAACGCGTGGCGCTGCGGCAGGAGATCGTGCGCCGGGAGAGCGAGGCGTACTTCAGGACCCTGGTGCGCAACGCCTCCGACGTCATCCTCATCGTCGACGACGACACCACCGTGCGCTACGCCAGCCCGTCGGCGCGGGCGGTGTTCGGACGCGCCGACCTGACCGGCACCGCCCTGCGCGAACTGGTCGCGCCGGGCGACCGGGACCGGGTGGACCGCACGCTGGGTGTGCTGGGCCGGCACGGCCGCCAGGAGGCGCACGACCACTGGTGGGTGCTGCGCGGTGACACCCGGGTCGAGGTGGAGGTGCGGTGCAGCGACCTGCGGCAGGACACCACCGTGGGCGGCCTGGTCGTCACCCTGCGGGACGTCACCGAGCAGCGGCAGCTGGAGCAGGAACTCACCCAGCGCGCCTTCCACGACCCGCTGACCGGCCTGCCCAACCGGACGCTGCTGCTGGAGCGCACCGCCCGCGCGCTGCTGCGCGGCCGCCGCGAGTCCACGCTGACCTGCGTCCTCTTCCTGGACCTCGACGACTTCAAGACCGTCAACGACACCCTCGGGCACTCGGCCGGCGACCGGCTGCTGAAGGCCGTGGGCGAGCGGCTCGCGCACACCCTGCGCCGCAGCGACACCGCCGCCCGGCTCGGCGGGGACGAGTTCGCGGTGCTGATGGAGGACGCACGGCAGCCGCTGGACGCCGAACTGCTCGCCGCCCAGCTGATCCAGGCGTTCAGCCGCCCCTTCCACCTCGCCGACGAGACCGTCACCGTCTCCGCGAGCGTGGGGGTGGCCACCGCGCTGGACAGCGGCGACGCGGAGGAGCTGCTGGCCCTGGCCGACATGGCGCTCTACGCGGCGAAGGCGGCCGGCAAGCGGCAGTGGCGCCGCTTCATGCCGCAGCTGCGGGTGCGGGTGGCGCAGCGGCACGACCTGCTGGCCCACCTCGACGACGCGATCGCGCAGGAACGGTTCGCGCTGTGCTACCAGCCGGTCGTCGACCTCGGCGAGCCCACGCCGCAGGTGGTGGGCTTCGAGGCGCTGGCCCGCTGGCCACACGCCCCGAGCGGACTGGTGCCGCCGGAGCAGTTCATCCCGCTCGCCGAGGAGACCGGCCAGATCACCCCGCTCGGCTCGTGGATCCTGCGCAGCGCCGTCGCCGACATCGCCCGGCTGCAGCGCCGCTGGCAGCCGCCGGACCCGCCGTACGTCAGCGTCAACGTCTCCGGCCGGCAGTGGCGGGACCCCGGCTTCCTGGGCGCGGTGTGCCAGGCACTGGACCGGGCGGCGCTCGAACCGCGCTCGCTGCAGCTGGAGCTGACCGAGTCCGTGCTGATGCAGCGCGACGAGCAGATCGACACCGCCATCGGCCGGGTCCGGGACCTCGGGGTGCGCATCGCGGTGGACGACTTCGGCACCGGGTTCTCCTCGCTGCGCTATCTGCGGGAGTTCCCCCTCGACGTCCTGAAGATCGACAAGACGTTCATCGACGATGTGCCGGGCGACCCGCGCCAGGTGGCGCTCGTGGAGGGGATCGTCCGGATCGCCGACACCCTCGGCCTGACGGTGATCGCGGAGGGCATCGAACACGCGGCGCAGCGCGAGCTGCTGGCCGACATGGGCTGCCGGTTCGGGCAGGGCTATCTGTTCGCGCGGCCGATGCCGCTGGACGAGACGGAGGCCGTGCTGAGCAGGACCGCCCCGCTCGTCGGGGCGCCCCGGACGGGTACGGCCGGGGCCGCCGGCCGGGTCACCACCGGCGAACCGGCGGCGGCGCGCACCGGCGGCATCGACGGCGTCCGCGGTCTCCACGGCGTCGACGGCGTCGACGGCGTCCAGCGGGCTCTGGCACCTCTTCCGCCGGCACCCGGGACCGCACGGGGCGGCGGTCCCGCGGAGGCAGGAGCACCGCCCCGAGCGCGGCGGGCGCCGACACCCCCGTTGCCGGCCTCCGCACCCCCGGACGGCGGACACGCGGCGGAGGACGGCGGGAGGGCGACGGACGGCCGGAGTTCGACGGGCGGCGGGAGCGCCCCCCGTACGGGACACGCGACGGACGGCGGGAACGCCGGGCACACCGGCAGCGCCACGGACAGCGGGAACCCCCCGCGCCTCGGCGGCGCCACGGGCAACGGGAACGCCCCGCGCTCCGGCGGCGCCGCTGGCAGGACCGCCACGCCGCGCCCGGCCACCCCGCACCGGGCGGGCGCCCACGACGGCCGGAGCGCCACCCACCGCACAAGCCCCCCGCGCAGGAGGGCCGCCCCCGAGTCCGCCGAGCCCCTCGTGCCGCCCGAGCCCCCCGTGTGGGGACCCCCCGCCATGGCCGAGCCGTACGCCCCCCTGGCGCCGGTACGGCGCGACCCCCGGTGGCGGGACCTGGACCGGCTGCGCCGGACCAGTCCGATGACCGACGCGGTGCTCGACGAGGTGCGCGGCCGGCACATCCGCTGCGGCGACCACTGGCTGATCGACTTCGCCTCCTGCAACTACCTCGGCTTCGACCAGGACCCGGAGATCATGGAGGCGATCGGCCCGGCCGTCCGGCACTGGGGCACCCACCCGAGCTGGTCGCGGCTGCTCGGCAACCCCCGGCTCTACCCGGACATCGAGGAGCGGCTCACCGCGCTGCTCGGCGCCGAGGACACCCTGCTGCTGCCGACGGCCACCCTCATCCACCACGCGGTGATCCCGGTGCTGGCGGAGCAGGGCGACGTGTTCGTGGAGGCCACCGCCCACCGCACCGTGTACGAGGGGTGCCTGGTGGCCCGGGGCCAGGGCGCGACCCTGCACCGGTTCCACGCCGACCGGCCGGACGAGCTGGACGCGCTGCTGCGGGACGCACCGTCGCACACCCCGCGGCTGGTGTGCCTGGACGGCGTGAACAGCATGAGCGGCAACGTGCCCGACCTGCCGGAGCTGGCCGCGATCTGCCGGCGGCGCGGCGCCACGCTGTACGTCGACGACGCCCACGGCTTCGGCGTCATCGGCGAACGCTCGCCCGCCGAGCCCTGCCCGTACGGCTCGCGCGGCAACAGCGTGGTCCGCCACACCGGCACCTCCTACGACGGGATCGTGCTGGTGGGCGGTTTCTCCAAGGCGTACTCCTCGCTGCTGGCCTTCCTCGCGCTGCCGACCGCGCTGAAGAACCAGCTGAAGATCGCGGCCGGCCCCTACCTGTACTCCGGTCCCTCGCCCACCGCCTCGCTGGCCACCGCGCTGGCCGGGCTGGAGGTCAACGACCGCCGGGGCGACGCGATCCGCGCCGACCTGTACCGCAAGTCGGCCCGGGTGCTGGAGCTGGTGCGCGCGCTGCGCCTGGACACGCCGTGCGAGGGCGAGCTGCCCCTCGTGGAGATCCCGCTGGCGGACGCGGGCACCCTGGAGGACACCGCCGCCTTCCTGTGGGAGCGCGGCATCTACGTCACGCTCGCGGCGTATCCGCTGGTGCCGCGCCGGCAGGTCGGCTTCCGGGCGCAGATCACGGCGCTGAACTCCGACGAGGACATCGACCGGCTGGGCGAGGCGCTGACCGCGCTGGACGCGCGGGGCGCGCTGCGGCACCGCGCCTGAGGGGGGCGCCGATGCCGATCCGCAACGACGACGTGGACTGGGACGGCTGGCCCGTCGAGGACTACCTCGCCGAGAACTACCGCGAGCTGCACCCGTGCGACGCCGCCGTCATCGCCCACCACGCCGCCTACTACCGGACGCTGCCCGCCGGCTCCCTGGCCCGCACGGTGGAGTTCGGCGCCGGCCCCAACCTCTACCCGCTGCTGTCGGCCGCCCCGGTCAGCCGCCGCATCGACGCGGTCGAGACGGGCGCGGCCAACGTGGCCTATCTGCGACGGCAGTTGGCGGCCGGCCCGGACGCGTGCTGGCGCCGCTTCCACGCGCTGTGCCGGCGGCTGGACCCGCGGCTGCCGGGGACGCTGCCGGAAGCGCTGGCCGGGGTGCGCGTGATCCACGGCGACGTGCGGGCGCTGCCGTCCGGGCAGTACGCGCTGGCGTCGATGCACTTCGTGGCGGAGGGGGCGAGCGAGGACGCCGAGGAGTTCGCCGCCTTCTGCGGGCACTTCGCGCGGTGTGTGGTCCCCGGCGGGCACCTGGTGGCGGCGTTCATGGAGAACCTGCCCACCTACCGCATCGGCGCGGCCTCGCGCTGGCCGGGCTGCCCGGTGGACGGTGAGCGGGTCGCCGAGGTGTTCGCGCCGCTGACGGAGGAGCTGACGGTCACCCGGATCGACGCCGACCCTACGCTGCCGGCGTACGGGGATACGGGGATGGTGCTCCTGACAGGGAGAACGCGGTCTCGGCCAGGGCCAGGTGGCTGACCGCCGTGGGGGCGTTGCCCAGTTGCCGGCCGGCGACCGGGTCCCACTGCTCGGCGAGCAGTCCCACGTCGTTGCGGACGGCGAGGACCCGCTCGAACACCTCGCGCGCCTGCGGGACATGGCCGGTCGCGGCGAGGGTATCCGCATACCACAAGGAGCAGGAGACGAACGCTCCTTCGCGGCCGGCCATGCCGTCCACGGTGTGCACCCGGTCGCCGCCGGGTGCGTAGCGGCGCAGGAAGCCGCCCTCCTCCAGGGCGCCGAGCGCCCGCAGGGTGCCGTGCACGCGGGTGTCCCGCGCGGAGAGGAAGCCGAGCCGGGGCAGCAGCAGGGCGGTGGCGTCCAGGGCGGTGGAGCCGTAGGACTGCACGAAGGAGCCCTGCCCGGCGTCCCAGCCCTCCCGGCAGACCTGCCGGTGCACCTCCTGCCGCAGGGCCCACCACTGCTCGGAGGACCCGTTGCGGCCGAGCAGCTTGCCCATGCGCAGGGCGCGGTCGGCGGCCACCCACACCATGACCTTGGAGTGCACGAAGTGACGGCGGGGGCCGCGCACCTGCCAGACGCCCTGGTCGGGTTCGCGCCAGTGCCGCAGCAGGAAGCCCATCAGGGCGTCCACCAGCTCCCAGACGTGCGCCGGCATGGGGATGCCCGCCCGCAGCGACTGGTAGAGGGTGTCGAGCACCTCGCCGTAGACATCGAGCTGGAAGCCTCCCTCCGGGGTGTTGCCGAACCGGACGGGGCGTGAGCCCTCGTAGCCGGCCAGCCAGGGCGCCTCGGTCTCGCGCAGCAGCCGCTGGCCCAGCACGCCGTAGACGGACTGCAGGTCGGCCGGATCGCTGGCGACCGCGCGCACCAGCCAGTCCAGCCAGGCCTCCGCCTCCTTCCGGTAGCCGCTGCGCAGCAGGCAGGACAGGGTCATGGTGGAGTCGCGCAGCCAGCAGTAGCGCTGGTCCCAGTTGCGTTCGCCGCCGATGGAGCCGGGCAGCGAGGTGGTCGGGGCGGCGACGATGCCGCCGGTGGGGGCGTAGGTGAGGGCCTTGAGGGTGATCAGGGAGCGCACCACGGCGTCCCGCCAGGGCCCCTGGTAGCGGCAGTTGCCGGCCCAGTCGCGCCAGTGGTCGGCGGTCTCCTTCAGCAGGGTCTCGGCCGGCACGGCGAGCGGGGCGGGCGGGGCGGTGTGGTGCGAGGGGGCCCAGGCCAGGACGAGCGCGATCCGCCGTCCGGCGGGCACGGTGAACTCGGCGACGGTGGCGTGCTCGTCGCCGGACAGCCGGGCGTCGCCGTCGATGCGCAGCCACACCGCGTCCGGCCCGGCGACGGCGATGGTGCAGCCGTCCACGGCGCGCACCCAGGGCACGACGCGGCCCTGGTGGAAGCGCAGCCGCAGTTCGCTGCGCAGCGTCACCTCGCCCGCGACGCCCTCCACCATCCGTACGAGACAGGGCAGCGGGGAGGCGGGCGGCATGAAGTCGGTGACCCGTACGACGCCGGTCCCGGTGCGCCACCAGCTGTCCAGGATCAGGGTGTCGGGCCGGTAGGCGCGGCCGGCGCAGACGCTCGCGCCGCCGGTCGGGGCGATCCGCCAGAACCCGTTGTCGGGCCTGCCGACCAGGGTCGCCAGGCAGGCCGGGGAGTCGAAGCGGGGCAGGCACAGCCAGTCGACGGAGCCGTTGCGGCCGACCATGGCCGCGGTGCCCATGTCGCCGAGCAACGCGTAGTCCTCGATGGCCGTCATGGTGCCCTGCCTCCCACCGGGCCGTCCCGCGCGGACAGGGCGGCTTCTCTCGGACCGGCCCACCACCGGGCGACGACGTGCTCGGCCTGTTTGCCGTGCGCGGAGTAGTCCAGCGACCGGACGCGGTCCACCGGCGCCGGCAGCTGCGCCCAGACCCACCAGTGGACGCCGGCCCACCAGGGCTGTCCGGTGAACGTGCGCAGCAGCGCCTCGTAGCCGGCGGCCTGGTGCGCCGTGTCGGGCGTGACGGGTCGTACCGCACCGCCGGGTGTGGTGAGCGCGCCGCGCACACTGCTGTATCCGGCCTCGGCGAAGAGGACGGGGCGGCCGGTGCGGGCGGCGAACTCCGCGAGCGTGTCACGGATGGGGCGCCACGCCTGGGCGAGGGCCCGGGCGTCGGCGTCCGGCCCGGGCAGCGGCCAGTGGGCGTCGACGCCGATGAGATCGACCGCGTCCCAGAACGCGACGCGCTCGTAGGTGTCGTGGTCCGCCGCGTAGAGCAGCGAGCCGCCGTAGACCACGCGGGTGCGCTCGACCACGGCGATCCAGCGGTCGCGGTCGCCGGCCGTGCCGGCGAGTCCGGTGCCCACGGCGAAGGCGTCGGCGCCGTAGCGGGCCGCGAGGCGCGCGTAGTGGGCGATGAACTCGGCGTAGGCGGCGAACCACAGGTCGGGCCGGGTGGGGCGGATCGTGTTTCGGGGGCCGGCGTCGTCCAGGTCGAGGTGGGGCTTGAGCAGGGCGTTCAGGCCGTGGGCGTGGGCCAGGTGGATCATCCGGGCGATGCCCTCGTCGGTGGGCGTGGTGACGGAGGGACGGATGACGTCGGCCGCGGCGGCCGGCTGGTACCAGGTGGGCGTGAGCTGGACCCAGTTGGCGCCCGCGTAGGCGATCTGGCGCAGGTGCTCGGCGGCGCGCGGATCGTCGTAGCCGTCACGGGCGTAGGCGGGCAACGCGAAGCCGCGCTGCGGGGGCAGGTCCCCGGGGGCCGGGAGGCCGGGTCCACCCCGGTCGCGGGGTCCGTGCAGGAAGGAAAGCCCCATGTCGCTCACCTTGCCGCCGCTTGCCGGGGGTCGGGGGACGGGCGTGCGCGTAGGGTCCCGGCGGCCGTGTCGCGTGGCCGTATCCGTAACCCGTACGTTTACGCCGTATACAGACAGGATGACCCCTGGTACGCGTATGGTCAAGTCAGCGAGGAGGGACCCGCGTATGGCGAAGAATCCGCAGACCCCGCCGGCCCGGCGTGCCAGCGACCGGGGCCGCTACGGCCGGCTGAGCCGCGAGCGTGTGCTGGCGACCGCGCTGGAGCTGGTCGACCGCGAGGGGCTGAGCGCCCTGAGCATGCGGCGGCTGGGAGCCGAACTGGGCGTTGAGGCGATGGCCCTGTACCGGTACGCGGAGGGCAAGGACGCGCTGCTCGACGGCCTGGTGGAGGCGATGCACCTGGAGCTGCACGCCCGCCTGGACGCCGACCGCCCGGACGCGGACGAGCCGGACGCGGACGAGCCGGACGCGGACGACAAGAGCGCGGACGGCACGGGGGCGGCCGAGGCGGCCGACACGCGCGCGGACGGCACGGACGCGGACGGCACGGACGCGGACGACTGGCGTGCCGGCCTGCACCGCTTCGCCCGGACGCTGTACGACGTGTGCCTGGACCACCCGCACGCGGTACCGCTGCTGACCACCCGGCTCCTGGCCGTACCGATGGCCCGCCGGCCGCTGCCGGTGCTGCGCAGCCACGAACGGGTGCTGGCGCTGCTGGAGAAGGCCGGGCTGGAGGAGTCCACGACCGCCGCCGCCTTCGAGGCCGTCCTCGGCTGGCTGCTCGGTTACGTCTCCGTCGAACTGCGCCCCATGGTCGACAACCCCGACGAACCGGACCCGGCCTTCCGCCTGGGCCTGCACCGGCTGCCGTCCCAGGAACTGCCGACCCTGCGCCGCCTCGCGCCGGCCGTGGCCGAACGCGGCGGCCCCGAGGGCCTGGCCACCGGCCTGGACGCCCTCCTCGACCGCTTCACCAAGCCGGCGTCGCCCTCGCCCTGACGGGAGTGGGGGCCCGCGTCGACGGGGAGCCGGGCAGCCCGTCCGTCACCAGAGCTTGTCGATGCGCCCCGAGTGCAGGGCGATCCGGCTGTCGTGGAACGACGGTTCGGCGGCGCGGCTGTCGGGGGTGAAGAAGCAGGCCATCGTGACCTTGTCGAAGGGCGACCAGTCGCTCGGGAAGGGCGACTCGGGCGTGCCGCCGACCAGGACGGTGCCGGGCAGGCGCCGCCAGCCGGCGCTCTCGTAGAACGCCTGCAGCGGGCGGTCGCAGGTGAACAGGCCGATCTCCAGGCCCGCTTCGGCCATCGCCTCCCGGGCGGTGCGCACCAGGCGCCTGCCGTGGCCCCGGCCGCGCGCCTCCCGGCGGGTCACCACCGTGCTCAGCCCGCCGGCCGCCCAGCGCCGCCCGGCGTGGGTGATCTCCTTGGTCAGCACGTCGAGCGCGGCGAGCACCGTGCCGTCGGCCACGAGCAGCATCGACAGCGGGCGCAGCGCGGGGTCGTGGACGGGCGCGTCGGACAGCGCGTCCGCCGGGTCGGAGGACGGCCACGCGTCCTCCTGCAGCGCCCGCACCTGCCGTCGCAGCGCGGCCGGGACGGCCTCCTCGGGATACGTCAGGACCGTCGCTTCCGCGGGGACGGGGATCACCGCGCTCCTTCCGCCGTGTCGTGGGCAGCGGCCGGGGCACCACCGCGGAGCCCGGCTCGAAGCTGCTCAGGGTAGTCCCCGCGCACCGGTCACGCCCGCGCGGTCGGCACCGTGTGGATCAGCCGCGCCCCGGCGCGGGCCGTGCGGGCGCCCACGTCGAGCACCGGGTCCAGGTCCGGCACCCCCACAGCGCTGGTCGTCGCCGGCGCCGCATCGGCCGGCGGCGGAACGTCTGGGATACCGGACACGGACTCCGCCGGAGCCGTCGCGGGACGACACCGGGATGGGGGTTCATGGAGTCATGAACGTGGAAGTGAATGTCGGCCCCCTCTCCCCCGAGGACGTCGTCGCGGTCGCCCGCCACGACGCGCCCGTCGTGCTCGCCCAGGACGCGCTGAAGGAGATCGCGCGCAGCCGTGAGGTCATCGAGAGCCTCGCGGACGACGTGGTGCCCCACTACGGGGTCTCCACCGGGTTCGGGGCCCTGGCCACCCGGCACATCCCCACCGCGCTGCGCGCCCAGCTGCAGCGCAGCCTGGTCCGCTCGCACGCCGCTGGCTCCGGGCCCGAGGTGGAGCGCGAGGTCGTCCGCGCGCTGATGCTGCTGCGCCTGTCGACACTCGCGACCGGCCGCACCGGGGTGCGGGCCGAGGTCGCCGAGACCTACGCGGCACTGCTGAACGCCGGGATCACGCCGGTGGTGCACGAGTACGGCTCGCTCGGCTGTTCCGGCGACCTCGCGCCGCTCGCGCACTGCGCGCTCGCCGTGATGGGCGAGGGCCGGGTGCGTGACGCGCGGGGCGAGCCGCGGGACGCGGCCGACGCGCTCGCCGAGGCGGGGATCACCCCCGTCGTGCTCCGCGAGAAGGAGGGGCTCGCCCTCATCAACGGCACCGACGGCATGCTCGGCATGCTCGTCCTCGCCTGCCACGACCTGCGGCGCCTGGTGCGGATCGCCGACATCACGGCCGCGATGAGCGTCGAGGGGCAGCTCGGCACGGACGCCGTGTTCGCCGCCGACCTGCAGGCCCTGCGGCCGCACCCGGGACAGGCCGACAGCGCCGCCAACCTGCGGGCGCTGCTCGCCGGTTCGGCCGTCGTGGCCAGCCACCGCGGCCCCGAGTGCACCCGCGTGCAGGACGCGTACTCGCTGCGCTGCTCGCCGCAGGTGCACGGCACCGTGCGGGACACCCTCGCGCACGCCGAACTGGTCGCCTCGCGCGAGCTGGCCGGCGCCGTCGACAACCCCGTCGTCACGCTGGACGGGCGCGTGGAGTCCAACGGCAACTTCCACGGCGCGCCGGTCGCCGCCGTCCTCGACTTCCTCGCCATCTCGGTGGCCGACCTGGCGTCGATCTCCGAGCGGCGCACCGACCGCTTCCTGGACCCGGCCCGCAACCACGGCCTCAACGCCTTCCTCGCCGACGACCCCGGCGTGGACTCCGGCCACATGATCGCCCAGTACACGCAGGCCGCGATCGTCTCGGAGCTCAAGCGGCTCGCCGCGCCCGCGTCCGTCGACTCGATCCCCTCCAGCGCCATGCAGGAGGACCACGTGTCGATGGGCTGGGCCGCCGCCCGCAAGCTGCGCCGCGCGGTGGACGGCCTCGGCCGGGTCCTCGCCGTCGAGCTGTACACGGCCGCCCGCGCGCTCGACCTGCGTGCCCCGCTCACGCCCGCGCCCGGCACGGGAGCGGTGCGCGACGGCCTGCGCGAGGTCGTGGCGGGCCCCGGCCCCGACCGCTGGCTGGCGCCCGAGATCGAGGCCACGGTCGCGTACGTCGCCTCCGGCGCGGCACTGGCGCGGGCGGAGGCGGCGGTGGGTCCGCTGGCCTGACGGACGCCGACGGACGCTGACGGACGGGGCGGAGTCCGGACGGCTCGGGGCGGAGTCCGGACGGCTCGGGCGGACGTACGCTCGCGCCATGTCCGTCGTACCAGCCGCCGCCCAGGTGCTCGCCATCCTCCGTTACCTCGCCGGGCAGGCCGGTCCGGTGCCCGCCGCGGCGATCAGCCGGGACGTCGGGGTGCCCCGCTCGACGACGTACCACCTGCTCGACACGCTCGCCCGTGAGGGGTTCGTGGTGCACCTGCCGGAGGAGCGGCGGTACGGGCTCGGTCTGAGCGCGTTCGAGCTGGGCTCGGGCTACAGCCGCCAGGCGCCGTTCGAACGCCTGGCGCGGGTGCCGCTCGCCCGGCTCGTGGACCGCACGGGGCACAACGCGCACCTCGCGGTGCTGCACGGCCGCGAGGTCGTCTACGTGATCGAGGAGCGCGCGCCCGGCCGTCCGCCGCTGGTCACCGAGGTGGGGGTACGTCTGCCCGCGCATCTGACGGCCAGCGGGCGCGCCGTCCTGGCCCGGTTGCCGCAGGCGCAGGTCAGGGCGTTGTTCCCGGACCCGTCGGCGTTCGTACGCCGCAACGAGCTGGGCCCGGCCTCGCTGTCGGCGCTGCGCCACCTGCTGACGGAGGTGCGCCGGCGCGGCTACGCGACGGAGGAGGACGAGATCACGACCGGTTTCTCGTCGGTGGCCGCGGCGGTGCTGGACCACAGCGCCCACCCGATCGCGGGCGTGGCGGTCACCTTCCCCGGCGCGGAGGTCGACGAGGAGCAGCGGGAGCGCATGGCGGCGGAGGTGGGCCGGGTGGCCCGCGAACTGACCCGCCGGGTGGGCGGCGTGACGGACTGACCCGCACGCGCCGGGCGGGCGGGCGGCGCGAGGGGCGCGCCGCAGGGCCGCGCACGCGCGCGTGTCGTCTCGCGTGGTCGTGCTCGCGTGTCGCCCCGTGGTCGCCGTCCTGCCGCTCACCGGGGGGCGACGGCGTCGCCGATCGTCCCGTGCACCTCCAGGTCGTGGGTGGGCCGCGTCACGCGCAGCATCCGGCGGACGCCTCCCTCGGGCACCACCACGCGGACCGTGCCGCCGCGCCGCACGGCGGAGCGCTGCGCGCCGACGAGCACGCCGAGCCCGTGCGCGTCGCAGAACGTGACGTCCCCGAGGTCGATGACCACCTGGGGCCGTCCGCCGTGGTCGGCCACGAGCGCCACGAGGTGCGTGCGCAGCCCCGGTCCGGTCAGCAGGTCGATCTCGCCGGCCAGCCGGGCCACCGTCCAGCCGCCCACGCGCTCCACCGACACTCTCAGTTTCCCGTTGTCTTCCCCCCGCCGGCCGCTGTCTCCCATCGCACACCTCCGCTCACGCCCATACAGGCAGCCTGGCGAGAGCGGATGCACCGCGACAGGGCCGTTCGGCCCCTGTGGGGCGCTGGGTGTCCTGGATGGCACGGGGCGCGGCCGGATGGCGGGGGGCGCGGGGATGGCGGGGGGGGCGCCGCACACGCGCCCGGAAACGACCGAGGGCCCCGCCTCACTCAAGTGAGACAGAGCCCTTCGGCCTGCGACGATGGAGCGTTGCTCCCGTCGGGACGACAGGATTTGAACCTGCGACCCCTTGACCCCCAGTCAAGTGCGCTACCAAGCTGCGCCACGTCCCGGCCGCGCCGTCGCACGGGGATGTCCCCGCGTGATCGCGCGAACAGCACTTTACCCCACGCCGGGGGCTGCGCCGAAGGGGGCACGGGCCGCACGGGACAATCGAGGCATGGCAGGCACCGGTGGCACGGCATCCGACGACGGCATCTCTTCCCCGCGGCCCGGCGGCGACCGGGACCGGGACGGCGAGGGGCGGGCGCGCAACGCGCGGCCCCGGGACGGGCTGGGCCGGCCCCTGCCGTACGGCACCCCGGGCGTGGCCCGGCAGCCGGAGGGCGTGGTGCGCACCCCGGCTCAGACGGTGACCGAGGCGCAGGCCTTGCTGGACGCGGGGCGGCCCTTCCACGCGCACGAGGTGTTCGAGGACGCCTGGAAGTCGGGGCCGGAGCGGGAGCGCGGGCTGTGGCGGGGGCTCGCCCAGCTCGCGGTGGGCCTCACGCACGCGGCCCGCGGGAACGCGACCGGCGGGGCGCGGCTGCTGCGGCGCGGGGCGGGCGCCGTCGAGGAGTGGACGGCGGCCACGGGCGAGGAGCGGCCCCACGGCATGGACCTCGGCGCTGTCGTCGGCTGGGCCCGCGACCTGGCGAGCGCGGTGGAGTCCGGCGACGGCCCGGTGGACGCCGGGGAACGGGCGCCGAGACTGCGCTGACGTAGCGGACGCGGGGCACTGCGCCGACGTACCGGACGCGGGGCACTGCGCTGACGTACCGGACGCGGGGCACTGCGCCGACGTACCGGACCCGGGGGCCGGGGCGGCGACCGGCGGGTACCGGCGACGTGCGCTGCGGCGGGACTGCGGCGACCGGCCGACGCGACCGTGGCCCCGACCGCCCCGCCCCCGTCCGCGCCGTCCGCGCCGAGCGCCCCGAGCGCCCCGGGCGCCCCGGCCTGCGCACGCCACCGTGGGCCCCGACCGCCCCGACCGCCCCGACCGGCAGGCGGTGCCGTCGCTGTCGGCGGCGTACGGCAGACTCGGGGTGTGCGAAAGATTCATGTCATCGGGATCGGTGCCGGCGATCCCGACCAGCTGACCCTGCAGGCGGTCAAGGCGCTGCGCGCCACGGACGTGTTCTTCGTCCTCGACAAGGGCGAGGTGAAGTCCGACCTGGTGCGGCTGCGCCGGGACATGCTGCAGGCGCACATACCCGAGGGCGGCTACCGCGTGGTGGAGGCCCGCGACCCGGAGCGGGACCGCCGCGCGGGCGGCGCCGCGTACTCCCCGGCCGTCGACGACTGGCGCAGCGCCCGCGCCGGGATCTACGAGCGGATGATCGCCGAGGAGCTGGGCGAGGAGGAGACCGGCGCCTTCCTGGTGTGGGGCGATCCGGCGCTCTACGACAGCACGATCGCGATCCTGGACGAGGTGCTCGAGCGCGGGTCGGTGACCTTCGACTACGACGTCGTCCCCGGCATCAGCAGCGTCTCGGCGCTCGTGGCCCGGCACCGCACGGGGCTGAACCGGGTGGCGCGCCCGGTGCAGATCACCACCGGCCGGCGGCTCGCGGAGGGCTTCCCGGACGGCGTGGACGACGTCGTGGTGATGCTGGACGCCCACCAGGCCTTCCGGCAGTACACGGACGAGGACCTCGACATCTACTGGGGCGCCTACATCGGCACGCCGGACGAGATCCTTGCCTCCGGCCCGATCGCCGAGGCCGCGCCGCGCATCGAGCGGCTGCGGGCCGAGGCGCGGGAGCGCAAGGGCTGGATCATGGACACGTATCTGCTGCGGCGCCGGCCGAAGGACGCCTGACCCCACCCGCCCGGGCCCACCGGGCGTGCGCGGGCGGTCCGCCGGTGTGATCGTGACCTCGTGACAGTCGCCGAGGAAAGCGCACCCGCGGCCGTGCAGCCACCGGTGCTGGACACCCGCCGCCGGAACATCGTCTTCGTCACGATCATGCTGGGCATGCTGCTCGCGGCCCTCGACCAGACGATCGTGGGCACGGCGCTGCCCACGATCGTCTCGGACCTGGGCGGCGCGGCGCACATGTCCTGGGTGGTCACCTCCTATCTGCTCGCGGAGACCGTCGCGACGGTGCTGGTGGGCAAGTTCGGCGACCTGTTCGGCCGCAAGGTGGTCTTCCAGGTCTCGGCGGTCGTTTTCATCACCGGGTCCTTCCTGTGCGGCCTGGCGACCGACATGTCGCTGCTGATCGCCTGGCGGGCGATGCAGGGCGTCGGCGCGGGCGGGCTGATGGTGACGGCGATGGCGCTGATCGCCGACGTCATCCCGCTGCGGGAGCGCGGCAAGTACCAGGGCGCGATCGGTGCCGTGTTCGGCGTGTCCACGGTGATCGGGCCGCTGCTGGGCGGGCTGTTCACCGACCATCTGTCCTGGCGGTGGGCGTTCTACGTCAATGTGCCGATCGCGGTGCTGGTGGTCTTCGCGGCCGCCCGCACCATCCCGGTGGTGAAGGCGGCGTCCCGGCCGGTCATCGACTACCTGGGCATCGCGCTCGTCGCGGTCGGCGCGTCCGCGCTGATCCTGGCGACCAGCTGGGGCGGCAACGAGTACGCGTGGGGCTCCGGCGTCATCATCGGCCTGTTCGCGGGCGGGGCGGCCGCGCTGGCGCTGTTCTGCCTGGTGGAGACCCGTGCGGCCGAACCGATGCTGCCGATGCGGCTGTTCGCCAACCCGGTGTTCACGGTCTGCTCGGTCCTCAGCTTCATCGTCGGCTTCGCCATGCTCGGCGCGATGACGTACCTGCCGAGCTATCTGCAGTACGTCGACGGGGACTCGGCGACGATCTCCGGGGTGCGGACCCTGCCGATGGTGGCCGGCCTGCTCATCGCGTCCGTCTTCAGCGGCAACGTGGTCAGCACCACCGGCCGCTACCGGCTCTTCCCGATCGCCGGCTCGCTGGTGATGGGGGTGGGCCTGTACCTGATGTCGCTGATGGGCCCGTCGACCGGGGCGGCGCTGGAGTCGCTGTACATGTTCGTGCTGGGCACCGGCATCGGCCTGTGCATGCAGGTGCTGACGATCGCCGTGCAGAACACCGTCGACTACGCCGACCTGGGCACCGCCACCTCCGGTGTCACCTTCTTCCGCACCCTGGGCAGTTCCTTCGGCACCGCCGTCTTCGGCACGATCTACACCAACACGCTCAAACCGAACCTGGCGGACGGCGTCGAGGCCGCCGTGCGCACGGCAGCCGCCTCTCCGGCCGTCGTCGCGCGGGCGGCGACCAGCCCCGAGGGCCTGCACCGGCTGCCCCCGGCCGCCGCCCGGCCGATCATCGACGCCTACGCGGACACCATCCAGACGGTGTTCCTGTGGACGGTGCCGGTCGCCGCGCTCGGTTTCCTCGTCGCGCTGTTCCTGAAGCAGGTCCCGCTGCGCGACAGCGCGCGGCTGGGCTCGGCGGACCTCGGCGAGGGGTTCGCCTCGCCGCACGACGCCAACGCGCAGCGGGTGCTGGAGGCGTCCGTCGCGAAGATCATCGGCAGTACGGACCTGTCGACCGCGCGCCGGATCATCCAGGACTCCGACACCCGGCTGGACGTGGCCGGGGCGTGGGCGGTGATGCAGGTGGAACTGTTCACGCGGATGACCGGCCATGCCAGCCTCGGCCTGATCGCCGCCCGCCGCCACATGCCGCCCGAGGTCCTGCTGCCGGTGTTCGAGCGCATGGTCGACGAGGGCTATCTGTCCCGCTTCGGCAACCTGCTCTCGCACACGGACGCCGGCGCCCGCGAGGCCCGCGCCGTCACCCGGGCGTGGGCGGCCTGGCTGGAGTCCTGCGTCGAGCAGGACATCGGCCGCCCTGCGGGCGCCGACCTGCGCGCAGCGGTCGACACCATCGCCAAACGGCTCCTGGTGGAGGACCTGAGCACCGGGCTCCCCCTGCGCCCGGGCGAGCCGGCGCGCGTGGGGGCCGCCTGAGCGGGGTCCTCGAAGGTCCCGGCCCTGGCCTCCGCCCGGTCGCGCCCCTGCCGGCGACCATCGGTGTGCCGAGGGCACCGGGGCGCGCTCGGCTCACCCGGGGCCGAATCCGAGCCGCTCCAGCGCCTGCGGGACGTCCGGCACCGCGTGGATCCCTTCCGGCAGCGCCGGACGCCGTACGACCACCACCGGCAGGCCCCGTGCGCGTGCCGCCGTCAGTTTGGCCGCCGTCGCCTCTCCCCCGCTGTCCTTGGTCACCAGGACGTCGATGCGGTGTTCCCGCAGCAGCGCGGTCTCGTCGGCCACGGTGAAGGGGCCCCGCGCGAGGATCACCTCGAGGCGCGGCGGCAGCGGAGGCTCGGGCGGCTCCACGGACCGTACGAGGAGATGGGTGTCCGTCAGGTGCGCGAAGGCGGCGAGGCCGAGGCGGCCCGTGGTGAGGAACGCCCGGCGGCCGAGACGCGGCAGCTCCCGTGCGGCCGCGTCCAGGGAGTCGACGGGGTGCCACCGGTCGCCGGGTCCCGGCCGCCAGCCCGGCCGGCGCAGCACCACCAGCGGTACGCCGGTGAGCGCGGCGGCCTCGGCGGCGTTCGCCGTGATGCCGGCGGCAAAGGGATGGGTGGCGTCGACGACCGCGCTCACGCGCTGCTCCGCCAGCCACGCGGCGAGCCCCTGGGCGCCGCCGAACCCTCCGACGCGCACCTCGCCGTCGACGGCTCCCGGCCGGGTCACCCGTCCGGCCAGCGAGGTCGTCACCCGCACGTCCGCACGCCCGGCGAGGGCGGCGGCGAGACGGCGGGCCTCGGTGGTGCCGCCGAGGATCAGCACGTGCGGGGTCGGCATGGCGTCGAGGGTACGAGGCGTCCGGTCGGGGCCGGTCACCGGCCCGGTGGAGCAGGACGGACACCGGCGGACCGTCGGCTTCCGCAGGCGCGGCGCATGCCGGCCGACGGGCCGGGTCGGGTCGGCCACGGCGGCCGGTGGCTCCGGTCGGCCACGGCGGCCGGTGGCTCCTGTGGGACACGGGCGGCCGGTGGCTCCGGTGGGACACGACGGCCGCCCGCGGACCGTCGGCCGCGGGCGCACCGGCGCGGGTCTCAGCCATGACTCCGGTGCCGGTGCGGCCGCGTCCCCCCGCTCGGGGACCGGACTCAGAAGTCGTCCGCGCCGTTGCGCAGTTCCGGGGTCCAGTAGCCGGTGAGGGCCTTGGCCGGGTCGACGGCGATGCCCTCGCTGCCGGGGGCGGTGACGGCGATGACCGTGGCGTCGCCCTCCAGCTGCAGGGAGAACGCCGACACGGGCTCGACGTCCTCGTCGGCCCCGCCGTCGGACAGCTTCACCAGGGCGTAGGCCGGGGCGCCGGCCGTGAGCACGACCGGCGTGGCCGGCTTGCTCTTGGCGACGGCCGGGACGTCCTGCTTGTGGCTCTCCAGGAACTGGATGTGCGGGAAGCCCGCCAGCCGGCAGGAGTGCCCGGAGGTGTTGCGCGCCGTGAGGACGATGTGGGTGTAGGGCGGGCCGTCCTGCGTGGCGGCGGTGACGCGGACGTCCCGTGCGGTGCAGACCGGGGTGGAGGCGGTCCCGCGTCCGCCGGTGGAGCCGGTGGTGCCGGTCGAGGAGGCGCCGGTGGAGCCCTTCGCCCCCGCCGAGCGCGCGGAGCCGCCCGATCCCGCCGCCTCGGAGGTGCCCGTGTCCTTGGCCGCCGTCGTCGCGCCGGCCGCCGGGGACGACGCCACGGTGGCCGAGGTGGTCGGCCGGGACGACGTGCTGCCGGAGTCGCTCTGGCAGGCGGTGAGCGACAGGGCGAGAGCCGTGCCCGCGACGGCGAGCAGCGTGGAGCGGTGCAGCGTGTTCATGGAGAGATCCCCCGTGTGTGGTGCGGGCCGCGGCGCGGTGCCGCCGGCCCGGATGGTGGTGCCGGTCGGTCGACGACGGAGGGGTCCCGGCCCGTGCGCCCCGGTGCCCGGCCGTTGTGCCCGCCGGCACGGCCGGACCCGCGCAGGCCCGTGAACAGGCGCTCCGTGTCGGCCTTCAGTCGACCACTTCCGGTCGTCCTCGCCCAGGCGGTTCCCCCGGCAGAAGTACGGTCGGCGATACTTCTGCCGGGGGGCTCTCAACCGGACGGGCCGGACGATCGGGGACATCCACGGTGCGCGACGGCACGTCTTCGGGCGGGGACTTCGGGCAGTCGCTGCGGGCCTTGCGGGTGAACGCCGGACTGAGCCAGGAGGCGCTGTCCCACGAGGCCGGGGTGAGCGTGCGGGCGCTGGCCGACATGGAGCGCGGGCGGACCCGGGGCCCGCAGCGCCGTACGGTGCGGGCGCTGGCGGAGGCGCTGGGGCTGGACGGCGAGGAGGCCGCGCGCCTGGAGAAGGCCGCCGCGGCGGGGCGGCCGCGCCCCCGGACGGCCGGTGGCCCGGCCGGCTCCGGCGCGCTGGCCCTGCCGCGCGACATCGAGGACTTCACCGCCCGCGGCCCGGCGCTGGCCCGGCTGCTGGACCTGGCACGCGGGGCCGGTGCGGGCCGCGCGGTGGTCACCGTGGTCGCCGGGCAGCCCGGCCTGGGCAAGACGGCGTTCGCGGTGCACGCCGCGCACCGTCTCGCCCCGCACTTCCCGGACGGGCAGTTCGCCCTGGACCTGCACGGCATGGACGCCGAGCCGACCACCCCGCGGGACGCGCTGGCCCGGCTGCTCGGCGCGGTCGGCGTCGCGGACGCGGCGATCCCGGCCGGCACCGACGACCGTGCCGGTCTGTGGCGGTCCCTGGCGAGTGAGCGGCGGCTTCTCCTGCTGCTGGACAACGCGGCCGACGAGGACCAGGTCGGCGCCCTGCTGCCGGGCTCCGGCCCGTCCCTGACGCTCGTCACCAGCCGCAACGCCCTGGCGGGGCTGGAGTCCGTGCACCGCACCGATCTGGCGCTGCTGCGGCGCGAGGAGGCGGTGGAGCTGCTGACCCGGATCATCGGCCCGGACCGGGTGCGGGCGGAGGCGCAGGCCGCCCGCGACCTCGCCGACCTGTGCGGGCACCTGCCGCTCGCCGTCCGGATCGCCGGCCAGCGGCTCCTCAGCCGCCCGCACGAACGCCTCGGCAAGCTCGCCGCCCGCCTCACCGCCGAGGGCCGGCGGCTGGACGGCCTCCAGGCCGGGAACCTGCGGGTGCGGGCCGCCTTCGCGCTGTCGTACCGTCAGCTGCCGCCGGACTCGGCGCTGGTGCTGCGGCGCGCCGCACTGGCCGCCGGAGCGGACTTCAGCCCCGAGACGGCCGCGGTGCTGGCCGGTCTGTCCTACGACGAGGCGGTCGCCTGCGCCGAGGAACTGACCGACGCGGGGCTGCTGTGGAGCGACGCCGCCGCCGAGCGGTACCGCTTCCACGACCTGCTCAGGCTCTACGCGGCCGAGCAGGTGGAGGCGGAGGACGGCCCCGAGGCCCGCGCCGCCGCGCTGGACCGGGCCGAGGAGTGGATGCTGCGCCGGGCCACCGCCGCCGCGCTGCACTTCGACGTCGACCACGAGCACCCCTCGTCCCCGGGCGACCCGGACCCGGACACCGCGCCCAGGGGCCGGGACGAGGCGCGGGCGTGGCTGGAGGCGGAGCGGGCCCAGTGGCTCGCCGCGCTGCGCCGGGCCCATGACGCCGGCCGCTACCGGCAGGTGCTGGACACGGCGGAGGCGATGCACTGGTTCTCCGATCTGTGCCAGCACTGGGAGCAGTGGGTGGAGGTGTTCCGGCGTTCCGCCGACTGCGCCCGCCTGCTGAGCAGTCGGCGGGAGGAGGCGGTGCACCTCAACTACCTCGCCTGGGCGTACAACCTGTGCGTGCACGACCCGCACGCCGCCGGGGAGAGCGCCGAGGCGGCGCTCGTGGCGGCCCGCGAGTGCGGTGACGGGCTGCAGGAGGGCTGGGCCCTCGGCTACGGGGCGGGCGCGCTGCAACGGCAGGGCCGTATGGAGGAGGCCGAGGAGCGGCTGCGCGCGGGGGTCCGCTGCTTCGCCTCGCAGCAGTCGCCGCAGGGCCGGCTGGGCGAGCTGACGATCCTGAGCACCCTGGGTGCCCTGCTGCGCCAGACCGGCCGGGCGGCCGAGGCACTGGAGTTCCACCTCCGCTGCGAACGGATCTGCCGGGCGGGGGTCCCGGGGCGTACGCAGGAGCTGATCGCGGTGTACCGGGCGGTCGCCCGGCAGCAGATCGGCAACGACCTGGCGGCCCTGGGACGGCGGCAGGAGGCCGAGGAGCCGCTGCGGCAGGCGCTCGCCGCCTTCGAGGCCGCGCACATGCCGTCCTGGACCGAGCAGGCCCGTCTCGACCTCGGCCGGGTGCTCGCGGCCCTGGGGCACGCCGAGGCCCGGGAGACGCTGCGGACCGCCCGCGACGCCCTCGCCGCGCTGCGCAGCCCGCTGCGGATGGAGGCGGCGGACGCCCTGGCCGCGCTCGACGAGGCCGCCGTCCGCACCGGCCGGGACCTGGCGCGCGACCGGCCCTAGGCGGTGTCCCGCCCATCAGACGGGGCGCGGAGCGCGGGCTAGCGCAGGAGGAGTTGCAGGCCGCCGACGACGGTGGCCGCGATGACCAGTTGCTCGAAGAGACGCTGGTTGATCCGCGTGACCGCCCACTTGCCGAACAGCGCGCCCGGCACCACGAACACCGCGAGCGCCGCGTCCAGCAGCAGCGAGCGGCCGTCGATCAGGCCGAGCCCGGCGCTGAACGGCACCTTCGAGACGTTGACGATGAGGAAGAAGAACGCCGACGTGCCGAGGAACCCCAGCTTGCGAAAGCCGGCCGACAGCAGGTACATCGACATCACGGGGCCGCCCGCGTTGGCGACCATGGTGGTGAAGCCGCCGAGGACGCCGTAGGAGCGGGCCTTCGTCCGGCCCGCGCGGGTGGTGACCGCGTCGGGCTCCGCCGCCCGTTCGGCCGTGCGCCGGCGCCACACCGTGACCCCGGCCATCAGCAGCAGGATCACGCCGATCGAGACCCGTACGACCCCGTCGTCGGCCCACACCAGGAACAGCGTGCCGACCACCACGCCCGCGGCGACCGCCGGGAAGAGCCGCCACAGCGTGGGCCAGTGGGCGTGCCGCCGGTAGGTGAGCACCGCGAGCACGTCCCCGGCGATCAGCACCGGGAGCAGGACGCCGGTGGAGGCGCGGGCGGGCAGGACGGCCGCGAAGATCGCGAGGCTGACCGTGTTCGCGCCGCTGACGGCGGTCTTGGAGAAGCCGACGAGCAGCGCCGCGAAGGCCAGCGCGGCGAACCCCCATCCGGATATGTGCCAGAGCGTCATCGTGTCCATGCGGGCACCGATGCTATGTCCGTACATCCGGTCGCGTCAGGACCGTCTCGCCAGGTGATCACGGCCGCCCCTGCCGGTGGCGCGTCGGCCGGCCCGCCCGGCCGGCGCGAGTCCGGGTCGCCGGTCCGTGGGCGGTCAGCCGGCGTACTGCGTGCGCAGCTCCCGCTTGAGCACCTTCATGCTCGGGCCCAGCGGCAGCGCGTCGGCGAACTCGACGCGGCGCGGGTACTTGTGCCGGCCCAGGTGCTCCTTGGACCACGCGGTGAGCGCGGCGGCGTCCGGGGCGGCGCCCGGCGCCGGGACGACGACCGCGCAGACCTCCTCGCCGTGCAGTTCGTCCGGCAGGCCGATCACCGCGACCTGCGCGACGTCGGGGTGGCGCATCAGGACCTCCTCGACCTCGCGCGGGTAGACGTTGTAGCCGCCGCGGATGATGACGTCCTTCTTGCGGTCGACGATCCGCAGGAAGCCCTCCTCGTCCTTGGTGCCGAGGTCGCCGGTGCGGAACCACCCGTCGACGACGGCCTCCGCGGTGGCCTCGGGGCGGCCCAGGTAGCCGGAGAAGACGTTGTGGCCGCGGATGACGACCTCGCCGAGCTCGCCGGGCGGCAGCAGTTCGATCCGGCCCTCGACCTCGGCGCGGGCGATCTCCACGTCGACGCCCCACAGGGGGTGCCCGATGGTGCCGGCCTTCGTGCCGAAACAGGGCTGGTTCACCGTCGCCGTCGGCGAGGTCTCCGACAGGCCGTACCCCTCGTAGATCCGCGCCCCGAAGGCCGCCTCGAACCGCTCCAGCACCGCGACGGGCAGCGAGGCGCCGCCGGAGATGCACACCCGCAGCGTGGGCAGGGCGGGCGCCTCGGGCGCGGCGGCGGCCAGGGAGACGAACATGGTCGGCACGCCGTGGAAGGTGTTCACCCGTTCCGCCACCATCAGCTCGATCGCGCGTGCCGCGTCGAAGCGGGGCAGCAGGACGAGGGTGGCGCCCGCCCGCCAGGTGGAGTTCATCGACACCGTCTGCCCGAAGGCGTGGAAGAGCGGCAGCGCGCCCAGCGCGATGTCGTCGGGCCGGATGTCGTTGGCGTCGAAGGCGTTGACGGTCGCGTTCATCACCAGGTTGAAGTGGCTGAGCACGGCGCCCTTGGGGACGCCGGTGGTGCCGCTGGTGTAGAAGACGACCGCGGGGTCGTCGGCGGCGCGCGTGACGTACGACGGGAGCGGGTCGGCGTTCGCGGCGAGCTTGTCGAACTCCTCGCCGAGCGTGAGGACCCGCACGCCGGCCGCCTCGGCGGCGGCCCGCCCGGTCGCCGCCTGCGCCGGGTGGACCAGCAGCAGGGTGGCGCCGCTGTCGCGCAGCACGTGCTCGACCTCCGGCGCGGACAGCAGCAGGTGCACGGGGACGACGACCCCGCCGGCCGCGGCGATCGCGTAGTAGGCGAGCGGGAACTCGGCGGTGTTGGGCGCCATGAGCGCCACCCGGTCCCCCGGCGCCACGCCCAGCCCGGCCAGCGCGCCGGCCTGGGCCAGCGCCTGCTGCCAGACCTCCGCGAAGGTCAGCCGCCGCTCGCCCTCGATCAGGGCGGTCTTGTCGGGACGGCGCCGGGCGTTCTCGGCGAGGATGACGGCCAGGGAGAGGGTTGCCATGGAGTGTCGCTCCGATTCCTTCACGCTCGTGTTGCCGGATCCCCCGGCGGGGAGCCCCCGTTCGGCTCCCGCGGGGGGAGCCGCCGTGCGGCACCGCTGGGCCGGTGCCCGTCGCGTCAGTGCCGCTCGACCAGCACCGCGCTGCCCTGGCCCACGCCCACGCACATGGTGGCCAGGCCGCGCTCCGCGCCCGTGCGGCGCATGCGGTGCAGCAGCGTGGTCAGGATGCGGGCGCCGGAGCAGCCGAGCGGGTGGCCCAGCGCGATGGCGCCGCCGCTGGGGTTGACCAGGTCGGGGTCGATGCCGAGCTGGTCGACGCAGGCGAGGGCCTGGGCGGCGAACGCCTCGTTGAACTCGGCCTCCTGGATGTCGCC
Organism: Streptomyces sp. NPDC014801; assembly: GCF_043082085.1. NCBI lineage: Bacteria > Bacillati > Actinomycetota > Actinomycetes > Kitasatosporales > Streptomycetaceae > Streptomyces > Streptomyces sp. NPDC014801. The sequence goes on along the minus strand of NZ_JBIBXG010000003.1, from coordinate 486,913 downwards.
GATGTCCCAGCCGGTCCGGGCGAGCACCTTGCGGGTGGCGGGGACCGGGCCGAGGCCCATGACGTCGGGGTGGACCCCGGCGGAGCCGCCCGCGACGTACTGGCCCATGGACTCCAGGCCCAGCTCGTTCAGCGCCTCCTCGCTGACCAGGATCAGGCCCGCCGCGCCGTCGTTCATCGGGGAGGCGTTGCCGGCGGTGACCGTGCCGCCGGACCGGAAGACCGGCTTGAGGCGCGCGAGCCTGTCGTAGGAGGTGTCCTCGCGGATGCACTCGTCGCGGTCGACGACGACCCCGTCCGGGCGCTCGACGGGCAGCAGTTCGTCGTCGAAGTGGCCCAGCTTGCGTGCCTCGGCGGCGCGCTGGTGGCTGCGCAGCGCGAACTCGTCCTGCCGCTCGCGCGGGACGCCGTGGCGGTCGGCGACCTCCTCGGCGGTCTCCCCCATGGACAGCAGGCCGTGCAGCTCCTTCATCGCCGGGTTCACCAGCCGCCATCCGAGCCGGGTGTCGTAGGTCTCGATGCGGTGCGGCAGGGCCTCGTCCGGGCGGGGCAGCACGAAGGGCGCGCGGCTCATCGACTCCGAGCCGCCGGCGATGACGATGTCGGCCTCGCCCGCGGCGATGGTGCGGGCGGCGGCGGTGACGGCTTCGAGGCCGGAGGCGCACAGCCGGTTGACCGTGGCGCCGGGCACGGTCTCGGGCAGGCCGGCGAGCAGGGCGGCCATGCGGGCGACATTGCGGTTGTCCTCGCCGGCCTGGTTGGCGGCGCCCCAGTAGACGTCGTCGACGCGGGCCGGGTCGAGCGCGGGCACGTCGGCCACCAGGCCGCGGATCACGGCGGCGGCGAGGTCGTCCGGCCGCACCGAAGACAGCGCACCGCGCAGCTTGCCGATGGGGGTGCGGCGGGCGGCCGTGAAGTGGACGGGACGCAACGGAGGACTCCTGACCTACGGCGCTGTGGACCAGCGAGCTCTTAATTAGCACTGCTAGTTTTGGACTATAGACCGCCGGGCGGCTCCCTGGGAAGATCCCCCCGTCCGGCTGCACCGACCCGGCGGAGGAGACATGGCCGAGGCCCGCGAGCACACCCTGCCCGGAACGCGCGGCACCATCGTCGCGCGCGAGTGGCCGAACGCGCGAGCCCGGTACGTCGCGCTGGTCGTGCACGGCTACGGCGAGCACATCGGCCGCTACGCCTCCCTCGCGGACGTCCTGGTGCGGCACGGCGCGGCGGTGTACGGACCGGACCACATCGGGCACGGCCGGTCGGCGGGCGAGCGGGTGGTGATCGAGGACTTCGAGGACGTCGTCACGGATCTGCACGCGGTGGCCGGCCTGGCACGGGCCGCGCACCCGGGGCTGCCGGTGGTGGTGATCGGTCACTCCATGGGCGGCCTCATCGCCTCCCGCCACGCCCAGCGCCACGGGAGCGAACTGGCCGCGCTGGTCCTGTCCGGGCCGGTGATCGGCGCCTGGGAGACCCCCGAGCGGCTGCTCGCGCACGCCGCCGAGCACGGCGAGATCCCCGACGTCCCGGTCAGCCCGGCCGCGCTCTCCCGGGACGGCGCCGTCGGGGCGGCGTACGCGGCGGACCCGCTGGTGTGGCACGGGCCGATGAAGCGGCCGACGCTGGAGGCGTTCGTGCGCACCCTGGAGACCGTCGCCGAGGGCGGCGACGTGGGCCCGCTGCCGCTGCTGTGGCTGCACGGGGAGGACGACCGGCTGGTGCCGCTGCCGGGCAGCCGGGCCGGCGTCGAGCGGCTGGCCGGGAGCGGCGGGCTGACGGCGCGGACGTACGCCGGGGCGCGGCACGAGGTGTTCCACGAGACGATCAAGGACGAGGTGTTCGCCGAGGTCACCGGCTTCCTCGACGGGGTGCTCGGCCGCTGAGACGTGCCTGGCACACCCGGGCCCCGGCGGTTTGTCACTCCTGCCCCAGGGCACCCGCGCCTGCAGGGAGCGGTTGCGGCACGCCCACCGTGCGTGCCGGCCCCGGGCGGTTTCTCTCACGGCCCGGTGGCCGCCCGCGCCGCCCCCGCATCCGCAGGACGACGTGAGGAGGAGAAGCGCGCCATGACCGTCGTGAAGAGCACGCTGCCCGACGATGCCCGCCGCATCACCGGCGAGGCGCTGCAGGAGACCCTGGTGGACCTGCTGGGCCTGTCGCTGGTGGCCAAGCAGGCGCACTGGAACGTCGTGGGGCCGCGGTTCCGCTCGATCCACCTCCAGCTCGACGAGGTGGTCTCGGCCGTGCGCGGCTTCGCCGACACGGTGGCCGAGCGGGCCGCCGCGCTCGGCGTGACGCCGGACGGCCGCCCCGAGACCGTGGCCGCCGCCTACGGGCTGCCCGGCCCCAAGGAGGGGTGGCTGCGCGACACGGAGGTCGTGGAGCTGATGGTGCGGTCGCTCGAGGAGGCCGTCGGGCGGCTGCGCAAGCGCATCGACGCCACCGACGAGCCGGACCCGGTCACCCAGGACCTGCTGATCGGCATCACCGCGGAGCTGGAGAAGCAGCGGTGGATGTTCGAGGCGGAGAACTGGCCCCGGGACTGACGGGCGCGAGGACGCGACGAACGCGAGGAAAGGGGCAGTTGATGGCTGACGCCCTCGAGATGGACGCGCTGTGGGAGGACTTCCACCGCGCGGTGAACATGACCTCGGCCGAACTGGCGGCCTGGCTGAAGGTGCGGGACGCCGCCGAGGAGAGCGAGCCCCTGCCGGAGGAGGCGGGCAGCCCCACGGGGCAGCACGTGCTCGCCATCCTGCAGAAGCGGCGCACCGACCTGACGGACGACGACCTGCGCGTGATGCGGAAGGTCGTCGACCTGGTGGACGAGCAGGCCGACGTCGAGAACGAGCCGGAGCCCGAGAGCTCCGCCGAGGACACGCGGCGCCGGCACCGGCTGATGACGATCGGACACGATCCGCTGAAGCCGTGAACGCTCCTGCCCGCGGCGGCCCCCGCAGGTTTGGTGGCCGCCCGGTGTGACGCCCCGGCGTGCGGCTCGCCCCACGCCGGGGCGTCAGACCGTCAGCCGGCCGAGGGCCGCCGAGACCAGGGTCTGCACGCCCGGCAGCAGGACCGACAGGTCGGGGGCGAACAGGGGGCTGTGGTTGCCGGGGACGTTGCCCAGCTTCTGGGCCAGGTCGTCGCCCGGTGCCGCGTCCCAGACGTCCGGCGGGGTCGACGTCACGAACCAGTAGTCGTACGGCACCCCGTGGGGGGCGAGCAGGGAGAAGTCCTCGCTGCCCATGGCGGGGCCGAAGTCGAACACTGTGTGCTCGCCGAAGAGCGCGCGGTGGACCGCGGCGATCTCCCCGTCGAGGACGGCGTCGTTGACGGTGGTGGGGTAGCCGGGGTGCACGGTGATCTCGGGCGGTGCCGGGCAGCCGGCCGCCGTGCACTCGCCGTGGACGATGCGGCGGATCGCGTCGAGGACGCGTGCGCGTACCGCCGTGTCCTGGGTGCGCAGGTTCAGGGCGAGCCGCGCCCGGTCGGGGATGATGTTGTGCTTGGTCCCGGCGTGGAACTGGCCGACCGTCAGCACCGCGGAGTCCTTCGCGGCGATCTCGCGGGAGACCACGCTCTGCAGGCGGGTGACGACGTACGCCGCCGTCACCACGGGATCGACGGTGGACTCGGGGCGTGAGCCGTGGCCGCCGACGCCGTGCACCACGACGTCGATGTCGTCGGCGGCCGACATGATCAGGCCGGGAGTGTGCGGGTAGAGGCCCGCGAGGCCGGGGGCGACGTGCTGGCCGAGGAGCACGTCGGGGCGCGGGAAACGCTCGTGCAGGCCGTCGGCGACCATCGCGGCCGCTCCCCCGCCGCTCTCCTCGGCGGGCTGCCCGACGACCACCAGCGTGCCGGACCAGACGGCGCGGGCCGCCGCGAGGGCCTCGGCGGCGCCGGCCAGCCAGGTCACGTGCAGATCGTGCCCGCAGGCGTGCATCACGCCGTCCACGGTCGAGGCGTACGGCAGCCCGGTCGCCTCGCGCACCGGCAGCGCGTCCATGTCGGCGCGCAACCACACCACCGGCCCGTCGCCGTTGGTGAGCACGCCCACCACGCCGGTGCGGGCGACGCCCTCGGTCACCGAGAAGCCGGCGGCGCGCAGCCGCGCGGCGAGCCTGCCCGCGGTGCGGTGCTCCTGGAAGGCCGGTTCGGGGTGGCGGTGCAGGTCGCGGTAGAAGTCCTCCAGTTCCGCGGTCTTCACCGCGTCGGTGACCTCGCGCGTCCGTCGGGCCAGGGCGGCCGTGTCGGTCATGCTGCTGCCTCCTCGTGAGCGGCCTGCGCGACAACTCCGCGACACAGTTTCCCCGCCACCGCACCTTCGTATGATTTATGCCATAGGGTTGTGGTGCTGATCACTTGCGCGGGGGATGCGGGTGTCCGACGTCGCCCGCGCCTTCTTTTCCCTGCCCCGCATGCGAAAGGACGGCGTATCCATGTCCGGAGCCCAGGACGAAGGTCTCGGCTCAGCCACGGCATCCTCCGGCTACACCCAACGGCTCGCGCGGCTGGAGACGGCCGGTCTCAAGCGACTGCTGCCCACGCAGGCCCCCTACCGGTGGAACCTGCGGCGGCTGAATCTGGGCCGGGTCCTCGACGTGGGCTGCGGCCTGGGGAGGAACCTGCTGAACTGCGGGCCGGACAGCGTGGGTGTCGACCACAACGCGCACTCCGTGGCCGTGTGCCGGGAGCGCGGGCTGACCGCCTACACGCCCGAGGAGCTCGCCGAGGCGCCCGGCTGCGGGCCCGGCTCGTTCGACAGCCTGCTGTGCGCGCACGTCCTGGAGCACATGGACGAGTCCCTCGCCCAGGACGTCCTGGAGCAGTACCTGCCGCTGGTGAAGCCGGGCGGTTCGGTGGTGCTGATCACCCCGCAGGAGGCCGGCTACAAGACCGACGCCACGCATGTGCGCTTCGTCGACTTCGACGGCCTCGTGCGGCACGCGGAGAAGGCGGGACTGACCGTGGGACGGACGTACTCCTTCCCCTTCCCGCGCAGCGTCGGGACGGTCTTCCCGTACAACGAGTTCGTGCTGGTCGGCAAGGTGGCCGCCTGAGGCCTCGACCGGCCGAGGGCCTGTTGCGCAACAGGCGCTAGTCGGAAGGCAGGCCGAGGACGCGGGCGATGGTGCGCAGCACGCCGTTGTCGTTGTTGGACGGGGCCAGATGGCGGGCCCGGCGGACGACCTCGGGGTGGGCGCCGGTCATCGCGAAGGACCACTCGGCCGCGTCCAGCATCTCCAGGTCGTTGAGGTAGTCGCCGAACGCCATCGTCTGGGCCGGGGTGATGCCGAGCTCGCGCTGCAGGCGCCGCACGGCCGCACCCTTGTCGGCCGTCCGGTTCATCACGTCCACCCAGTGCTCGCCGGAGACGACGACCTGGTGGGTGGCCGTGAAGTCGGCGAGCCCGGGCGCGGTGGTGTGCTCGGCGGAGCCGAAGTCGAACAGGGCCACCTTGATGAAGTCGTCCTCGACGGCGGTGACGTCCTCGACCACGCGCAGCTCGGCGTAGTACTTGCGCGCCTCCGCGAGGAACGGCTCGTCCGCCCGCTCGACGTAGGCGGCCCGCTTGCCGCACAGCACCGCGCCGAGGTCGACGCCGCCGGACGCCAGGCGGCGGGCCGCGCCGACGATACGGAGGGCCGCCTCCCGCGCGAGCGGGTCGGAGCTCAGCTCCACGCCGTCGCGGACGACATAGGTGCCGTTCTCGGCGATGAAGACCATGCCGTCGGCGACGTCCGCGAACTCCCGCGCCAGGCTGGCGTACTGGCGTCCGCTGGCCGGGCAGAACAGCACCCCCCGCTCACGCAGCCGCTCCAGCATGCGCCGCAGGCCGGGCGGTGCCTGCTTGTCGTCGTCCAGGAGCGTGCCGTCCATGTCGGTGACGATCAGCCGGATGTCGGCCGGGGTGTCGCCGGGGCGGGGCTCGGGGGTGCTGACGAGGGGCGCGCTGCTGTAGGGCATGTCCTGCTTTCGGTCGGAGGCGTCCCTTCCACCCTACGGGAGGAGGTGCGACGCCCCGTGTGCCGATTCCCGGGACTGCCGGATCACCGGACGGCAGAATGAGGCGGCGACGCCCGGTGCGACGAGGAGGATGCGATGACCACCCTTGCCGATCCCGTCCCCGGCGGGCGCCCCGGCGACGTGGAGCGGGCCACCGCGCTCGCCGGGGAGCTGTCCGGGCGGGGCGTGCACGGCATCGTCCTGGCCTATGTCGACACCGCCGGTGTCGCCCGGATCAAGACGGTCCCCACCGCGAAGCTTCCGGCGGCCGCGGCCTGGGGCGTCGGCATGTCGCCCGTGTTCGACACCTTCCTCGCCGACGACTCCGTCGTCACCACCGACGTGCTCGGCTCCCCCGACGGTGATCTGCGGCTCTTCCCCGACCTCGACCAGCTGACGGTGCTGGCCGCGCAGCCCGGGTGGGCCTGGGCGCCGGTCGACCGGATCGGCCAGGACGGCGCGCCGCACCCCGGGTGCAGCCGCACCGCCCTGCGCCGGATCACCGCCGCGGCGGCGCGGGCGCACGGGCTGTCCTTGCGCGCCGCGATCGAGATCGAGTGGTCGCTGGGGCTCGGCTCGGCGCCGGAGGGCGAGTTCGTGCCCGCGGCGAGCGGGCCGGCCTACGGCGCCGTACGGCAGGTCGAGGTGAGCGAGTTCCTCGCCGATCTGCTGGCCGCCTGCCACGCGCAGGGCGTGGACGTCGACCAGCTGCATCCCGAGTACGCGCGCGGGCAGTTCGAGATCTCCGCCGGCGCGCTGGACCCGGTGGCGGCGGCCGACCGCAGCGTGCTGCTGAAGCAGACGATCCGCGCGGTGGCCCGGCGGCACGGGCTGCGGGTGTCGTTCGCGCCGGCCGTGCTCGCCGAGGGCGTCGGCAACGGCGGCCACGTCCACCTCTCCGCCTGGCGCGACGGCGGCAACCTGCACGCGGGCGGCGCCAGGCGCCACGGCATGACCGACGAGGCGGAGTCCTTCGTGGCGGGCCTGCTCGGCCATCTGCCCGCGCTGACCGCGGTGACCGCGCCGAGCCCGGCCAGCCGGCTGCGGCTGCGGCCCTCGCAGTGGGCCGGGGTGTTCACCGCCTGGGGCCTGGAGACCCGCGAGTGCGGACTGCGGGTGGTCGCCGGCACGGCGGGCCGCCGCGACCAGGACGCCAACGTGGAGATCAAGCCGGTCGACCTGGCCGCCAACCCCTACCTCGCGCTGGGCTGCCTGATCGCCGCCGGGCTGGACGGGATCGGCTCGGGCGCCGTCCTGCCCGAGGAGGTCACCGGTGATCCGGCGTTCCTGCCCGAGGAGGAGGCGGACCGGCGGGGCGTGCGGCGGCTGCCCGAGTCGCTGACGGAGGCGGTGGAGGCGTTCCGGGCCGACGGCGTGCTGCGCGAGGCGCTCGGCCCGGTCCTCGCGGACGCCGTGATCGCCGTACGCGAAGGGGAGGCCGCCGCCGTCGCGGGGATGGACGACGCGCGGATCGCGGCGGCCTACCGGTGGCGGTACTGACCATGGGGGCCGTCACCGACGCGCTCGCCGCGCTGCCGCTGGTGGACCACCACTGCCACGGCGTCGTCGCCGACGACCTGGACGAGGCCGGCTTCGAGGCGCTGCTCACCGAGGGCGACCGCTGGGCCGGGTTCTCCTCCTTCGACACGCCGGCCGGGCTCGCCGTGCGCCGGCATTGCGCGCCCCTGCTGGACCTGGAGCGGCACGCCCCGGCGCGGGAGTACCTGGCGCGGCGGATCGAGCTGGGCGCGCGGGAGGTGAACCGGCGTCTTCTCGCCGCCGCGGGCACGGAGGTGTTCTGCGTCGACACCGGGTTCGCGCCCGCCGGCTCCGTCGGACCCGCCGAGGCGGCCCCGGGGGCGGCCGCGTACGAGGTGGTACGCCTGGAGTCGGTCGCCGAGGCGGTCGCCGCCGGCGGGATCGGGGCGGACGCCTACGCCGACGCCTTCCCCGCGGCCGCCGAGGAGGCCGTACGGCGGCCCGGGGTGGTCGCCGTGAAGTCGGTGGCCGCCTACCGCACCGGCTTCGCGCTGGATGCGGCCCGCCCCACCCGCGCCGAGGTCACCGCCGCCGCCGGCACCTGGCTGGCGCGCGGCGGCCGCCTGGACGACCCGGTCCTGGTACGGCACCTGCTGTGGACGGCCGTCGACCTGGGGCTGCCGCTCCAGCTGCACGTCGGCTTCGGCGACAACGACCTGCGGCTGCACCGCTCGGACCCCGCCCTGCTGACGGACTGGCTGCATCGGACCGCCGGGGCGATCCCCGTCCTGCTGCTGCACTGCTGGCCCTATCAGCGGCAGGCCGCCTATCTCGCCGCCGTGTTCGAGCGGGTGTACGTGGACGTCGGCCTCACCCTGCACCACGTCGGCCCGGCCCGCGCGCGGGCGGTGCTGGCGGAGGCGCTGGAGATCACGCCGTTCCACAAGCTGCTGTACAGCTCCGACGCCTGCGGCCTCGCGGAGTTCTACGCGCTCGGCGCGCTGGCCTTCCGCCGGGGTCTGGGCGAGCTGCTCGACGCACGGGTGGCCGCCGACGACATCGGTGCGCGCGACGCGTTGCGCATCGCCGAGTGGGCGGGAGCACACAACGCCCGCCAGGTCTACCGCCTTTCCGGTCCCTCCTGAAAGTATGATCAAGCAATGTCTGACATGACCGAAACCACGCCCGGTTGGCTCTCCTCCGACGAGCTGGAGCAGGCGCGGGCGCGCATGCCGATCCTGTACGTGGAGGCCGTTCCCGTACGGGTCGACGACAGCGGCGAAGTCACCAGCATCGGCCTGCTGCTGCGCATCGGGCCGGACGGAACGGTCAGCCGGACACTGGTCTCCGGCCGGGTCCTGCACCACGAGCGGGTCCGCGACGCCCTGCTGCGCCACCTGGAGAAGGACCTCGGCCCGGTGGCCCTGCCGCGCATCCCGGCCTCGCTCCAGCCCTTCACGGTGGCCGAGTACTTCCCCACGCAGGGCATCACCCCGTACCACGACCCGCGTCAGCACGCGGTCTCCCTGGCCTACATCGTGCCGGTGACGGGCGACTGCCGGCCGCGGCAGGACGCGCTGGACCTGGTCTGGTTCGACCCGCACGAGGCGGCCTCGCCGGGCGTGCAGAGCGAGATGCCCGGCGGGCACGGCTTCCTGCTCCGCCAGGCGCTGGCCCACCTGGGGCTGTCGCACTGACGGCGCCGCCGAGCCGCCCGTCGGGCCGGCGTCCGGTGCGGCCTTACGGCTTCCCGGCGAGCGCCGTGAGGACCTCCGCGCAGATCGCGAGCGCCGTCTCCGCCGGGGTGCGCGCCCCGAGGTCCAGCCCGATCGGGCCGTGGACGGCGCGCAGCACCTCCTCGTCGAGGCCGGCCGCGAGCAGGGCGGCGGCGCGGCGCTCCTGGGTGTGCCGGGAGCCGAGCGCGCCTACGTAGGGGACGCCGCCGGTCAGCGCCGTGTGCAGCACGGGCGCGTCCACGTCGGGCTCGTGACTGAGGACGACGACACACGCGGCGGCCGGGCCCGCGGCGATCAGCTCCCGGGCCCGCGCGAGGTCCTCGGTCGCGGTGGCCCGCCACTCCAGCAGCCGGGCCTGCGCCTGGAGCAGCTCGGCGAGTTCCCCTGCGCCGACGATCACCAGATGCGGCACGGCCGGGCAGGTCTCGATCAGTACGACACCGTCGCCGGCCGGGAGGGTCTCGCGGCCCGCGCGGTGGCGGGCCATCAGGGCGCGGGCCTGCTCGGCGGCCGCGTCGGACGGTCCGGTGCCGGCGCCCGCGTCCAGCACCGTGCTCACGGCGCCGGTGCGGGGCGCGTCGAGGCGGGTCAGCAGGGCGGCGTCGGCGCCCTCGGCGAGCAGCTCCCACCAGCGGGCGGGCACCGCGGACAGCGGCTGCAGCAGGATCTCGGCCTGCCCGCCGCAGGTCAGCCGCGCGCGCCGCACCTCGTCGTCGTGGACGGAGACCGCGCACACGCGAGCGGTGCGGCCGCAGGCGGTGAGCGCGGCGGCCTCCTCGGCGAGCCGCCGGTCGAAGGCGCCCCGGTACAGGGAGCCGTGGCAGCGGCCGTCCGCGTCGATCAGCAGCGCGTCGGCGGGCCGCTTGGGCCCGAACCCGCGCTCGGTGAGCGGCCGGGCGAGCACCCCGCCGCGTCCCTCGGCGGCCCACTGCCGCGCCGTGCCCGCCAGCTCCCGCATGACCAGCTCCTCCTCGTCGGGGCCTCGCGGGGTCAGCGTACTCGGGGCCCGGCGGGCGCCCGGGGCGGCGGCGAGGACGCGCGCGGCCCGACGTAGCGCGGGCGCAAAGCCCCCTGCGCGCGGCACCGCGTGGGCGCACCCGCCCGTGCGCGCGGCACCGCGTGGGCGCCGCGACGTCCCGTGCGCGAAGCGCGGGGTGGACGCCGGAAAACACGGTCGCAGGCGACCGGAGCGGTCCCTACCATGCCGCCATGGCACAAGCACCCGTTCTCACGCCCCGGGCGGACGACTTCCCGCGCTGGTACCAGGAGCTGATCGGCAAGGCCGAACTGGCCGACAACGGGCCGGTGCGCGGCACCATGGTCGTCCGACCGTACGGCTACGGCCTGTGGGAGCGGATGCAGCAGGACCTGGACGCGCGCATCAAGGCGGCCGGCGCGCAGAACGCCTACTTCCCGCTGTTCATCCCGCAGTCGTACCTGACGAAGGAGGCCGAGCACGTCGAGGGGTTCGCCCCCGAGCTGGCCGTCGTCACGCACGCCGGCGGCAAGGAGCTGGAGGAGCCGGTCGTGGTGCGGCCCACCTCCGAGACGATCGTCAACGACTACTTCTCCAAGTGGGTGCAGAGCTACCGCGACCTGCCCCTGCTGATCAACCAGTGGGCGAACGTGGTCCGCTGGGAACTGCGCCCCCGGGTGTTCCTGCGGACCACGGAGTTCCTGTGGCAGGAGGGGCACACCGCGCACGCCGGCTACGAGGACGCCCGGGCCTACGCCGCGCGCATCCACCGCGACGTCTACGCCGACTTCATGGCGAACGTCCTCGCCATCGACGTCGTCGCGGGGCGCAAGACGGCCCGGGAGCGGTTCGCCGGCGCGATCAACACGCTCACGCTCGAGGCGATGATGGGCGACGGCAAGGCCCTGCAGATGAGCACCAGCCACGAGCTCGGCCAGAACTTCGCCAAGGCCTTCGACACCCGCTACCTGTCCCGGGACGGCCGCCAGGAGTACGTCTGGCAGACCTCCTGGGGCTCCACGACCCGCATGGTCGGCGGCCTGGTGATGGTCCACGGCGACGACCACGGGCTGCGCGTCCCGCCGCGGCTGGCCGCGATCCAGGCCGTCGTGCTCGCGGTCAAGGGCGACGAGGCGGTCCTGGCGCGGGTCCGGGAGATCGGAGACCGGCTGACGGCGGCGGGCGTCCGTGTCCACGTCGACGACCGCACCGACACGCCGTTCGGCCGCCGCGCGGTCGACTGGGAGCTCAAGGGCGTACCGGTCCGGATCGAGGTCGGGCCGCGCGACGTGGACGCCGGCACCGCCGTCCTGGTCCGCCGCATCCCCGGCAGCAAGGAGGCGCTGCCCGTGGAGGCGCTGGGCGAGCTGCTGCCGAAGGTGCTGGAGGACGACCAGGCGCTGCTGCTCGCGCAGTCCCGCCGGCACCGCGAGGAACGCACCGTCGACGTGACCACGATCGAGGAGGCCGCCGAGGCCGCGGCCACCGGCTGGGCCCGCATCCCGTGGGCCGCGCTCGGCCCGCAGGGCGAGGCGGCACTCGCCGAGCAGGGCGTGACCGTGCGGTGCCTGGTCGCCGAGGACGGCTCGGTCCCCGCGAGCGACGACCAGCCGGGCACCGTGGCCGTGGTCGCGCGCGCCTACTGACGCCGCGCCGGAAGGGCAACGAGGGGGCTCCGGAACCGTCCGGAGCCCCCTGCGCCGTGTGTCCGAGCGGGCCGGGACGACCGTCCGCGGCTCAGTCCAGGCAGAACTCGTTGCCCTCGATGTCCAGCATCGGCAGGCACGCGTCCGTGCCGTCGTACAGGGTCCGTACGTGCACCGCGCCGAGCGGGATCAGCCGTGCGCACTCGGCCTCCAGCGCGGCGAGGCGCTCCTCGCCCACGAGCCCGGGGGCGACCCGTACGTCGAGGTGGACCCGGTTCTTGGCGGCCTTCCCCTCGGGCACGCGCTGGAAGTACAGCCGCGGACCCACTCCTGAGGGATCGACGCACGCGAACCACGCGTCCCGCTCCTCCTCCGGCCGGGAGCGCCAGTAGTCGTCCCAGGTGGCGCACCCCTGAGGCGGCTGCGGTACGACGTACCCCAGCACCTCGCACCAGAAGCGCGCGAGCCGCTCGGGCTCCGCGCAGTCGAAGGTGACCTGGACCTGCCTGACCGACGCCATCGGCTCCCCCGTCGACATCCGGAACACGGCCAAGGGCCCCGCCCCGCTGTGCGGGGCAGAGCCCTTGGACCTACGACCATGAAGCAGTGCTTCCGTCGGGACGACAGGATTTGAACCTGCGACCCCTTGACCCCCAGTCAAGTGCGCTACCAAGCTGCGCCACGTCCCGTTGCCCGCCTGACCTGGGGTTTCCCCCGGCCGTACGGACAGGGAAACAATACCGCACTCGTGTCGGTGGTCGCGCGCCCCTTTAGGGCTCGCGGGGTGCCGGGTCTCGGTGCCGGGTGTCCTCTCCCTCGCGCTTGACCTCAAGTCCGCTCGAGGTTGCACGCTCGTCGGCATGGCGATCATCGACGAAGACGTCCGCACCTACGGATACGCCGACCTGCCCGGGCTGATGGGGCTGATGACCGGCGACGAGAAACACGGGCCCGCCGCCACGTCCACGCTGGACGTGCTGTGGGTGCTCTACGACCGGGTGCTGCGCGTCGCGCCCGGCCGGCTCGACGACCCGGCGCGTGACCGGTTCCTGCTGTCCAAGGGGCACGGGCCGATGGCGTACTACGCGGTGCTGGCCGCGAAGGGGTTCGTGCCGGTGGAGTGGCTGCCCGGTTTCGGGTCGTACGACTCGCCCCTCGGGCACCACCCGGACCGGATGCTGGTGCCGGGCGCCGAGATCGGCAGCGGCTCGCTGGGGCACGGGCTGCCGATCGCGGTGGGCACCGCGCTGGGACTGCGCGCACGGCGGCTGACCGAGCCGGCGGTGTGGGTGCTCGTCGGGGACGCGGAACTGGACGAGGGCAGCAATCACGAGGCGATCGCGTTCGCCGGCCCGGCCGGGCTGGAGCGGCTGCACACCGTCGTCATCGACAACGCCTCCGCCCGGCATGCCCGGCCCGGCGGGATCACCGCCCGGTTCGAGGCGGCGGGCTGGTCCGCGGTGACCGTGGACGGCCGGGACCACGACGCGCTGTACGACGCCTTCACCGCACCCCATCCGGGCCGCCCGCATGTCGTGGTCGCCCGGGTCGAGCCGAAGAACTCCTGAACCCCGAAGCCCGGAAGGAAGAGCTTTCTCATGGACACCATGCGTGAACGGTTCGCCCCCGTGATGACCCGGCTGCTGGACGAGGATCCGCGCGTCGCGGTGGTCCTCGCCGAGATCGGTGCGGCGGACTTCGGCGAGGCGCTGCGCCGCCACCCGGACCGGGTGGTCAACGTGGGCATCCGCGAGCAGTTGCTGATCGGCGCGGGCGCCGGGCTGGCGCTGGCCGGGCTGCGCCCGGTCATGCACACCTTCGCGAGCTTTCTCGTCGAACGTCCCTTCGAGCAGGTCAAGCTGGACTTCGGGCACCAGGGGCTGGGCGGGGTCCTGGTCAGCGCGGCCGCCTCCTTCGACTGGCCGGCGGGCGGGTTCACCCACATGGCGCCCGGCGACGTGGCCCTGCTGGACACGCTGGACGGCTGGACCGTGCACGTGCCGGGCCACCCCGACGAGGCGGAGGCCCTGCTGCGGCACGCCGTCGCGGCCGGCGACGACAAGGTGTACGTGCGGCTGTCGGTGCAGTCCCACGCCCAGGCGCGGCCGGTGGACGGGGAGCGCTTCCTGACCGTGCGGGAGGGCCGCGCGGGTGTGGTCGTCGCCGTCGGCCCGACGCTGGACGCGGTGCTGGAGGCGACCGAGGGCCTGGACGTGGCCGTGTTGTACGCGACGACGGTGCGGCCCTTCGACGCGGCGTCCCTGCGCTGGGCGGCCGACGTGGCGCGGCCGGACGTCGTGCTGGTCGAGCCGTATCTGGCGGGCACGTCGACGGCCGCCGCGAACGACGCCCTCGCCGATCTGCCGCACCGGGTGCTGGGACTGGGCGTGGGGCGGCGCGAGCTGCGGCGCTACGGCACGATCGAGGAACACGTGGCGGCGCACGGCCTGGACGCCCGCTCGCTGCGGGCCCGCATCAGCGCATTCCTCGCGGCGGGGACGGCGGCCTGAGTCCGGCCGCGCGCGGGCACGGGGACGCGGACCCGCCCGTGAGGGCGACCTGCCGTGCGCGGGAACGGCCCCGTCAGCCGTGGTCCGTCGTCGCCGGCTGCCCGGCCGGCAGGCCGCCGCGCGGTGCGGCGTCGGCGCGGACCAGGCCGCGTATCGCGGGCACCGCCAGCAGCGCCGCGGCGACCACCAGGCTCATCGCCGCGGACACCAGCAGCACATGCGAGGTGCCCAGCGCGGAGGCGGCCGGTCCGGCGAGAGCCTGGCCGACGGGCATCATCGCGAGGGAACCGGCGACGTCGTAGGCGTGGATCCGGTTGAGGACCTCGGCGGGGACCTGGGTCTGCACGGTCGTCGCCCACATCACGCCCCAGAACGACATCGCCGCCCCGGCGACCGCCGCCCCCGCCGCCATGGCGGGCACGCCCAGCCCCGCGCCGACGGCCGCCGGGAAGGCGGCGAAGCCGAACAGCGCGATCCCCCCGGCGCGCAGCATCCGCCGGGGCCGCAGCCGCAGCGCGAGCAGACCGCCGACGACGGTGCCGGCGCCGAGGGCGGAGTTGACCAGTCCGTAGGCGCGCGGCCCGTGGTGCTGCACCACCTCGGCGGCGACCAGGGGCACGCTCGGACCCCACACGGCGATCATGTACAGGCACCAGACGGCGATCACGCCCCACAGCCAGGTGCGTGCCCGGAACTCCCGCCAGCCCTCCACGAGATCGGCGCGGAAGGCGCGGGCCCCGCGCCGCTGCGGGCCCTCGCCCGGGGCGGGCGCGGGCAGCCGTATCAGCAGCAGGCACAGGGCGCTGATCGCGTAGGTGGCGGCATGCGCGGCGAACACTCCGCCCGGGGAGGCGAAGCCGACGAGCAGGCCGGCGAGCGCGGGGCCGGCCAGCTGGGCGGCGGACTCGGCGATGCGGATGGCGCCGTTGGCGCCCTGGATGTCGGTGGCCAGGCGCGGCACCGTGCTGGCTACGCCCGGCTGGAAGACGGCGCCCGCCACGCCGTTGGCGAAGCCGATCGCGCAGATCTCCCACAGCACGACGTGGTCGGCGAAGAACAGCGCGGCGGCGAGGGACTGCGTGCCCAGCCGGACCAGGTCGGCGCCGATCATCAGCTTGCGGGTGGAGAAGCGGTCGGCGATCACCCCGCCGAACACGACGAGCCCGGCGAAGGCCGCCGCGGTCGCCGCCATGGCGAGGCCGACCGCGCCCGCGCCGTACCCGTGTTCCAGCAGGCCCGCGGCGAGGGCGACCGGCAGCATGGTGTCGCCGAGCCGGGCCACGGCCCGCGCCGCGAAGAACAGCGCGAAGTCCCGCGACCACACCCCCGACGTGGCGCGCGCGGCCCCGCTCCCGGCGTCACCCACCCCCGGTCCTCCCCTCCCGGTGTCCGTGGATGCCGGAGCCCCCTCCGCCCCGGCCTCCACTCACTGCCGTCGGATCATGCCACGCCCCACTGACAACGCCCCGGGGTTTTTCCGGGCGGGAACGCCCCCGCGGCGCGACCTCCCACCCGGGCGCGGAGCCGCGGCCCGCACCGCGCGAAGCCCGGCCCGCACCGCCCGGAGCCGCGGCCGGCACCGCGCGTGTGCACCCGAGACCGGGACACCGGGCACCCCGGACCGGGACACCGGGCACCCAGCACCGGGACGCCGTTCACCCCGGACCGGGACGCCCCACTGCCGGGTACGCCTCCAGCAGCCGCGCCGGGGCTGCCTGGCGCCAGGAGTCGCCGAGGATGTCACGCAGCTCCTGTTCGTCCTCCAGCGCCGCGAGCCGCACCCGGATCCAGGCGAACTGCGCCTCGTGCCCCGCGATCCAGAACTTCTCCGGCTCGGCAAGCACGAGTTCGTCGCGCTCCTCCTTGGGGCAGCGCACCGCCATGGAGGTCTCGTCCTCCGGCAGGGTGGCGAACATCTTCCCCGCGACCCGGAACGTGGGCATGCTCCAGGCGGTCTTCTCCGTCGTGTCCGGCAGGGACAGCGCGACACGGCGTACGTCTTCGGCATCCGGCATGGCAGGAACCGTAGCCGCTGCCACTGACACTCACCCGGCGGCGGCCGCGCCGATCCGCTTGTAGTACAGGGTCGTCGGCCGCGGCACGCCGTCGGGGCTCGCCGCGTAGTCGGGGATCGTCCCGGCACGGGTCCAGCCGGCGGACCGGTAGAGGGCCTCGGCGGGGCTGCCGGTCTCGGTGTCCAGGTGCAGCAGCGTGATGCCGGCCGCGCCGGCCGCCGACTCGGCGGTGCGCAGCAGGATGCGGCCCAGTCCCCGGCCGCGGGCGCGGCGGTGCACCATCAGTTTGACGACCTCGGCGCGGTGCCGGCTGTTGGGCTTGTCGGCCAGGGCGAGGCTCACGGTACCGGCCGGCCCCCCGTCGTCGTACGCCGCCCACACCAGCAGCCGCCCGGCGGCCACGGCCGCGGCGCGCTCCCGCCACCACGCGGCGGCCTCGGCCGTGTCCAGGGGCGCGAGGAATCCGACGGAGGCTCCCCCGTCCACCGTGTCCACGAGCAGCTCGGCCAACTCCCCGGCGGAGCTTCGGATATGAGAGGCGTCCAGGCGCTTCACGGCCGTACCACCGCCAGCAGGTAGCGCACGCCGGCGTCGTCCGCGCACCGGAACCGCGTCGGCCCCCAGACCCGCATCCGCAGGCAGTCACCGGCGTCCAGCCGGTGCGTGACGTCCTGCACGGTGACCTCCAACGCCCCTTCCAGCACCCAGAGGTGCTGCTCCAGGCCGGCGACGGGCGGCCGGTCGTAGGCGATGTCCGCCCCGGCGGAGAGCCGGCCCTCGACGAGTTCGCCCCGCAGCCCTGCGTGCGGCGGGGACACCGAGCGCCGCACGAACCCCGACGCCCGGTCCTCCCACACCGGCTGCTCACCCACCCGCAGCACCGGCGCGGGTTCCGCCTCCACCTCGCTGAGCAGCTGCGACATGGTCCGCCCGTAGACATGGCAGAGCCGGTTGAGCAGCGCGGCGGTCGGGCTGGTCTCGGCGCGCTCCGCACGCGACAGCGTTGAGCGGCTGATCCCGCTGCGCTCGGCGAGTTCGCCCAGCGACCAGCCGTGCTCGGCCCGCAGGGCGGCCAGGCGTACGCCGAGACGTACGTCGACCGAGTCGGGCAGGTTCTCCTCGGTTCTCATATCCGGGAAGCTATCCCATATATGAGACGCCCCCGTTACGGAAAGCTCACGGCGGAACCGACGGACAGCGCAGGACCGGGAACGTCTACGCCTCGGCCGCCGCGCTCAGCGCGTCCAGGACCGGGCGGATCAGGGGATGCTCCTCCGCGCCTCGGCGTACGGCGGCGAAGACGCGGCGGGTGGGCGGGGAGCCGTCGACCGGGCGGACCACCACGCCGGTGAGGTCCATGCCGCGCAGGGCCGAGCGCGGTACGAGGGCCACGCCCGCGTCGGCGGCGGCGAGCGCGACGACCGCGCGGAAGTCGTCGGAGGAGTGCTCCAGGCGGGGCTGGAAACCGGCGTGCTCGCAGGCCAGGACGACCACGTCGTGGCAGGGGTTGCCCGGGTAGGGGCCGATCCAGGGGTCCTTGGCCAGTTCGGCGAGCGGGACCTCGTCGGCGTCGGCGAGGCGGTGGGTGACCGGCACGACGGCGTCGAAGGGCTCGGCGTACAGCGGGACGTGCGCGAGGCGCGGGTCGTCGGCGGGCGGCGCCCCGCGGTACTCGACGGCGACCGCCACGTCGACCTGCCGGTCGAGGACCATCGGCAGGCTGGCGTCGCCCTCGGCGTCCTGGACGCGGATGCGGATGCCGGGCGCCGTGCGGGCGAGCCGGGCGACCGCGGGGGCGACGACCAGGGCGATGCCCGTGGCGAAGGCGGCGACCGTGACGGTGCCGGCCTCACCGGAGCCGTACGCGGCGAGTTCGGCCTCGGCCCGCTCCAGCTGGGCGAGGACCGCGTTGGTATGACTGAGCAGGATCTCGCCGGCCGGGGTGAGCCGTACGCCCTTGGCTCCCCGCTCGACCAGGCGGTGGCCGGTCTCCTGCTCCAGCGCGGTGAGCTGCTGGGAGACCGCCGAGGGCGTGAGGTACAGCGCGGCGGCAGCCGCCGTCACCGTGCGGTGGTCGGCCACCGCACGGAGGATGTGGAGCCGCCGCGCTTCGATCACGGAACCGATTCTCTCAGGTCCCGTACCCTCCCGGATCCCCTGGCCTCAACGCTGCCGTGGGATCAGCCGCCCAGCTCCGCGCGCGCCGCCACGAAGGCGTCCACCGCGCGGTTGACGTCCTCGGTGGAGTGCGCGGCGGAGAGCTGGACGCGGATGCGGGCGGCGCCCTGCGGCACGACCGGGTAGGAGAAGCCGATCACGTACACGCCGCGCTCCAGCAGCAGCTCCGCCATCCGGCCGGCGACGGCCGCGTCGCCGATCATCACCGGGGCGATGGCGTGGTCGCCGGGGAGGATGTCGAAGCCCTCCTCGGTCATCCGGCGGCGGAACAGCGCGGTGTTCTCGGCGAGGCGGACGCGCAGGTCGTCGGCCGACTCCAGCAGGTCGAGGACCTTCAGGGAGGCCGCCGCGATCACCGGGGCGAGCGTGTTGGAGAACAGGTACGGACGCGAGCGCTGGCGCAGCAGGGCGACGATCTCGGCGCGGGCGGCGACATAGCCGCCTGAGGCGCCGCCGAGGGCCTTGCCGAGGGTGCCGGTGATGATGTCGACGCGGTCCATCACGCCGTGCAGCTCGGGGGTGCCGCGGCCGGTGGGGCCGACGAAGCCGACGGCGTGCGAGTCGTCGACCATGACCATCGCGTCGTAGCGGTCGGCGAGGTCGCAGATCTCCGCCAGCGGGGCCACGTAGCCGTCCATGGAGAAGACGCCGTCGGTGACGATCAGGCGGCGGCGGGCGTCGGCCGCCTCCTTCAGCTGCCGCTCCAGGTCCTCCAGGTCCCGGTTGGCATACCGGAAGCGGCGGGCCTTGGACAGGCGGATGCCGTCGATGATGGAGGCGTGGTTGAGGGCGTCGGAGATGACGGCGTCCTCCTCGCCGAGCAGCGTCTCGAAGACACCGCCGTTGGCGTCGAAGCAGGAGGAGTACAGGATCGTGTCCTCCTGGCCGAGGAAGGCCGACAGGCGGGCCTCCAGCTCCTTGTGCACCTCCTGGGTGCCGCAGATGAAGCGCACCGAGGCCATGCCGTAGCCCCAGCGGTCCAGGGCCGCGTGGGCGGCGGCGACGACCTCGGGGTGGTCGGCCAGGCCGAGGTAGTTGTTGGCGCAGAAGTTGAGGACCTCACCGGGGCGGCCGCCGGCGGTGACGTTGACGGTCGCGGACTGCGGGGTGTCGATGACCCGCTCGGGCTTGTGCAGGCCGGCGGCGCGGATCTCGTCGAGGGTGGCGCGCAGGTCGTCGCGCACGGAGTCGAACATGCTGAAGCTCCTGGGAAGACAGATGACTTACGCGGTCCAGTCGAGGATGACCTTGCCGCCCTTGCCGCTCGCGGCGTCGTCGAACGCCGCCTCGAAGTCGCGGTAGCCGTAGCGGCCGGTGATCACGGGGGCGAGGTCGAGGCCGCCCTCCAGCAGCACCGACATCGCGTACCAGGTCTCGAACATCTCCCGGCCGTAGATGCCCTTGATGGTGATCATCGAGGTGACGATGCGGGCCCAGTCGACGGGGAACTCCTCGGCGGGCAGGCCGAGCATGGCGATCTTGCCGCCGTGGGTCATGTTGGCGATCATGTCGCGCATCGCGGCGGGATTGCCGGACATCTCCAGGCCGACGTCGAAGCCCTCGCGCAGGCCGAGTTCGCGCTGGCCGTCGGCGATGGAGGTCCGGGAGACGTCCAGGGCCAGGCTGGCGCCGATCTTGCGGGCCAGCTCCAGGCGCTCCTCGCTGACGTCGGTGACGACGACGTGGCGGGCGCCCGCGTGCTTGGCCACGGCGGCGGCCATCAGGCCGATCGGCCCGGCGCCGGTGATCAGCACGTCCTCGTTGACCAGCGGGAACGACAGCGCGGTGTGCACGGCGTTGCCGAACGGGTCGAAGATCGCGGCGATGTCGAGGTCGACGGGCACGCGGTGCACCCACACATTGGACGCGGGCAGCGCGACGTACTCGGCGAACGCCCCGTCGCGGCCGACGCCGAGCCCGACGGTGGCCCGGCACAGATGGCGGCGGCCGGCCAGGCAGTTGCGGCACTTGCCGCACACCAGGTGGCCCTCGCCGCTGACCCGGTCGCCGACCGCGATGTCACCGACGTCGCGCCCGGTGGCGACGACCTCGCCGACGAACTCGTGCCCGACCACCAGCGGGGTGTCGATCGCCTGCTGCGCCCAGCCGTCCCAGGCACGGATGTGCAGGTCGGTGCCGCAGATGCCGGTGCGCAGCACCTTGATCAGGACGTCACCGGGGCCGACGGCCGGCTCCGGGACGTCCGTGAGCCACAGTCCGGGCTCCGCCTTCTCCTTGACCAGCGCCTTCAACGCTACGGCTCCTGTGGTGCTCGGGCCCGGGCGCGGGCAGGCCGAAGAAGCCCGCGTGCGGGAGAGGGATGGGAATGCGTTCAGCAATCTGCCGTATAGCGCACGCCGGGGTCCATCGAGCTTTTCTTAAGCGGCGTCTCAGCTTTCCTTCACGCCTTCGGTCCAGTCGTCACACCGGCCCCTGCCTGCCGGTCCTGCGGGTCACACCAGCCCGTGTTCCAGCCGGCCCACGAGGTCGGCGGCCGCGGACTTGATGGTCTCCAGGCCGGCCGTGCCCCAGGTCCGTGGTGCGCGGTCGGCGACGCACACGGTGCCCAGCACGATGCCGGTGGAGTCGATGAGCGGGGCGCCGAGGTAGGAGCGGATGCCGTACGCGTCGACGACCGGGTTGCCGGCGAAGCGCGGGTAGTCGGCGACGTCCTCCAGGGCCAGGGCGCGGCGGCGCACGGCGACATGCGGGCAGTAGCCGTGGTCGCGGGGCAGGACGCGGCCGAGCCCGGGGCGCGGGCGTTCGCCGGGCGCGGGCGGCGGCGGGGGCGGGGCGTGCAGTCCGGCGAAGAACTGCCCGTCCGCGCCGAGGAAGTTGACCATCCCGAACGGCGCGCCGGTGAGGGCGGCCAGGTGGGCGGCGTAGGAGTCGAGGGCGGGTTCGGGCCGCTCGCCGAGGCCGAGCAGGTGCAGCCGGCGGGTGCGGGCGGGCGCGTCGCGGTCCTCGGGGGTGAGCAGCAGCCGGCCGACGGGGCTCGGCGGCTCGTACCTCATGGCCGGACTCCGGTGGTGTGGGCGTGGGGCATGGACGGGCTCCGTGGGCGGTCGGCGGGCGTCACGTCACAGGCCCCGGATGGGCGCGGGGGCGACGGGGGCGTAGGCGATGAGGTGGCGGACGAGGGTGAGCAGGGTCTGGACGCCGGAGGCGGAGATCCGGGCGTCGCAGCGCACGACGGGGATCTCGGGGGCCAGGTCGATGGCGGCGCGGACCTCCTCGGGGTCGTAGCGGTGGGCGCCGTCGAACTCGTTGACGGCGACGATGAAGCCGAGGCCGCGTTCCTCGAAGAAGTCGACGGCGGCGAAGCAGTCCTGCAGCCGCCGGGTGTCGGCGAGCACGACCGCGCCGAGGGCGCCCTCGCACAGCTCGTCCCACATGAACCAGAACCGCTCCTGCCCGGGCGTGCCGAACAGGTACAGCACGTGCTCGGCGTCGAGGGTGATGCGGCCGAAGTCCATGGCGACCGTGGTCTCCATCTTGTTCTCGACGCCTTCGAGGCTGTCGGTGGCCGCGCTCACCGTGGTGAGGAGTTCCTCGGTGCTGAGCGGGGCGATCTCGCTGACGGCGCCGACGAAGGTGGTCTTGCCGACCCCGAAGCCGCCCGCGACGAGGATCTTCAGCGCGGTCGGGAAGGGGTCGCCGGCCTCGCCGTGCCCGGTGCTCTCGGGGGCGCGGCCGCGGTACTCGGGACGGCCGCCGTAGCCGGAGCGGGCGTGGGCCGTCTCAGAGCTGTCGTCGTAGTCCATCGAGCACTGCCTCCAGTAGGGCCCGGTCGGTGGGTTGGTGGTGGTACGCCGGGGGCTTGGTGGTGAGCACCCCGGTGTCGACGAGGTCGGACAGCAGCACCTTGGTGACCGCCGCCGGAAGCCTCAGGTGGGCGGCGATCTCGGCCACCGAGACGGGTGCCCGGCACAGGTCGAGGGCCTGGGCGTGCTCGGGGCCGAGATAGCCGAGGGGGGTCGCCCCGGTGGCCATCACCTGTGACATCAGGTCGAGTGCGACGCTGGGCCGGGTGCGGCCGTTGCTCACCGTGAAGGGGCGTACGAGGCGTCCGGCCGCGTCGTCGAGCCAGGGCCCTTCCCCGGCCGCCGCCATGCTCAAGGCCGCATCACCGGGGGTTCGACGGACTGCTGGCGGGGCGCGGTGGCCAGGTAGGGGCGGACGCTCTTGACGAGCATGGCCATCTCGTAGCCGAGCACGGCGGCGTCCGCGTCGCGTCCGGCGAGCACGGCGAGGCAGGTGCCGGAGCCGGCGGTGGTGACGAACAGGAGCGTCGCGTCGAGTTCGACGACGACCTGCCGGACGTCGCCGCCGTCGCCGAAGCGGACGCCGGCGCTGCGGCCGAGCGAGTACAGCCCGGAGGCCAGGGCGGCCATGTGGTCGGCGCTGTCCGCGTCGAGTCCGTGCACGGACTTCACCAGGCCGTCGCAGGACAGCAGGACGGCGCTGTGCGTGTGGGGGACGCGCTGGACGAGGCCGCTCAACAGCCAGTCGAGGTCGGTTGCCTGGGCGGTCGGCGCTTCGCTCGCCATGGTGGATCGACTCCTTGGGGTACGGGGGTGGGCGGGAGCGGTGGGGGTGGTCATCCGGCGGGTGCGCTCCCGTCCTGCCGGGTGGTGAGGTGGTCGGGTGCGCGGGTGCCGGGGCCGTCGGGTGGCACGGGCAGGCGCACGGGGTGCGCGCCCGTGTCGTACGGGGCCGGCGGGCCCTGGGGGTGCGGCAGGTGCAGGGCGGGGGCGCCGGGGGCCGGTTCCGGGCGGAGAGTGCCCGCCGGGGCGGGGCCGTGCTGCGCCTCGGCGAGGCCGATGCCGCGCTGGAAGGCGGCCATCAGCTGGGGGTCGGGCCCGGCGTCGTCGTCCTCGGGACGGGGCTGGGGGCCGCCGCGCAGCTGCGGGACGATGTGCTCCTGGGCGCGGCGCCGGGGCAGCCGGGGCTTGTCCATGGTGCCGCGGACGGCCGTGGCGCGGGCGACGGGCGGCATGCCGGCGATCTCCTCGACGGCGGGCCGGTCCTCGGGCCGGATGCCGGGCACGGCCGCGGCGGGGGTGGCCCGTTCGGGCTGCCGCCCGCGCACGGGCAGCGGCGGCACTCCGGCCTCGCCGCCCCCGTCCGCCGGCCGTACGGCCGCCGCGCCGTCGCCGTCCGGGACGCCGGCGTGGGCGTGACCGGCGGGGGCGGCCCGGTGCTCGGTCGGCGGCACGGCGTGCAGGTGCGCCCCGGTCGCGTACGCCTGCTGCGGCGGTACGACGACGGGGTGCGCGCCGCTGTCGTGCGGCGGTACGGCTACGGGGTGCCCGCCGGTGTCGTGCGGCGGTACGACGACGGGGTGCGCGCGGGTGCCGGTGTCGTGCGGCGGGGCCGCTTGCGCCGGTGCGGTGCCGAGGCCGGTGTCCGCGCCGAGGAGGCCGGTGTCCGTGCCCAGGAGGGCCTGCGGGACGACGAGGACGGCCTGGACACCGCCGTAGATGTTGCTCTGCAGGCGGACCCGGATGCCGTGCCGGCGGGCCAGCTGGGAGACGACGTACAGCCCGATGCGGCCGTCGGCGAGCAGCCGCCCGACGTTGACCTGGTCGGGGTCGGCGAGCAGCTGGTTCATCCGGTTCTGCTCCTCGACCGGCATGCCGAGGCCGCGGTCCTCGACCTCGACGGCGAGCCCGGAGGTGACGAGGTTGGCGCGCAGCAGCACCTGGGTGTGCGGGGCGGAGAACACGCTGGCGTTCTCGACGAGTTCGGCGAGCAGATGGATGACGTCGGCGACGGCGTGCCCGCGCAGGGTGCCCTCGATCGGCGGGACCAGTTTGACCCGGGAGTACTGCTCGACCTCGGCGATCGCCGAGCGCAGCACCTCGGTCATGGAGACGGGGTGGCTCCACTGCCGGCGGGAGACGGCACCGCCGAGCACGGCGAGGTTCTCGGCGTGGCGGCGGATGCGGGTGGCGAGGTGGTCGACGTGGAAGAGGCCCTTGAGCAGGTCGGGGTCCTCGATCTCGTTCTCCAGCTCGTCGAGGATGGAGATCTCCCGGTGCACCAGGGACTGCAGACGCCGCGCGAGGTTCTCGAAGACCTCCAGCTTCTGCTCGCTGCCGGCCTGGCTGGACAGCTGCGCGGCCTGGACGACGGCGGCGACGGCGGCGTCGTGGGCGCGGGCCAGGTCGGCGGCGAGCAGGTCGAGTTCGTCGGCGTCGGGGGGCGGGGTGCCGCGCGGGACACGGGCGGGCGGGGCGTCGCCGCGGCGCAGCGCTTCGACGAGGGCCCGCAGGTCCGCCTCGCCGCGCGCGCTGCGGTGGCGCAGCGCGCCGACCCGGTCGCCGACGGAGCGTGCGGTGCGGTCGGCGGCGACGGCGGCGATGACGATGCCCGCGAGGGCGACGGCGGCGGCGCCGGCCAGTACGCCCCACAGGGTGGCGCCGGGCCGTGCTCCCGAGGAACGGACGGTGAAGAGCACGGCCGCGCAGGCGCTCAGGGCGACGGCGGTCGGCGGGAGCACCGCGAGACGCAGCAGCTGCGGTCGTATGTGGGCCTCGGGGACGGAGGGGTGGGTGCGGACTGCCGGCCGCCCGTGCCGCCCGCCGCCCTCACGGCGGTCTGCGCGTGCGGCCGGTGCGCGGAGGTGAGACATCGGTGTCCTCGTACTGGGGTCCTGGTCGGTCGGGTGGGCGGCACCCGACGGACACTCACAGTAGTCGCCTCAGCATCATGTGCGGTGGGCAGTTGACAAAGTCCCCCGCTCAGCATCCCGCTCTGGTATGAGCCTTCGTACGACAGACCGATAAGTCCGCGTCCGGGGCGGGCAGGGGTGTAAAATTACCGATCAGAGCCGGTCGAAACCGGTCACGCCGCCTGCGGGCGGAGTCGCCGGCCGAGGTCCGGCGCGCTCGGTTTTCCGTCCGGACGGCACCCCGTCCGGACCGCGTGGACGCGTCCGGGTCACCCCGAAGTCACCCCCTTAACATCACTTAGAGTAATCAGGCTGGTTCCCGGACGGACCGTCTCCGCCGCCGGTGCGTTTTCGCCGGGGCGGCGCCGTTTGCCGGGCGGCGGGTGGTGGCACTCGGGGCGCCGGCAGGCAGGGGCACCTCTGCCGGACCGGCCGTGCCGCCCGCCGGGCGCCGGCCGGGGTTGTCACCGAGCCGGCCACGCCGGCGCGCCGAGTGAAGGACGAGCGATGGCGACGATCGGTGTGGAAGAGGAGTACCTGCTGCTGGATCCGGTCAGGGGCCTTCCCGTACCGCTCGCGGAGAAGGTGCGCATGGCCACCGACCAGGCCCGTCTCACCGGCGGGCAGGAGGTGCAGAGCGAGCTGCTCCAGGCCCAGGTGGAGGTCGCCACCCCCGTGTGCGACGGCCTCGGCGAGGTCGGCGGGCATCTGCTGCGGCTGCGGCACGCCATGGCGGCCGGCGCCGAGGCGCACGGCTGCCGGATCGCGGCCGCCGCGACCCCGCCGCTGCGCGACAGCCGGCACGCCGTGGCGGTCACCGACCACGCCCGGTACCGGGCCATGCTCGCGCAGGCGCCCCAGCTGGTCGCCGAGCAACTCGTCAACGGCATGCACGTCCATGTGGCCGTGCCCAGCCGGGAGGCCGGCGTGCAGGTGATGAACCGGCTGCGGCCGTGGCTGCCGACGCTCACCGCGATGTCGGCGAACTCCCCGCTGTGGGACGGCCACGACACCGGCTTCGCCAGCTGGCGGACGGTGATCTTCAGCCGCTGGCCCGTGGCCGGGCCGCCCCCGCTCTTCCGGGACCTCGACGACTACGAGCGCCGCGTGGGACGCCTGCTCGCCTGCGGCCTGATCTCCGACCGGGGCCAGCTGTACTGGCAGGCCCGGCTGTCGGAGCGGTACCCCACCGTCGAGATCCGCTGCTTCGACGTGCAGCTGCGCCCCGACGAGGCCGTCATGCTGGCCGGCGTGGTGCGGGCGCTGGTGGAGACGGCCCTGGCCGAGATGGACGAGGGCGTGGGCGTCCCGGACATCGCCCCGGAGCTGCTGCAGGCCGCGATGTGGCACGCGGCTCGGCACGGTCTGAGCGACACGCTGATCGCCCCGGACGGTGACGTGCACCGCGCGGGCGACATGCTGTTCCGGCTGCTGCGGCACGTCACCGCGGCGCTGGACGCCTCCGGCGACGCGCGCGAGGTCGGCTCGCTGATCCACCGGCTGCTGCAGCAGGGGACGGGCGCGGACCGCCAGCGCGCGGCCCTCGCCGCCGGCGGTCCGAAGGCGGCCGTGGACCTGATCCTCCGCGAGAGCACCCCCTGACGGCGGTCCGGCGGCCGGCCGTTCACCGCGTCCACCCCGTGCGTGCCGCGGCTCGCGGTCAGTCCTGCGTCAGTCCTCCACCAGGTCCAGGCCGCGGGTGGTCGTCAGGGCGATCCGGGGGGCCGGCCAGCTGCGGGCGAGGGTCTGGGACACGCCGCGCCACCAGGGGTGGGTGGGCAGCTCGCCGCCCGGCTCGAAGGGCGCGCCCGGCTCGGGTACGGCGACGCTCTGGCCGACCGCCTCCCCCGCCGCCAGCGTCCACTCCCCCGGCTCGGCCCACGGGTGCGGGGCGAGGTTGAAGGTGGCCCAGTGGATCGGCAGCAGCACGCCGTGCGGCGCGCCGCCCTGGAGGTCGAGGTGGGCGCGCACGCCCTCCTCGGGGGTCATGTGGATGTCCGGCCAGAACTCGCTGTACGCGCCGATCTGGATCATCGTCGCGTCGAACGGGCCGTGGGCGGCACCGATGTCCCGGAAGCCGTCGAAGTAGCCGGTGTCGCCGCTGTGGTAGATCCGGTGCTCCGCGCCGGCGACGACCCAGGACGCCCACAGCGTGTGCTGGGTGTTGCGCAGGCCGCGGCCGCAGAAGTGGCGGGCCGGGGTGGCGGTCAGGGTGAGCCCGCCGACCTCGGTCTCCTCGTGCCAGTCCAGCTCGCGCAGCCGACTCGCGGCGACGCCCCAGCGTTCCAGGTGGGCGCCGACGCCGAGCGGTACGGCGAACAGGGTGTCCGTGCCGGCCAGCGCCTTGATCGTGGGCATGTCGAGGTGGTCGTAGTGGTCGTGGGAGATGACCACGACGTCGACCGGGCCCAGAGCGGCGAGCGGCAGCGGCACCGGGTGCAGCCGTCTGGGGCCGGCGAACGGGAACGGGGAGCAGCGCTCGCCCCACACGGGATCGAACAGCACCCGCCGCCCGTCGATCTCGGCGAGCACGCTGGAGTGGCCCATCCAGGTCAGCCGCAGCCCCGTGGCCGGGGGCCGGGCGAGGTCGGCGAGGGTCGTGGCGTGCACCGGGACCGTGCCCGTCGGCGAGCGCCGGGGCCGGGCCTCCTTGTCGAAGTAGACCTTGGCGAAGTCCACCGCGGAACCGGACGGGCGGGTGCGGGCGGCACCGCCGGGGTTCACGAACACGCCGTCCTTGAAGTGGGGCGAGCGGCGGATGCGCGCCAGGCGCTCACCCGCCGGGTCGGCGCCGAAGGCCTCCGGCCGCAGCGCGCGCAGCCCGGAACTCGTGGGACGGGAGCCGGTCACGGCACCTCCAGTGGACGTCGGGGCGTTCCATTATGGTCCGCCCGACGGCCCCCGCCCGGCCGGACGACCCGGCGCACGCCCCGCGCACAGAGGGCGCACCACCGGCGCGTGCTCGAATACCGCCCACGTCGAGCCCGTCCCACCTGCACCGCGCCCCAGGCCCACGCCCCGCGCACCGCCCTGCCCGCCCGCTCCCACGAGCCCGGAGCGTGCCCGAGGCGTGGCCCGACGGGTGCCCGCTCCGGGCCTGCCGGTGTGGGGCTGCCGATGCGACCCGCCGGTACGGGCCTCGCGGGCCGCCCTGCCGGCCACTCCGGCGCGTGCCCGAATCCGGGCCGCGGCGAGCCGGTCCAACCCGCGCCGCGCCCTTGGCCTCACGCCGCGCGCACGCCCTGCCGCCCGCTCCCGCGAGCCCAGCGCGTGCCGGATGCTTGCCCGATACCTGCCCGCCGCGTGCCCGCTCCGGGCCTGCCGGTGTGGGCCTGCCGGTGCGGCCCGCCGGTGCGGGTCTCGCGGGCCGCCATGCCGGGCACTCCGGCGCGCCCGGCGCATGACCCGGGCGTGCCCGACCGCGGCCCGCTCCTGGCCTCTGGTTCGCGCGTCGCGGACCGCCCCGGTCAGCGACGCGCGCCGAGCCCGGCCGGTCCGGACCCCCGGCTCACGCCCTGCGGGCCGCGACCGCCGCCCGCTTCCGGCCCGGTCAGGCCGCCCTCAGGGTGGTCAGGGCCGTCTCCGTGTGGGCCGCGACCTCCTCGACCGTGCCGGTGGCGGGGATCTGCAGGACGATGTCGGCGTAGTACGCGAGGAGCGGGACGGTCTGCTTGCGGTAGACGCGCAGCCGGTTGCGGACGACCTCCTCGGTGTCGTCGGCGCGGCCGCGGCCGAGCAGACGGTCCACCACCACGTCCTCGGGTGCGGTGAACTCCAGCACGGCGTCCAGGGACGTCCCGGTCGCGGCAAGCATCGTGGCGAGCGCGTGGGCCTGGCGGACCGTGCGCGGGAAGCCGTCCAGCAGGAAGCCGCGCCGGGCGTCGGGCTCGGCCAGCCGGTGGCGGACCATGCCCTCGGTGATGTGGTCGGGGACGAGTTCGCCTGCGTCGAGGTAGCGCTGTGCGTCTCGGCCGAGCGGGGTCCCGTCGCCGACGTGGGCGCGGAACAGGTCGCCGGTGGAGACGTGCGGAACGCCGAGGCGGCGGCCGAGCAGGGCGGCCTGGGTGCCCTTGCCCGCTCCGGGCGGGCCGATGAGGACGAGTCGCATCAGGGGGTGTGCCTTCCGGTCGAGGTGGCGGTCGGGTCGCGGGTGATCAGGCGGCGCGGCGCGGTCGTGGCGCTGCGCCGGTGAGGACGAGGACGGGGCCGTGCACCGGGTCCGGCCGCGCGGGGCGCGGACAGGCCAGCAGGCCGGTCACGATATCGGCGAGGCCCGCCCGGAACACGCCGTCTTCCAGGCGGGGTCCGGGCAGGACGGTGTGGACGGCGACCCGGGGCGCGAGCTCGGCGGCCAGCCATTCGGTCAGCTCGGTCAGGGCCGCGAGCGCGGCGTCCCGCAGGCCGTCCCGAGGGCCGTCGGGGACGACGTTGACCACGCTGCCGCCGTGGGCGGCCATCCGGTGGGCGTGAGCCCGCTGGATCCAGGTCAGCGGTGTCACCAGGCCGTGCCCGAGCACGTCGTTCAGGTCGCTCGGGGCCAGGTCGGTCAGGGCACGCGCCCGGGACGGCACCGTCACGACGTTCACCAGGTGGTCCAGGCGGCCGTGGTCGCGCACGACCCGTTCCACCGTGCGGTCCGGGTCGTCGCCCCGGTCCGCGGCCGTGACCACCAGGGCGCCGCGGGCGGCGAGCCGTTCGGTGAGCAGGGCGGCGGTGTCGCCCGGGCCGGTGAGCAGGACGACCCGGCCGGCGAGCGGGCCGCCGGCCGTGTCGTGCGCGCGGGGCACCGTCCCGTGCCCGTCAGTCGCCCGCGGGCCGCTCGGCGGCCAGCCCGGCGTTGATGCGGTCCATGACGGAGGCGTCGGCGAGCGTCGTGACGTCGCCGACCTGCCGGTTGTCCGCCACGTCGCGCAGCAGCCGGCGCATGATCTTCCCCGAGCGGGTCTTGGGCAGTTCGGAGACGACCAGGATGCGGCGCGGCTTGGCGATGGGCCCGATCTCGCGGGCCACGTGCTCGCGCAGCGCGGCGGTGACGTCGTCCCCGTCGTGCGCCCCGGAGCGCAGGATCACGAACGCCACGATCGCCTGTCCGGTCGTCGGGTCCGTCGCCCCGACCACCGCGGCCTCGGCGACCGCCGGGTGGGCGACGAGCGCCGACTCGACCTCGGCGGTGGAGATCCGGTGCCCGGAGACGTTCATGACGTCGTCGACCCGGCCCAGCAGCCAGATGTCGCCGTCCTCGTCGTAGCGGGCGCCGTCCCCGGCGAAGTAGTAGCCCTGCTGGGCGAACCGGGACCAGTAGGTCTCGCGGTAGCGTTCGTCGTCGCCCCACACGCCGCGCAGCATGGCGGGCCAGGGCGCGTCCAGCACCAGGTAGCCGCTCTCGCCCTTGCCGACCTGGACGCCCTGGTCGTCGACGACCTTGGCGGAGATGCCGGGCAGCGGGGTCTGCGCCGAGCCGGGCTTGGGTTCCCGCTCGCCGGGCAGCGGCGCGATCATGACGGCGCCGGTCTCGGTCTGCCACCAGGTGTCGACGACGGGCGCGCGGCCGGCGCCGAGGTGCTCGCGGTACCAGCGCCACGCCTCGGGGTTGATGGGTTCGCCGACGCTGCCCAGCACCCGGATCGAGGACAGGTCGTGGGCGGCCGGGACCTGCTCGCCCCACTTCATGAACGTGCGGATGAGGGTGGGGGCCGTGTAGTACACGCTGACGCCGTAGCGCTCGATGATCTCGAAGTGCCGCGCCTGGCTGGGCGTGTCGGGCGTGCCCTCGTACAGCACGGACGTGGTGCCGTTGGCGAGGGGCCCGTACACGATGTAGGTGTGGCCGGTGATCCAGCCGATGTCGGCGGTGCACCAGTAGACGTCCCGGTCGGGGTCCAGGCCGAAGACGGTGCGGTGGGTGGCGGCGGCCTGGGTGAGGTAGCCGCCGGAGGTGTGCAGGATGCCCTTCGGCTTCCCGGTGGTGCCGGACGTGTAGAGGATGAACAGCGGGTGCTCGGCGTCGAAGGCCTCCGGGTGGTGCCGGTCGGGCCGGTCCTCGACGAGGTCGTGCCACCACAGGTCGCGGCCCTCGGTCCAGGGCACGTCGGCGCCGGTGCGCCGCACGACGAGGACGTGCTCGACGCCGGGCGTGTGCCGGGTGGCCTCGTCGGTGAGCGCCTTCATCGGCTCGGCCCGGCCGCGCCGGTACTGGCCGTCGGAGGTGATCAGCAGCCGGGCGCCGGCGTCCTCGATGCGGGAGCGCAGCGCGGCCGGCGAGAAGCCGCCGAAGACGACGCTGTGCGGCAGCCCGAGGCGGGCGCAGGCCAGCATGGCGTAGATCGCCTCGGGGATCATCGGCAGCTGGATGGCGACGCGGTCGCCGGCCTTCAGGCCCAGGGAGGCGAGGGCGTTGGCCGCCTTGCACACCTCGCGCTGCAGTGCGGCGTAGGTGATGGTGCGCCGGTCGCCGGGCTCGCCCTCGAAGTGGAAGGCGACGCGGTCGCCGCGGCCGGCCTCGACGTGCCGGTCGACGCAGTTGTACGCGACGTTCAGCCGGCCTCCGGTGAACCAGCGGGCGAACGGGGCGCGGGAGAAGTCGAGGACGTCGGTCCACGGCGTCTGCCAGTGCAGGTGCTCCGCCTGCCGGGCCCAGTACGCCAGGCGGTCGTCGGCCGCCGCGTCGTGCGGCCGGGGTGCCGCCTGCTCCGCTCCGGCGAGCGTGCTGCCGGCGCTGAGGACGGGGTCGGGGCGCGGGGACATGCTGCTTCCTCCAGGACGTACGGGTGCGGGGGTCGGCGGGTGGGCGTCACGGGGCGCGTACGCGTCACCGGCGCTCCACCGTCGCGTGGGGTGGTTGGTGCGAGGTTGGTGCGGGCGGCCGCGGCGCGCGGGGAGCGTGCGGTGGTCCGGGCCTGCGGCGCCGCGCGAGGCGGGGCAGCAGGGGTGCGGCGGTACGGCGGCGCAGGGCGCCCTGCCACACGCCCCAGCCGTACGCCAGGTCGTCGAGGCGGTGGAGCACGGTGTGGGTGAGGGGGTCCAGCGCGGTGCCGGAGCGGCGGTGGTCGGCGAGGCCCTCGGCGAGCGCGGCGACGAGCAGCACGCGGCGGGCGCGGCGGCTCGCCGCGGCGGCGGCGAGGGCGAGCGGCCAGTGGTGCCGGGTGGCGCAGCGCAGCAGTTGTTCGGCGGTGCCGCGCAGCCCGGCGAGCGCCAGCAGGGCACCGGCCCGGGCGGGGTGGTCGGCGTCGGGCATACGGCGGGCGACGCGGACGGCGGCGACCGCGGTGAGGGCGCCGGCGGCGAGCGCGGGCCGGGGTCTGCCGGTCAGCAGCAGCGCGCAGGCGGCCAGCGACCAGGGCG
Source organism: Streptomyces sp. NPDC014801 (assembly GCF_043082085.1). Taxonomy (NCBI): domain Bacteria; kingdom Bacillati; phylum Actinomycetota; class Actinomycetes; order Kitasatosporales; family Streptomycetaceae; genus Streptomyces; species Streptomyces sp. NPDC014801. The sequence continues at coordinate 454,342 of NZ_JBIBXG010000003.1, read as the reverse complement.
CGGCGTGCAGCGGCGGCACCAGTCCGGGGTGACGCAGCGCCAGGTCGGCGGCGCTGGTGCCGTATCCGGCGCGCTGGGCGAGCCAGCCGCGCGGCGTGGTGCGGTGGCGGTGGCCGACCCGCACGGCGGGCACGTACCGCAGCCGCCAGCCCGCCGCGTGCAGCCGCAGGCACAGATCGACGTCCTCGCCGACCCGCATGCCGGGCGCGAACCCGGTGCCGAGGGCCGCGCGGCGCACCACGATGGTCGCGCTCGGCACGTAGGCGAGCGCCGACACGGGGACGACGGGTCCCTCCCGCTCCCCCATGTCCAGCGGGGAGCGCACCTGTTCGTAGTGGTCCAGGGCGCCGGGCCGGGTGGCGGGCAGGGCGACGATCCGGGGGGCGACGAGGGCGACGGCGGGGTCGGCGAAGTGGGCGAGCAGCGGGGCGAGCCAGCCGCGTTCGGGCACCACGTCGGAGTCGCAGAACGCCACGTAGGCGGTGCGCGCGTGGCGCAGCGCGGTGTTGCGGGCGGCGGCCGGGCCGAGGTTGTGCGGGTGGGTGAGCAGGCGGGCGTGGTGGCGGCGGGCCACGCGGGCGACCGCGGCCGGGTCCCGTGAGCCGTCGTCGACGACGAGGACGGGCAGGGCGGCGGTCGCGGGGTCCGCGCGCACGGCGGTCAGCAGGGCGTCGAGCTGTCCGGGCCGGTCGCGCACCGGGACGGCGAGGGTGGTGTCGCCGACGGGGCGCAGCGGCGGGCGGGGGTGGGCGACGCCGCTGTCCAGCAGCCGGCGGGCCAGCGCCGCCGTCGCCGGGCCGGTGACGGGGAACCCGCCGTCCACCAGCCGCCGGGCGGCCGCCCGCGTCAGCCGCAGCAGCCGGGGCGGGGAACCGCCGAGCAGCAGACGCCCGTCGGCGGAGCGGTGCGTGTCGGCGGCGAGCTCGACGGCGAACCCGTCGGGCAGACGGTCGTCGGGCGGGGCGGGCAGCGCGTCGGCGGCAGGCGGTGGGAGGAGACGGAGCGCGCGGGCCGGCCGAGGGGTGTCCTGGGCGTCGTGGGAGAGACGGGTCATGCCGTGAACCCCCCGTCCGCGTGCAGGACCGAGCCGGTGACGGCGAAGGAGTCCGGCGAGCAGGCCCAGGCGATCGCGGCGGCCACCTCGTCGGGTTCCAGGGGGCGCCCGGTGAGCTGGTGCTCGGCGAGGGCGTCGGGGCCGGGCAGCCCGTACAGGTCGGCCGTGGCGCGCAGCATGGCCGTACGGGTGGAACCCGGGGAGACGGCGACGGCGTTGACGCCGGTGTCGCGCAGGTCGCAGGCGAGGGCGCGGACCAGGCCGGCGACGGCGTGCTTGGCGGCGCAGTACGCGCCGAGGCCCCACAGCCCGCGGTGGGCGGCGGCCGAGGCGAGGGCGACGAACCGGCCGCCGCGGGGCCGGGGCCGGCGCAGCAGGGCGGGGACGGCGGCGCGGGCCAGGTGGGCGACGCCGAGGACGTCCACGTCGAGCAGGGTGCGCCACTCGGCGTCGCTCTGCTCCCACAGCGGCCGCCCGCCCAGGATGACGGCCGCGGCGGCCACGGCGGCGTCCAGGCCGCCGAACTCCCGCTCGGCGAGGGCCACGGCCCCGTGCAGCGTGTCCGCGTCGCGCACGTCGGCGCGGACGGCGCGCACCGCCGGGAACTCGGCCGCCAGCGCGTCGAGTTGGGCCGCCGAGGCGAGCGGGTAGGGCACGTCGGGGTCGTCGGCGCAGCGGTCCACGGCGACGACGGCCCAGCCGTCGCGGGCCAGGCGGCGCACGGTCGCGGCGCCGATCCCGCGCGCGGCGCCGGTGACGAGGGCCACCCGCGGGGCGGTCATCGCCCGCCTCCGGACCGTGCGGCCGGTGACGCCTGCGCGGCCGCCGTGAGCCCGGCCGGCGACGGCGGCGGGGCCGGTGACTGCGCGGACGGTGCCGGACGTACGGCCGGCGACGGCTGCGCGGTCGTGAGGCGGCCGCGCTGGGACACGCGCCAGCCGCGCGCGTCGGCGGCCAGGCGGTCCGCCATCGCGTCGAGGAGGCGTTCGCCCTCCGCGGCGCCGGCCCCCGCGGGGTCGCCGAGGACGCCGGACGGGCTGACCCCGCGCACGGTCTCGGCGACGAGGCGCCGCATCAGCGCCTCCACGGGGTCGGTCACTCCGGCCACGGCCCGCCCGGCCTGTACGGCGGCGGGGCGCAGCCGGAGCATCAGCGAGGTCTCGGTGCGGCCGGCGTGCGCGTCGCCGGCCGGCGGCACGCACGGCCACCAGGCCGTGTCGCGTCCCTCGTCGCGCAGGCCGGTGACCGCGTCGGTGAGCCCGGCGAGGTTGCCGCCGTGCCCGTTGACCACGAGCAGCCGTCCGGCCCAGCGCAGCAGGGAGCGGCCGGCCTCGGTGAGGAGCAGGCGCAGCGCGGTGTGGCCGACGGAGACCGTGCCGGGGAAGCCCTCGTGTTCGCCGCTCGCCCCGTAGTACTGCGGTGGGGCGAGCACCACGTCGGTGTCGGCGGCCAGCCGCGCGGCGGCCCGTTCGGCGACCGCGGCGGCCACCGCGGCGTCGGTGTCCAGCGGCAGATGGGGGCCGTGCTGCTCCAGGGAGCCGAGCGGCAGCAGCACCAGGGGCCGGCGGCCCTCCAGGTCCGGCCAGGTGAGGTCCGCGAGGCGGGTCACGCTCATGACGCACCGTCCGTCCGTGTCTCAGGGGGCGCCCAGGGTGCGGGTGAACCCGGGCGGTATCACGACGTCGTCGCGGGTCAGCTCCTGCACGGAGGAGCGGCCGAGGCCGAGGAGCGCGGAGTCGATGCCGCCGCGCAGGACGTCGAGGACGTTCTCGACGCCGGCCTGTCCTCCGGCGGCCAGCCCCCACAGGTAGGCGCGGCCGATGAGGACCGCGCGGGCGCCCAGCGCGAGCGCCTTGACGACGTCGCTGCCGCGGCGCACGCCGCCGTCGAGGAGGACCTCCACCTGGTGGCCGACGGCGTCGGCGACGGCCGGCAGGGCGCGGACGGGGGCGGGGGTGGCGTCGAGGTTGTTGCCGCCGTGGTTGGACACGGAGATCGCGGTGACGCCGGCGTCGACGGCGCGCAGCGCGTCGTCCACCCGGCAGATCCCCTTGAGCAGGAACGGCCCGTCCCACTGCTCGCGCAGCCAGCGCACGTCCTCCCAGGAGGGCGGCGGGGTCTGCATCCAGGTGCCGTAGGCGCCGAAGAAGGTGGGCGGGGCCTCGCCGTCCTCGGCGACGTTCGGGGCGGTGAGGTCGGGCAGGGTGCCCGCGGAGACGAAGTCCCACAGCCAGCGCGGCCGGGTCAGCGCCTCGGGCGCGAAGCGGGCCATCTCCTTGAGGGTGAGCCGCTCGGGGATGCGCGGGCTGCCCCAGTCCCGGCCGTGCGAGAAGGACCAGTCGAGGGTGACGATCAGTGCCTTGGCGCCGGCCTCGCGGGCGTAGGCGACGCGGCGCTCCATCGCGTCCTTGGAGCCCATCCAGTACATCTGGAAGAAGGTCCGCGGGTTCGCCGCGACGACGTCGCCGAGCGGCTTGCTGGCGAAGGAGCTGAGCCCGATCGCGGTGCCGCGGGCGGCGGCGGCGCGGGCGACGGCGACCTCGCCGTCCGGGTGGACGGCCTGCACGCCGGTCGGGGAGATGATCACGGGCAGGGCGATCTGCTCGCCCAGCACGGTGGTGGACTGGTCCCGCTTGGCCGACAGTCCGGCCACGTGCGGGGCGAAGCCGAGCTCGGTGAAGGCGGTGGTGTTGTCGTCGTAGGAGACGCCCTTCTCGGAGCCGGCGAGCAGTGCGCTGTAGACGGACTTCGGCAGGCGTTTGCGGGCGCGCCGCTGGGCCTCGGCGACCGTCTCGAACCAGGTGCTCATGGGGTTCCTTCCTCGAAGGCGGCCAGGGGGCTCTCGTCGCAGAGGCGGTCGGGCCGCCGGGTGCGCACCGCGGGCATGCCCAGCGGCACGGTGCGGTGGGAGTGGTCGTTGCCCTGCGGGGGCAGCGCGGCGGGGTCGACGGCCGCGAGGGCGGCGGCGCCGTGTCCCTTGACGCACTCGGGGTCCGGGCCGTCCAGCGGCAGCCCGGTGAAGAACTTCGCGGCCATGCAGCCGCCCTGGCAGGCGTCGTAGGCGGCGCAGCTCGTGCAGGCGCCGCCGGTCTGCGGCCGCCGCAGGTCGGCGAAGAGGGCGGAGTCGCGCCACACGCGCGTGAAGCCGCCCGGGGTGCGGATGTTGCCGGCCTTGAAGGCGTCGTGGATGGCGAACGGGCAGGCGTACACGTCCCCGACCGGGTCGATCAGGCACACCACGCGTCCGGCGCCGCACAGGTTGAGGCCGGGCAGCGGCTCGGAGCCGAGCGCGTTGAGATGGAAGAACGAGTCGCCGGTGAGGACCTTCTCGCCGTGCGCGAGCAGCCAGGTGTACAGCGCGCGCTGCTGGTCGGCGGTGGGGTGCAGCTCGTCCCAGACGTCGGCGCCGCGTCCGGAGGGGCGCAGCCGGGTGATGCGCAGCTGGGCGCCGTGCCGGTCGGCGAGTTCGGCGAAGTCGTCCAGCTGGCCGACGTTCTGACGGGTCATCACCACGGAGATCTTGAAGTCGCGGAAGCCCGCGTCGGAGAGGTTCTCCATGGCGCGCACCGCCATGTCGTACGAACCCCGGCCGCGTACCGCGTCGTTGACCTCGCGGGTGGCGCCGTCCAGGGAGATCTGCACGTCGACGTAGTCGGTGGCGGCGAGGCGGCGGGCCCGCTCGGGGGTCAGCCGCAGCCCGTTGGTGGAGAACTTGACGCCGATCTGGTGGTCGACGGCGTAGTCCAGCAGCTCCCAGAAGTCGGGGCGGACGGTGGGTTCGCCGCCGCCGACGTTGACGTAGAAGACCTGCATGCGCTGCAGTTCGTCGATCACGGACCGGATCTCGTCCGTGGTGAGTTCCCGCGGGTCGCGCCGTCCGGAGGAGGACAGGCAGTGCACGCAGGAGAGGTTGCAGGCGTACGTCCACTCCCAGGTCAGGCAGATGGGGGCGGCGAGGCCGCCCTTGAACTGCTCGACCAGGGCGGGGACGGGCGCGTGCGCCGCCGGGACGGCCGGCGGCGCGAGCGCTGGTTCGGTGAGGGTCACGGCTGCGGCTCCGCTTCGGTGGGGGTGATCATGTCGGCGGCGGCGAGGGCGGCGAGCGCCTGCCCGAAGGCCGCCCGGCGCCGCTCGGGCACGCCGGCCAGGGCGTCCCGCGCGCTGGCGTGGCGGCCGAGGTCCTCGACCAGGCGGACCAGTTCGGGTGCCTTGAGGAAGGACAGCCGGCGGTTGCCGAAGTGGTAGGCGAGCGCCCCGAACGGCTCGGGGCGCAGCGCGACGGCGGGACTCAGCCGGTAGGGCCGGGCCGGGTCGAACGCGGACGGCACGGCGGCGGCCTAGTAGACGCCGCACATGCCGTCGATGGAGACCTCCTCGACGAGGATCTCCTCGGCCGTCTCCTCGGCGTTGATCGTGGCGTCCTGCTCCAGGGTGCGCGGTTCGTCCTGCATGAGGGCCTCCGTGAGGTGAGTGGTGGGTGGTGGTGTCCCCTCGACGCTAGGAGCGGCCGGCCGCCGTGCTCACCCTGCTTCCGGCCCGCCTCGCCCTGCCCGAACGGTCAGGTACGCACCACCCCCTGTCCGTTCGGACAGGGCGTCCCCTCTCCGTCCGTGCCCGGCGGCCGCCCGGGTGGCCTGTGTCGCCGCCGGGCGCCGAGCGGCGAAGGTGATGCACGCCGCGGTCCCGCAGAGAGAGGAAGCACGCGATCATGCAGGTCGAAGAACTTCTCAAGCCGTTCCCGATCAAGGAGTTCCACCCCTTCCCCCGGGCGCTGATGGGCCCGGGCGCCCATGAGCTGATCGGCCCGGAGGCCAAGAAGCTGGGCTTTCGCCGCACCCTGGTGATGACCACGGGGCTGCGCGGCAGCGACACCGTGCACAAGATCGTCGAGTCGATGAAGTACCACGGTCTCGAGGTCGTCGTGTACGACAAGGTCGAGTCGAACCCGAAGGACTACAACGTCATGGACGCCGTGGCGCTGTACCAGGAGAACCGGTGCGACTCCTTCGTCTCGATCGGCGGCGGCTCGTCGCACGACGCCTGCAAGGGCGCCCGTATCTCGGTGGCGCACGACGGCCGCAACGTCAACGACTTCGAGGGCTTCAACAAGTCGGAGAACCCGAAGAACCCGCCGCACATCGCGGTGTCGACGACGGCCGGCACCGGCTCGGAGACGTCGTGGGCGTACGTCATCACCGACACCACCACCGACCCGGACAACCCGCACAAGTACGTGGCGTTCGACGACGCCTCGGTGGCCAGCCTCGCCATCGACGACCCGACGCTGTACTACGACTGCCCGCTGGACTACACCGCCCAGTGCGGCTTCGACGTCCTCGCGCACGCCTCCGAGCCGTATGTGTCGCGGCTGGACTTCCAGCCGTCGCTGGGCAACGCGCTGCACGCCATCAAGCTGACCGCGCGCCACCTGCGCCAGGCGGTGTGGAACGGCCAGGACCTGGCCGGGCGCGAGGGGATGATGTACGCGCAGTACATCGCGGCGCAGGCCTTCAACTCCGGTGGCCTCGGCATCATCCACTCCATCTCGCACGCGGTGAGCGCCTTCTACGACACCCACCACGGCCTGAACAACGCGATCGCGCTGCCGCGCGTGTGGGCGTTCAACATGCCGGCGCACTACGAGCGGTTCGCGGACATCGCCGAGGCGATGGGCGTGGACACGCACGGCATGACCAAGGTGCAGGCCGCCGAGGCGGCGCTCGCGGCCGGGATCCGGCTGCTGCGCGACGTCGGCATCCCGGAGAAGTTCACCGACGTCCAGCAGGAGACGTACTCCAAGAACCGGCTGGGCCAGGGCCCGACGAAGTTCTACGAGCAGGCCAAGGTGATCAAGGGCGACGCGGCCGACGTGGACCGCATCACGAACCATGTCCTCGGTGACGCCTGCACCCCGGGCAACGCCAAGGAGTGCACCTTCGACACCGTCCGTCCGGTCGTGGACCACTGCATGAACGGCGACCTGGACGACCTGCTCGGCTGAGCCCTTCCCAGCCGGGGTCGCGGGGCGGCGCATCCGGCGCCGTCCCCGCGTCCCCCGGGGGCGGGGCGGCCGGGAGGTCGCCGCCCCGCCCCCGCCTTCCCTGCCTGACGGACGGAGGACCCGTGCCCGCCACATCCGCAAACCCCGCCTTCGGCTCGGTCGACGAGGTCGTCGAGCGGTTCGCCGGCCATGGCTACATCGCCGACCGCCGGCTCGCCACGACCGTGTTCCTGCTGACCCGGCTGGACAAGCCGGTGCTGCTGGAGGGCCCGGCCGGCGTCGGCAAGACCGAGCTGGCCAAGACGCTCGCCGCGGCGACCGGCCGCCGGCTGCTGCGCCTGCAGTGCTACGAGGGCCAGGACGAGAGCCGCGCCCTGTACGAGTGGGACTACGGCAAGCAGCTGCTGTACACGCAGATGCTGCGCGACAAGATCGGCGACCTGACGGCCGACGCGCCCGACCTGGCGAGCGCGGTGCGGCGGATCGAGGAGCAGGACAGCGTGTTCTTCTCCGACCGCTTCCTCGCCCCGCGCCCGCTGCTGGACGCGGTGCGCGGCGAGGAGCCCGCGGTGCTGCTGATCGACGAGGTGGACCGGGCCGACGAGGCGCTGGAGGCCGTGCTGCTGGAGTGCCTGGCCGAGTACCAGGTCTCCGTCCCCGAGATCGGCACGTTCCGCGCGAAGGTCCCGCCGTACGTCGTGCTGACGTCGAACAACACCCGGGATCTGTCGGCCGCGCTCAAGCGGCGCTGCCTGCATCTCTTCCTCGACTACCCGGATGCCGGGCGGGAGCTGGAGATCCTGCGGGCCAAGGACACCGGGCTGCCGGAGGCGACGGCCCGTCACCTGGTGGACGTGGTGCGCGGGTTGCGCGAGCTGAAGCTGCGCAAGAACCCGAGCATCTCGGAGACCGTCGACTGGGCCCGCACGCTCGCCGTGCTCGGCGTGGAGGAACTCGACGCGCAGGTGCTCGCCGACACCGTCAACGTCGTCCTGAAGTACGAGCGCGACCTGGGCCGCGCGCGCGAGGTGCTGCCGCGCCTGGTCGACCCCAACCGGGAGCTGCCGGAGCCGGGCCACCACCACGACGGGCACCATCACCACGACGGGCACCACCACCAGGGTCACCACTCCCACGATCACGGCCACGACCCCGATCACGAGCCGCACGGCGGGACCGGTGGTGACGGCGACGGCGGGACCGACGGCCGCGCGCTGCGGGCCGCCATGGACCGGCAGGGCCGCCACGACGAGGACTACTACGGCGCCCCCGGCCCGGGTCCCACCCGGCGTCCCTCCCCCGGCGCGGGCCAGGGCGCGCGGGCCTTCGCCGCCGTCACCCGCCGCCGCGCGGACTGAGCGGAGGGGGCGGGCATGGAAGCCGGGGTGCACCGATTCGTCCGTCTGCTGCGGCTGTTCGGGCTGCGCGTGTCCGTGTCGGAGGCGCTGGACGCGCTGCGCGCGGCCGGCCAGCCCGGGGTGCTCGGCGGCCGGGAGACGCTGCGCGAGGCGCTGCGCCTGACGCTGGTGAAGGACCGCCGCGACGACGCCGTGTTCGACGAGCTGTTCTCGGCGTTCTTCGCGCTGCGCCCGGTGACCGGGGCGGACGGCGAGCACGAGCACGGGCACGCGCACGACGACCTGAGCGACACCGGCGAGCTGGAGTCGTACACCGTCTCCGAGGAGCCGTCCGAGACGCCCCAGCAGGGGCACAGCCACGGCAAGCCGGCCGACATCCGCGACTTCTTCGACCAGCAGGACCTGGCCCAGCGCTACAACCTCCACCAGGAGGCCAACAAGCTGGACCTGGCCGCGCTGACCGACGAGATCGTGCTGGCGCAGGACGGGGCGCGCGGGCCGGGCGCCGGCGGGTCCGTGCAATTGGAGACCGAGCGGCTGCACGGCGCCGGGGTGCCCGGCCGGCTCGCCCCGCCGGCCGGGCGGCCGTTGGAGACGGAGCTGACCGTGGCGCGGCACGAGAGCGTGCCCGAAGGGCCGCAGGGCGAGGCCGCTCCCCTGGCAGGGACCGTCGAGGGCCTGCCCGAGCTGCTCAAACGCCACCTCGACCGGCTCGCACAACTGCAGTCGGCGGCCGTGGAGACGGCGCGGCTCGCCGAGCGGGCCCGCACCGAGACGGTCGACGAGAGCGAGCGGGACCGGCTGGAGGAGGCGCTGCGCCGCATGGGCCGCACGCTGCACGGCGCGCCGACCGCCCGCCGGCGCGTCACCCCGCGCGGACGGGTCCACCCGGCCCGCACCATGCGGCGCAACATGCGCTACGACGGGGTGCCGTTCCGCCCGGTCACGGTCACCCGCGCCGAGGACCGGCCGCGGCTGGTGGTGCTGGCGGACGTGTCGCTGTCGGTGCGGGCGACCGCCCGTTTCACGCTGCACCTGGTGCACGGGCTGCAGTCGCTGTTCGGGCAGGTGCGCACGTTCGCGTTCGTCGACGAACCCACCGAGATCACCGAGCTGTTCGCCGAGCACCCGCTGGAGAAGGCCCTCGGTCTGGTCTTCGACGGGCTGCCGGCGGGCGGGCTGCTCGACGTGGACGGCCACTCCGACTACGGCCGCACCTTCGAGCGGCTGCTCGCCGAGCACGCCCCGGCGCTCGGGCGGCGCACCACCCTGCTGGTGCTGGGCGACGGGCGCGGCAACGGCCGGCCGCCGGCCGTCGAGGCGTTCGAGGAGATCACCCGCCGGGTGCGCGAGACGGTGTGGCTGACCCCGGAGCCGCGCTTCTCCTGGGGGCTGGGCGCCTGCGATTTGCCGAAGTACGCGCCGTACTGCGACCGGGTCCGGCAGGTCGCCGATCTGACGGGGCTGGAGCGCACGGCACTGCGGATGGCGGCGGTGGGGCGATGAGCACACCGCAGGCCGCTCCCCGGCACCGTATCGATCCCCTGGCCGCGCACCCGCCGGGCCGCTACGACGACGAGCTGGTGCGCGTGCTGCGCGAACCGCCCGACGCGGGCGGCCCGGCGGCCGGGCTGCTGGTGCGCACCGCGCACTTCCGGCTGCGCCGCCGTGGCCGCCGGGTGGAGGTGGGCCACTGGCTGCGGCCCGGGCAGCTGGACAACGACCTGGCCGGGCTGCTCGCCGAGGAGCTGTTCGCGCCCGGCTGGCTGTCCGGCAGCGATGTCTTCGAGCGGGTCTTCACCGGGGTGGTGCGCTCCTGCGTGGACGGTGCGCTGCCGGCGTGGACCACCTTCTACGCCAACACGCTGACCCGGATCCGCCGCTCCTGGGCGGGTCCGGGCGCCGCCGACCACTCCTCGATCGCGGGCTTCGCCCCCGTCTACCGGCGCACCCTGGACCTGGTGGGCGCCGGGACGGTCCTCGACGTGGGCTCCTGCTTCGGCTTCCTGCCGCTGCTGCTCGCCGAGCGTCCCGGCACCGCCGTGACCGCCTCCGACCTCGCCGCGGGCACCATGCGGCTGCTGTCCGCGGTGGCCGCCGAGCGGGCCGCGCCGCTGGCCACGCTGGCCTGCGACGCGGCCCGGGTGCCGCTGCCCGACGCGGCGGTGGACACGGTCACCGTCATCCACGTGCTGGAGCACCTGGAGCCGGCGCACGGCGCGGCGGTGGTGCGCGAGGCGGTGCGGCTGGCCCGGCGGCGGGTCGTGGTCGCCGTACCGTACGAGGAGGAGCCGACCGCCGCGTACGGGCATGTGCGCACCTTCGACCGGGCGGCGCTGGCCGCGCTGGGGCGCGGCTCGGGGCTGGCGTTCCAGGTCGCCGACCACCACGGCGGGTGGCTGGTGCTCGACCGCTCCGGGGTCAGATGACGCCGAGCTTGCTGGCCTCGTAGACGACTTCGGCGCGGCTGCTCGCGTTCATCTTGCGCATGATGTTGCGCAGGTGGAACTTCACGGTCGTCTCCGACACGTACAGCCGCGCCCCGATGTCCCGGTTGCTCAGCCCGCGGGCCAGATGCTGGAGCACCAGCAACTCGCGTTCGGTGAACCGGGGTTGTTCGGGGCGGCCGCGCATCGAGCGGACCATCGCGGCGGCGGCGTGCGAGTCGAAGGCGCTGTCGCCGACTGCCACCGCGCGGATGGAGCGCAGCAGTTCGGTGGTGTCGACGTCCTTGACGACATAGCCGCGCGCCCCGTGGTGGATGGCGTCGACGACGAGGGTGTCGTCGAGGAACGTGGTCAGCACCAGGACCGCGAGGCCCGGGTGACGCTTCGTCAGCTTCGCGCAGAGGTCGAGGCCCTCGGTGTCGGCGCCGGTGGACAGCTTCAGGTCGAGCAGCACGATCTGCGGGCGCACCCGGTCCACGACGGCCTCCGCCTCGGCGGCGGTGCTCGCCTCCCCCACCACCTCCAGGTCGCTCTCGCGTTCGAGGATCGACTTCAGCCCGTGCCGGACGATCGCGTGGTCGTCCACGAGGACGATCCGCAGGGTGCCCGCGGTACCCGGAGTGCCCGTGGTCGCCGTGGCGCCCGTGGTCGCCGGGGTGTGCGGGGCCGGCGGGGTGTGCGGGGCCGGGTCAGCGGTCATCGGCTTCTGCCTCCTCGGCGGGGACGGGCAGCGGGATGCGCACCCGCAGCAGGACGCCGCCCATGCCGGAGCGGCGGATGGTCAGGGTGCCGCCCAGCTCCTCGGCGCGGGCGACCATGTTGGCAAGGCCCCGGTGCCGGCCGGAGAGGTCGGCGGCCCGGGACATCGCCAGCGCCCGCCGCAGCTGCGCCGGATCGCCGGTGCCGTCGTCGGACACGCTCAGCACGACGGCGCCGGCCTGGTAGCGCAGCCGGACCAGGGCACGGCTCGCCCGGCCGTGGGTGGCGGAGTTGAACAGGGCCTCCCCGGCCAGCCGCAGCACGGACTCCTCGGCCGGTGCGGGCAGCGGCACCGGAGGCCCGAGCACCTGCACCCGAACGTCCAGCGCGGTCGGCAGGTGCACCGAGGACAGCCGCTGCAGCATCACCGGCAGCGGCCCGGACGGCTCCTGCGAGGAGTGGTGCAGGGCGTAGATGGAGGCGCGCAGCCGCTCCACGGCCTGCCGGTTGAGGTCCTTGGCCTCGGCGAGCCGGTCGGCGATGGCGGCCGCCTCGCCGCCCATGGCGGCCAGTTCGGCGCGGCACACCTCGACGGTCATGCCGGCGCTGAGCACGTACTGGGTGACGCTGTCGTGCAGTTCGCGGGCGATGCGGTGGCGTTCGTCGTCGAGCGCCTGGCGCTGCATCGCGTGCAGCAGCCGCTCCTGGGTGCGGGCGAGCTCGACGCTGCGCGCGGCGAGGTCGCGGGCCTGCCGTTCGGCGGCCTCGGACAGCTCCTCGGTGCGGCCGCGCAGCGCGGCGGCGGCGTGGAAGAGGTAGGTGTTGTGCAGGGCGACGGCGGCCTGGTTGGCGAGCACCCGCAGGATCGCGAGGTCGGTCTCGGCGACCTCGACTCCGGTGCCGGGCTCGGCGGCGATGCCGCCGACGGGTTCGCCGTCCAGGGTCATCGGCGCGCACACCCGGCCGCGCGCCCCGGCGGTGCCGGCCGCCTCCCAGGGGCGGGCGCGCAGCAGCCTCAGATGCGGGCGGACGTCGGCGGGCAGCAGGGTCTCGTCGTCGATGAGCACGTCGTCGGCGTACAGCAGGAACCGCGGCCGGGCCGCGCGCAGCGCGCCGTCGGCGACGGCGAGGAGCACCCAGCGGGCCTGCAGATGGTCGGCGGCGGTGCGCACGACGGCCTCGACGAGCGCGCGCGGGCCCTCGGCGGTGCGCACCAGCGCGCGGGAGATCCCGTCGAGGGCCTCCACCGTGCGTTCCAGGCGTTCGGTGGAGCGCCGGTAGGCCGGGTAGTAGGAGCGTTTGCCGGAGCGCAGCCCGGTGAGGACTCCGAGGTCGGCGGGTTCGGGGGCGGTCATCGGGCGTGCCTCACAGCGCCTCGCGGAACAGGGTCTCGACGTCGTGGACGTCGACGCTGCGGGGGTTGGTGGCCATGCAGGCGTCCTTGAGCGTGGTGCGGGCGAGCAGCGGCACGTCGCTGTCGGCGACGCCGAGCGCGGCCAGGGACTTGGGCACGCCGACGTCGTCGGCGAGGGCGCGCACCAGGTCGGCCAGGCGCAGGGCGACCTCGTACGGCGGCACGCCCTCGGTGGGCAGGCCGGCGGCGGCGCCGAGCGCGGCGAACCGCTCCGGCCAGGCCTCGGCGTTGAAGCGGATCACATGCGGCAGCAGCACGCCGTTGACCACGCCGTGCGGGGCGTCGAGCAGGCCCCCGACCTGGTGGCTCATGGCGTGGGTGGCGCCGAGGATGGCGTTGGTGAACGCCATTCCGGCCTCCAGCGAGCCCTGGGCCATGGCGAGCCGGGCACCGAAGTCCATGGGCTGGACCTGGGTGCGCACCAGGTTGCCGGTGATCAGCCGCACGGCGTGCAGGGCGTGGGTGTCGGTGAGCGGGTTGTGGGCGCGCGAGACGTACGCCTCGACGGCGTGGGTGAGGGCGTCCAGGCCGGTGGCGGCGTTCAGCCACTGCGGCATGGTGGTCAGCAGCCGGGGGTCGATCACGGAGATGTCCGGGACGAGGGTGCGGCTGATGATGGTGATCTTGATGTGGGCGTCGGTGTCGGTGATCACGGCGAACTGCGACACGTCCGCGCCGGTGCCGGAGGTGGAGGGCACCATCACGGTCGGCGGGATCGGCCGGCCGACCCGGTCCACGCCCTCGTAGTCGAGGATGCGCCCGCCGTTGCCGGACAGGATCGCCACGCCCTTGGCCGCGTCGACGACGGACCCGCCGCCCACGCCGATGATCACGTCGCTGCCGCTGTCGGCGTACCGCGCGTGGCCGGCCTCCACCTCGTGGTCCTTCGGGTTAGGTGTGACGTCGTGCCACACCACGGGCCTGAGGCCCACCCGGCGCAGATGGCCGACGGCCTCCTCCACCCAGCCGGCCTCGATCAGCCCGGGGTCGGTGACCAGGAAGGGGCGGCGGGCGCCGAGCCGCACCGCGCAGTGCCCGAGCTCGGCCAGCGAGCCCGGCCCGAAGACGACCTCGGGGACGTGGAACTTGGCCAGCCGCACGCTCCCGCCGCCCGGCACGCCGTCCGCCGGCTGCGGCCCGGGCAGCTCGCACTGGCGTTCGTCGTGACTCCAGCGGGCGGCCGGATCACCACGGCCGGTCACCATGACGCCGGGCAGAAGCGACATGCGACCTCCTCCCGAATCCGTCCCTGGGGCGAGGTCCCCACCGGGTGCGCGACCTTGATTTCACCGACGTGTTGTCCGATAACTCTGTCGTCGGCCCCGAAGGCCAAGGTAGGCGGGCCGGGGCCGGGCGCACCACCCCTCCGACCGGGGTGGGTTTCCCTGTCCGACCGGACAGGTGCGCCACGCGCGGATCGGGTGGACAATGGGCGATTGTCCCCGAACGACGGCAGGGGAAGAGATGTCACAGCGCAGTGACCTCCGGCGGCGCAGGGCCACGCTGGAGGACGAGTGGACCCGGTGGGTGCCGCGGCTGAAGGAGGCCAGGCTCTCGCCCGGCGACGGGTCGTTGCGGCCCGAGGTCACCGAGTCGTGGGTGCGCTCGCTGAGCCACGTCGACCCGCACCGCGACAGCGCGCCGGGCCTGGAGGGCGACTCCGTGGCCCACCGCTGGGCCCGCTCCCCGCTGCGCCGCCCGGTCGCCGACCTGGCCGGCGAGCTGCACAGCATCGCCGACGACGCCGGGTTCGTCACCGCGGTCACGGACGAGTCCGGCACCATCCTGTGGACGTGCGGCGGACGCACCATGCGGCACCGCGCGGAGCGGGTCAACTTCGCGCCCGGCGGGCGCTGGGACGAGCCGGACATGGGCACCAACGCGCTCTCCCTGGCGCTGCGCACCGGCCGCCCCAGCACCGTCTTCTCCGCCGAGCACCTGGTGACCGCGCTGCACGGCTGGGTCTGTTACTGCGCCCCGCTGCGCGCCCCCGACGGCCGGGTGCTGGGCGTGCTGGACCTGTCGACGACCTGGGACCGCTCGCATCCGCTGGCGATGTCGACGGTGCGGTCGCTGGCCAGCGCCATCGAGACCCGGCTGGCCAGCGAGCTGCCCGCGCAGCGCCCCACCCTCGTGGAGACCTCCCCCGTCCGGCTGAGCTGCCTGGGCGTGGAGCGCGCCGAACGCGACGGCACACCGCTGCCGCTGCGCCCCCGCCAGCTGGAGATCCTCACCCTGCTCGCGCTGGAGCCCGACGGCTTCACCTCCGAGCGGCTGCGCGACGCGCTGTACGGGGACCGGCCGGTGACCGCGTCCACCTTCAAGGCCGAGGTCTCCCATCTGCGCCGGGCCCTCGGCGGCGGGATCGCCGCGCGGCGCTACGCCCTGACGGTGCCCGTCGTGTGCGACGCCGTGGAGGTGCTGCGCGCCCTGGAGCGCGGCGACACCACGACCGCGCTGCAGCACTACCGGGGGCCGCTGCTGCCCCGCTCGGAGGCGCCGGGCATCCTGCGCTGGCGGGACCATCTGGAGGTCGCCGTGCGCGAGGCGGTCCTCGCCAGCAACGGCCCCGAGCACGCCCTGCGCTACGGCGAGTGCGCCCCGTACGACACGGAGGTGCACGAGCACGCCTGGCGCCTGCTCCCCCCGGACGACCTGCGCCGCGCCATCGCCGCGGGCCGCCTGAGCGCGGCACTGCGGGACTGACCCGGCACCGGTTCGCCCGCTCGGGAGCGGGGTGCCGTGCGGGGTCCGGCGGGCGCGGGAGGTGCGCCAACCTCCCGCCAACCTCGCGGGGTCACAGTGAGGCGCGTCACGGTGGCAGGGGCCGCCGTGGCACCGCACTCACCATCCGCCGAGGAGAGCCGCCATGGTGTACGCACAGCCCGGAGCCGAGGGCAGCATCGTCCAGTTCGCCCGCCGTTACGACAACTTCATCGGCGGCGACTGGGTCGCCCCCGTCGAGGGCCAGTACTTCGAGAACCTGTCGCCCGTGACCGGCAAGAGCTTCTGCGAGGTGGCCCGCTCCACCGCCGCGGACATCGACCTCGCCCTCGACGCCGCGCACGCCGCCGCGCCGAAGTGGGGCCGTACCTCCGCCGCCGAGCGCGCCGCGGTGCTCAACCGGATCGCGGACCGCATGGAGGCGAACCTGGAGAAGATCGCCGTCGCGGAGACCTGGGAGAACGGCAAGCCGGTGCGCGAGACGCTGGCCGCCGACATCCCCCTCGCGATCGACCACTTCCGCTACTTCGCGGGCGTGGTGCGCGGCCAGGAGGGCAGCATCGCGGAGATCGACGACGACACGGTCGCCTACCACTTCCACGAGCCGCTGGGCGTGGTCGGCCAGATCATCCCGTGGAACTTCCCCATCCTGATGGCCGCGTGGAAGCTCGCCCCCGCCCTCGCCGCCGGCAACTGCGTGGTCATCAAGCCGGCCGAGCAGACCCCGGCCAGCCTGCTGTACGTCATCGACCTGATCGCCGACCTGCTGCCGCCCGGTGTGCTCAACGTGGTCAACGGCTTCGGCGTGGAGGCGGGCAAGCCGCTCGCGTCCAGCTCGCGCATCGCCAAGATCGCCTTCACCGGCGAGACCACGACCGGCCGGCTGATCATGCAGTACGCGAGCGAGAACATCATCCCGGTCACCCTGGAGCTGGGCGGCAAGAGCCCGAACATCTTCCTGCCGGACGTGACGGCCGCCGACGACGACTTCCTGGACAAGGCGGTCGAGGGCTTCGTGATGTTCGCCCTCAACCAGGGCGAGGTGTGCACCTGCCCGTCCCGCGCCCTGATCCACTCCTCGATCTACGACGAGTTCATGGCCCGGTGCGTGGAGCGCACCAAGGCCATCGTCAGCGGCGACCCGCTGGACCCGGCGACCATGATCGGCGCGCAGGCCAGCAACGACCAGTACGAGAAGATCCTGTCGTACATCGACATCGGCAAGAAGGAGGGCGCCGAGCTGCTGACCGGCGGCGCGCCGCGCTCGGTGGCCGGCCTGGAGGGCGGCTACTACATCGAGCCGACGATCTTCCGCGGCACCAACGACATGCGGATCTTCCAGGAGGAGATCTTCGGCCCGGTGGTGTCGGTGACGACGTACGACTCGGTCGAGGAGGCCCTGAAGATCGCCAACGACACGCTGTACGGCCTCGGCGCCGGCGTGTGGACCCGGGACGGCAACACCGCCTACCGGATGGGCCGGGAGATCAAGGCCGGGCGTGTGTGGACGAACTGCTACCACGCCTACCCGGCGCACGCGGCGTTCGGCGGCTACAAGAAGTCCGGCATCGGCCGTGAGACCCACAAGATGATGCTCGACCACTACCAGCAGACGAAGAACCTGCTGGTGAGCTACTCGGCGAAGAAGCTCGGGTTCTTCTGATGGGCGAGCGGGTGACCCGGGTGGAGCTGACGGAGGAGGCCGAGGATCTCCTCGCCAAGCTGACGGCCCGTCACGGACCGGTGATGTTCCACCAGTCCGGCGGCTGCTGCGACGGCAGCGCGCCCATGTGCTACCCGCGCGGCGAGTTCCGGGTCGGCGGCTCGGACGTCCTGCTCGGCCATGTCGCCGGGGACGTCCCGTTCTGGATGAGCGCCGACCAGTACGCCTACTGGCGGCACACCCACCTCACCGTCGACGTGGTCCCCGGCCGGGGCAGCGGCTTCTCCCTGGAAGCCCCCGAGGGCGTCCGGTTCCTGCTGCGCTCCCGGGTGCTGACCGACGAGGAGTGGGCCCGGGTGGCGGCCGAGCCGCCGCTGCCGACGGGGGCCGAGACCCAGGGCTGATCCCGGGCCGGGCGCCGGGACGTGGGGCCGGACACGTGGGCTGTGTCCGGCCCCGCGCGCTGCACTAGGGTGAATCGCCGTGGCGAGAGTGCGGTTGAGCGTGGCGGAGCGGCAGGGCGAGATCCTGCGCGCCGCCGTGGAGCAGATCGAGGAGCGGGGCGTGGCGGCGGTGCGGATCGCCGACGTCGCCCAGGCTCTCGGGGTGAGCAACGCGCTGGTGCTGTACCACTTCTCCACCAAGGAGAAGCTGGTCGCCGCGGCCTTCGCGTACGCCGCCGAGGCCGACCTCGCCCGGCTGCGCGAGCTGCTCGGCCGCCGCACCAGCGCGCTGCGCCGGCTGCGCGCGGCGGTGCGCTGGTACGCGCCGACCGGGCAGGCCAAGGGCTGGCGGCTGTGGATCGAGGGCTGGTCGGCGGCGCTGCGCGAGCCCGCGCTGCGGGAGGTCACGCGCGACCTGGACCGGCAGTGGAAGGCGGCGCTCGCCGAGGTCGTCGCGGACGGCGTGGCCGCGGGCGAGTTCACCTGCCCCGACCCGGCCGCCACCGCGCTGCGGCTGACGGCCCTGCTCGACGGGCTCGCCGTCCAGCTCACCGCCTACGGCGGCACGGTCCCCCGCACCCGCGCCCAGCAATGGGTCGACGAGGCCCTGACCCACGAACTGGGCCTCACCGGAAAGCCCTGACGACCCCACCGAAGTAACCACGGGGGCGACCCCGGACCCCGAACGCGGGCCCCGCCGAGCGCCGCGGCGTTCGTTCGCGGGTGGTCCCGGCCGCTCCGGGGCGACGGGACGTGGGGAAGCGAGGACACCGGTGGCCCGCCCCGCCCCGGGCGGGGCGGGCCACCGGTGTCCTCGGCGGGTGGGCGGGCCGGTCAGGCCACCGCTGCGATGCGCAGCTTGATGTCGTCCGGGGAGAGCGTGCCCTTCGCGGTCACGTGGTCGCCGGAGGACTCGCCGCGCAGCCGGCGGCCGATCCACGGCACCAGGTACTCGCGGGCCCAGTGCACGTCGTCGCGCCGGACCTCCAGCGTGCCGCGCGGCGGCAGCGGCGGCCAGGGCTGCTCCGGATCGGCCGGGACCTTCAGGCCGAGCACCTGGCCGGCCCGCAGCGCCACGCGCGTGTGGCCCTCCGGCGACAGGTGCAGCCGGTCGTGGTCCCAGGCGCGGCGGTCCTGGACGGACTTCAGCGACCACAGGTCGAGCACCGGGCAGCCGTAGCGGTCGGCGACGGCCCGCACATGCCCGTTGTAGGTCGCGATCTTGCCGCGCAGATGCTTGAGCAGCGGCACGCCCCGCGTGTCGAAGCCCGTCGTCACCATGACCGTGCCGGCCACCGCGGTGAGCTGCGCGACCGCCTTCTCGAACCGCTCGGCGACCTCGTCGGGATCGGTGCCGGGCCGGATGATGTCGTTGCCGCCCGCGCAGAACGACACCAGATCGGGGGCGAGTTCGACGGCCCTCGGCACCTGGTCGGCCACGATCTGGTCGAGGAGTTTGCCGCGTACCGCGAGGTTCGTGTACGTGAAGTCGCCTTCGGGCCGCCGGTCGGCGAGGAGTACGGCGAACCGGTCGGCCCAGCCGACGAACTGCCCGTCGGGGCCGGGGTCGCCCACGCCCTCGGTGAAGCTGTCCCCCACCGCCACGTACGACCCGATCACTGCTCTGCTGTCACTCTTCGAATCGTCTGCCACAGCAGTCCATGATTCACCTTCGAATGTGACCTACGCGACCGTAGGAAGGGGTTGACGGGCGGTGAGATAAGCCACTCCTAAAGGGTTGGCCAAGCAGGGAATAGACCCGGGCGGCAGGCGGCCCGGGACCGCGCACCACGTCGAAGGCCGGGCCCCTGGCGGGGGCCCGGCCTTCGACGGCGTGTCAGGTGGGGTGCCGCGACGCGGCGCGGGGTCAGCCGACGGCCACGCCGTGCGCGCGCAGGTAGGCGACCGGGTCCACGTCGGAGCCGTAGTCCGGCGTGGTGCGGATCTCGAAGTGCAGGTGCGGGCCGGTCACGTTGCCGGTCGCGCCGGACAGGCCGAGCTGCTGGCCCGCGGTCACGCTCTGCCCGGCGGAGACGGACAGCTGCGACAGGTGGGCGTACTGGGCGTAGTAGCCGTCGTTCAGCTTGATGACGACCTGGTTGCCGTAGGCGCCGCCCCAGCCGGCGGAGACGACGGTGCCCGCGCCGACGGCCTTGACGGGGGTGCCGGTCGGGACGACGAAGTCGACGCCGGTGTGGTAGCCGCTGGACCACATGCTGCCGGCGGTGTGGTAGGCGGTGCCGATGGTGGCACCGGAGACCGGCAGGGTGAAGCCGTTGGCGGCGGTCGCGGGCTTGGCGGCCTCGGCGGGCTTCGCGGCCTCGGCGGGCTTGGCGGAGGACTTCCGCGCGGGCGCCTCGCTCTTGTGCGTCGGGGCGGCCTTGTGCGCGGTGGCGGCCTTCTTGCCGAGGGACAGCTTCAGACCGGGGTGGATGAGCGACGGGTCGCTGCCGACGGCCTCGCGGTTGTCCTCGTACAGCTTCTTCCAGCCGCCGGCGACGTGCTGCTCGTCGGCGATCTTGGACAGGTAGTCGCCGGCCTTCACGGTGTAGACGCGCGCACCGGACTGCGCGGCCTTCTGGGCGGTGGACGGCAGCGTCCGGACGGCCTTGTCCGTCACCGACTGGGCGGCGGCCTGCGGCGTCGCGGCGTGGGCGCCGGCGGCGCTCACGAGCGGCAGCGCGAGCGCGGCGCCACCGGTGCCGGCGACGGCGAGAGTACGGGCGAGACGCTGGGCCTTCGGACGGCGGTGCTTACCCTTCGCGGGCATGGCGCAATTCCTCTCCGGCGCCTGCGAGGTGAGCTGTCGGGTTCGGGCGGGAGATGCCCGGCCGCGCTGGGCGCGGCTTCACCCCAAAGCCGTTCCGGGAACCGGAACAGGCGTCGTACCTGTGGGTCCCCCGCTCCTGCCGTACGTCGGGTGGGTGGGTGCGGTGCGCCGGACGGCGGCAGGATTCGGCGTCCGTCCGGATTCGGTGGGGAACGTAAGCGAGCAGGACGCACGGGGACAAGCAGAAGGTTGCGCCGACGGGCGTTTTCTGTGATCGACTTTCCGTTTCCGCCGTCACGCTATGTGCATTCCGTGCCCGGCGTTTTCACCAATTCCCCAGGAAATCCGTCCTGATTACGTGAACATGACGTACGACGGACGGTCACGGTTATGACGCTCCTCACGCGGCGGTTTCCCAGCAGCCTTTATTACCTGGCGAGTTGGAAGGAAGGCTGCAATTCGGACAGAAAGCCCAGATGCGGCACGGGCGGATATCCGTCCCATTCGCCCACCGCCGCCGGGGACGCCGGGACAACCGGTTGCCCCGGGAATCCATGTCGTATCGTCGAGGGGCACCCGTCGGCCACCGAGCCGCGCCGGCGGGGCCGAGCGGGAGGAGCCCTTCGTGACGCAGCAGGTGCCGTCGACCGAACCCGAGCTGGCCGGAGTGCGCAACTTCCGCGACGTGGGCGGACTGCCCACCACCGACGGGCGGCGCGTGCGGCACGGAGTGCTGTTCCGCAGCGGTCACCTCGCGCACGCCACGCAGGAGGACGCGGCCTACCTCTCCTCCCTGGGACTGCACACGATCTTCGACTTCCGCAACGCCGCCGACCAGAAGCTGGAGGGCCCGGACGTCGAGCTGCCGGGCGTGCGCAACGTCAACCTGCCGCTGTCCGACCCGGCGGACGGCGCCGAGTTCTGGAAGATGGTGCGCGACGGCGACCTCGACCAGCTGCGCGGCATCCTCGCCGACGGCAAGGGCGCGCACCGGATGATCGCCTCCTACCGCACGATCATCAAGGAGCGCACCGGCGAGCACTCCCGGGTGCTGCACGCGCTCGCCGAGGACAACGTCCCGGCGCTGATGCACTGCGCCGCCGGCAAGGACCGTGCGGGGTTGTCGATAGCGGTCACCCTGCTCGCGCTGGGCGTGGAGCGGGACGCGATCGTCGAGGACTACCTGAAGTCCAACGAGAAGCACCGCCGCTACAAGGTGCGCCGCAGCGGCTCGGCGGAGTCGGCGTACACGCCCGAGGTGATGGAGCTGCTCAGCCCCCTCTTCGACGCGCGGGCCGAGTACCTCACCGCGGCCATGGAGACCATCGAGGAGACCTGGGGCGGCGTCGACGCCTACCTGGAGCAGGGACTGAAGCTCACCCCCGCGACGCGGGAGCGGCTGCGGGCGCGGCTGCTCGACTGAGCCGCGGCGCCACGCCGGGGGCCGGCGCCCGGGGATCCTTCGACCATGGGGGGCCTTCGACCCGGGGGACTCCTTCGGCTCGGGCGACCCGGGGGGCTACTTCGCGCCCACCTCGAACAGCAGCCAGATGAAGCCGGCCAGGACGTGTCCGACGGCGATGTAGATGATGAGCCGGATCCACAGGGTCCGGGGGAACTTCTCCTCGAGGTTGCTCATCGTGCCTCTCCGGGGTGGGCGGGCCCCAGGCACAGCGTGGCCGTGGGGCTCTGCAGCAGGGTGTGGACGAACAGGAGCTCCAGCCCGCCCGGGTCCTCGGCGGCGATCCGGTGCGGGGTGAGCGAGTCGAAGTGCGCGCTGTCCCCCGGGCCGAGCCGGTGGGTGGTGTCCCCGAGCCGGAGCCTGAGGCGGCCGTCCAGGACGTACAGCCACTCCTCGCCGGGGTGCACGCGCACGATGTCGCCCTGCGCCCCGTAGGGCACCCGCACCCGCAGGGCCTGCATACCGCGGCCGGGCGCTCCGGCCTGCCGGTACGTCCAGCCGCCGGCGGCCGTCGGCTCCATGTCCGCCCCGCGCACCACGGCGTCCCGCTCGGCGACGCTCTCGCCGAGCAGCTCCGAGACGGTCGTACTGTAGATACGGGCGAGCGCGAGCAGCATCGGCAGCGAGGGCTGGCGCTGCCCGGTCTCCAGCCGGGACAGATGGGCCGCGGACAGTCCGGCGGCGCGGGCGGCGGCCTCCAGGGTGAGGCCGGCGCGGCGGCGCAGGGCCCGCAGCTGCGGGGCCACGGCGGGCAGGTCACCGGCCGTTTCCGCCGGAAACTCGGAGGAGTTCATGCCTCCATTGAGCCGCAGTCTTGCCTCTGCGGCAAATTTCTTGCCCCAGAGGCAAAACCCGCGGGCCGCGTCAGCGGTTGGCCACCGCCTGCTTGATCAGCGTCTTGCCGAAGTCCCACACCAGTCCGCCGCCGCTGTGCGCGTCGTCCATCACGGCGGCGAAGGCCTCGACGAAGCGGTCCACGTCCGCCTCGTCGATGATCAGCGGCGGGATCAGTTTGATCACCTCCAGGTGGTCACCGGAGACCTGGGTGAGGATCCGGTGCCGCTGGAGCAGCGGGACGACGACCATCTGCGCGAACAGTCCCTTGCGGGCCGCCTGCAGCATGGCCCAGCGGCTGCGCAGCTTCAGCGACTGCGGCCGGCCGAACTCGATGCCGATCATCAGGCCCCGGCCGCGCACGTCGGCGAGCAGCTCGTAGGTGTCGGTCAGCGCGGCCAGCCGGGACTTCAGCAGCTCCCCCGTCCGCCGCACCCCGGCGACGATCTGCTCCTGCTCCATGACCGACAGGACCGCGAGGCCGCACGCCATCGCCTGGGCGTTGGAGCCGAAGCTCGCGGAGTGGACCAGGACGCGGTCCATGGACGAGTAGACCTTCTTGAAGATCCACTCCTTGCCCAGGGTGGCGCCCACCGGCACATAGCCGCCGGAGAGCGCCTTGGCCACGCACACCAGGTCCGGTTCGACGCCGTCCTCGTGCTGGTAGGCGTAGAAGTCGCCGGTGCGGCCGAGGCCGGTCTGCACCTCGTCGGCGATGAGCAGCGCCTTGTGCCGGTGCAGCAGCTCCTGCGCGGCGCGCAGATAGCCGGGCGGGGCCTCGTGCACGCCCTTGCCCTGGATCGGCTCGACGATCAGCGCGGCGACGTCGCCTTTCTTCAGCTCCCGGGCGAGCGCGTCGAGGTCGCCGAGGGGGACCGCCGTGTCGGGCAGCAGCGGCGCGAAGCCGTCCCGGAAGCCGGACTCGCCGTTGACCGACAGCGAGCCCGTGGTCAGCCCGTGGAAGGCGTGGTCGCAGTACAGGACGCGCGGCCTGCCGGTGGCGTACCGGGCGAACTTCAGGGCCGTCTCGACGGCCTCGGTGCCGCTGTTGCCGAAGAACACCCGGTCCAGGTGCGGGCTGTGCGCGAGGAGCCGTTCGGCGAGCAGGCCGGGCAGCGGCTGGCAGTCGAACCGGGTGAGGTCGGCCAGGTCGAGGTCCAGGACGTCGTGCAGCGCCTTGCGGACGACCGGGTGGTGGCGGCCGAGGCCCATCACCCCGAACCCGGCGAGCATGTCCAGGTAGTCGTTGCCGTCGGCGTCGTAGAAGTGGGCGCCCTCGGCCCGCTCGTAGACCTTGTCGAAGCCGATGGTGTGCAGCATGCGCGGGAGCTGCGGATTGAGGTGTCGTGCGTGCAGCTCGTAGCGTTCCCCGCCCCGCTCGGCGAGCAGCGCGCCGAGGTCGAACTCGGTGGTCATTCACTCTCCTTGACTGTGCCGTCGAGG
The DNA here is from genome assembly GCF_043082085.1 of Streptomyces sp. NPDC014801. Taxonomy (NCBI): domain Bacteria; kingdom Bacillati; phylum Actinomycetota; class Actinomycetes; order Kitasatosporales; family Streptomycetaceae; genus Streptomyces; species Streptomyces sp. NPDC014801. The sequence goes on along the minus strand of NZ_JBIBXG010000003.1, from coordinate 430,030 downwards.
TCCCTGACGGCCAGGCTCGCGCCGATCCGGCCGGCCACCTCGACGGGCGTGAGGCCGATGTCGGCCAGCACCTCCCCGCGCTTGGCGTGGGCGAGGAACTGCTCCGGAATGCCGAAGCGCCGCACCGGCACGTCCACGTCGGCGTCACCGAGAGCGAGGGCGACCGCGCTGCCGACGCCCGCGGCGCGGCTGTTGTCCTCGACGACGGCGACCAGCCGGTGTTCGGCCGCGAGGCCCGGCAGGGCGGGGTCGACCGGCTTGACCCAGCGCGGGTCGACGACCGTGCAGCCGATGCCGCGCGCCTGCAGCAGCTCGGCGGCCTGCAGGCACACCGGGGCCATCACGCCGACGGCGACCAGCAGCACCTGCGGCTGTCCCGGCGAGCGGTGCAGCACGTCCAGGCCGCCCACGTGGTCGACCGCCGGGATCGACGGGCCGACGGACTCCTTCGGGAAGCGCACCAGGGTCGGCGCGTCGTCCACGGCGACGGCCTCGCGCAGCTGGGCGCGCAGCTGGTCGGCGTCGCGCGGGGCGGCGATCCTGAGGCCGGGCACGACCTGGAGGACGGACATGTCCCACATGCCGTTGTGGGAGGGCCCGTCGGCGCCGGTGACGCCGGCCCGGTCGAGGACGAAGGTGACCCCGCAGCGGTGCAGCGCGACGTCCATCAGCAGCTGGTCGAAGGCGCGGTTGAGGAAGGTGGCGTAGACGGCGACGACGGGGTGCAGCCCGCCGGTGGCCAGGCCCGCGGCGGAGACGGCCGCGTGCTGTTCGGCGATGCCCACGTCCCAGACCCGGTCCGGGAACCGCTCGGCGAACTTGCCGAGCCCGACCGGGTGCAGCATGGCGGCGGTGATGGCGACGACGTCGTCCCGTTCCTCGCCGATCCGCACGATCTCGTCGCCGAACACCGACGTCCACGAGGGCCCCTCGGACGGGGTGAGCGGCGCGCAGGTGAGCGGGTCGATGACGCCGACGGTGTGGAAGTGGTCCTCCTCGTGGTTCAGGGCGGGTTCGTAGCCGCGGCCCTTCTCCGTGAGGCAGTGCACCAGCACCGGGCCGTGGAACCGCTTGGCGCGCCGCAGCGCCGACTCGACGGCCCGCACGTCGTGGCCGTCGATGGGGCCGACGTACTTCAGGCCGAGGTCCTCGAACATGCCCTGCGGCGCGAAGGCGTCCTTGAAGCCCTTCTTGGCGCCGTGCAGGGACTCGTAGACGGTGGCGCCCACCACGGGCGTGCGCAGCAGGACGTCCTTGCCCCAGGCGAGGACCTTCTCGTAGGAGTCGGTGGTGCGCAGGGTCGCCAGGTGGTTGGCGAGGCCGCCGATGGTGGGCGCGTAGGAGCGCTCGTTGTCGTTGACGACGATGATCAGCGGCCGGTCCTTGGCCGCCGCGATGTTGTTCAGCGCCTCCCAGGCCATGCCGCCGGTCAGCGCGCCGTCGCCGATCACCGCGACGACGTGGCCTTTCTCCCCCTGCACCTGGCGGGCCTTGGCGAGGCCGTCGGCCCAGCCGAGCGCGGTGGAGGCGTGGCTGTTCTCGATGACGTCGTGCTCGGACTCCTCGCGTGAGGGGTATCCGGACAGGCCGCCCTTGCCGCGCAGTTTGGAGAAGTCCTGGCGTCCGGTGAGCAGTTTGTGGACGTAGGACTGGTGGCCGGTGTCCCACAGGATGCGGTCGACCGGGGACTCGAAGACCCGGTGCAGGGCGATGGTCAGTTCCACCACGCCCAGATTGGGCCCGAGATGGCCGCCGGTCCTGGTGACCGCCTGCACCAGGAACTCGCGTATCTCCTCGGACAGTTCCCGCAGTTCCGTCTCGGACAGCGCCTTCAGGTCGCGTGGTTGCCGGATGGTCTCCAGAATCGTCACGCTCGGGCCCCCTCTCGGTCCGTGCCGTACGTCAGCTCACCGTCACTGCCGGTTTCCCCGTGGCGGGTCCGGAGCCCTCCCGCTCCAGTTGCTCGGCGATCCTCGTCGCCTCCTCGATCAGGGTCTCGACGATCTTCGACTCGGGTACGGTCCTGACGACCTCGCCCTTGACGAAGATCTGCCCCTTGCCGTTGCCGGAGGCGACGCCCAGGTCCGCCTCGCGGGCCTCGCCGGGGCCGTTGACGACGCAGCCCATGACGGCCACCCGCAGGGGCACTTCCATGCCCTCCAGGCCCGCCGTGACCTCCTCGGCGAGCTTGTAGACGTCGACCTGGGCGCGGCCGCAGGACGGACACGAGACGATCTCCAGCCGGCGTTCCTTCAGCCCCAGGGACTGCAGGATCTGGATGCCGACCTTGACCTCCTCGGCGGGCGGCGCGGACAGCGACACCCGGATGGTGTCGCCGATGCCCTGCGAGAGCAGCGCGCCGAACGCCACGGCCGACTTGATCGTGCCCTGGAACGCCGGTCCGGCCTCCGTGACGCCCAGGTGCAGCGGGTAGTCGCACTGGGCGGCGAGCTGGCGGTAGGCCTCGATCATGACGACCGGGTCGTTGTGCTTGACGGAGATCTTGATGTCGCGGAAGCCGTGCTCCTCGAAGAGGGACGCCTCCCACAGCGCGGACTCGACCAGCGCCTCGGGGGTGGCCTTGCCGTACTTCTGCAGCAGGCGCCGGTCGAGCGAGCCCGCGTTGACGCCGATGCGGATCGGGGTGCCGTGGTCCTTCGCGGCGCGCGCGATCTCCTTGACCTGGTCGTCGAACTTCTTGATGTTGCCCGGGTTGACGCGCACCGCCGCGCACCCGGCCTCGATCGCGGCGAAGACGTACTTCGGCTGGAAGTGGATGTCCGCGATCACCGGGATCTGCGACTTGCGCGCGATGGTCGCCAGCGCGTCGGCGTCGTCCTGGGTGGGGCAGGCGACCCGCACGATCTGGCAGCCGGACGCGGTGAGTTCGGCGATCTGCTGGAGCGTGGCGCCGATGTCGGAGGTCCGGGTCGTCGTCATGGACTGCACCGACACCGGGGCGCCACCCCCGACCGGCACCGGGCCGACGTGGATCTGCCGCGAGGCACGCCGCGCGGCGACCGGCCGGGCCGGCACCTCGGGGACGCCCAGGGAAACGGCGGTCATGGCCTCAGTCCCGGTTCCCGGAGACGGTCTCGCGCATGGCGCGCAGGGACTCCTTGAGCGACCCCATGGTGGCCAGGACGGCGGTGGGCTCGTAGCCGCAGTGCGCCATGCAGTTGGCGCAGCGCGGATCCTTGCCGCGGCCGTACTTGTCCCAGTCGGTGTCCTCGATCAGCTCGCGGTACGTCGGCACGTAGCCGTCGCTCATCAGGTAGCAGGGGCGCTGCCAGCCGAAGAGCGAGTAGTTGGGGATGGCCCACGCGGTGCACGGGAAGTCGACCTTGCCCTCCAGGAAGTCCAGGAAGAGCGGCGAGTGGTTGAGCCGCCACTTGCGGCGGTTGCCGCCGGCGAAGGCCTTCTTGAACAGCTCGCGGGTCTGCTCGACGCCGAGGAAGTGCTCCTGGTCGGGGGCCTTCTCGTAGGCGTAGGCGGGCGAGATCATCATCTCGTCGACCTGGAGGTCGTCGTTGAGGTAGTTGAGCACCTCGATGACGGTCTGCGGGGTGTCGGTGTTGAAGAAGGTGGAGTTCGTGGTCACCCGGAAGCCGCGCCGCTTGGCCTCCTTGATGGCCGCGACCGCCTCGTCGAACACGCCCTCCTTCGCCACGGACTCGTCGTGCCGCTCGCGCAGCCCGTCGATGTGCACGGCGAAGGCGAAGTAGGGCGAGGGCGTGAACTTGTCCATCTTCTTGCGCAGCAGCATCGCGTTGGTGCACAGGAAGACGTACTTCCGCTTGGCCACCAACTGGCGCACGATCTCGTCGATCTGCGGGTGCATCAGGGGCTCACCGCCCGCGATGGACACCATCGGCGCACCCGACTCCAGCACGGCGCCCACGGCCTGCGCCACCGGCATGCGCTGCTTGAGCACGCCCGCCGGGTGCTGGATCTTGCCGCAGCCCTCGCACTTGAGATTGCAGGCGAACAGCGGCTCGAGCTCCACGATCAGCGGGAACTTGTCCCGCCGGCGCAGCTTCTGTTCGGCCAAGTATGTAGCGACCTTGATGGACTGGCGCAGCGGCATGGCCATCGGGCTCACCTCCTGGGGAGCAGCACATTACGGTGCCATTCGAAAAAAGTAGGCAATACGGACCGAAGAACGCGGAAAGCCGATATTCCACCGCGTACCGTTCCGATCCGGACGAGTTCATGTTCTGGAGCGTCCACGACCACCCGGACGGCCGCAACCGGACGCGTCCCGGCCCGCACGGCGGTCAGCAGCGTGGCCGCCGACTCCATGTCCACGGCGATCGCGCCGCCCGCGGCGAGCGCGGACCGTTCGGCGCCGCGCACGACGTGGTCGGATCCGGTGAGCGGCCCGGTGTGGACGGTGCGCCCCGGCAGGGTACGGGCGAGTTCCTTGACCAGCGGTTCGGTGCCGATGCACGGGACGGTGCCGCCCGGGGCCCGGGTCTCCTCGGCGACGACCAGGTCGCCGGGGTGCATCCCGGGGGCGAGCCCCGCGCAGAAGCCGGTGGCCAGCACGGCCGCGCCGGCCAGCGCCGGGTCGGCCAGGGCCCGCCCGACGGCGCGCTCGGCCGCCTTCGGGCCCATCCCGGTGCGCAGCACGGTGACCGGCCCGCCCGCCCCGCCGCGGTCACCGGCGCGCAGGGCGAGGTGCTCGATGCCGAGCGCGCAGGCGATCAGCAGCGGGGCCGGGGCGGGCTGGGTGCTCATCAGGCCCCCTTGGCCTCGGCGCGGGCCCGGTGTGCCGGAATCCGGTCGGCGAACGGCTCGCCGTGGACGTAGCGGCCGAGCGCGGTGAGCGGGAACACCTGCCGGTACAGGTGGTAGTTGATGGAGAAGTCCCAGGGGAAGCCGGTGCCGGTGAAGTACGGCTCGTCCCAGGAGCCGTCCTCGCGCTGGGTGGCGGCGAGCCACGCGACGCCGCGCTCGACGGCCTTGGACTCCCGCTCCCCGGCCGCGAGCAGCGCCATCAGCGCCCACGCCGTCTGGGAGGCGGTGGAGGCGCCCCTGCCGCTCCACTCCTTGGAGTACTTGTAGGAGCGCAGGTCCTCGCCCCAGCCGCCGTCGTCGTTCTGCACGGACTCCAGCCACGCCACGGCCCGCCGGATCGCCGGGTGCGCGCCGGGGATGCCGGCCGCCACCAGCGCCGGTACGACGGAGCCGGTGCCGTAGACGTAGTTGACGCCCCAGCGGCCGAACCACGAGCCGTCCGGCTCCTGTTCGGCCAGCAGCCACGCGATGCCGCGCCGGGTGCGCGGGTCGTGGGCGAGCCCCTCGACGGCGAGCATCTCCACGACGTGCGCGGTGACGTCCGCCGACGGCGGGTCGATCACCTCGCCGAAGTCGCAGAACGGCAGCCGGTTGGGGAAGGGGCTGGTGTTGTCGACGTCGAAGGCGCCCCACGCGCCGTTCTTCGACTGCATGCCGAGGTTCCAGCGCACGCCGCGGGAGATGGCCTTCTCCAGCCGGTCCGGGTCGTGGTGGCGGACCCGGCGCAGCGCGAGCACCACCTCGGCGGTGTCGTCGATGTCGGGGTAGTTGTCGTTGTGGAACTCGAACGCCCAGCCGCCCGGCGGCAGTCCGGGACGCTTCACCGACCAGTCGCCGGGACGCACGATCTGCTCGCCGAGCATCCAGTCGGCGGCCTTGACCAGCTGCGGGTGGTCGGCGGGCAGGCCGGCGTCGGCGAGCGCGATGGTCGCCAGGCAGGTGTCCCACACCGGCGACTGGCAGGCCTCGATCATCCGGGCGCCGTCCTCGCGCCACACGGCGAAACGGTCCAGCGACTCGAGGCCGGCGCGCATGACGGGATGGTCGAGGTCGTAGCCGAGGAGGTGCAGCGCGATGACCGAGTACACGGCCGGCGGCTGGATGCCGCCCCAGCAGCCGTCGTTCTCCTGGCGCTCGATGATCCAGCGGGCGGCGGTGTCCATGGCCGCCTTGCGCAGCCGCCTGGGGATCACCTTGCGCAGCGCGTGCAGGCCCTTGTCCAGGCGCTGGAAGGCGCCGTCCCAACTGACCGGCGGGGCGAGCGGCCGGGGCGGGTTCGGGTGCGCCGGGTCGGTGTGCAGCTCGTCCAGCGGGAAGGGCGCGGGGCGCACCGGGCGCTTGGCGGACACGATGGTGAGCGGCACGATCGTCTGCCGGGCCCAGCAGCCGAAGTCGTAGATGTTCAGCGGCACCCAGGTGGGGAACCAGATCAGCTCCGGCGGGAGTTCGGGCAGGTCCTCCCACTTCCACCAGCCGAACAGGGCCAGCCAGATACGGGTGAAGACGCGGGCGGAGGCGATGCCGCCCTGCTGACGGATCCAGGCGGAGGCCTTCGCCATGTGCGGGGCCTCGGGCGCATCCCCGGCCAGCCGCAGGGCGACGTACGCCTCGATGGTGGTGGACAGCTCGCCGGGTCCGCCGTAGAAGGTGGCCCAGGTGCCGTCCTCGCGCTGCTCGCCCCGGATGAACAGGGCGGCGGCGCGGGTGGTCTCCTCGTCGAGGATGCCCAGGAACTGGCGCAGCAGCAGGTCCTCGGCGTCCATCGTGACGTTGGTCTCGAGGTCGCCCTTCCACCAGCCCTGGGCGTCCTGCTTGGACAGCAGGAAGTCGGTGGCGCGCCGGACGGCGCGGGTGGCGGCGTCGTGCACCCCGGCCGCTGCGGGGGTGTGGGTGTGGATTTCGCTGGCCGCGGCAGCGCGGGACGGCAAGGTCGCCCCGGTGCTTCCGTCGGTCGTCGCTGTCATGGCTTCCCCTTCGTGCAGTCGTGCGCGTCGTGCTGCTGTGGGTCCGCCGTCGGCCGGTGCCCGTCTGCCCGAGCACCCGGCCGGCGACTACGCGAGGGTGGTTATTCGCCCGATAGTGATCATCTCTTTCGTACGACGACGAAGTCGGCGAGCGCCGTGAACTGCTCCCGCACCCGGTCGGGCATGTCGACGGCGTCGAGGGCTTCGATGGCGATGGTGTGCTGGCGGCGCGCCTCCTCGGCGGTCCACTCGCGGCCGCCGGCCTCCTCGATGAGCCGGGCCCGCTCCGCGAACTCCTCCTCGGAGAAGTTCTCGAAGTCGCTCGCCTTGGCGTCGGCGGCGAGCAGGTCGCCGAGCCGCTCGGAGGCGGCGCCGCCCGCGGCGAGCGCGGCCACGACCGGCAGGGACTTCTTGCGCTGGCGCAGGTCGCTCCAGGTCTGCTTGCCGGTGGCGTCCGGGTCGCCCCAGATGCCGAGGAGGTCGTCGACGGCCTGGAAGGCCAGGCCGAGGTGGTAGCCGTACCTCTCCAGCGTGTCGGCGGTGCGGTCGTCGGCGCCGCCGAGCACCGCCCCGATGGAGGAGGCGCAGGCCAGCAGGGCGCCGGTCTTGTTTCCCTCCATCTCCAGGCACTCCTCGACGCTGACGCGGTCGCGGTGCTCGTAGGAGATGTCCTGGGCCTGACCGTCGATCAGGGCGCGGGTGGCGGTGGTCAGGCGGCGGGTCGCGCGGCCGGCGTCGGTGGTGCCGAGCTCCAGCAGCACCTCGTTGGCCAGCGCGAACAGGGCGTCGCCGACCAGGATGGCCTGGGCGGGGCCGTGCACCTTCCACACGGTGTCGCGGTGCCGGCGCTGTTCGTCGCCGTCCATCAGGTCGTCGTGCAGCAGCGAGAAGTTGTGGACCAGCTCGACGGCGACGGCGCCCGGCACGCCCGCCTCCGGAGCCGCCCCGGTCACCTCGGCGGACAGCACGGCCAGGGCGGGGCGCACCGCCTTGCCGCCGTCACCGGAGGACGGGTTGCCCGCCGCGTCGATCCAGCCGAAGTGGTAGGCGGCGACGGTGTCCATGGGAGGCGCCAGGCGGTCGACGGCCGCCCTCAGTACCGGCGTGGCCAGTGTCCGGCCGCGCTCCAACAGCGCGGCCACGTCCACCTCGGTGGCACGAGCGGCCGTCGAGGCCGGGGGGACAGGGGGCACAGTTACTCCTCTTGTTGCGGTACCGGGGGTGCGGGGACCTGCCGCGCGTCGCTCACCGAGCATCAGGCCGCCTCCTCGAGAGCGAAGAGACGGCGGGGGCGGGGCCGGCCCAGGGCGCCGAGGGCGGCCTCGGCCGCGCTCACACCGCTGCGGACCGCACTCTCCATGGTCGCGGGCCACCCGGTGGCGGTCCACGCGCCGGCCAGGTACAGGCCGGGGGTTCTGGTACGGGCGCCGGGCCGCAGCCGCCCGACGCCGGGGGTGGGAGCGAACGTGGCGGTGCGCTCCCGGGTCACGAAGAAGTCCTTGACCACGGCGGCGCGCGCGCCCGGGAGCAGCCGCTCCACCTCGGGCAGGTACCGCTCGCGCAGCTCGGCCACGGGCAGGTCGATCTCGTCCTGCACGGCCGACTGCGACAGCGCGAGGTACTGCCCCTCGCGCAGCCCGGAGGCGTCGGTGCGGTCGAACACCCACTGCACCGGGGTGCCCAGCGCGGTGAGGAAGGGCGCGTCGAGCACCTTGCGGTCGTACACGACGTGCACGTTGAGGATCGGCGCGGTCCCGATCCGCAGCAGGTCCTCCGGCGCGTCGAGCGCGCCGGGCGGCAGCAGGTCGTGGGTCTCGCGCTGCGGTACGGCGAGGACGACGGCGTCCGCGGTGAGCGTCTCGCCGGGAATCTGAACGCGCAGCCGTCCGTTTCCGTCTTCACTGACGGAGGTGACGCGTGTACGGACTTCGGTACGCACGCCCGCGGAGTCGAGCGCCTTGCGCGCCAGCCGGTCGTGCAGCTCGCCCAGGGGGACGCGCGCCCAGCCGATGTCGGCCGCGCCCGGGTCGGACAGCAGACCGGTCTTGAACACCATCGCGGCGAGCGCCAGGGAGGCGTCGGAGGCGACCGCGTTGAGGGTGGCGACGCCGACGAGGTCCCACAGGGCCTCCACGGCCCGCGCCGACTGGCCGTGCGCGGCGAGCCAGCTGCCGAAGTCCTGCGTGTCCAGGGCCGGGTCGGAGAGGTCGAGCCCCTTCAGCGCGAGCGCGGCCCGCCCGACCCTCGCCCGCTCGGCGAGCGAGAGGTGCGGGTAGGTGGCGAGGCTGCGGCCCAGGTGGAGCGGCACGGGCAGGGCGTCGCGCCGCAGTCGGCCGAGCCGCCGGCCCGCGGGCTTGTCGAGGTCGACCACGGGCACGTCGAGACGCTTCTGCAGCGGGGCGAGCTCGGCTGCGTCGATCCGGTCGAGGAACCAGCGGTAGGCGGTGCAGCAGCGCAGGTAGACGTGCTGGCCGTTGTCGACGGTGAGGTCGCCGCGCTGGAAGGAGAAGGCGAGGCCGCCGAGTCTCGGTCTGCCTTCGAGCAGGGTGACGCGCACACCGGCGTCGGCGAGTGCCAGGGCCGCGGTGATGCCGGCGAGGCCGCCGCCGACCACGACGGCGTCCCGGCCGGGGCCGGCATGCCCCGGGGTGTCCGCCTGCGGTCCCTCGGTCCGCGTGCCGTCGCTCATCGCGCTCCCTCCCCCGCGCTCACGCGGGCGGTGCCCCCCGCACGCCGAGCCGTCGACGTCAGGGACGCCGCGCCCGGCACGAGGGTTGCGCGGGCCCACCCCTCGAACACACGACCGCATCGCGCGGCGGGGACGGGGGCGAGGGCGGGACGCAGGGCGTCCCGCCGGGCGGCGGGGCGCACAGGGGCATCGGCGCGCACGCGGGCCGTGGGGGCCTGCCGTGGGGCGGGTGGCACCGTGGGCTTCATCAGGCGCGCCTCCTGACCGTCTGCCGGGAGATGTGCCGGGCGTCCAGGCCGGACAGGCCGCGGACCGCGACGTAGGCCTTCTCGCGGCCGGGCAGCGAGACCCGGCCGCGCAGCACCGCCTCGGGCTCGCGTTCGATGCGGTCCAGCAGCCGGCGGTAGATGCCGGCCATGGCCGCCACACAGGCGCCGCTGCGCCGGTCGAGCATGGGCAGCAGCCGGTAGCCCTCGGCGAACAGCGCGCGGGCCCGTCGCACTTCGAAGTGCACGAGGCCCGCGAAGTCGGAGCCCTCCGGTGGCGTCGGCCCGTGGAACCCGGCCGAGCAGCCGAATTTCGCCAGGTCGTCGGCGGGCAGGTAGATGCGGCCGCCCTCGGCGTCCTCGCGGACGTCGCGCAGGATGTTGGTGAGCTGCAGCGCGAGCCCGAGCGTGTCGGCGTACTCCGGCGCGCGCTCGGCGCCGCGCGCCCCGGGTTCCGTGCCGAACACGCCGAGCGAGAGGCGGCCGATGGCGCCCGCCACGCAGCGGCAGTACACCTTCAGGTCGTCCCAGGTCTCGTAGGTCTCGCCGCGCACGTCCATCAGGACGCCGTCGATGAGCTCGTCCAGACCGCCCAGCGGGATCGGGAACTGCTCGGCGGCGTGGGCGAGGGCGACCGCGACCGGGTCGGTGTCGTCCTCGGGCACCTCGCCGGCGCGGATGCGGGCCAGCACCGCCCGCGTGTCCTGAAGCCGCGCCGCCTTCACCTCGTCGCTCAGCGCGCCGTCGCCGATGTCGTCCACGCGGCGCGAGAACGCGTACAGCGCGGACATCGCGCGCCGCTTGGGCGTGGGCAGCAGCCGGATGCCGTAGGCGAAGTTACGGGCCTGCTGTCCGGTCACGGCCTCGCAGTAGCGGTAGGCGGCGAGTACCGGTGCGGACACGTGTGACGGAGGCTCCACGGTCCGGATCACCCCTCTCCTCGCAGGGTCACGCCCACCTTGCGCAGCAACTGGACCTTGCCGGGCTTGGGAGGGCCGGGAAGTACGTCGTATCCAGCGGCGGCGATCGCGTCGATGGCCGCCCTTCCCCCCGCCACGAACCCCGCGAGCAGCAGCTTCAGCCTGCCGTGGACGCTACCCACCAGGGGGGCGCCTTCATTCAGCAGGCGGCGGGCGCGTTGCGCTTCGAACGCGACCAGGGCGCGCACCGACGCGCCCGCGCTCGTCGCGGCGAGATCCGCCTCCTGGACGTGAAAGCGTTTCATGTCCTCGGCGGGCAGGTAGATGCGGTCGCGGCCGAGGTCCTCGGCCACGTCCTGGAGGTGCTCGACGATCTGCAGCGCGGTGCAGATCTGGTCGGAGCGGCGGATCCGCTCGGGCGTGGCGGTGCCGGTGACGCCGAGCACCAGGCGGCCGACGGGGTTGGCGGACAGCTCGCAGTAGGCGAGCAGGTCGTCCCAGGTCTCGTAGCGGCTGACGAGCTGGTCCTGGCGGTTGGCGGCGATCAGGCCGAGGAAGGGTTCCGGGGCGAGCCCGCGGCGGCGGACGGTGGGCTGGAGCCGGCGCAGCAGCGGGTGCCGGGGCGTGGCGTCGAAGACGCGCCGCAGGTCGGCCTCGAAGGCGTCGAGCAGGACGAGCCGGTCCTCGGCCTCGGCCGCCGGCACGCCGAGCAGCCGGGCGTCGGCGCCGCCGGGCGCGAGGTCGCCGTCGCCGATGTCGTCGACCAGCCGGGCGAAGCCGTACACCGCCATGAGGTCGTCCCGCCAGGCCCGGGGCAGGAAGAAGGGGGCCACGGGGAAGTTCTCGTCCGCGGCCTTGGCGAGAGTGCCGCGCTCCGGATCCGTGGTGGGACGCGCCGTCGCCGTGTCCGTCACCGCCGGCTGCCCGGGGCGGGGACGGCACATGCTGCGTTGAGCTGGGGAGTTTCCGTAGCCATTGCCGTCACATCTCCCGTTCTACACCGCGGACCCGATCCACACTATTTCGGACACGCCGCCCGACCCCCCGCGCGGCCTGCCCGGCGGAGGGTGTCGCGCAGTATCTCCCCACTTGCCGCCTTTGGGGACGGTTCCAGCTTACGTTGTACAACGCAGCGTGGTGCGCCGGGGTGTCCTGCACATCACAACAACACACCGATTGGTGTCAAGATTCCTAAGGACGCCCGGAGTTGACGGTTCCTTTGCCCGGCGGGGCCCCGCCGTCGCAGGGCGAGGGCACCGACAGGGCCCCGACGCCGCACGGCGAGGGCCCCGCCGGAGCCGGTCCGGCGGGGCCCTGCGGCGGGCGGGTCACTTGCCCGAGAACTTCTCGTACTCCTTGAGGACCTCTTCGGTGGGCCCGTCCATGCGCAGCTCGCCGCGTTCCAGCCACAGCACCCGGTCGCAGGTGTCGCGGATCGACTTGTTGCTGTGACTGACCAGGAACACCGTGCCGGCCTCCTTGCGCAGCTCCCGGATGCGCTCCTCGGAGCGCTTCTGGAACTTCGCGTCACCGGTGGCCAGCGCCTCGTCGATCATCAGCACGTCGTGGTCCTTGGCCGCCGCGATGGAGAACCGCAGACGGGCCGCCATGCCGGAGGAGTAGGTGCGCATGGGCAGCGTGATGAAGTCGCCCTTCTCGTTGATCCCCGAGAAGTCGACGATCTCCTGGTAGCGCGACTTGATCTCCTCGCGGGACATGCCCATGGCCAGACCGCCCAGGATGACGTTGCGCTCGCCGGTCAGGTCGTTCATCAGCGCCGCGTTCACGCCCAGCAGCGAGGGCTGGCCGTCGGTGTAGACGCGGCCCTTCTCGCAGGGCAGCAGGCCGGCGATGGCCCGCAGCAGGGTCGACTTGCCGGAGCCGTTGGAGCCGATCAGGCCGATCGCCTCGCCCTTGTAGGCGACGAACGACACCCCGCGCACGGCGTGCACCTTGCGCACGCCCCGCGCCGCGTCGTCGGAGCCTCGCCTGAGTATCCGGCTCAGGGCGGCGGTGGCGCTGCCCTTGCCGGACTTCGCCCCGTTGACGCGGTAGACGATGTGCACGTCGTCCGCGATCACCGTCGGGACCCGCTCGGTGCTCTGCTGCTCAGCCACGGCCGTACCTCTCCTCCGCCTTCCAGAAGTACACGAAGCCGCCCACGGCGAAGAGCAGGGCCCAGCCGGCGGCGGCCGCCCAGACGTGGTCGGGCAGGTTCGACGCGCCGTAGCCGTCGATGAGCGCGAAGCGCATCAGGTCCATGTAGATCGCCGTCGGGTTCCACTGCAGCGCGGTGGCGATCCAGTCCGGCTTGTCGGCGAGCATCACCGGGATGGAGAACATCACGCCCGAGGCGTACATCCAGGTCCGCATCACGAACGGCATGAGCTGCGCGAGGTCGGGGGTCTTTGCCCCGGCCCGCGCCATGATCAGCGACAGTCCGGTGTTGAAGCAGAACTGCAGCAGGAGTATGGGGATGATCAGCAGCCAGGACACGTCCGGGTAGCTGCCGAAGCCGATCGCGAAGACGAACAGCACGATCATCGAGAACAGCAGCTGCTGCAGCTGCTGGAGCGAGAAGGAGATCGGCAGCGAGGCGCGCGGGAAGTGCAGCGCGCGCACCAGGCCGAGGTTCCCGGAGATGGCGCGGACGCCGGCCATCACCGAGTTCTGCGTGAAGGTGAAGACGAAGATGCCGGTGACCAGGAACGGCACGTACACCTCGCGGGACATGCCCCGGTCGGCCTTGAGGATCAGCCCGAAGATCAGGAAGTACACGGCCGCGTTCAGCAGCGGGGTGGCCACCTGCCACAGCTGGCCGAGCTTGGCCTGGCTGTACTGGGCGGCCAGCTTGGCCGAGGAGAAGGCCATGATGAAGTGGCGCCGGCCCCACAGCTGACGGACGTATTCCGGCAGCGGGGGGCGGGCGCCGCTCACGGCCAGCCCGTACCGGGCGGCGAGCTGCGCCGCCGTGAGGCCCTCGTCGGGCGACGGGACCGCGCTCACCGCGACTCCGCCGTCATGCGTTGTCTCACTCACAGTGGAAACTTTCGTCTTCGTTTCGATGCGCAGCCTGTGCGGGCCGGGCCACGGGCCGCGGGCCGGGGTCGGGCCCACGGCGTGCCGTCGGGAACGAGCTTCTCAGATGATGGGGGGCCGGCCCAGCCGGGTCAGCCGCCACACGGTACGCCACCGCATGGGGCGGCGGGGACCGCACGGAGTGGTCCAGCCCTCGCGGAAACCGCCGAACCAGGCCTTCAGCGCCGGCCGGGAGGGGCGGCGGGCCAGCGTGAGCAGCAGCCACACGCCGAGGTACACCGGCACCAGCGGCGCGGGGAGGTTGCGGCGGGCGAGCCAGACCCGGTTGCGGGCGACCATGCGGTGGTACACCGCGTGCCGCGAGGGCGCGGTCGTCGGGTGGTACAGCACCATGTCGGACCGGTAGTCGATCATCCAGCCCGCGTCGAGGGCCCGCCATGCCAGGTCGGTTTCCTCGTGGGCGTAGAAGAATGCGTCCGGCAGTCCGCCGACCTCGGCGAAGACCTTCGTCCGCACGGCGTTGGCGCCGCCGAGGAAGGTGGTGACCCGGGAGGAGCGCATCGGATCCGAGGCGCGCAGCCGGGGCACGTGGCGGCGCTGGGTGACACCGGTGTCCGGGTCGGCGATGCGGAAGCTGATGATGCCGAGCCGGTCGTCGGCGGCGAACGCCTCGCGGCACAGCTCGGCGGTGTCGGTGCGCGCCAGCAGGCCGTCGTCGTCGAGGAAGAGCAGGATGTCGACGTCCCGGCCGCCCGGGCCGAACGCCTCGATCCCGACGTTGCGCCCGCCGGGGATGCCGAGGTTCTCCGGCAGCTCGATCGTGCGCACGCCCGCGGGGACGTCCGGCACGGGCGAGCCGTTGCCCACCACGACCACCTCGACCCGGTCGCCGTCCTGCTTGGCGACCGAGTCGAGCAGCGCGCGCAGCTCCTCGGGGCGGTTGCCCATGGTGATGACGACCGCGCCGACCTTCAGCGGGGCGCTCATTTCAGCCTGCTGGAGGCGAGGACGGACACCAGGTGCAGCACGGTCTGCAGCAGCGCGATCCCGGCGAGTACGGCGGTGCCGAGGCGGGTGAAGAACAAATCACCCCGGATCTGGTCGACGATCGCCAGCAGCAGGATCAGCAGCGACGCCTCGATGCCGAGGATCAGCCGGTGGAACTTCAGCGCCGCGGCCGCCCGGCGGGCCAGCGCCATGCCGGAGGAGCGCAGCTCGGACGCCGTCTCCTGCACGGGCGGCTTGCCGGCCTGGTGGCGGGCGACGCCGACCAGGTCGGTCTCCGCCTTGATCAGGATCGCGCCGAGCGCCGCGAGGGTGCCGAGGAACGCCCACAGCCAGTCGATCCGGCCGCTGCCCCACAGGTCGGCGGCGCGCAGCCCGAGGCCGACCAGCACGGCCGCGTCGGTGAGGTACGCGCCGACCCGGTCCAGGTAGACACCGCCGAGGGAGTACTGCTGCTTCCAGCGGGCGATCTCCCCGTCGACGCAGTCCAGCAGCAGGTACAGCTGGACCGCCAGCACGCCGAGGACCGCGCCGGGGATGCCGGGCACCAGCAGCGCCGGGGCCGCGAGCACGCCGCAGACGGTCATCAGGTAGGTGAGCTGGTTGGGGGTGACCCGGGTGTTCACCAGGTACCGGTCGACCCGCAGGGACACCTCGCGCATGTAGAGGCGGCCCGCCCAGTGCTCACCGCTGCGCCGGTCCTTGACCCCGGCGGGGTGCACGACCGGGCGGAGTTCAGCTACCGATGGCCTTGACATAGTCGGCGTAGACGTCCTTGATCTGGTCGGTCGTGAGGTCGAGGTGTTCCAGGATCGTGTAGCGGCCGGGGCGGGTCTCCGGGGCGAACTCCACGGCCCGGACGAACTCCTCGGTCGTGAAGCCGATCTCGCCGGGCAGCACCGGCAGCCCGTGGCGGCGCAGCACCTGGGCCATGTACGCCGACTGCTCGTGCGCCCCGCGCAGGTACATCGCGAAGGCGGCGCCGAGGCCGCACTGCTCGCCGTGGCTGGCGGCCCGCTTGGGGAAGAGCAGGTCGAAGGCGTGGTTGATCTCGTGGCAGGCGCCGGAGGACGGCCGCGAGTCGCCGGAGACGGACATGGCGATCCCGCTGAGGACCAGGGCCTCGGCGAGGACCTGCAGGAAGTCGTTGTCGCCGATGCCGCCGGGGTGGCGCAGCACGGCCTCGCCCGCCTGCCGGGCCATGGCCGCGGCCAGCCCGTCGATCTTCTCGCCGTTGACGCGGTTGGCCAGCTCCCAGTCCGCGATCGCGGAGATGTTGGAGATGGCGTCGCCGATGCCGGAGCGCACGAAGCGGGCCGGGGCCTCGCGGATGACGTCCAGGTCGATGACGACGGCGATCGGGTTGGGCACGCCGTAGGAGCCGCGCCCGGCGTCGTTGTCGAGGGTGGCGACCGGGGAGCACAGGCCGTCGTGCGCGAGGTTGGTCGGCACGGCGACCAGCGGCAGCCCGACGCGCGCCGCGGCGAACTTGGCGCAGTCGATGATCTTGCCGCCGCCGAGGCCGACGACCGCGTCGTAGTGGCCGCCCTTCATGTCGCCGGCCAGCCGGATCGCGTCGTCCAGGGTGCCGCCGCCGACCTCGTACCAGGTGGCGCCGGGCAGGGACGGCGCGATGCGCTCGCGCAGCCGGGCGCCGGAGCCGTTGCTGACCGCGACGGCGAGTCGCCCGGAGTGCGAGATGCGCTGGTCGGCGAGGACGCCCGCCAGGTCGTCGAGGGCACCCGGGCGGATGTCCACGACGACCGGCGAGGGAATCAGCCGGGTCAGTACTGGCACGCGATCTCACGCCCCTTGGCGAGGTCGTCGTGGTTGTCGATCTCGACCCACTTGACGTCGCCGATCGGCGCCACGTCCACCTTGAAGCCGCGGTTGACGAGCTCCTGGTAGCCGTCCTCGTAGTACAGCTGCGGGTCGCGCTCGAAGGTGGCCTTCAGCGCGTCGGCCAGCTCGGCGGCCGCCTCGCCCTCGATGAGGGTGACGCCGATGTACTCGCCGGTCGCCTCGGCCGGGTCCATCAGCTTGGTGATGCGCTGCACGCCCTTGTCGGGGTCGACGACGACCTTCATCTCCTCGTCGGCGAGGGACTTCACGGTGTCCAGGGCGAGGATGATCTTCTTGCCGTCGCCGCGGGCCGCGAGCAGGGTCTTCTCGACGGAGACCGGGTGCACGGTGTCGCCGTTGGCGAGGATCACGCCGTCCTTGAGGGCGTCACGGCCGCACCACAGGGAGTAGGCGTTGTTCCACTCCTCGGCCTTGTCGTTGTCGATCAGGGTGATCTTCAGGCCGTACTTGGCCTCCAGGGCCTCCCTGCGCTCGTACACGGCCTCCTTGCGGTAGCCGACGATGACCGCGACCTCGGTCAGCCCCACCTCGGCGAAGTTGCCGAGGGTGAGGTCCAGGACGGTGAGGCTGTCCTCGGCGCCCTCGGGCCCGACCGGCACCAGCGCCTTGGGCAGGGTGTCGGTGTAGGGGCGCAGACGCCGTCCGGCGCCGGCCGCCAGCACGAGGCCGATCATGCGGGTTCTCCTTCGTCGTGTACGGCGGGTGCGCCGCCCTGGTGGGCGGACACCCAGAAGCGGATGCTCTCGGCGAGCACCAGCAGGGCGATGACCACGGCGACAGCCGTGAGCGCGACCTTGAACTGCGAGGCGGTGAGCAGCGCGGCCAGGACGGCCACGAGCAGGGTCCGCCCCTCGTGTCCCCCGATGGCGCGCACCAGCCAGGACGGGGGCGCGCCGGCGTCGCCGCGGATGCGGTACACCGTGTCGTAGTGATGGTAGGCGACGGCCGCCACCAGCCCGAAAGCCGCCGGAAGGGCCCCGTTCACGTCCGCCTTCGCGGCCAGCGCGAGCACCGTGAGGTACTCGGCGGCGCGGAAGAGCGGGGGCAGGAGCCAGTCCAGCGGGCCGGCGAGCGGGCGGGCGACCGCGAGCGCGGAGGTGACGACGTAGACGGCGGCGGCGAGGGCGGGCCACACGGTGCCGTAGCCGGTCAGCGCCGACACGGCGACGACCGCGGCGCCGCCCAGCAGGGCGATCGCGAGGACGGCGATGCCGGGCAGACGCTTGGGCAGGACGCGGGCCAGGCCCTCGGCGAGCGGACCGGAGTCGGCGAGGTCCGCGAGCGCCCGCGCGGCGCGGTCGCCGCGGCGCTCGCCCCGGCGGGCCAGCGAGCGCAGCACCCGGCCGGCCGTGGTGTACAGGGCGGCGAACGCGCACCCGATGAGCAGGGCGTAGAAGGTGATGCGCGGGGTGGTGGCCGCGGTCAGGACCGCGATCATGGCCCAGCGCTCGCCGATGGGCAGGATGATCATCCGGCGGGCCCACAGGGTCCAGCCACCGCCGAGCCGGTCGGTCGGCGCGGTGGGCCCCGCGGCGGCCGGGGCGTCGTCGGTGCCCTCGTGGAAGGCGAAGTCGACCATGTGCCGGCCGGTCTGCAGGATCATCGCGCCGAGCGCCAGTGCCCACACGTCGTCGCCGCCGCGTGCCGCTCCGAGCGCGAGCCCCGCGTAGTAGGCGTACTCCTTGGCCCGGTCGAAGGTGGCGTCCAGCCAGGCGCCGAGCGTGGAGTACTGCAGGGAGTAGCGGGCGAGCTGGCCGTCGGTGCAGTCCAGCACGAAGGACGCGAGGAGCAGGACGGCGGCCGCGACGAAACCGCCGCGGGTGCCGGTGGCCGCGCAGCCGGCCGCGATCAGCGCGGTGAGCAGCGAGGCGGTGGTGACCTGGTTGGGGGTGAGTCCGCGCCGGGCGCACCAGCGGGCGAGGTACCGCGAGTAGGGGCTGATGAAGAAGGTCGTGAAGAAGCCGTCGCCGGCCTTCACGGCCGACTTCAGGCGTACGGCCTCCTCGTCGACGGCGGCGACGGCCTGCCGTGCCTCGTTGCGGGCCTGCGGATCGGCGGGCACGGCGGCGACGAGGCTGCCGAGCGCGGGACGGTGGACGTCGGTGCCCTCGGCGTCGAGGGCGGCGGTGACGCGGTCGGCGAGCCCGGCGACGGCGGTGTGGGTGGCCCCGGAGGTCCGGGCGGCGGCGCTGTCGCCGCCGGCGGAGGTCTCGCGGGCCATCGCGCGGGTGAGGGCCTGGCGACCGGCGGGCTGCGCGGTGACGGCGCCGGGGATCGCGGCGATCGGGAAGCGCGGGTCGGTCAGGCCGAGGCGCAGGGCGTGCAGGTGGCCGACGAACCGGCTGTCCACGAGGGCGACGCGCCGGTCACCGGGGACGGCGGCGAGCAGGGACTCGGCGTCGGCGGCGCCGGCCGCGTGCAGCACGTCGAAGCCCAGCGCCCGCAGGTCGTCCTCGATCGACGCTCCGGGGACCGGCTGGCCGGTGAGGATGGCGGTCGACAACCGAACTCACTCCCTGGACACCGGCGCGTCGGCGCCGGTCGTGTGCATGGTGGGGGGCGCCCTGGGCTGCAGGCGGGCGGCATGTCGGCAGAGGCTATCGGATGCCGCGAAGCCCTCGTTCACCGCCCGTTAACGGCCCGCTCGACACGGGCTGCACCGGCCTTTGCCGCGATCATCATCGGTGATCCCACCCCCACCCCACAAACCGCCCCGACCAGACCCCCACATCAGGGACATTCCCACGGGCGGGATGGAGGTGGGGCGAGGGGGGCCGCCGCCGCGGGGATCAGAGGCGGGGCCGCCCGCCGCGGGGATCAGAGGCGGGTCCGCCGCCGGGGGGACCAGAGAGCGTCCCCCTAGGCAGGAGGCCAGGGGCGCGCGCCCCGCGCTCGCCGGAGCGCCCGCGCCGGACGCCGGCTCCCGGCGTCATGAGGCGCGCGCCGACCGGCCCGGCCCCGCCGACCGGCCCGGCCCCGCCGACCGGCCCGGCCCCGCCGACCGGCCCGCTCCCGCCGAGATCACCCGGGAAAGGCGAAGCGCGGCGGTCTCACCGCACCGCGTGCGGCGCGCCGGCGGGCCGGCGGGCCGACGGGCCGGCGGCGCCGTACGCCCGCCCACCGCCGGAGGCCGTCGCAACCGTCTGACCTGCGGTTCGTTTGCGCAGGTCAGGGCACATGACAACGGTGTTCAGTGCCGCGTTGCCCCATACCCCCCACCCGTAGTTGACTGGGGATTCGGCGTTCACAGGAGGAGCTTCATGGGGGCTGGGCACGACCACGCTCACGGGCATGCCGGGCATGCGCACGGCACGGCGACCGCCGCCTACCGCGGGCGGCTGCGCGGGGCCCTGGCGATCACGCTCACCGTCATGGTGGTCGAGATCGTCGGCGGGATCCTCGCCGACTCCCTCGCCCTGGTCGCGGACGCCGCGCACATGGCGACGGACGCGCTCGGCCTGGGCATGGCCCTGCTGGCGATCCACTTCGCGAGCCGGCCGCCGAGCGAGCGCCGCACCTTCGGCTACGCCCGCGCCGAGATCCTCGCAGCGCTCGCCAACTGCCTGCTGCTGCTCGGCGTCGGCGGTTATGTGCTGGTCGAGGCGGTGCAGCGGTTCGTCACGCCGGTGGCCACCGAGGGCGGCCTGACCATCGTCTTCGGCCTCGTCGGCCTGGCCGCCAACAGCATCTCGCTGGTCCTGCTGATGCGCGGGCAGGCGGAGAGCCTCAACGTGCGCGGCGCCTTCCTGGAGGTCGCGGCGGACG
The DNA here is from genome assembly GCF_043082085.1 of Streptomyces sp. NPDC014801. Lineage (NCBI taxonomy): Bacteria > Bacillati > Actinomycetota > Actinomycetes > Kitasatosporales > Streptomycetaceae > Streptomyces > Streptomyces sp. NPDC014801. The sequence goes on along the minus strand of NZ_JBIBXG010000003.1, from coordinate 409,719 downwards.
CGCTCGGCTCGGTCGCCGTGATCATCGCCGCGGCCGTGATCCTGCTCACCGGCTGGCAGGCCGCCGACCCGATCGCCTCCCTGGTCATCGGTGTGATGATCGTCCCGCGGACGGTCAAGCTGCTGCGCGAGACCCTGGACGTCCTGCTGGAGTCTGCCCCCAAGGGCGTGGACATGACCGAGGTGCGCACGCACATCCTGGCGCTGGACGGCGTGGAGGACGTCCACGACCTGCACGCCTGGACCATCACCTCGGGCCTGCCGGTACTGTCCGCGCACGTCGTGGTGAGCACCGAGGTCCTCAGCGCCATCGGCCACGAGAAGATGCTGCACGAGCTGCAGGAGTGCCTGGGCGGCCACTTCGACGTCGAGCACTGCACCTTCCAGCTGGAGCCCGGCGGCCACGCCGAGCACGAGGCCCGTCTGTGCCACTGAGCGCCCCCTTGGGCGCCGCCCCGTCACCCGGAAAGGACGGTTCCACGGCCGTCGCCCCGGGCAACATCAACCACCGGGCCCCCTTCCGGTGACCGGGCGGACACGGCCGCGGTCCGCGTCGGCGCGCGGGACATGCGGGCGTGCCGCAAGCGCCGGGAGTGCCCGATACGTACGGCAGACTGGGGCCGTAGGACGATGCGAAGGACGGTTATGCCGATCACACCTGCCACCGCGACGCACACCTCGGCGTCGAACGGCACCGCGGACGCGATTTTGCTGGAGCTGGTCGACGAGAACGGCGTGACGATCGGCACCGAGGAGAAGCTCGCCGCCCACCAGCCTCCGGGGCGGCTGCACCGGGCGTTCTCGGTGTTCCTCTTCGACGACCGCGGCCGGCTGCTGCTGCAGCAGCGGGCGCTCGGCAAGTACCACTCCCCCGGTGTCTGGTCGAACACCTGCTGCGGCCACCCCTACCCCGGCGAGGCGCCCTTCGCCGCCGCGGCCCGGCGCACGTACGAGGAGCTGGGGGTGTCGCCGTCGCTGATGGCCGAGGCCGGCACGGTGCGCTACAACCACCCGGACCCGGCCTCGGGCCTGGTGGAGCAGGAGTACAACCACCTGTTCGTCGGGCTGGTGCAGGCCCCGCTGCGGCCGGACCCCGAGGAGGTCGGCGCGACGGCCTTCGTGACCGCCGCCGAGCTGGCCGAGCGGCACGCGAAGGACACGTTCTCGGCCTGGTTCATGACGGTGCTCGACGCGGCGCGCCCGGCGGTCCGGGAACTGACGGGTCACTCCGCCGGCTGGTGATCGGCGCCCCGGTCCGGCCGGCGATCGCCACCGGACCGGTCGAGGAACGTTACGGCACGCGCGCGGGCGTGAACGGCAGGGCGGCCCAGATCACCTTGCCGCCGCTCGCGGTGTGCTCGACGTCGCACACCCCGCCCGCCTCGCGGGTGATCTCGCGGACGAGCAGCAGCCCCCGGCCGCCGAGCTGCCCGTGGTCGGCCTCCAGTGCGGTGGGGCGGTAAGGGTGGTTGTCCTCCACGGACACCCGCACCCACTCGGCGCCGACGGCGACCTCGACGGCCAGCATCGGCGACAGCAACGCCGCGTGCCGGACGGCGTTGGTCACCAGCTCCGAGACGATCAGCAGCAGCCCCTGCAGCAGGTCCGCGGAGACCGGGACGCCCTGCCGGTACAGCAGGTCGCGCACGGCGTGCCGGGCCTGGGGCACGGAGGCGTCGGCGGCGGGGGCGGTGAACCGCCACACGCCCTCGTACGGCAGCGGGTCCCGTCTGACGGGTCCGGCGGGGGTGTCGGTGCTGCCCGCTGGGCGTGGGCCGGTCCCGCGCCCGTGATCGTCCATCGTCCGGTCGCCACCCTTGCGCTCGATTGTCACCACACGTCGAGTGTTGAGAACGCGTCCCTCCGCCCCGCACACCTGACCAGAAGTCAGCGCATATCGAGCGTTTGTGACCGTTGGCGTATGACACGGTCAGATGTGGGACTGCTCATGTCCCGCTCCTGCCGCCTTCCGGAACTCTTCGGGTTGTACGGGTTTGCCGGGACCGTCGTCCGCTCCTGCCGCCGGCACCGCCGCGCGTGCCACCGGACGCCCCCACGCGCCCGCTGTGCGCCGCCTCACCCCGGCCTCGTGGGCGGTCTCACCTCCCTCCCCCGGCCCGCCGCCCGAGCGGCGTGGATAGCATCCGGCGCATGGAGCCCGAGCTGCTGCACAGCGTCACCGACGCCGTCGCCACCGTCGTCATCCGCCATCCGGCCAAGCGCAACGCCATGACGGCGGAGATGTGGCGGGCGCTGCCGCCGCTGCTTCGGACGCTGGCCGCCGACGCGCGGGTGCGGGTGATGGTGCTGACCGGCGACGGCGGAACCTTCTGCGCGGGCGCCGACATCTCCACGCTCCAGGGCTCCCCCGAGGAGGCCCAGCGTCTCGCCGTGCTCGCCGAGGAGGCGCTCGCCGCCTTCCCCAAGCCGACGCTGGCCGCGGTGCGGGGCCACTGCGTGGGCGGCGGCGCCCAGCTCGCGGCCGCCTGCGATCTGCGCTTCGCCGAACAGGGCGCGCTGTTCGGGGTGACGCCCGCGAAGCTCGGCATCGTCTACCCGGCCTCCGCCACCCGGCGGCTGGCCGCGCTGGTCGGCCCTGCCACCACCAAGTACCTGCTGTTCTCGGGCGAGTTGATCGACGCCGAGCGGGCGTTGCGCACCGGGTTCGTCGACGAGCTGCTGCCCGAGGGCGAACTGGACAAGCGGGTCGCGGAGTTCACCCGCGTCCTGGCCTCCCGTTCCCAGCTGACGCAGGCCGCGGCCAAGGAGTTCGCCAACGGCCTCACCGACCGCGAGGCGCACTGGGCGCGGCAGGCCCGCGGCAACGCCGACACCACGGAGGGCGTCACCGCGTTCCTGGAACGCCGGCCCCCGCGCTTCACCTGGACTACGTCAGGCTGAACCGGCTGTTGGTGCGGAACTCCTCGACGAGGTGCGCCGGCGCCTTCTCGGGCGCCCCCGCGTCGTAGGGCGGCTGGGGATCGTACTCGGTCAGCAGCTGCACGGCCTGGGCGTGCTCGTCGCCGGCGATCCGGCCGACCAGGGCGAGCGCCATGTCGATGCCGGAGGAGACGCCGGCGGCGGTGACGTACTTGCCGTCGAAGACCACCCGCTGCCCCGTGGGCTCGGCGCCGTACTGGCGCAGCAGGTCCAGCGCCACCCAGTGGCTCGTCGCCCGGCGGCCGCGCAGCAGGCCCGCCGCGCCCAGCAGCAGCGACCCGGAGCACACCGAGGTCGTCCAGGTGCTGGTGGCGTCCGCGGTGCGCAGCCACTGCGTCAGGGTCTCGTTCTCCGCCTGCTCGAACGTGCCCGGGCCGCCCGCGACCACCACGATGTCGGGGCGCGGCAGCTCCCGCAGGGCCTGGTCGGCGGTCACGGCGAGGAATCCGGTGTCGGCGCGCACGGGTCCCGGCTGTTCGGCGACGAAGGAGACCCGCGCGTCCGGCAGGCGGCTGAGGATCTCGTAGGGGCCGACGGCGTCGAGGGCCGTGAAGCGGTCGTAGACGACGATGGCGATCTGCATGGTGGTCCCTTTCAGTGGACGGTCGCGGGGCGGAACCGGCGGCGGTACTCCGCCGGCGGGGTGCCGAGCGCCTTGACGAAGGCCCGGCGCATGGCCTCCGGGGTGCCGTAGCCGCTGGCGCGGGCGATCTCCTCCACGCCGTCGCCGGTGTCCTCGAGCAGCCGGCGGGCGTGTTCGAGGCGGACCCGGTCGACGTACCGGCCGGGGGTCATGCCCGTCTCGGCGCGGAAGGCGCGGGTGAAGTGACGGGGCGACAGCCGGGCGCGGGCGGCGAGCGCCTCGACGCCGAGGTCGCCCTCGGGGTGTTCGGTGATCCACTGCTGGACCTCGCGCAGCGGCTCGCGCGCCGCGGTCTGAGCGGCGAGCTGGGCGCTGAACTGGGCCTGGTTGCCCGGCCGGCGCAGGAACACCACCAGGTGGCGGGCGATGGCAAGGGCGGTGTCGCGGCCGAGGTCCTCCTCCACGAGCGCGAGGGAGAGGTCGATGCCGGAGGTGACCCCGGCGGAGGTGTGCACCGGTCCGTCGCGCACGTAGATCGGGTCCGGGTCGACCCGGACGGCCGGGTGGTCGCGGGCGAGCTTGTCGCAGTAGGCCCAGTGCGTGGTGGCCCGGCGGCCGTCCAGCAGGCCGGCCCGGGCGAGCAGGATCGCGCCGGTGCACACCGACACCAGCCGCCCGGCGCGCGGACCGTGGTGCCGCAGCCAGTCGACCAGGCGGGGGTCGGGATCCCGGGTGCCCCGGCCGCCCGGGACGAGAAGGGTGTGCGGATCGGCCACGCCCGCCAGCGCCTCGTCCGGGATGAGGAGCAGGCCGCTGGAGCTGCGCACCGGGGCGCCGTCCAGGGACGCCGTCCGCAGGCGGTAGGTGCCCGGGGTGTGCTGCTCGGCACCCGCGAAGACCTCCAGGGGGCCGGTGACGTCGAGGCTCTGGACGCCGTCGAAGAGCAGGAAGAGAACGGTTCGCTGCGCCATGACAGCGATTCTTCGCGGGGCGGGTCATGGCGGCAATGACGAGTACCCCACCTTTCCTGCCATGGCGTATCCCCTGCCGGTTGTGCCATGGCCTACCCCCTGCCGGCCGGCGCGGGAGCCGATACCGAGGTCGGCAAGGTGCGGGCACGACCACCGCCGTCCTCGCTCACGCCCCGGACCGGCATGGGTGTGCGGCCCCGCGGTACTCGTTCCGCTGCGCCCGGCCGCCCGGCCGGGCGGCACATCGGACGAACGAGAGCGGAGGGGACGTTCCGTGTTGCGTGCGATCGCTGACGTACTGCGGCAGACCGGCTCGGCGGTGGCCACGGTGGTGACGCTGCCGTTCCGGGCCGTTGCCCGGCTGTTCGGCGGGGCCTCGGGAACCGCGCGGGGGCACGGGGCCTGAGGGCCCGGGCGTCTTTCCCGCCGGTCCGGGGCCCGCGAGCCCGTGAGCCCGCCGCCGCGCGCCGTCGCCGACGCGGCCGCGGCGCCGGGCACGCCCTGCTGCCCCTTTGTCGGTGCCGCCTGCCACAATTGCCGCGCAACCCGAAGTGGAGAAGGCGGTACGGGATCGTGACCACACCCCTCGTAGGGTCCATCGAAGGCAGGATCGCCGAGGAGCTCGGCGTACGGGAGCGGCAGGTGAAGGCCGCCGTGGAGCTGCTCGACGGCGGTTCGACGGTGCCCTTCATCGCCCGCTACCGCAAGGAAGCGACCGAGATGCTCGACGACGCGCAGCTGCGCACGATCGAGGAGCGGCTGCGCTATCTGCGGGAGCTGGAGGAGCGTCGCACGGCGATCCTGGAGTCGGTGCGCGAGCAGGGCAAGCTCACCGAGGAGCTGGAGGCGCGGATCCGCGGCGCCGAGACCAAGGCGCGGCTGGAGGACATCTACCTGCCCTACAAGCCCAAGCGCCGCACCAAGGCGCAGATCGCGCGCGAGGCCGGGCTGGAGCCGCTGGCCGAGGGCCTGCTGGGCGACCCGTCCGTCGACCCGTCGGCGGCCGCCGCGGCCTTCGTCGACGCGGACAAGGGCGTCGCCGACCCGCAGGCCGCATTGGACGGCGCCCGCGCGATCCTCACCGAGTGGTTCTCCGAGGACGCCGACCTGATCGGCGAGCTGCGCGAGCGCATGTGGGTGCGGGGCCGGCTGGTCGCGAAGGTGCGGGAGGGCAAGGAGGAGGCGGGCGCGAAGTTCGCCGACTACTTCGACTTCGCCGAGCCGTTCACCGAGCTGCCCTCGCACCGCGTCCTCGCGATGCTGCGCGGCGAGAAGGAGGAGGTCCTCGACCTCGTCCTGGAGCCGGAGGAGCCCACCGACGGCCCGTCGTCGTACGAGGGCATCGTGGCCGCGAAGTTCGGGATCGCCGACCGCGGCCGTCCCGCCGACAAGTGGCTGAAGGACACGGTCCGCTGGGCCTGGCGCACCCGGATCCTCGTCCACCTCGGCATCGACCTGCGCCTCAGGCTGCGCACGGCCGCCGAGGACGAGGCGGTGGGCGTGTTCGCCGCCAACCTGCGGGACCTGCTGCTGGCCGCCCCCGCGGGCACGCGCGCGACGCTCGGCCTGGACCCCGGTTTCCGCACCGGCGTCAAGGTCGCCGTGGTCGACGCCACCGGCAAGGTCGTCGCCACCGACGTCATCCACCCGCACGTCCCGGCGAACCGGTGGGACGAGGCCATCGCCAAGCTGGCCCGGCTGGCGAAGGAGCACGCGGTCGAGCTGATCGCCATCGGCAACGGCACCGCCTCCCGTGAGACCGACAAGCTCGCCGGTGAACTCATCGCCAAGCACCCGGAGCTGAACCTCACCAAGGTGATGGTGTCGGAGGCCGGCGCGTCGGTGTACTCGGCGTCGGCGTTCGCCTCGCAGGAGCTGCCCGACATGGACGTGTCGCTGCGCGGCGCGGTGTCCATCGCGCGCCGGCTGCAGGACCCGCTGGCCGAACTGGTCAAGATCGACCCGAAGTCGATCGGTGTCGGCCAGTACCAGCACGACCTGTCCGAGGTGAAGCTGTCCCGTTCGCTGGACGCGGTGGTCGAGGACTGTGTGAACGGCGTCGGCGTCGACGTGAACACCGCGTCCGCGCCCCTGCTGGCCCGCGTCTCCGGCATCACCTCCGGGCTCGCCGAGAACATCGTCGCGTACCGCGACGCCAACGGTCCCTTCACCTCCCGCGCGGAGCTGAAGAAGGTGCCGCGGCTCGGCCCCAAGGCGTACGAGCAGTGCGCGGGCTTCCTGCGCATCCGCGGCGGCAGCGACCCGCTGGACGCCTCCAGCGTGCACCCGGAGTCCTACCCGGTGGTGCGGCGGATGGTGAAGACCACCGGGCAGGAGGTCGCCTCCCTGATCGGCAACACCTCGGTGCTGCGCTCGCTCAGGCCGCAGGACTTCGTCGACGAGACCTTCGGCCTGCCGACCGTCACCGACATCCTCAAGGAGCTGGAGAAGCCCGGGCGGGACCCGCGGCCCGCCTTCAAGACGGCCACCTTCAAGGAGGGCGTGGAGAAGATCTCCGACCTGAGCTCCGGGATGATCCTGGAGGGCGTCGTCACCAACGTGGCCGCCTTCGGGGCGTTCGTCGACGTCGGTGTCCACCAGGACGGTCTGGTGCACGTCTCCGCGATGTCGAAGACGTTCGTCAAGGATCCGCGCGACGTCGTCAAGCCCGGCGACATCGTGAAGGTGAAGGTCCTCGACGTCGACATCCCGCGCAAGCGGATCTCGCTGACGCTGCGGCTGGACGACGAGGCGGCCCCGCAGGAGAAGGCCGCCTCCCCCGGCGGCGGCCGGCAGCGCGGCGGGCGCCCGCCGCAGCAGCGCCAGGGCCGCGGCGGCGGGAACGGCGGCGGCGGCCGTCAGGCCCCAGCCCCGGCCAACAGCGCCATGGCCGACGCCCTGCGCCGCGCGGGCCTGCTGGGCGAGGGCAAGGGCCGCCGCTAGGACATACGACGGGCGCGCCCGGTTCCGGTTCCGCAGGGGGCGGGGCCGGGCGCGCTCGTACAGTGGCCGTATGACCACTTCCCGTGTGCTCACCTGGGACGTGCCGGCGAGCGGGGGCTGCGAGACCGCGTGGATCGAGCGCGGCGAGGACGTCCTGCACGCCCGGGGCCGTGCGGTCGGCACGACGCCCGAGCCGTACTGGATCTCCTACGAGCTCGACACCTCCGACGGCTTCGTCACGACCCGGCTGCGGGTGACCGCCGAGACCGCCGCCCGCACCCGCACGCTGGAGCTGCGGCACGACGGCCGGGGCGGCTGGAGCGCCGACGGGGAAGAGCTGCCCCAGCTGACCGGCGCCCTCGACTGCGACCTCGGGCTCAGCCCGCTCACCAACACCATGCCGGTGCTGCGGCACGCGCTGCACCGGGCGGAGGGCGAGCAGGAGTTCCTCATGGCCTGGGTGTCGGTGCCGGGCCTGGTGGTCCGGCCGTCCCGGCAGACCTACACCCATCTCGCCCGCCTGTCGGGCGGCGGCGGCCGGGTGCGCTACTCCTCCGGTTCCTTCCGGAGCGACCTGGAGATCGACGCGGACGGGTTCGTCGTCCACTATCCGCAACTGGCGACGCGCATCGCCGCGCAGTGAGGGGTTCTAGCGTTCCGTCACCTTGCCGTCGGCGACCTCCAGGCGGCGGGTGACGTGGACCGCGTCCAGCATGCGGCGGTCGTGGGTGACCAGCAGCAGCGTGCCCTCGTAGGCGTCGAGGGCGGACTCCAGTTGCTCGATGGCCGGCAGGTCGAGGTGGTTGGTCGGCTCGTCCAGGACGAGGAGGTTGACGCCGCGGCCCTGCAGCAGCGCCAGCGCCGCCCGGGTGCGCTCGCCCGGTGAGAGCGTGGCCGCCGGGCGCAGCACGTGGCCGGCCTTGAGGCCGAACTTGGCGAGCAGGGTGCGCACGTCGGCCGGTTCGGTGTCGGGCACCGCCGCGTGGAACGCGTCCAGCAGGGTCTCGGACCCGTGGAACAGCCGCCGCGCCTGGTCGACCTCGCCGACCAGCACGCCCGAGCCGAGCGCCGCGTGCCCGGCGTCCAGTGGGATCCGGCCCAGCAGCGCGCCGAGGAGGGTGGACTTGCCCGCGCCGTTCGCGCCGGTCACCGCCACCCGGTCCGCCCAGTCGATCTGCAGGGAGACGGGGCCGAAGGTGAAGTCGCCGCGCCGGATCTCGGCGTCCCGCAGGCTCGCCACGACCGCGCCGGAGCGCGGGGCGGCAGCGATCTCCATGCGCAGTTCCCACTCCTTGCGCGGCTCCTCGACGACGTCCAGGCGCTCGATCAGCCGCTGCGTCTGCCGGGCCTTCGCGGCCTGCTTCTCGCTGGCCTCGCTGCGGAACTTGCGGCCGATCTTGTCGTTGTCGCCCGCCTTGCGCCGGGCGTTCTTGACACCCTTGTCCATCCAGGCGCGCTGGGTACGGGCCCGGTCCTCCAGCGCGGCCTTCTTGTCGGCGTACTCCTCGTAGTCGTCGCGGGCGTGCCGGCGGGCCACCTCGCGCTCCTCCAGGTAGGCGTCGTAGCCGCCGCCGTAGAGGTTGATCCGCCCTTGGGCGAGGTCGAGTTCGAGGACCTTGGTGACCGTGCGGGTGAGGAACTCCCGGTCGTGGCTGACGACGACCGTGCCGGCGCGCAGTCCGCTCACGAAGCGTTCCAGCCGCTCCAGGCCGTCCAGGTCGAGGTCGTTGGTGGGCTCGTCGAGGAGGAAGACGTCGTAGCGGGACAGCAGCAGCGAGGCGAGGGAGGCGCGGGCCGCCTGGCCCCCGGACAGGGACGTCATCGGCTGGTCCAGGCCGACGGCGAGGCCGAGGGAGTCGGCGACCTCCTCGGCGCGCTCGTCGAGGTCGGCTCCGCCGAGGCCGAGCCAGCGCTCCAGGCTCGCCGCGTACGCGTCGTCCGCGCCGGGCACCTCGTCGACCAGGCCCTGCGTGGCCTCGTCCATGGCGCGCTGGGCGGCGGCCACGCCGGTGCGGCGGGCCAGGAACTCCCGCACGGTCTCCCCCGGCCGGCGCTCCGGTTCCTGCGGCAGATGGCCGACGGTGGCCGTGGGCGGGGAGAGCCGCAGTTCGCCCTCCTCGGGCGGCAGGAGCCCCGCGAGCAGCTTCAGCAGGGTGGACTTGCCCGCGCCGTTGGCACCGACCAGACCGATCACGTCGCCGGGCGCGACGACGAGGTCGAGCCCGGAGAACAGCGAGCGGTCGCCGTGCCCGGCGGCGAGGTTCTTGGCGACGAGGGTGGCAGTCATCAGGGCGCCGATCCTAACGGCAGGCTCTGCCGTCGGGAGACGGGCGGAGGCCTGCGGCGGCTTCCCGTGCTTGCGCGCCGGTCAGCGCACCGGTTCCACGAGGACGCCGCCCGCCGTGCGCGCCACCAGGTACGCCTCGCCCCGCACCGCCTTGGCCTCCAGCGGGACGCGGTGGCTGCCGGGCGGGAGGATGCCGTCGAAGACCTCGTGGGCGTGGGTGCGGGAGAGCCGGTCCAGGCGGTACGCGGTGAGCCGCACCCGGCAGGGTGAGGTGACCTCGACGCCCGCCTCGGCCCGGGTGGCGGTCAGCCGGGTCAGGCGGCGCTGCTCCAGGGGGCTGCGGTCCAGGGCGTGTTCGACCTGCGCGACGAGCAGCGGCACGATCGGCGCGAGCGCGTCGAGGCAGGCGACCGGCACCCCGGCGTCCGCGAAGGCCCGGCGCACGCCGGCGCGTTCGGCTTCGCCCGTGCCCCGGCCGAAGACGACGGCGCCGTAGCCGCGCAGTTCCTCGGCGGGCACGCCGTCCGCGTCGTGCGCGATGTCGGCGCCGATGCCGATGGTGCGCAGGGCGGCGGCGAGCCTGGCGAGCAGGGCGACGCGCGCCCCGATGAGCAGCACCCGGCGGCGGCGCGCCTGAGGCAGCGCGGACAGGGCCGCGCGGTACTCGGCGCCACGGAAGCGGAACGGCCCTATCCCGTGGTAGCCGTCGCGTTCCAGGTCGACGTCGTCGCGGGTCTGCCAGGCGAAGTCCCGCCAGACGAAGTCCTCGCCGTCCCGTTCGACGACCGCGGTGACCGCCCCGCAGGCCAGGTCGGCGCACTCGGGGCAGCCGTAGAGGACGTACCGCCCGCCGGGCAGGGGCGCGTCGGCCTCCCGCAGCAGTCCGCGGACCTGCTCGGCGAGGATGGCGGGCGGCACGTCGGAGGCGAGCGGGGAGACGGCGTCCAGGTCGGACAGCTCGAACAGCAGCGGGCGGCCGTCGACGACGAAGTCGAGGAAGTCCCGGTGCACCTGGAAGCCGCCGTCGGTGCGGACGGAGCCGGCACGGGTCGCCGGGGCCAGGCCGAAGGTCGCGTACGCGGCAGACATGCCGTGAGTATTCCCGCGCCGTCACCGATGTGTGCCCGGCGGGACACATTCCGTTACCGTCCGGGGCGCCGTGAGGCGACCGGGCCGGCGTGAGCGCCGGGCCCGGCCGCTTCTCCTCCTACGGGGCGGGAGCGGCCGCCTCTTCTACGGGATGCGGGAGGTGGGACGCGGCGTGTGCGCGGCCGCCGGAGCCGTCGGACGCGGGGCCGGGGCGGCCGCTCCCGCCGTGGCGCGGGCGAAGGCGGCGGGTCCGCCGGCCAGCGGCACCCGGGCGGAGGTCCGGGACAGGTCGAGGGTGAGGGTCGGCGTGGTGGACGGCGGATCGATGAGGTCCTTGTCCGTGCCGGCCACGATCAGCGCGAGGCGGTGGCCCCGCGGGACGACGTGGTCGGTGGCCGCCAGATCGACGGTGAGGGTGTACGGCCGGCCGGGGGTCAGCGGCCCGCCCTTGCCGGCGTGCGCGGAGGTGCCGAGGTCCGCCCAGCCCCGGCTGACCACGGTGAAGCCGACGTCGGTGGTCTTCGCCCGCGTCGTCAGGAAGCAGGCGCTGTCGCCGGCGCTGCTCGCACCCCAGCAGGTGCGGTCGGTGAGGGTGGTGATGCCCTCGCCCGCGTCGCCGTAGTCGCGGATGGTGGCGGGGCCGACGTCGACGAGCACGGCCGACAGATGGGCCGTGGCCGTGGTGGGGGTCGCCGTGACGGTCACCTGCGCGGAGCCGGACAGGCGCAGGTCGCGGGTGAGCGGCACGGTGGTGAAGCCGGCCTTGTCCGGGGTCGGCTGGTCGAGGTGCGCGGCCCAGTCGGTCTCGCCGTGCGCCGGGTCGTCGGTGAAGGTCGCGGTGCCGCCGGCCCGGCGCAGGCCGAGGGTGCCGGTGCCGGGCCGGTCACCGGGGGCGGGGCGCAGGACGGTGGCCCGGGTGTCGCGCGGCGGCCACACGGGCGACGTGACCCACTGGTCGGGGCCGCGCTCGATGTCGGCCATCGGTTCGCGGTCGATGCCGTTGTCGTAGCCGAGGAGTTCGTGGTCGAACCAGCGGTGCAGGGTGTCCACCCAGGCGCCGCGGCGGAAGTCGAAGGGGTCGACGTGGCCGGTCTGGGAGAGCCAGATCTTGCGGTGGACGCCGTTCTTCGCGAGCGCGTCCCACCACTGGCCGAGGTGCTTGGTGCGCACGTTGAGGTCCTGCATGCCGTGCACCAGGAAGACGCTCGCGCGGACCTTCTTCGCGTCCTTGACGTAGTCGCGTGCGGTCCACAGCGGGGTCCAGTCGCCGCTGCGGGGCGCGCCGTCGACGAGTTGCCGCTGGACGGCGGCGCAGCGGGCGCGGGCGTCGGGGCTGTCGACGTAGTCGGAGAGCCACTCGGGGCCGGAGTCGTACAGCGGGGCGCCCTGCTGGAAGTAGTAGTCGTACCAGGAGGAGATGGCGCTGATCGGGACGACGGTCTTCAGGCCCTTGACGCCGGTGGCGGCGACGCCGTTGGCGATGGTGCCGTCCCAGCTCTTGCCGATCATGCCGGTGCGGCCGTTCGTCCAGCCGGCCTCGACGGTGGTGGTGCCGGTGCGGGAGGTGTACGCCCTGGCGCGGCCGTTCAGCCAGTCGACGACGGCCTTGGCGGACAGGACGTCGGAGCGGCCGCCGACGTCGACGCAGCCGTCGGAGCGGTTGGTGCCGGCCAGGTCGACGCCGACGAAGGCGTAGCCGCGCGGGACGAAGTAGTTGTCGTAGAACAGCGGCATCCCCACGACGTGGCCGTGCGTGTCGTAGGTCTTCTTCTGGCTCTCGTTGCCGCGTCCGCAGCAGGAGTAGTAGGGGCTGGCGTCCATGATGACGGGCACCTTGCGGCCGTGGGCGGCCGGCTCGCGGGGGCGGACGATGTCGGCGGCGACGCGGTCGGTGCGGCCGTCGCCGTCGCCGTCGTATCCGGTGTCCACCCAGACGGCTTCGCGGATGGCGTGCTCGTACGAGTAGACGGGCCGGCTCTCGCGCGGGGTGCCGTGCGCGGCGGCCGGGGTGAGGAGAGCGGCCGCCAGGGCGGCGACCGCGGCGGTCACCAGCGTTCTCCAGGTCGTGAAGCGCGTGGGTTTGGGCATGCGCGGACGCTACAACGGTCAACTCCCGCGCAGAAGACGGCACACGGGGGTCGGTGAGGTGCGTGGGCGTGCTTCGGTCATGACGGCTGAATGGCGATCGTGTGACAGCAGGGGCCATGGACATGACCGGGGGCCGAGGGACTCAATAGGCTCGAACGAACTTCGGTCCCCTACGACTTGGAGCTTTCGTGCACCGCAGAATCATCGCGCCGGGCGCACTGGCCGCCGCCTCCGTCCTGCTGGCGATCCCGGCATCGGCGGCGAGCTTCACCCCCGGCGCCCCGGGCATCGGCGACCCCTATTACCCGGCCTACGGCAACGGCGGATACGACGTCTCCCACTACGACCTGAGGCTGAAGTACCAGCCGGCCACCGACGAGCTGGAGGGCACGGCGACGATCCTGGCGCGCACCACGCAGGACCTGTCGCGGTTCGACCTGGACTTCCTGCTGGACGTGAGCGAGGTCCGCGTCAACGGCGTCAAGGCAGCCTTCACCACGTCCGGTGAGCACGAGCTCGTCGTCACGCCGAGGACGCCGCTGCCCAAGGGGACGGCCGTCACTGTCGTCGTGCGCTACACCGGGGTGCCGTCGTCGAAGAAGGCGTACGGCTTCACCAGCTGGCACCGCACACCGGACGGCGGCATCGCGGCGAACGAGCCCGAGGCCGCCTGGTGGTGGTTCCCCAGCAACGACCACCCGCTGGACAAGGCCACCTACGACGTGTCGGTGCTGGTGCCGGACGGGACGCAGGCGCTGTCCAACGGCACGCTGCAGTCGACGAGTTCCAAGCTCGGCTGGACCCGCTGGAACTGGCGGCAGAACAAGCCGCAGGCGACCTATCTGGCCACGCTGGCGCTCGGGAAGTTCGACATCACGACGTCCACCTCCGAGGGCGGCGTGCCGGTGGTCAACGCCTACAGCAAGGACCTCGGCGACAACGACGGGGCGGCGCGGGCGAGCGTGGAGCGCACCGGGGAGCTCGTCGACTGGCTCAGCGGCTATTTCGGGCCGTACCCGTTCTCCTCGGCGGGCGGCTATGTGCCCAACACGACGACGGGTTACGCGCTGGAGACGCAGACCCGCGTGTACTACAGCCCGCGGCAGTTCGCGAACGGCTCGAACACGTCGGTCGTCGTGCACGAGCTGGCCCACCAGTGGTGGGGCGACAGCGTGTCCCTCAAGAGCTGGAAGGACATCTGGATCAACGAGGGCTTCGCGCGGTACGCGCAGTGGCTGTGGTCGGAGCACGAGGGCGAGGGCACGGCGCAGGAGCTGGCGGACTACGTGTACGCCTCGCACCCGGCCGACGATCCGTTCTGGACGGTGAAGCCGGGCGACCCCGGGCCGGACAACCAGTTCGACATCGCCGTCTACGACCGGGGCGCGCTGGCCATCCAGGCGCTGCGCAACGCGATCGGTGACGACGCGTTCTTCGCGATCCTCAAGGGCTGGCCGCAGCGGCACGCCTACGGCAACGCCTCGGTCGCCGACTTCCAGCGCTACGCCGAACAGGTGTCCGACAAGCCGCTCGCGGCGCTCTTCGACACCTGGCTGTACGAGCCGGTGAAGCCGGCCACCCCGGCGGCCCGCACGGCGAAGGCGACCCCGCGCACGGTGGCGTCCCCGGCCCAGCCGAAGTCCTGGAAGAAGATCGCGGCAACGAACGAGATCCACGGCCACTGATCCCGGCGCCGGGCCGGGGCGGCGCGACCGCACCGGCCCGGAAGCCCGGCCGGTGCGGCAGGCCCGGACAGCCCGGCAGGCCCGGCAGGCCCGGCAGGCCCGGCAGGTGCGAACGTTCGGCCGGCCGGGCTGCCGCGGGTCCGCGGGTCCGTCAGTCGTGGTCGTAGACCGTCACGGGGACGCCCCGCCGCACCAGCCGCTCGGTGATCAGCGGCTCTATGCGGGACCACCGGCCGCCGGCCAGGCCGCAGCCGATGCGGGGCATGTGCACGGAGGCGCCGAACTCGAGGGCCTTGTCCGCCAGCCGGGCCAGTGCGGCGTCGATCGCCTCGTAGCGGACCGGGACGCCGTTGCTGCCGGTGCGTATGCCGCGCTGGCCGATCATGTTGGCCACCCAGACGTACGGCTCGACCTGGACGAACTGCGCGGCGCCGAGGGCGAAGTCGTTCGCCGCGCGGTCGCGGTGCCAGGCGCGGTAGGCCTTCTCGGGCTCCGGCCAGCGACGCGACAGCGCCAGGACGAAGCCCTTCCCCCAGCCCCCGAGGTCGTTGCAGACATGGGCGATCAGCTTGACGCCCTTGCCGAACGGCACGGTGGCGTCACCCCGGACATACGTGATCTCCGACATGACGCCACCGTAGGCGATGCCTCTGACAAGGGCGGTGAGCTGCTACTTCGTCAGGTCCGTCAGTTCGGATTCCGTGTTCTGGGCGACGCGGCGGCGCACGCCGTACCAGCCGGCGATCAGCATGAGCGCGATCACCGGGAGCAGCAGCAGGGTCTTGCGGCCGACCTCCGGGTCGTTCCACATCATGCCGAGGCAGGCCAGCAGGAACGCGACCGTGGCGATCTCCGTGACGGGGCTGCCGGGCAGGCGGAAGTGCGGCCGGGTGACCAGGCCGGCCTTCGCCCGGCGGACGAAGACCAGGTGGCAGACCATGATGATCACCCAGGTGCTGATGATGCCGAGGGAGGCGACGTTCAGCACGATCTCGAAGGCCTGGCTCGGCACCAGGTAGTTCAGGCCCACGCCGAGCACGCAGATCCCGCAGGTCAGCAGGATGCCGCCGTAGGGCACCTGGCTGCGGCTCATCACGCGGGTGAACTTCGGCGCGGAGCCGGCCATCGCCATGGAGCGCAGGATGCGGCCGGTGGAGTACAGGCCGGAGTTCAGCGAGGACATGGCCGCGGTGAGCACGACCAGGTTCATCACGTCGCCGGCGCCCTGCACGCCGATCTTCGACAGCACGGTGACGAAGGGGCTCTCGTCGGCGGAGTACACCGAGCCCGGCAGCAGCAGCGCCAGCAGGACGACGGAGCCGACGTAGAACAGGCCCACGCGCCACATGATGGAGTTCACCGCGCGGGGGACGACCTTCTCCGGCTCGGCGGTCTCGCCGGCGGCGACGCCGACCAGCTCCAGCGCGGCGTACGCGAAGATCACGCCCTGCATGACCAGGACCACCGGCATCACCCCGTGCGGGAAGATCCCGCCGTGGTCGGTGATCACGCTCATCCCGGGCGTCTGGCCGCCGACCTCGTGCTGCGTGGCCAGCAGGAAGATGCCGACCAGCATGAACGCGACCAGCGTGGCCACCTTCACGATCGAGAACCAGAACTCCATCTCGCCGAAGATCTTCACCGAGATGAGGTTGACGGTGAGGACCACGGCGAGCGCGATCAGCGCCAGCACCCACTGCGGGATGGGCGTGAACAGGCTCCAGTAGTGCGTGTACAGCGCGATCGCGGTGATGTCGGCGATACCGGTCGTCGACCAGTTCAGGAAGTACATCCAGCCGGCGACGTACGCGCCCTTCTCACCGAGGAACTCGCGCGCGTACGACACGAAGGATCCGGAGGAGGGGCGGTACAGGACCAGCTCGCCGAGCGCGCGGACCACGAAGAAGGCGAAGATTCCGCAGACCAGGTAGGCCAGCGCGAGCGCGGGGCCCGCGTTGTGGAGACGGCCGCCGGCGCCCAGGAAGAGGCCGGTGCCGATCGCGCCGCCGATCGCGATCATGTTGACGTGGCGGTGCTTGAGATCCTTGCTGTAACCGGCGTCGCCCGCGTCCGCGGGCGTTGCGGTCGCCGCGGGGTGGGCGGCGGCCTGTGCCGTGTGCACGGCGTCCTTGCTCACGGGTGGTTCCACTCTCTGGTGTGCCCGCGGGGGTTGCCCTCGGGACTCGTACGTGCCTTGGCCCGCACCACCCCCTCACGGCACAGACCAAGGCAGCAGTTTCCCAGAGAGATCACCTTTCATGCGATGGCCCACGTCACAGAGCGGTTCTTCTCACACGGGGTTCACCGGACGTCCACGGCGCGCGGATGACCGTCCACGTGGCAGAACGGGTGTCACAGCGCCGGTGAGACAGTGATACTGCTGCACATGACGACGACCGAGGAGCCGACCCTCACGATCGACGAGCTGGCCGCCCGCGCGGGCGTCTCCGTGCGCACGGTCCGTTTCTACGGCACCAAGGGTCTGCTGCCGCCACCCGTCCTCGGCCCGCGCCGGGTGGGCCGCTACGGCGCCGGTCACCTGGCACGCCTCGCGCTGATCGAGGAGCTGCAGCGGCAGGGCATGACACTCGCGGCGATCGAACGCTACCTGCGGCAGCTGCCGGCCGATCTGAGCGCCCGGGACCTGGCGCTGCACCGCGCGGTGGTCGCCTCCTGGGCGCCGGAGACCGTGGAGTCGGTGAGCCGGGAGGAGCTGGAGCGGCGGGCGGGCCGTGCCCTGAGCGACGAGGAGGTGCGGCGGCTCACGTCGATGGGCGTCGTCACCGCGGAGGGCGACGGCCTGCGTGTGGACGCCGGTCTGCTGCGGCTCGGCGTGGAGCTGCTGGACGTACCGCTGTCGCAGGAGACCGTGCTGGCCGCGCGCACGGTGCTGATCGAGCACTCCCGCGCGGCGGCGCGGGAGCTGTCGGAACTGCTGCGGGCCGCGGTCGCCGACCGCGGCCCGCAGGACGTGAAGTCGCTGTCCGCCCATATGCACCCGCTGGTGGTGCAGGCCCTCCTCACGACCTTCCAGCGCTCGCTCAGGGAGGAGCTGCGGGAGTGGCTGGACGGCGCCGAGGAGTGACACGGCGACCCGTGGCTCCCCGGCGACCGTGCCCGGACGGGCGCCTCACCGTGCGTCGGTGAAGGTCTCCCCCTTCTCCGCCTTCTCCACCAGCAGGGCCGGCGGGGTGAAGCGCTCGCCGTAGCGCTCGGCGAGCTCACGCGCGCGTGCCACGAAGCCGGGCAGCCCGACACCTGCCCCGGCGCCGCCGTCGTAGCCGTTGATGTACTGCAGCACGCCGCCCGTCCAGCCGGGGAAGCCGATGCCGAGGATCGAGCCGATGTTGGCATCCGCGACCGAGGTCAGCACGCCCTCCTGAAGCAGCCGGACGGTGTCCAGCGCCTCGGAGAACAGCATGCGCTCCTGCATGTCCCGGAAGGGGATCTCCTGTCCCTGCCGCGTGAAGTGCTCGCGCAGGCCCGGCCACAGCCGCAGCCGCTTGCCGTTCTCGTCGTACTCGTAGAAGCCGGCGCCGCCGCTGCGGCCGGGGCGGCCGAACTCGTCGACCATGCGGTCGATGACGGCCTCGGCCGGGTGCGCCGTCCAGGTGCCGCCGGACTCCTCCACCGCCCGCTTCGTCTCGTTGCGGATCTTCCGCGGCAGGGTCAGCGTCAGGTCGTCCATCAGGGACAGCACCTTGGCCGGGTAGCCGGCCTGGGCCGCCGCCTGCTCGACGGAGGCGGGCTCGATGCCCTCGCCGACCATGGCCACGCCCTCGTTGATGAAGTGGCCGATGACCCGGGAGGTGAAGAAGCCGCGCGAGTCGTTGACGACGATCGGCGTCTTGTTGATCTGCCGTACCAGGTCGAAGGCGCGGGCGAGGGCCTCGTCGCCGGTGCGCTCGCCCTTGATGATCTCCACCAGGGGCATCTTGTCGACGGGCGAGAAGAAGTGCAGACCGATGAAGTCGGCCTGCCGCTCCACGCCCTCGGCGAGGGTGGTGATGGGCAGCGTGGAGGTGTTGGAGCACAGCAGCGCGTCCGGCGCGACGACGGACTCGATCTCCTGGAACACCTTGTGCTTGAGCGCGGTGTCCTCGAACACGGCCTCGATGACCGCGTCGCACCCCGCGAGGTCGGCGACGTCGGCGGTGGGCGTGATGCGGGCGAGCAGCGCGTCCGCCTTCTCCTGCGTCGTACGGCCCTTGGCGACGGCCTTGGCGCACAGCTTCTCGGAGTAGCCCTTGCCCTTGACGGCGGCTTCCAGGGCGACGTCCTTCAGGACGACGTCGATGCCGGCGCGGGCGCAGGAGTAGGCGATGCCGGCGCCCATCATGCCGGCGCCGAGGACGGCCACCTTGCGGACCTGGCGGCGCTCGATGCCCTGCGGGCGGTTGGCGCCGGAGTTGACGGCCTGCAGGTCGAAGAAGAACGCCTGGATCATGTTCTTCGAGGTCTGCCCGGCGGCCAGCTCCACGAAGTAGCGGGCCTCGATGACCTGGGCGGTCTCGAAGTCCACCTGGGCGCCCTCGACGGCGGCGGCGAGGATGTTGCGCGGGGCCGGGTAGGGGGCGCCGCCTGTCTGCTTGCGCAGGGTGGCGGGGAAGGCGGGCAGGTTGGCGGCGAACTTCGGGTTCGCCGGGGTGCCGCCGGGGATCCGGTAGCCGGGGCGGTCCCAGGGCTGCTGCGACTCGGGGTGGGCGTCGATGAAGGCGCGGGCCCGCGCGATCAGCTCCTCGCGGGTGTCGACGACCTCGTCCACCAGGCCGTTGTCCAGGGCGCGGCGCGGGTTGTACTGGGTGCCCTGGAGGAGGACCTTCAGCAGGGCGTCGGTGATGCCGAGCAGCCGGACGGTGCGCACCACGCCGCCGCCTCCGGGCAGCAGGCCCAGGGTGACCTCCGGGCAGCCGATCTTGGAGCCGGGGGCGTCCAGGGCGACACGGTGGTGGCAGGCGAGCGCGATCTCGTAGCCGCCGCCGAGGGCCGCGCCGTTGATCGCGGCGACGACGGGCTTGCCGAGGGTCTCGATGCGGCGCAGGTTGCGCTTGATGGCCATGCCGCCGTCGAAGAGGTCCTGCGCGGTCTCGGGGGTGACGCGGATGAGGTCGCGCAGGTCGCCGCCGGCGAAGAAGGTCTTCTTGGCGGAGGTGACGATGACGCCGCGGATCGTGTCCTTCTCGGCCTCCAGGCGGTCGGCGACCGCGGCGAGCGAGTCGCGGAAGGCCTGGTTCATGGTGTTGGCCGACTGGTTCGGGTCGTCGAGGACGAGGGTGACGACGCCGGTGTCGTCCTGTTCCCAGCGGATGGTGGTGGGCTCAGTGCTCATGGAAGCTGCTCCGTGATGGTCCATGATGGCCGTGGTGATCCGTTGGGAAGGTCAGACGCGCTCGACGATCGTGGCGATGCCCATGCCGCCGCCGACGCACAGGGTGGCGAGGCCGTAGCGCTTGTCCTGGCGCTCCAGTTCGTCGACGAGGGTGCCGAGGATCATGGCGCCGGTCGCGCCGAGCGGGTGGCCCAGCGCGATGGCGCCGCCGTTGACGTTGACCTTGTCCAGGGACAGGCCCATGTCCTTCACGAAGCGCAGCACGACCGCCGCGAACGCCTCGTTGATCTCGACGAGGTCGATGTCGTCGATGGTGAGGCCGGCCTTGGCGAGCGCCTTGCGGGTGGCCGGGGCGGGGCCGGTGAGCATGATGGTGGGCTCGGAGCCGGACACGGCGGCGGAGACGATGCGGGCGCGCGGGGTGAGGCCGTGGCGCTCGCCGACCTCCTTCGAGCCGATGGCGACCAGGGAGGCGCCGTCGACGATGCCGGAGGAGTTGCCGGCGTGGTGGACGTGGTCGATCTTCTCCACCCAGTGGTACTTCTGCAGCGCGACCGCGTCGAAGCCGCCGAGTTCGCCGATGTCCGCGAAGGACGGCTTGAGCTTGGCGAGGGAGTCGGCGGTGGTGCCGGGGCGCAGGTGCTCGTCGTGGTCGAGGACGACGAGGCCGCTGCGGTCCCTCACGGGCACGACGGAGCGCTCGAAGCGGCCCTCCTTCCAGGCGGTGGCCGCGCGCTCCTGGGACAGGGCCGCGTACTCGTCGACGTCGCGGCGGGTGAAGCCCTCGATGGTGGCGATGAGGTCCGCGCCGATGCCCTGCGGCACGAAGTTGGTGGCGAGGTTGGTCATCGGGTCGTTGAACCAGGCGCCGCCGTCGGAGGCCATCGGCACCCGGGACATCGACTCCACGCCGCCCGCGAGGACCAGGTCCTCCCAGCCGGAACGGACCTTGGCCGCGGCCAGGTTGACGGCCTCCAGGCCGGAGGCACAGAAGCGGTTCTCCTGGACGCCGGCGACCGTGTCGGGCAGGCCGGCGGCGATCGCGGCGATCCGCGCGATGTCGGAGCCCTGGTCGCCGACCGGGCCGACCACGCCGAGCACGATGTCGTCGACCGCCGCGGGGTCCAGGCCCGGGAAACGGGCGCGGATCTCGTGGATGAGGCCGACGACCAGGTCGACGGGCTTCGTGCCGTGCAGGGAGCCGTTGACCTTGCCGCGTCCGCGCGGGGTGCGGATCGCGTCGTACACGTACGCTTCGGTGCTCACGAGGAGGCCTTTCGCTGAGGGTGGGAGGACGGCTGGGGGTCGGTGGACGGCGGCCGCAGCAGTTCGGGTACGTCCCAGTCGCGGGCCACGTCGTCGGTGTCGGCGCCGGGCTGTGCGGGGCCGCTGCGGATCGTGGCCGGGGTGGCGGAGAAGCGGGGCGCGGGGGCCGGCTGGGTGATGCCGCCGTGGTCGGCGAAAGTGCCGCGGGCGGCCAGGTGGGGGTGGTGCGGGGCCTCGCCGAGCGAGAGGACGGGCGCCACGCAGGCGTCGGAGCCCTCGAACAGGGCCGTCCACTCGTCCCGGGTGCGGGCCTTGAAGCGAGTGGCGACCGCCTCGCGCAGCTCGCCCCAGCGGGCGACGTCGTGCCGGTCCGGGAGCTCGCCGTCGATGCCGAGCAGGTCCACGAACGTGTCGTAGAACTGCGGCTCGAGCGCGCCCACGGCCATGTGGCGACCGTCGGCGGTCTCGTAGGTGCCGTAGAAGGGGCAGCCGCCGTCGAGGAGGTTGGCGCCGCGCCGGTCCTGCCAACCGCCGGCCGCGAGCATGCCGTGGATCATCGCGGACAGGTGGGCGGTGCCGTCGACGATGGCGGCGTCGACGACCTGGCCGGTGCCGCTCACGCGCGCGTGGTGCAGCGCGGCGAGGACGCCGACGACCAGGTAGAGGGAGCCGCCGGCGTAGTCGCCGAGCAGGTTGGCCGGGGGCGGGGGCGGCTGGTCGGGGGCGCCGATCATGCCGAGGGTGCCGGTGAGGGCGATGTAGGCGATGTCGTGGCCGGCCCGGTGGGCGAGCGGGCCCTCCTGGCCCCAGCCGGTCATCCGGCCGTAGACCAGGCGGGGGTTGCGGGCGTGGCAGGCGTCCGGGCCGACGCCGAGGCGTTCGGCGACGCCGGGGCGGTAGCCCTCGACGAGGATGTCGGCGCGGGCGGCCAGGGCGAGGACGCGGTCCGGGCCGTCGGCGGCCTTGAGGTCGATCACCACCGAGCGCTTGTTGCGGTTGGTGACGTCGTAGGCCGGGTCGATGCCGAGGCCGGGGCCGCCGGGGCGGTCGACGCGGACCACGTCGGCGCCCAGGTCGGCCAGGAGCATGGCGGCGAACGGGCCGGGGCCGATGCCGGCCAGCTCCACCACGCGCACGCCGGTCAGCGGCCCGTGCCCAGGCGTCGTCGGCGGCCCGTGCCGAGGCGTCGTCCCTGCCGTGGCCATCCAGCCCCCTCGCTGTGACACTACTGATGTAACACCAGTGATGCTAAGAACGGGTTCCACCGGGCACAAGACCCGGGCGAGCAAGCGCTTAGCCAATTATGGACAGCAGGGGCCTCACCCTGCGTCCAGCTCGGCGACGAGTCGCTTGGGCGCGACGGCGCGGTAGCTCTCCTCCACCCAGTCGCACAGCAGCTCGGCGGCCGGCGCGCCCTTCTCCTCCAGCGGGATGCGCACCCAGCCGGCCCGGCCCAGGCCGTACCCCGCGGGCTCGGCGCCCGGGCAGGTCAGGGCGTGGGCGTGGGCCGCCTCGTCGGTGAGCTTGACGGTCACCGCCAGGGGGTGGCCGCCGTCGGTCGCACCGAGGAAGGCGAACACCTTCTTGCCGGCCTTGGCGACCGTCTCGCCCCAGGGGAACTCCTCGGCCGCCCCCGGCAGGGAGAGCGCGAATGCGCGCACTTTCTCCCACTTCCGCAGGGCGTTTCCGGCCACGGCCATCCGCCACCTCCGGCCTCGTCGTCGGCTCGCGCACTCCTCACGCTAGCCTCGGCCACCGACAGCGGCGCGGCCGTGCGCACCGACGGGTGTCCCAGCAGGCTGCCGAGCAACCGAGGGGTGTCATGAGCAGGCTGAGCAGGACGGACCGTCCGTACGACCTCGTGCTCTTCGGAGCCACCGGCTTCGTCGGGACGCTCACCGCGGAGTACCTCGCCGCGCACGCGCCCGACGACCTGCGCTGGGCGATAGCCGGACGCGACACGACGAGGCTGGAGCGGCTGCGCGAGGGGCTGCCCGGCGGCGAGCGGATCGGGGTGCTGCGTGCGGACGTCGCCGACGCGTCCTCGCTGCGCGCACTCGCCGAGC
The DNA here is from genome assembly GCF_043082085.1 of Streptomyces sp. NPDC014801. Lineage (NCBI taxonomy): Bacteria > Bacillati > Actinomycetota > Actinomycetes > Kitasatosporales > Streptomycetaceae > Streptomyces > Streptomyces sp. NPDC014801. The sequence continues at coordinate 386,473 of NZ_JBIBXG010000003.1, read as the reverse complement.
ACGCGCGCGTGGTGGCGACGACGGTCGGCCCGTACATCCGCTACGGCGAGCAGCTCGTCGCCGCCTGCGCGGACACCGGCGCCGACTATCTGGACCTCACCGGCGAGCCGGAGTTCGTGGACCTGATGTACGTCCGGCACGACGCACGCGCGCGGGAGACGGGCGCGCGCCTGGTGCACGCGTGCGGCTTCGACTCGGTGCCGCACGATCTCGGCGTGCTGTTCACCGTGGGGCAGTTGCCGCCGGACGTGCCGCTGACCGTGGACGGCTTCGTCTCCGTCGACGCGGCCTTCTCCGGTGGCACCCTCGCCTCGGCGCTGGGCCAGTTCGCGCGCGGACGGCAGATGCTGGCCGCGGCCCGGGACCGCGCCCGGCACGAACCGCGGCTGGTGGGCCGCCGTGCGACGGCCCCGATCGGCGCGCCGCGCTACGCCCCCGAGATCGGCGCCTGGGCGCTGCCGCTGCCCACGATCGACCCGCAGGTCGTGCAGCGTTCTGCGCGCTCCCTGGACCGCTACGGGCCCGACTTCCGCTACCGCCATTACGCGGCCGTGCGCCGGCTGCCGGTCGCGGCCGGCGGGATCGCCGCCGTGGGCGCCCTCGCGGTGGCCTCCCAAGTGCCGCCCGCGCGGCGCTGGTTGTCCGAGCGGGTCCGCCCCGGGGAGGGGCCGAGCGCCGAGAAGCGGGCGCGCAGCTGGTTCAGGGTGCGCTTCGTCGGCGAGGGCGGCGGCCGGCGCGTCTTCACCGAGGTCTCGGGCGGCGACCCCGGCTACGGCGAGACGGCGAAGATCTTCGCCGAGGCGGCCCAGTCCCTGGCGCTGGACGCCCTGCCGGAGACCTCCGGGCAGGTCACCACGGCCGTGGCCATGGGCGAGGCCCTGACCGAGCGGCTGCGGGCGGCGGGCATCGGCTTCCGGGTCGCGGCCCGCCGCTGAGGCGCAGCGGCGGCGCGGACGCCGCACAGCGCGGGCCGCAGCGGCGCCGCCCCTTGGGGGGTGTCTCCCTAGAACGGCCAGGACACCAGCGTGTAGACCATCCCGCCGATCCAGGCCAGTCCGGCGAGCACGGCGAGGACGAGCGCCGCGTTCACGGCGCGCTCGACGGGCCGGGCGGGGTCGGTGAGGGGCTTGGCGGCGCGATGTGTCGTCATGCGGCCAGCCTTCCGGCCGCCGGCCCGCGCCACATCCGTACGCGTACTCAGTACCCGTACTCATCACACCTGCGGGAGGCGCGTGCCGAGCACGCACGCGCGCGTGCGTCCGTGTGTGCACCCCGTTTGAGACTTTCACCGTCATCATGCCCGGCCCGCCTGCCCGCCGTCGTGCAAAGTCTCACCGGGCACGTCAATGAAACGATGGAAGGCATGAAGTTCCTTCTCGACATCACCCTGGACGAGGCGGCGAGCAGCGAGGACAAGGCGCGGGAGCTCGGCCGCATCCTGCGGTACTGGGCCGGGAACGTCCGGCACTACCCGCTGGAGCCCGGCGACGGGGCGGCCGTGTACGACGCGGACTACAAGGAGGTGGGTGCCTGGCGGGTCGTCGCCTCCTGAAGCGCCCGGCGGCACAGCGCGTCGGCCCGGCGGGTCGTCTCCGGCAGCCGGTAGGCCGGCGTCAGCGCCAGCGTGTGGGCGCAGGCCCCGGCCAGGCTCACCCGGTGGCCCACGGACACGAAGACCGGTTTGACACCGTCGCGGGTGCGCAGCGCCCGCCCGACCTCCTCCTCGCCGGCCAGCAGCGGGGAGGAGGAGCCGCGGGGCGCGTCCGGCGCGTCGTAGGTGAAGGTGAACGGGTTCTTGGCGACGCCGATGGTGGGCAGCCCGGTGAGCACTCCGAGGTGGCTGGCCAGCCCGAAGCGCCGGGGGTGGGCGAGGCCGTAGCCGTCGCAGACGACCAGACCCGGCGCGCAGGGCAGCGCGTCGAGCGCGGCCAGCACCGTCGGGATCTCGCGGAAGGCCAGCAGCCCGGGCACGTACGGGAAGGAGACCCGGCCGACGGCGGTGGCCTCGGCGACGACGTCGAGGCTCGCGGCGTCCAGCACCACGGCCGCGGCGGCGACGAGGTCGCGGTCGTCGTCGTAGGCCACGTCGACGCCGGTCACCCGGCCGGTGCCGGGCTCGGGGCCGGGCTCGTCGAGCACCACGCGCGCCCGCAGTTCGTCCTGGACGGCCCGGGCCTCTTCCTCGGTCGCGGGCCAGCCCGCGGGGATGCGTACGGTCGTCATGATGGCCCGAGCCTACGACGCGCCGGCGGACCCCGCGTACGCTCCTGATCATGTTCGTGATGGAGCTGACCTACACCGCCCCGCTCGAGGCCGTCGACGCCGTCCTGAAGGACCACGTCGGGTGGCTGGAAGAGCAGTACGCCCAGGGCCACTTCCTGGCCTCCGGACGCAAGGAACCCCGCGACGGCGGGGTGATCATCGCCGTCGCGGGGGACCGCGCGCGCATCGAGGCGATCGCCGCGAGCGACCCCTTCGTCGCCGCGGGCGTCTGCGAGTACCGCATCACCGAGTTCGTCGCCACCAAGACGGCGCCCGAGCTGGAGCGCCACCGCGAGACCCTCGGCTGAGCGACCGGCTCACTTGCCGAGGGCGCGCTGCAACTCGCTCTTGTTCATGTTCGAACGGCCGGAGATGTCCCGGCGCTTGGCCTCCTCGTACAGCTGGTCGTAGGTCGGGCCCTGGGAGCCCTTCCCGGAGCGCTGGCCGCCCCTCTTCCCGGACGACATGTCCTGGGTGGAGGTGCGGCTCGCCGTCTTCGACTCGCCGGAGCGAGCGCGTTCCTTGTTGACCGTCCGGGCCGCCATCTCCTTGGCGCGCCCGGTGCTCGCGCCGCGTTTCTCGGCGCTCTCCTTGATGTGCTCGTACTGGCGTTCCCGCTTGGGGCTGGAACCGCGTGGCATCTGCGTTCACTTCCTTCCGGCTGCGGTCCCCGAGTACCCCCATTGCACCCGAATCCGACCTGCGGGGCCTGTTTCAGGGCTCCATGCGGGCCACACGGCCCTGCTCGCCCGCGGCCCAACAGGCCCGGTCCGCCGTACAGTCCACGGTGTCGTAGGAGCCGGTGTCGACGGTGCGCCAGGTGCGGCCGCCGTCCGTGGTCAGGTCGGTGCCCGTGGGACCGACGGCGAGCGCGGTGCCGCGGCTGTGCGGGAGCCAGGCGGCCCCGGAGCGGTAGGCGGGCGGCGGGCGGTCCGCCGGGCGCCAGGTGCGGCCGCCGTCGGAGCTCACCGCGGCGGCGAGCGGCGAGGGCTCGCCGGGGCGGTAGTCGCCGCCGACGGCGAGTCCGTGGGCGCGGTCGCGGAAGGCTAGCGCGAAGACGCCGCGGGCCGGGTCGCCGGCCGGGACCGGCGCCTCGGAGGCCGTCCAGGTGCGGCCGCGGTCCGCGGAGTGCAGCACGCGCGCGTGAGCGCCTCCCCCGGTGGCCAGCCAGACGTCCTTCGGCCCGGAGGTGACCAGGCACTGGCCGCTCGCGGCGAAGCCCGCCTCGCCGTCGAGCGCGGCGGGCATGCCGCGTGACGGCAGCACCGTCCAGGAGCGGCCGCCGTCGCTCGTGGACAGGATGCGGAACCGCCCGTCGACCGGGTCGCTCATCGCCAGACCGTGCCGCCGGTCGAAGAAGGCCATGCAGTCGTAGAACGCCTTCGGGTCGGTGTTGCGGAAGGACTCCGTCCAGGTGCGGCCGCCGTCCTCGGTGCGGTACACCCGCGAGTCCTCGCCCTCGCCGATGGCGAGCACCACCGCCCGGCGCGCGTCGAACGCCTCGACGTCCCGGAACTGCAGCGCGCCCGCGCCCGGCGGGGAGACGTTCCGCCAGGTCGCGCCGCCGTCGGTGGTGCGCAGCACGGTCCCCTGGGTGCCGGCCAGCCAGGCCGTGTCCCGGTCGACGGCGGCCAGCCCGCGGAAGCGGACGGTGGGCGCGCCGGTGTCCTTGACCGCCCAGTGCGGCGCCGGCTGCGCCCGCTGCCCGCCGTCGCCTGCCTCGGCCGGTACGGCGGTCAGGGCGGCCAGCGCCACCCCGCACAGCACTCCCGCCGCCACTCTGCTGCCCTTGCGTCCCCTGCGCCCCATGGTCGTCATGGCGGGCGAAGCTAGCCGAAGGCCCGGGTGCCGTCCAGAGCGCCCCGCGCCCCAAGTGGCCGCGACACGGGGGGCGAAGCGGCGGCCGTCGCCGTGCATGAACGCGGTGACAGAGGTCACTCGCTTTGTGTGTGCACGGATCGGCCGGTTCCGACGTCTCTTCCTGTGACCGGCCTCATCCGCCCTCCGTCCGTCCCGCCGTCACAAGGGAGCAAGGCGTTGTCCACCGTCATCGAGCAGCCCGTCCAGGCGCGTCTCGTCGCCGCCGCGCCCCGGATGCCGAACATCCCCGCCACGCTGCACTACGACCGCCGGGATCCGTTCGCGGTCCGTATGAGCTTCCCCGCGCCGGCCACCCTGGAGGGCGTGGAGGTGTGCTGGACCTTCGCCCGTGAGCTGCTCGCGGACGGTCTGGAGAGCCCGCAGGGCCACGGCGACGTCCGGGTGCGGCCGTACGGCTTCGACCGGACGGTCCTGGAGTTCCACGCCCCCGAGGGCACGGCCGTCATCCATGTCCGCACCGGCGAGATACAGCGCTTCCTGCGGGCCACGTGCGCACTGGTGCCGGTGGGCCTGGAGCACCTGCAGCTCGACATGGACCACGGCCTGGCCGAGCTGATGCGGGACGCCTGCTAGGCGCCCCGCGCGCGTGGGGGTGCGTGCACGCCGTCCGCGCGTGAGTGCGTCCACGCCCGCCGTCCGTGCGCCAGTACGCCCACGCCGTCCGGGTGTAAGGGTCGTCCACGCCGTCCGCGCGTGAATGGGTGCCCCGCTGTCCGCGCCCGGGTGCGGACCCGTCGCCCGTGCGCGCCGCGCCGGCCGCTCCCGGCCCGGTCCCTGCCGCGTCCGCCGTTAATTCGTTGACAGTCCCCCAGCCCCCTCGTACGCTGTACAGCGGTCCTGTTGCCGTCGATTGGAGAAGGACGTTGCTCGTCTGAGGTCCTGAGACACCGCGTCACACCCGTCAGGTGTGCGTTGCGTGCGACCTCGGCATACGAGCCGTCCCCCGGCGCAGGGCTTCGTTTTTTCGCTCCCCCGTGCCTCACCGGACCCTCTGCGGTTGCCGTCTCGCGGTGTCTCGACACGCGTTTGCCCCCCGTCTCACATCGAGCAACCGCGAGGCCTTCATGTCCGCTTCCCTCACCTGTACCGCCCTGTCCTTCGCCTGGCCCGACGGCACGGTCGTCCTCGACGGCCTCGACGCCGCGTTCGGTCCCGGCCGCACCGGGCTCGTCGGCGTCAACGGGTCCGGCAAATCGACCCTGTTGAAGCTGATCGCCGGCGAACTGACCCCGTCCGACGGCACCGTGCGCGCCACCGGCGAGATCGGCTACCTGCCGCAGAACGTCACCCTCGACACCACCCTGCGCGTCGACGAGGCGCTCGGCATCGCCGCCCGGCGGGCCGCGCTGCACGCCATCGAGGCGGGCGACGCCGCCGAGGAGCACTTCGAGACCCTCGGCGACGACTGGGACGTCGAGGAGCGCGCGCTCGCCACCCTTGGCGAACTCGGCCTCGGCCATCTCGCCCTGGACCGCACCGTCGGCGAGGTGTCGGGCGGCGAGTCCGTGCTGCTGCGGCTGGCCGCGCTGCTGCTGCGCCGCCCGGAGGTGCTGCTGCTGGACGAGCCCACCAACAACCTCGACCTGTACGCCCGCCGCCGGCTGTACGCGGCCGTGGAGTCCTGGCCCGGCGTGACGGTCGTGGTCAGCCACGACCGCGAACTGCTGGAACGGGTCGACCGGATCGCCGACCTGCGCGGCGGGGAGATCACCTGGTACGGCGGCAACTTCACCGCCTACGAGGAGGCACTGGCCGTGGAGCAGGAGGCCGCCGAGCGCATGCTGCGCGTGGCGGAGGCCGATCTGCGCAAGCAGAAACGCGAACTGGCCGACGCCCAGGTCAAGCTGGCCCGCCGCAAGCGGTACGGGCAGAAGATGTGGGACAACAAACGCGAGCCGAAGATCGTCATGGGCGCACGCAAGCGCGCGGCACAGGAGTCCGCGGGCAAGCACCGCATCCTGCACGAGGAGAGGCTCGCCGAGGCCAGGGAACGGCTCGACGACGCGGCGGAGGCCGTACGGGACGACGACGAGATCCGTGTCGACCTGCCGTACACCGCCGTCCCCGCCGGCCGTGGCGTGCTCACGCTGCGGGACCTCGAAATCGCCCACGGGGCGCGCGTCGGGGGCGGCTTCGATCTGTACGGCCCCGAGCGGATCGCGCTGATCGGGCGCAACGGCGCGGGCAAGACCACGCTGCTGCGCACGATCGCCGGTGAGCTGGCGCCGGTGGCGGGCGAGGCGACGGTGCACGTCCCGCTGCGGTTCCTGCCGCAGCGCCTCGACGTGCTCGACGACGAGCTGACCGTCGCCGAGAACGTGGCCCGGTTCGCGCCGGGCGCCACCAACAACCGGATCCGGGCGCAGCTGGCCCGCTTCCTGTTCCGGGGCGCCCGCGCCGACCAGAGGGCGGCCACGCTCTCCGGCGGCGAGCGGTTCCGGGCGGCCCTGGCCGCGCTGATGCTCGCCGAGCCCGCCCCGCAGCTGCTGATGCTGGACGAGCCGACGAACAACCTCGACATGGCGAGCGTGCGCCAGCTCACCACGGCCCTGGAGTCCTACGAGGGCGCGCTGCTGGTGGCCAGCCACGACCTGCCGTTCCTGCAGTCCCTCGGCATCACGCGCTGGCTGCTGCTCGACGGGGAACTGAAGGAAATCACGCCAGAAGCTGTCGGGTATCCCGCCTAGCGTCGGGGGCATGCGCGACTACATCACCCTCACCGGAGCCAGGGAGAACAACCTCAAGGACGTCACCCTCCGCATCCCGAAAGGCCGGCTGACCGTGTTCACCGGCCTTTCGGGCTCGGGCAAGTCGTCGGTCGTCTTCGACACCATCGCCGTCGAGTCGCAGCGCCAGCTGAACGAGACCTTCACGTGGTTCGTGCGCAACCGGCTGCCCAAGTACGAACGGCCGCGCGCGGACGCCATGGAGGACCTGTCGCCGGCGATCGTGGTCGACCAGCGGCCGGTCGGCGGGCACTCCCGCTCCACGGTCGGCACGATGACCGACGTGTACGCGGTGCTGCGGGTGCTGTTCTCCCGGTGCGGCAGCCCGAGCGCCGGGGAGGCGACGGCGTACTCCTTCAACGACCCGTCCGGGATGTGCCCCGAGTGCCACGGGCTGGGCCGCACGGTCCGGCCCGACTGGGACCGCATCCTCGACCCGGCCCGCTCCCTCGCCGGCGGGGCGATCCTCTTCCCGCCGTTCGCCGTGGGCACCTGGCAGGGGCAGACGTACACCCGCACCACCGACCTGGACGTGCACAAGCCGGTCGGCGAGTTCACCGACGCCGAGCGGGAGTTCCTGCTGCGGGGGCGCGGCACGCGCGTGCACGTCGACAACACCGGCGGATCGCGCGCCATCGACTACGAGGGGCTGGCCGACCGCTTCGAGCGGCTCTACCTGAACCGGGACCTGTCCGCCCTCAGCGCCCGTACCCGCGAGACGGTGCAGCGCTTCCTCACCGAGGACACCTGCCCGCGCTGCGCGGGCGCCCGGCTCAACGAGGCGGCGCTGGCCACGCGGATCCGCGGGCTGTCCATCGCCGACTGCGCGGCGATGCAGGTGAGCGATCTGATCGCCGTCCTGAGGGAGCTGGACGACGATCCGCTCGCCGCGCCGATCGCGGGGGCCGCCGTCACGGCGCTGGAGCGCATCGAGGCGATCGGCCTGGGCTACCTCAGCCTCGACCGGGAGACCGCGACGCTGTCCGGGGGCGAGGGCCAGCGGCTGAAGACCGTACGGCACCTGGGCTCCAGCCTGACCGGCATGACGTACATCTTCGACGAGCCCAGCGTCGGACTGCACCCGCGGGACGTCTCCCGCCTCGGCGACCTGCTGCTGCGGCTGCGGGACAAGGGCAACACGGTGCTGGTCGTCGAGCACGACCGGGACGTGATCGCGCTGGCCGACCACGTCGTCGACATGGGGCCCGGCGCCGGCGCGGACGGCGGGCGCGTGGTGTTCGAGGGCACGCCCCGGGCGCTCGCCGCCTCCGGGACGCGGACCGGGCGCTGTCTGCGCCGCCGCACGGCGCTCAAGGAGCGGGTGCGGCGCGCGGACGGCGGGCTGTGGGTGAAGGGCGCGCGCCGGCACAACCTGCGGGAGGTGACGGTGGAGTTCCCGACCGGGGTGCTGACCGCGGTCACCGGGGTCGCCGGGTCGGGGAAGTCGACGCTGGTCGCGGAGTTCACGACGGCCCATCCGGACGCCGTGGTCGTCGACCAGTCGTCGATCGGCATCTCCGCGCGCTCCACGCCGGCGACCTATCTGGGAGTGATGGACACCGTACGGCGGATCTTCGCGCGCGCGACCGGCGGCGAGCCGGGCCTGTTCAGCTTCAACTCCTCCGGTGCCTGCCCGACGTGCGAGGGGCGGGGCGTGACGTACACGGACCTCGCCTTCATGGACCCGGTGACGACGACCTGCCCCGACTGCGCGGGGCGGCGCTTCCGGGAGGAGGTGCTGCGGCTGACGGTGGACGGGCGGTCCATCGCCGACGTCCTGGAGATGACGGCCGAGCAGGCCCTGGGCTTCTTCTCGGACGCCGGGCTGCGGCGGCGGCTGCGCGCCCTGCGGGACGTCGGGCTCACCTACCTCGCCCTCGGCCAGCCCCTGTCCACGCTGTCCGGCGGTGAGCGGCAGCGGCTGAAGCTCGCGACCCGGCTGCACCGGACGGGCGCGGTGTACGTGCTGGACGAGCCGACGACCGGCCTGCACATGGCGGACGTCGACGGCCTGCTCGCGCTGCTGGACCGGCTGGTGGACGGCGGCAACACGGTCGTGGTGGTCGAACACGACCTGGACATGGTGGCCCACGCCGACTGGGTGATCGACCTGGGCCCGGACGGGGGGCGGGACGGCGGCCGAGTGGTGTTCGAGGGGACGCCGCGGGACCTGCTGGCCGACCGGCACTCGGTCACGGCGGAGCATCTGCGCGCGGCGGTGGGCTGAGCGCCGGCCCGGCACCGTGGGGCCGGGCGGCGGTGGCGGCGCCCGCGCGGTGGGGGTTACGCCCTGGTAACCCCGCTCCACCCGGGGTTTCGCCGAGTGCGCCCCGACCTGCATCATGGCGGACCGGTGCCGCATCATGGCCCGGCAGAACCACCCCGCCGATACGGAGACCACGCTCGTGCCCAGCAAGAAGGCCCTCGTCCGCCGCCCCAGCCCGCGCCTCCCCGAAGGTCTGGTGACGCACATCGAGCGCGAGAAGGTCGACCTCGAGCTGGCGGTCGGGCAGTGGGAGGCCTACGTGGCCGCCCTGCGCGCGCACGGCTGGGAGACGATCGAGGTCGACCCGGCCGACGACTGCCCCGACTCCGTGTTCGTGGAGGACACGGTCGTCATGTACAAGAACGTCGCGCTGATCACCCGCCCGGGCGCCGAGTCCCGGCGCGAGGAGACCGCCGGCGTGGAGGAGGCCGTCGCGCGGCTCGGCTGCTCGGTGAACTGGATCTGGGAGCCGGGCACGCTGGACGGCGGTGACGTCCTCAAGATCGACGACACGATCTACGTGGGCCGCGGCGGACGCACCAACGCCGCCGGAGTGCAGCAGCTGCGGGCGGCCTTCGAGCCGCTGGGCGCGCGGGTCGTCGCCGTACCGGTGAGCAAGGTGCTGCACCTGAAGTCGGCGGTGACCGCGCTGCCGGACGGCACGGTGATCGGGCACATCCCGAAGGTGGACCGGCCGGCGCTGTTCCCGCGCTTCTTGCCGGTGCCGGAGGAGTCCGGCGCGCACGTGGTGCTGCTGGGCGGCTCCACGCTGCTGATGGCCGCGAGCGCGCCGCGCACCGCGGACCTGCTCACCGATCTCGGCTTCGAGGTGGTCACCGTGGACATCAGCGAGTTCGAGAAGCTCGAGGGCTGTGTGACCTGCCTCTCGGTACGGCTGCGGGAGCTGTACGCCTGACGGGTGAGGGACTCACCCCCACGGCCCCTGGATCTGCGGATTCCGGGGCCGTCGTGCTGTCGGCAGTGGCCGGGCCCACAGTGGCTGATCAGCGATCTTTACGGAGTTCTTAACCTACGGATTCGTAACCTACGGACTCGTAGCCTACGATCCCGTAGGTTCCCGGTGCCGCACCACCGGACCCTTCCGCTCCGTCGTCGTCCCCCTGGAGTACTCGTGACGATCACCTCTGCGCACCTCGGCAGTTCCGCCGTCTGGACCGACGCCCGGCTGCTGTACGCCTTGGAGGAAGTGGTCGAGAAGGAACTGAACCGGCATCTGCAGGTCGCCAAGGACTGGATGCCGCACGAGTACGTGCCGTGGAGCGACGGCCGCAATTTCCCCGGCCTCTTCGAGGACGGCGAGGCCTGGGACAAGGAGCAGTCCAAGGTCACGGAGATCGGCCGGATCGCCCTGGTGGTGAACCTGCTGACCGAGGACAACCTGCCGAGCTACCACCACGAGATCGCCACGCTCTTCGGCCGCGACGGCGCCTGGGGCACGTGGGTGCACCGCTGGACGGCCGAGGAGGGCCGGCACGGCATCGTGATGCGGGACTACCTGCTGACCTCGCGCGCGGTCGACCCGGACAAGCTGGAACGTTTCCGCATGGCTCACATGAGCGAGGGCTTCGAGTCCGACAACCGGCACTCGATGCTGCACTCTGTGGCCTACGTCGCCTTCCAGGAGCTGGCCACGCGGATCTCGCACCGCAACACCGGCCATCAGTCCGGCGACCCGGTCTGCGACCGCATGCTGGCGCGCATCGCGACCGACGAGAACCTGCACATGGTCTTCTACCGCAACCTGCTCAAGGCGGCCTTCGAGATCGCGCCCGACCTGACGATGCAGGCGGTGCGGGACGTGGTCGTCAACTTCCGGATGCCCGGTCACGGCATCCCCGGCTTCGAGCGGGCCGCGGCGCAGATGGCGATCGGCGGCGTGTACAACGTGCGGATCCACCACGACGACGTGCTGCAGCCCGTGCTGCGCTTCCTGAAGGTCCTGGAGATCGACGGCCTCGGCCCCGAGGGCCTGCAGGCCCAGGAGGAGCTCGGTCTCTACCTGGGCGGCCTGAACGACGAGGCGACGAAGTTCGACGAGAAGCTGGCGGCCCGCCGGGCCCGGATGGCGGCCCGGGCGGCCGGCTGACCCGACCGGCCCCGGCGGCACGACCCCCCGCGAGTCGTGCCGCCGGCGTTTTCCCGGTGGGGGCGAACGGGGCGGGGCGGTGCCGTCACGGGGCGGTGCGGCGCAGGGCCAGCCGCTCCTTCTCGGACAGGCCGCCCCACACGCCGAAACGCTCGTCGTGCTCCAGGGCGTAGTCGAGGCAGGCCGAGCGGATCGGGCACAGGCCGCAGATGCGCTTGGCCTCGCGGACGGAGCTGCCGGGCTCGGGGAAGAAGAAGTCGCCGCCGGTCTGCGCGCACAGCGCCTCCTCCTGCCAGGCGAGATCGGGCATGTCGATGGTGTCGAGGTGCATGGCCGAAAGCCTGCCGGGCGGCGCGAAACGTTCGATCAACGCCGGATCAACGCCTGTTTCGCAGGGCCGCCGGCCACCCGATGATGCCCCCGCCGTCCGAGCCGGCGCACGGCGGCGCGCGGGGGCGATTGTCAGTGGGCGGTGGAAGACTCGGCAGAGCAGACAACGGGACCCTTCGAAGGAGGGCGACGATGCTCACCACCCGTTTCGTCAACGGTGCCCCGAACTGGCTCGACGTCGGCACGAGCGACCTCGAGGGCGCCACGCGCTTCTACGGCGCCCTCTTCGGCTGGCGGTTCCAGTCGGCCGGGCCCGAGGCCGGCGGCTACGGCTTCTTCCAGCTGGACGGCAGGACCGTGGCGGGTGCCGTTCAGGTCGCGGCGGAGCAGGGCCCGCCGGCATGGACGGTGTACTTCCAGAGCGGGGACGCCGAGGCCACCGCCAAGGCGGCCGAGCAGGCGCACGGCAGCGTCCCGTTCCGTCCGATGGACGTGATGAGCGAGGGCACCATGGCCGTCCTCGCCGATCCGGCGGGCGTGCGCTTCGGGATCTGGCAGCCGGGCCGTACCAAGGGCGTCGACGTGGCCGGCGACAGCCGCTCGCTGACGTGGGTGGAGTTGTACACGCCGGACATCGCCGCGGCGGCCGCCTTCTACCACGCGGTGCTCGGCATGGAGACCTCGGCGGTGCCCTTCCCCGGCGGCACGTACACCTGCGTCAACCCCCGGGAGGGCGGCGAGGACGCCATGTTCGGCGGGATGGTGCCCCTCGCGGACGATCCGGCGGAGACCGAGGCGTACTGGCTGCCGTACTTCGAGGTGCCGGACGTGGACACGGTGGTCACCACGGCCCAGGAGATGGGCGGCACGGTCCGGGTGCCGGCCGTGGACGTGGAGGGCGTCGGCCGGATGGCCCGCCTCGCCGATCCCTACGGGGCACGGTTCGCGGTGATCACGAGCGCGCCGCGCCCGGAGTGACGCGCGCGGTGATCACGAACGCGCCGCGCCCGGAGTGACGCGCGCGATGATCACGAGCGCGCCAAGCCCGGAGTGACCGTGGCGTCGGCCGTGGCCGTGCACGTGGGCCACTAGGCCGAGGCGCGGCGTACCAGGGTCGTGGGCAGGACGACGGCGGCAGCGGGATCCCGGTCGCCGTCCTCGGTTCCGCCGTTCCCGGGCCCGTCGTTCTCCGGCTCGCCGTCGGGCGCGGTGGCGCCCCGGTCGAGGCGGCGCAGGAGCAGGCGGGCCATCAGGCGGCCCATCTCCTCGATGTCCTGACGCACCGTCGTCAGCGGCGGGTCGGTCTGCTCCGCGACGGTGACCATGTCGTCGAAGCCGATCACGGCGACGTCGTCGGGCACCCGCCGCCCGTGCTCGCGCAGCACCCGCAGGGCGCCGGCGGCGGTGAGGTCGTTGCCGGCGAAGACGGCGTCCAGGTCGGGGCAGCGCCGCAGCAGCGCCCGCATGGCCCGTTCGCCGCCGGCCGCGGTGAAGTCGCCCTCGGCGACCAGCCGGTCGTCGGCGCCGTCCAGGGCGTCCCGGTAGCCGTCCAGCCGGTCCGCCGCCGACGTCTGGTCGAGCGGGCCGGTGATGTGGGCGATGCGGCGGCGGCCGAGGGCGAGCAGATGGCGCACGGCCTCACGGGCCCCACCGCGGTTGTCGCTGTCGACGTAGGCGGCTCCGCGGTCGCCGTCGCCCCAGCCCGGGCGGCCGCCGAACACCGTCGGCACACCCGCGTCGTGGATCAGGGCGGGCAGCGGGTCGTCGAGGTGCAGGGAGAAGACGAGGGCCCCGTCGACATGGCCGCCGGCGAGGTAGCGGGCGACGCGCGTGTGGTCGTCGCGGCCCTCGGTGAGCAGCAGGACGAGCTGGTTGTCGTGCGCGGTCAGCTCGCGGCTGATGCCGCGCAGCTGGAGGGCGAAGAAGGGGTCGGCGAAGACCCGCGTCTCGGGTTCGGCGATGACGACGGCTACGGCGTCGTGGCGCCGGGTGACCAGGCTGCGGGCGGCCTGGTTGGGGACGTAGCCGAGTTCGTCGACGGCCCGCCGGACCCGCTCGACGAGGTGCGGCCGCACCCCGTCGCCTCCGTTGACGACACGGGAGACCGTCGCCCGGGACACACCGGCCCGCGCGGCCACGGCCTCCAGCGTGGGGCGCGGGGCTGTCTGGGTCACATCGGGCTCCTCGGCGGTGGGTGCGGCCCAGGATATCCCCGGCCTTCGGCGGTGGCGGAGCGTGCGCCGGGCCGGGGACCGGCCGTCGCCGGGGACGGGTTGTCAGTGGTGTGCGGCAAGCTGTGATCGGCGGCGGGACACGCGCCGCGGAGCGCCACGGGGAGGACAGCCGTGTTCACGGGGATCGACGACGTCGACTGGGCGTCGCTGGGGCATGCGTACACCGATACGGCGACCGATGTGCCGGGCCTGCTGTGGGGTCTGGCGTCGGACGACCCGGAGCGCCGGGAGATCGCCCTGGACGGGATGTACGGGGCGGTGCACCACCAGGGCGACGTCTACGACAGCACGGTGGCGTGCGTCCCCTTCCTGTTCGAGCTGGTGCGGACGGCGGGCAGGCCCGAGCGGGGCGCCGTGGTGGAACTGCTGCGCAGCATCGGGGAGTCGGTGCGGGAGGACTCCCCGCTGGAGTTCTGCGGCTGCGACGAGGACGAGGAGGAGTGGCGGCGCATGATCGGGCGCGCCCGCGCGCTGATCCGCGAGGGCGTGGACGGCCTCCTCGGCCTGCTGGACGACCCGGACCCGGAGCTGCGGGCCGCGTTGCCGGGCGCCCTCGCGCAGTTGCATCCCGATCCCGTGCGCGTGTTCGACGCGCTGTGCGACCGGCTGCGCGTGGAGCGCGCGCCCGGACCGGCCCGGGCGCTGGTGCGGGCCGTGGGCAGCCTGGGCGTGGCGCACCCGGCGAGGACGGCCGGCGCGGCGGCAGAGGTACTGACCCGGCTGGTGGCCGGCACCCCCGATCCCGAGCTGCGGCTGACGGCCCTCGTCCAACTGGCGCACTGCGCCCCGCAGTCCGTGCCCGAGGACACGGTGGACATCTGCCGGGACGTGCTGCGGCGCGCGGGGCGGGCGGCGCCGGCCGGCGAAGACGCGCCCGAGCGGCCTCGCACCGACACCCTGATCTCGTATCTGCGCGAGCTGGAGCGGGACCACCGGGCCAGCGTGGACGCCGATCTGGTGGGCGACCTGCTCACGGAGCTGCACCACGCCCTCGGTGACCGCACGGACCTGCGGCTGCCGCTGCTCATGGACCAACTGCGGGCGCCGGGACGGGGGCAGAAGCTGACCGCGCTGGTCATGGCCCGTCAGCTGCTGACCGGCTGGCGTGTCCCCGCGGCGGAGCCGGTGGCGGCCGTCGGCGCGCTGCTGCTGGACCCCGACGAGCGGGTGTCCGACATGGCGCTGAACACGCTGCTGCACCTCGCGCCGGTCGTGGGCCCGGCCGTCGAGTCGCTGGAGACGTACATCCACAGCTGGGACGACCGCGAGCTGGAAGCGGACGTGCCCTGGTACGAGATGGCGCTGTGCCGGGCCACCGAGGTCCTGACGCTGGCCGGCGCCCCGGACGTGGTGCCGACGCTGGTGTCGCTGCTGTCCGGGCACGACGTCGCGCTGGAGGTGCCCGCCCGGCTGCCGGACTGGATCCGGGCGCTCGGCCCCGAGGCGGCGGCCCCGCTGGGCCCGGTGCTGCGCGAGCGGCTCGCGGCCCTCGACCCGGCCGTCCCCGACGCCGACCAGGTCCACCTCGTCGGGGCCCTGGGCGTCCTGGAGCAGCCGGAGTCCGCCCCGCTGCTCACCGCGGTCCTGCGCGCCACGGACGATCCGCGCACCCGCTGGGCGGTGGTGGAGGCCCTCCCGTCCTGCGGCACCGCCGCCGCGGACGCCGCTCCCCTGCTGCGGGACCTGCTCGCCGACGACGGGCTCCCCCCGGAGCAGCGGGCCAGGGTGGCGCGGGCCCTGTGGGCCGTGACCGAGGACGCGAGGGACGTGCTGCCCGTCGTGCGGGAGGCCCTGTCCGCCGGGCCCGACGCGCGGGTCTACGAGGCGCTGCGGGCCGCGAGCGCGATGGGACCGGCCGGGGCCGCTCTGGCGCCGGAACTGCGCGCGCTGATCGCCGCCGACCGGTCCACCGGGTGGGCGGGGGTGGCGCTGTGGCGGGTGACCGGGGACGCGCGCGAGGCGCTGCCGGCGCTGCTGCGGGGGTGGACGTCCCAGCCGAACCAGCGTCCCGTGATCGCCCGCTGCCTGCTGGACATGGGCGCGGACGCCGCGCCCGCCCTGCCGCACATACGGGCGGAGCTGGACTCCCCGCGCCACCACACCAACGACGGCGCGGCGCCCGGTATGACGCACCGCCTCCACGAGGACCTGTCCCTGCTGCGGGACTGCCGCCGCCTGGCCGAGCGGCTGGAGGGCACCGCCGGCTGACGCGCCCGGGCGCGGGCGACCGTCCGGCCCTGATCACGGTTGCGCCGGACGGCCACGGTGCCGCGCCGGGCTGTTCGCACCGCTCGCCCCGCGCCGGGCGGTCAGGACGGCTGGACCTGGTCGAACTGGGCGATGGCTTCGGCCGGGTCCGGGCTGACAAGGCGTTCCAGACCGGCCGTCGTGATCTGCGCCCAGCGGCCGGCCCGTGCCCACATCCGTTCCTCGAAGGCCCGGACGGCCTCGTCCGGGCCCCCGGAGCCGGTGGCGAGGGCCTCGGCGAGTTCGGCGCCCTCCAGCATCGCGAGGTTCGCGCCCGCCCCCAGGGGCGGCATCAGATGGGCGGCGTCGCCCAGCAGCGTCACCCCGGGGACGTGGGTCCAGGTGTGGGACACGGGCAGGGAGTGGAAGGGGCGGCGGACGAAGGCGGTGCCGTGCCGGAGGAGGTCGAGGACGGTGTCGGCCCAGCCGTCGAACAGTGCCAGCACGCTCGCGCGCAGGGCTTCTGCGTCGGCCGGGTCCAGGTGCGCGTGCCAGTCCAGCGGCGCACGGAACTTGGCGTACACCTTGACGTGGCCGCCGCTGTTGCGCTGGGCGACGACGGAGCGGTTCACGCCGTAAACGGCCAGGGAGCCGTCGCCGATCAACCGGGCGAGGCCGGGGTGGCGGGTGTCGACGTCGTCGAGGGAGGTCTCGACCGAGGTGACGCCGGTGTAGTGCGGCTCGGCCGGCGAGAGCGCCGGGCGGGTCCGGGACCAGGCGCCGTCCGCGCCGATCACGAGGTCGAAGGTCTCCTGGCTCCCGTCGGCGAAGTGGACCAGCACGCCGTCCGCGGTCCCCGGCACCACTCGCGAGACGCCTCGGCCCCACTGGACGTCGAGCGGGCCGAGCAGCAGGTCACGGAGCTGACCGCGGTCGATCTCGGGGTTGGCCCGCTCGTCCGGGCCGGGGCGCCAGTCGCGCAGGACGGTGCCGTCCACGTCCAGGATGCGCATGGCCTGCGCCTCGGGGCGGGCCAGCGCCTCGAACTCCCTCAGCAGCCCGGCCTTCTGCAGGGCGAGCTGCCCCAGCCCTTCGTGCAGGTCCAGCGCGCCGCCCGGCGGGCGGGCGTCGGGGGCGGGATCGCGTTCGAGGACGGTGACCGGGTGGCCGTGGCGGTGCAGGACACGGGCGCAGGTGAGGCCGCCGGGGCCCGCGCCGACAACGGCGATGCGAGGTCTCATGGCGATACACTGTATCGATCCGAGACGCTGTATCACAACGGTACGGTGTGGCCATGACTGTCTGGGACCGGCCGGAGCCGCCGGCCCGCCCCGTGCCGCTCGACCGGCGGCGGATCGTCGCCGCCGCCGTCGCGCTGGCCGACGAGGGCGGGCTGGAGGCGGTGTCGTTGCGCAAGGTCGCCGCCCGGCTGAACGCCGGCCCGATGCGGCTGTACGGATACATCTCCACCAAGGAGGAGCTGTTCGACCTCATGATGGACGAGGTCCAGGCCGAGATCCTTCCCGAGGAGCGGCCCGCTGACTGGCGGGAGGCGCTGCGGGCCCTCGCCCACCGGACCAGGCGGACCGCGCTCCGCCACCCCTGGCTGGCCGACCTGCTCGGCGGCCGCCCGGCCCTGGGCCCGAACGGCCTCGCCGTCACCGAGGCGACACTGGCCCCCCTCGACGGGCTCGCCGACGTCGACACCGTCCTGCGCGCCGCGGAGACCGTCAGCTCCTACGTCACCGGCGCGATCCGGCGCGAGATCGCGAACCTGCGGGCCGAGCGCGCCACGGGCCTGTCCAAGCGCGACTGGCAGCGCGCCTTCGGGCCGCATGTGACGCGGATGCTGGCCACGGGCCGCTTCCCGGCGCTGGCCAAGGCGGTGCACGACGGCAGGCACGTGGACGCCGGGGAGTCCTTCGCGACCGGCCTCGAATGGGTCCTCGACGCCGTGGCCGGCAAGCTCGCCCGCCCGTCGGCCTGAGACACGAGGGCGCCGGCTAGGAGGACTTCTTCGGCTGGTCGGCCGGCTGGGGGCGGCGGGCGCGGCTCGGCTGGACCCGCTTGGGCTCGCCCGGCATCTTCGGGTACTCCGGTGGATAGGGCAGATCGCCGAGGCCGTGGTCGCGTTCGTCCTGTGCCGCGAGCTCCAGCAGGGCCTCCAGGGAGAAGCGGTGGTCGTCCATGTCGGCGTGGACGTCGCCGAGTTCGGCGAAGCGGGCCGACATGGTCACGATGTCGAAGTCGCGCGGATGGGCGGCGCCGACCTCCTCCCAGCGCAGCGGCGCGGAGACGGGGGCGTGCGGGCGGGGCCGCACGGAGTAGGCGGAGGCGATGGTGCGGTCGCGGGCGGTCTGGTTGTAGTCGATGAAGATGCGCTCGCCGCGCTCCTCCTTCCACCACTTGATGGTGACCTGCTCGGGCATCCGGCGCTCCATCTCCCGGCCGACCGCGATCGCGGCGCGGCGGACCTGGGTGAAGGTCCAGCGCGGTTCGATGGGCACGAAGACGTGCAGGCCACGGCCGCCGGAGGTCTTCGGGTAGCCGCGCAGCCCGCCGAACTCGTCGAGCACGGCGCGCAGTTCGTGGGCGGCGCGGGCGGCGTCGTCGTAGTCGGTGCCGGGCTGCGGGTCGAGGTCGATGCGCAGTTCGTCGGGGCGGTCGACGTCGTCGCGGCGCACCGGCCAGGGGTGGAAGGTGAGGGTGCCGTACTGCGCGGCCCACAGCACCGCGGCTTCCTCGGTGGGGCACATCTCGTCGGCGCTGCGGCCGCTGGGGAAGGTGATGTGGGCGGTGGGGATCCAGTCGGGCATGTTCTTCGGGGCGCGCTTCTGGTAGAACCACTCGCCGGTGACGCCGTCCGGGTAGCGCTCCAGCGTGGTGGGCCGGTCGCGCAGAGCGCGCAGGATGCCGGGGCCGACGGCCTGGTAGTACCGGGCGAGGTCCAGCTTGGTGTAGCCGCGCTCCGGGAAGAAGACCTTGTCGGGGTTGGACAGCCGTACGGTCCTGCCGCCGGCTTCGAGTTCGACCGCGTCACCCATGCGGCCACCGTAGGCGCAGGCCACAAACATCGCATACCGGACAGCAGGCGGGCGCGCCGGGTGTCACTCGCTCACCGTGTCGGCGTGACGGTGCGCCACCCGCCAGGCACCGTCCTCGCGGCGGTAGATCTGCGTCGCGCGCAGCGTGTAGGTGCGCGGCCTGCCGTCGACGCGGGCCGAGGTGTGCTCCAGGCCGACCGTGTAGGCCATGTCGCCCACGACGTCGTACGCCCGCAGTTCGAACGCGTACGACGTGCAGTCGGAGAAGGTGCGGGAGAGGGCGGCGAAGAGGCGGTCGAGCTCGTCCTGACCGTGGGCGTCGTGCCAGGCACCGAGGACGCTCACGGGTTCGCCGCGCGACCACAGCGCCCGCCGGGGCGCCGCGTCGCCGTTGTGCAGCGCGACCTCCGCATCGCGCAACGCGGTCTCGACCCACGTCCGG
Source organism: Streptomyces sp. NPDC014801 (assembly GCF_043082085.1). Taxonomy (NCBI): domain Bacteria; kingdom Bacillati; phylum Actinomycetota; class Actinomycetes; order Kitasatosporales; family Streptomycetaceae; genus Streptomyces; species Streptomyces sp. NPDC014801. Next base: position 366,994 of record NZ_JBIBXG010000003.1, on the reverse strand, counting down.
AAGTCGTCGCGGTCGCTCATGCGGTCCAGCATGCATCAGGCGGACATCCGGGACGAATCGTACAGTCGGAGCATGGACCTGCCCGTCATGCCGCCCGTGAAGCCGATGCTCGCCAAGTCCGTCGCGAAGATCCCGCCGGACATGCACTACGAGGCCAAGTGGGACGGGTTCCGGGCGATCGTCTTCCGCGACGGGGACGAGGTGGAACTGGGCAGCCGGACCGGCAAGCCGCTGACCCGGTACTTCCCCGAGCTGGTCGAGGCGCTGAAGGAACGGGTGCCCGAGCGCTGCGTCCTGGACGGGGAGATCGTGATCGCCCTGGAGGGCCGGCTGGACTTCGACGCGCTCACCGAACGCATCCATCCCGCCGACTCGCGGGTGCGGATGCTGGCGCAGAAGACCCCGGCCTCCTTCGTGGCCTTCGACGTGCTGGCCCTGGACGACGAGTCGCTCACCGGCATGCCGCTGACCGACCGGCGGGCGGCGCTGGAGCGGGCGCTGGCGGAGGCCACCCCGCCGGTGCACGTGGCTCCGGCAACGAGGGACATCGAGGTGGCCCAGCGGTGGTTCCAGGAGTTCGAGGGGGCCGGACTGGACGGCGTGATCGCCAAGCCGCTCACCCTGCGCTATCTCCAGGACGAGCGCGCCATGTTCAAGATCAAGCACGAGCGGACCGCGGACGTCGTCGTCGCCGGCTACCGCTTCCACAAGTCCGGCCCGGTCGTGGGCTCCCTGCTGCTCGGCCTCTACGACGACCGGGGCACCCTGCAGCACGTGGGCGTGTCGGCGGCGTTCTCCATGAAGAGACGCGCGGAACTGGTGGACGAGCTGGAACCCTTGCGCATGGACGACGCCGCGGAACATCCGTGGGCGGCCTGGTCCGAGGAGGCCGCCCACGAAACCGCGCGACTCCCGGGGGCACCCAGCCGCTGGTCCGGCAAGAAGGACCTGTCGTGGATCCCGCTGCGGCCCGAACGCGTGGCCGAGGTGGCCTACGACCACATGGAGAACGGGGCGCGGTTCCGGCACACGGCCCGGTTCCGCCGCTGGCGCCCGGACCGGACGCCGGAGAGCTGCACCTACGCGCAGCTGCAGGAGCCGGTGCGTTACGACCTGGCCGAGGTGCTCGGGACCTGACCGACGGGCGACGGACCGCCCCAGGCGAGGGGGGCCCGCCCCGGCGGCCGGCCGCGCCACCCGAAGGGGCCCGGCCCCGGCGGCCGACCGCCCCACCCGAGGGGGCCCCGCCCCAGTCGCGGACCGCCCCAAGCGACGGGACCACGCTCCGGCGGCGACCGCTCACCGCCGCCCCGCTGAAGCCGGGGTCAGGGCTTCATCAGCACCTTCACGGCCCCGTCCCGCTTGCGCTGGAACATCTCATAGGCCTGCGGCGCCTCGTCCAGCGGCAGCCGGTGCGTGGCGAAGTCGTCGACGCCGAGCGGGTCCTCGTCGGTGAGGTACGGCAGGATCTCGTCGCTCCAGCGGCGCACGTTGGCCTGGCCCATGCGGATCTGGATCTGCTTGTCGAACAGGGTCAGCATCGGCATCGGGTCGGCCATGCCGCCGTAGACGCCGACCAAGGAGAGCGTGCCGCCGCGGCGGACCAGCTCGATCGCGGTGTGCAGGGCGGCGAGCCGGTCGATGCTGAAGCGCTCCATGAGCGGGCTGACCAGCTTGCGCGGCATCATCGAGGTGGCCTGCTGGGCCAGCTTGGCGGCCGCGCTGCCGTGTGCCTCCGTGCCCACCGCGTCGATCACGGCGTCGGGCCCGCGCCCGTCGGTCTGGTCCCGGATCGCGGAGACCAGCTCCTTCTCGTTGTCGAAGCTGCTCAGGTCGAACGTCTCCACGCCCCGCTCCTTCGCCCGGCGCAACCGCTCCGGGACGAGGTCCACGCCGAACACCCGCCCGGCTCCGCGGACCTGGGCGACCCGGCAGGCCATGTCGCCGATCGGGCCGAGCCCCAGCACGGCGACGCTGCCGCCCTGCGGCACGTCGGCGTAGGCGACCGCCTGCCAGGCGGTGGGCAGCACGTCGGAGAGGTAGACGAAGCGGTCGTCGGGCGGCCCCTCGGGGATCTTGATGGGCCCGAACTGGGCCTGCGGGACGCGCAGGTACTCGGCCTGGGCGCCGGGCACCGACCCGTACAGACGGGTGTAGCCGAAGAGGGCGGCGCCCATGCCCTCGCCGGAGACCTGCGTGGTCTCGCACTGCGTGGGCAGCCCGTTCAGGCACATCCAGCAGTCGCCGCAGGCGATCTGGAACGGGACCACGACCCGGTCGCCGGCCATCAGGTCCGGCACCCCGGCGCCGACCTCCTCGACGATGCCGATCGGCTCGTGGCCGAGGATGTCGCCGGGCGTCATGAACGCGGTCAGCACCTCGTACAGGTGCAGGTCGGACCCGCACAGTCCGCTCGAGGTGACGCGGATGACGGCGTCCGTGGGTTCCTCGATCTTCGGATCGGGCACCGTCTCCACCCGTACGTCCCGCTTGCCGTGCCACGTCACTGCCTTCATCGCGCCGGCTCCCTCCGCCGTGGGTGCGCTGTACGACCAGCGGCCGGGTACCCGCAGGTCCCGGCCCGAACCGGAACCACGGTCCGCGCCCGCGCCCCTGCCCCAGCCCGGGGGGACCGTTCCGCTGCGCCGATCGGCGCAGCCGGAGCGACCCGGCGAAGACGATCGGGTAGAGCCACCGATGAGCTGACAATCGGATGATCTCGGACAGGACTGGGCGGGTGGCGACGGTGGGCACAGCACCAGGAGCGCGGGAACCACGAGGACCGCGAGAATCACGGGAATCGCGACGATCACGAGGACCGGGACAGCCGGGGCGGCCGTACGAACCGGGCACGGCACGGCTCCCCCGGTCGCGGCGCGCGCTGCCGGCGACGGTCCTGCTGGCGATCACGGTGACGGCCGGACTGGCGGCGGGATGCACGACGGCAGGGGGCACGCACGACGACGGCCGCGACCAGGCCCGGCGCACGGCCACCGGGCCCGGTCCCAGCGGTCCCGGCAGTCCGACCGGCCCGACGGGCCCGGGTCCCTCCGGCCCCGCGACACCCACCTCGCCCACCAGCCCCGGCAGTTCCACCGGCCGGCCCACGGCGGCGCGGAACCCCGTCATCGCGGTGAAGATCGACAACTCCGCAGCGGCCCGGCCGCAGACGGGGATCAACGCGGCGGACGTCGTCTACGTCGAGCAGGTCGAGGGCGGGCTGAGCCGGCTGATGGCGGTGTACGCCACCACCCTGCCGTCCGCCGTCGGCCCGGTGCGCAGCGCCCGCGAGTCCGACCTGGAGTTGCTGCGCCAGTTCGACCGGCCGACGCTCGCCTTCTCCGGCGCCCAGAGCAAACTGCTCCCGCTGATCCGCCGGGCCCCGCTGCGGGCGGAGACCCCGGGCCGGACGAGGGGCGCGTTCGAGCGCGGCGCCGGCCGCCCGGCCCCGCACAACCTGTTCCTGCACCCGCGCGCCCTGGTGAGCGACGAGCCCGGCGCGGCCGCGCTGACCACCGGCTTCCGCTACGGTCCCGCACCGGCGGGCGGGCACCCGCTGGCGTCGCGCACCGTGCGCTACCCGCTCGCCCGCTTCACCTTCACCTGGTCACCCGGCGCCCATCGCTACCTGGTCGACATGGACGGTACGCCCGCGGTGACGACCGACGCGGGGCGGATGGCGCCGGCGACGGTCGTCGTGCAGTACGTGACCGTGCGCGCCTCCGCGTTCCACGACTTCCTCGGTCACACCACGCCGTACACGGAGACGGTCGGCTCGGGGGCGGCGACGGTCCTGCGGGACGGGCGGGCGTACCGGGCCACCTGGAAGCGGCCGACGGCCACGGACGGCACGCGGTTCGAGACCAACGACGGCAGGCCGATGGCCTTCGCCCCGGGCCAGGTCTGGGTGGTCTTCGCCAAGGCCGCCTGACCCGGATGCGCCCGGTGCACCGTCGCGCCCGGCGCAGACGGACCACCCGGGCGCACGCCGGCCACCCCGCGCCCACCCGCGCCCGTCTCGCCCGCCGGCCACCCGCCCGGGTCAGGCCTGCGCCGCCGTGGCCGGTTCGCCGGCGTTGCGCAGTCCCTCCGCCGCGTCGGCGACGCGGCGGATGAGGTCCAGGAACTGGGTCTGCTCGTCGGCCGACAGCGGTGCGAGGAAGACCTGGTTCATCCGCGCCGTGCGCACGGTCAGCTTGCGGTGGGTGCGCAGACCCTCGTCCGTCGGGCGCAGCAGGGAGCGGCGGCCGTCCTGCGGGTCGCGCACCTTGTCGATCAGCCCGCGGCGGCCGAGCCGGCTGCTCACCTCGGCGATGGTGGAGCGGTCGAGGCCCACCCGCTCCCCCACCGTGCGCTGGTCGAGCCCCGGCTCGGCCACGAGCGCGTTCAGCACCGCGAACTGCGGCGAGGTGATCTCCTCCGAGACCATCGCGTTCCAGAGCAGGTAGTGGGCCTGCTGGAGCCGCCGGGCGAGGTGTCCGGGGTGCGTCGAGAGGTCCACCGCGGCCATGTGCGCTCCTGTGGTCGTTTTCGTTGGTGTACTGAACGATACCCGGCCGATCGGACGATGTCTTTGGCCATCTATTGACATCGACGCAGGTCTTGACGGTATTGAGGTCTCGGTGGCAGCGTGAGCGGCACCTCGCCGAAATACTCAGTGCGCTGACTAACTGGAAGGCTTCACGGATGGACAAGGTGGTCGCCTCGGCCCTGGAGGCGGTGGGTGACGTGCCCGACGGCGCGTCGCTCGCGGTCGGTGGGTTCGGGTTGAGCGGTGTGCCGAATGTGCTGATCCAGGCGCTGTACGAGCGTGGCGTCGGCGGCCTGAGCGTGGTGTCGAACAACTGCGGCGCGATGGACACCGGGCTGGCGGTCCTGCTGGCCGCGGGCCGCATCGCGCGGGTCACGGGCTCCTACATCGGGGCGAACAAGGAGTTCGCCCGGCAGTATCTGGCCGGTGAGCTGGAGGTGGAGCTGATCCCGCAGGGCACGCTGGCGGAGCGGCTGCGCGCGGGCGGTGCGGGGATCCCGGCGTTCTACACGCCGGCCGGGGTGGGCACGCAGGTCGCCGAGGGCGGTCTGCCGTGGCGCTACGACGGCTCGGGCAAGGTGGCGGTGGCCTCGCCGCCGAAGGAGGTCCGCGAGTTCGACGGCACGGAGTACGTGCTGGAGCGCGGCATCCGCACCGACTTCGCGCTGGTGCGGGCGGCGAAGGGCGACCGGCACGGGAATCTCGTGTTCAACAAGTCCACCCGCAACTTCAACCCGCTGGCGGCGATGGCCGGCAAGGTCACCGTCGCCGAGGTCGAGGAGCTGGTCGAGCCGGGCGCGCTGGACCCGGACGCGGTGCATGTGCCCGGCATCTTCGTGCAGCGGGTCGTGGCGCTGACCCCGGAGCAGGCGGCGGACAAGAAGATCGAGCAGCGGACGGTGAGCAGCTGATGGCCTGGACGCGTCAGGAGATGGCGGCGCGGGCCGCGCGCGAGCTGAAGGACGGCGAGTACGTCAACCTCGGCATCGGCCTGCCCACGCTGATCCCGAACCATCTGCCCGAGGGTGTGGAGGTCGTCCTCGAATCCGAGAACGGCATCCTCGGCACCGGCCCCTATCCCACCGAGGACGCCGTCGACCCGGACCTGATCAACGCGGGCAAGGAGACGGTCACCGTCCTGCCCGGGGCGTCCTTCTTCGACTCCGCGCTGTCGTTCGCGATGATCCGCGGCGGGCACATCGACGTGGCCGTGCTCGGCGCGATGCAGGTCTCCGAGAACGGCGATCTGGCGAACTGGGCGGTGCCCGGCAAGCTGGTGACCGGGATCGGCGGGGCGATGGACCTGGTGCACGGGGCCCGCCGGGTGATCGTGGTGATGACCCACACCGCCAAGGACGGCAGCTCCAAGCTGCTGAAGTCGTGCTCGCTGCCGCTGACCGGCAAGGCGTGTGTGAACCGCGTCATCACCGATCTCGGCGTCCTGGACGTGACACCGGACGGCCTGCGGTTGATCGAGGTGGCGCCGGGCGTGAGCGTCGAGGAGATCACCGCCCGGACCGACGCCCGGCTGACCGTCGCGGAGGAGCTGCTGTGAACAGCGTCTACATCGTCGATGCCGTACGCACGCCGTTCGGCCGGTACAACGGGGGCCTGGCCGCCGTCCGCCCGGACGACCTGGCCGCCCACGCCCTGCGTTCCCTGCTCGCCCGGACGCCCGCCCTCGACCCGGCCCGGATCGACGACGTCTACCTCGGCAACGCCAACGGCGCCGGCGAGGAGAACCGCAACGTCGCCCGCATGGCCGCCCTGCTCGCCGGTCTGCCCACCAGCGTGCCCGGGGTGACCGTCAACCGGCTGTGCGCCTCCGGTCTGGAAGCCGTCGTGCAGGCCGCCCGGGCCATCGCGGCCGGCGACGCCCACATCGCCGTGGCGGGCGGCGTGGAGTCGATGACCCGCGCCCCCTACGTCCTGCCCAAGAGCGACCGGCCCTTCCCCGCCGCCCACACCGAGCTGTACTCGACCACGCTCGGCTGGCGCATGGTCAACCCGGGGATGGACCCGCAGTGGACCGTTCCGCTCGGGGAGAGCGCGGAGCTGATCGCCGGCAAGCACAAGATCACCCGTGAGCAGCAGGACGCCTACGCCCTCGCCTCCCACCGCAAGGCCGCCGCGGCGCAGGCGGCGGGCCGCTTCGACGCCGAGCTCGCCCCCGTCCCGGTGCCGGCGCGCACGGGCGACCCGGTCGACTTCGCCGCCGACGAATGCGTACGCCCGGACGCCTCCCTGGAGGCGATGGCCAAGCTGAAGCCCTCCTTCCGCAAGGACGGGGGCACGGTGACGGCCGGCAACGCCTCCCCCCTCAACGACGGTGCCGCCGCCCTGCTTCTCACCGACGAGGAGGGCCTGAAGGCCACCGGCCGTGAACCGCTGGCCCGCGTCAGCGCCACCGGTCTGGCCGCGAACGACCCGCACTGGTTCGGCCTCGCCCCCGTCGAAGCCGTCCACCGCGCCCTGGCCAAGGCCGGCCGGACCTTCGGCGACCTGGACGTCCTCGAACTCAACGAGGCCTTCGCCGCGCAGGTCCTCGGCTGCCTCGCCGAATGGCCCGAGTTCGACCCGGCGGTCCTCAACCCGCAGGGCGGCGCGATCGCCCTCGGCCACCCCCTCGGCGCCTCCGGTGCCCGACTCGCCGGCACCGTCGCCCACCAACTCGCCCGCAAGGGATCCGGCACCGGCGTCGCCACCCTGTGCATCGGCGTCGGCCAGGGCCTCGCCCTCGTCCTGGAGCGTTAGGAACGGTCATGACTCTCACCCAGCACGACATCGACCAGGAGATCGCGGCCGAGCACGCCGCGTACGAGAAGCGGCTCGCCGACGGCGCGCCCGTGGAGCACCACCCGCGGCGCGACTACGCCCCCTACCGCTCCTCCGTCCTGCGGCACCCCGAGCAGCCGCCGATCACCATCGACGTGACCCAGGACCCGGAGCTGGTGGAGCTGCACTCCCCCGCCTTCGGCGAACGCGACATCACGGAGACCGACAACGACCTCACCCGGCAGCACACGGGTGAGCCGATCGGCGAGCGCATCACCGTCTCCGGCCGGCTGCTCGACCGGAACGGGCGCCCGGTGCGCGGCCAGCTCGTCGAGATCTGGCAGGCCAATTCGGCCGGCCGCTACGCGCACCAGCGCGAGCAGCACGACGCGCCGCTGGACCCGAACTTCACGGGCGTCGGCCGCACCCTCACCGACGCCGAGGGCCGCTACCACTTCACGACGATCCAGCCGGGCCCCTACCCGTGGCGCAACCACGTCAACGCATGGCGGCCCGCGCACATCCACTTCTCCCTGTTCGGGACGGCGTTCACGCAGCGGCTCGTGACGCAGATGTACTTCCCGAACGACCCGCTCTTCCCCTACGACCCGATCCTGCAGTCGGTGACCGACGACGCCGCCCGGCAGCGGCTGGTGGCCACCTACGACCACGGTCTGTCGGTGCCGGAGTTCTCCCTCGGCTACCGCTGGGACATCGTGCTGGACGGCCCGAACGCCACCTGGATCGAAGAAGGACGCTGAGGCGACATGACGCAGATCGACACCGGCCGCCCGGAGACCGTGCTGCCCACGCCGTCGCACACGGTCGGCCCCTTCTACGGCTACGCGCTGCCCTTCCGCGGCGGCGAGGAGATCGCCCCGCTGGGCCACCCGGACACCATCACCGTCCACGGCCACGTCCTCGACGGCGAGGGCGCGCCGCTGCCGGACGCCTTCGTGGAGTTGTGGGGCCCCGACCCGGACGGCAACGTCCCGCGGGTGGACGGCTCCATGCGGCGCGACCCGGCGACCGGCGGCCATCTGGGCCGCAACGGCGTGGAGTTCACCGGCTGGGGGCGGATGCAGACCGACGCGAGCGGCCACTGGTACGCGCGCACGCTGCGGCCCGGCGCCCGCGGGCGCAGCGCGCCGTATCTGAGCGCGTGCGTGTTCGCCCGGGGTCTGCTGGTGCACCTGTTCACCCGGATCTACCTGCCCGGCGACGACGCGGCCCTGGCCGCCGACCCGCTGCTGGCCCGGGTGGGCGACCGGCGCGACACGCTGATCGCCCGGGAGGAGCGGAGCGGCACGTACCGTTTCGACATCCGCCTTCAGGGCGAAGGCGAGACGGTCTTCCTGGAGTTCCAGTGACATCCGAGGCAACGGACACCGGCCTGCTCGCCCCCGGGTGGGCCGGCTCCCCGGCGGCCGCGGCGACGAGCGACGCCGCGTTCCTGCGCGCGCTGCTCGACGCCGAGGCCGCCCTCACCCGCGCCCAGGCCGCCCTCGGGCTCGCCCCGCGGGCGGCCGCGGACGCGGTCACCGAGGCGGCGGCCGACCCGCGCGGCTTCGACCTCGCCTCGCTGGCCGAGCGGGCGCGGGGCGGCGGCAATCCGGTGATCCCGCTGGTCGCCGATCTGACGCGGGCGGTCGGCGAGGAGTACGGCCCCTACGTGCACCGGGGCGCGACCAGCCAGGACATCATGGACACCGCCGCGATGCTGGTCGTCGCGCGCACCCTCGGCCCGGTCCTCGCCGACCTGGCCCGCACCGAGCGGGCGCTGGCCCGGCTCGCGGCGGACCACCGCGACACGCCGATGCCGGGACGGACGCTCACCCAGCACGCCGTACCCACGACGTTCGGGCTGAAGGCGGCCGGGTGGCGGTCGCTGGTGCTCGACGCCCGGGACCGGGTGACGGCCGTACGGGACGCGCTGCCCGCCCAACTCGGCGGCGCGGCCGGGACGCTGGCCGCCTTCACGGCGTACGGCGCCGAGGACCCGACCGCGCTCGCGGCCCGGTACGCGCACGAACTCGGGCTCGCCGCACCGTCGTTGCCGTGGCACACGCTGCGCACACCGGTCGCCGACCTCGCCGGCTGCCTGGCCTTCACGGCCGGCGCGCTGGGCAAGGCGGCCGTGGACGTGCTCACCCTGTCCCGCACCGAGATCGCCGAGGTGGCGGAGGGCAGCGGCGGCGGCTCGTCGGCCATGCCGCACAAGGCCAACCCGGTCCGCGCCACGCTGATCGCGTCCGCCGCCCGCCGCGCCCCGCAGCTCGCGGCGACGCTGTACGGCGCGATGGCCGCCGAGGACGAACGGCCGGCCGGGGCCTGGCACGCCGAGTGGGAACCGCTGCGGGAGCTGCTGCGGCTGGTGGGCGGCGCGGCCCGCGACGCCGCCGAGCTGGCGGAGAACCTGCGTGTGGCCCCGGACGCCATGCGCGCCCACCTCGGCCTGACCCACGGTCTGATCGTCTCCGAGCGGTTGTCGGCGCAGCTGGCCCCGCTGCTCGGCCGCGCCCGCGCCAAGGAGCTGCTCACCGCGCTCGCCCGGCGTGCCACCGCCGAGAACCGTTCCCTCGGCGACCTCCTCGCCGAACAGGACGAGCTGAAGGACGCCGACCTCGACGAGCTGACCGACCCCACCCGCTACACCGGCTCCGCCGGAGCCCTCACCGACCGTGCGCTGGAGCGACGTTGACCGAGAAACTCCTCAACCACCGTGCCGAAGGGCCCGATTCCGCTCCCCCGCTGCTGCTCGGACCCTCCCTCGGCACGTCGTACGCCCTGTGGGACGCCGTCGCGCCGGAGCTGTCCACGAGCCACCGGGTGGTGCGCTGGGACCTGCCCGGCCACGGCGGCTCCGCCGCCGGCCTGATCGGGCCCGGCGCCACCGTCGGCGATCTCGCCGATCTGGTGCTGGCGCTCGTCGACTCCCTCGGCATCGAGCGGTTCGCCTACGCCGGTGTGTCGCTGGGCGGCGCGGTCGGACTGCACCTGGCCGTGCACCACCCCGAACGGATCTCCTCGCTCGCCGTGATCTGCTCCTCCGCGCACTTCAACGGCGCGGGGCCGTGGCAGGAGCGGGCCGAGCAGGTGCGGCGCGAGGGCCTGGACCGGCTGGTGCGAAGCGCCGACGCCCGCTGGTTCACGCCCGGGTTCACCGTGCCGCGCCTGGTCCGCGACCAGGCGGAGGCCGACCCGGAGGCGTACGCCGCGTGCTGCGACGCGCTGGCCGCGTTCGACATCACCGGCCGGCTCGCCCGGATCACCGCGCCGACGCTGCTGATCGCCGGCCGCGAGGACCCGGCGACGCCGCCCGCGCATCTGCGGGAGATCGCGGACGCGGTGCCGGGCTCCACGCTGGTGGAGTTGCCGGGTGCCTCGCACCTGGCGCCCGCGCAGTGCCCGCAGGCGGTGCTCACGGCGCTGCGCGCCCACCTCGGCGGCGGGGCCGGGCTCGGCATGGCGGTACGCCGGGAGGTGCTCGGTGACGCGCACGTGGACCGGGCGCAGCGGCGGCAGACGCCGTTCACGGCACGGTTCCAGGACTTCATCTCCCGCTACGCCTGGGGCGAGATATGGACCGATCCGACGCTGACCCGCCGCGAACGCAGCATGATCACGCTGACCGCGCTGGTGGCGCACGGCCACTACGACGAGCTGGCCATGCATGTGCGGGCGGCGCGGCGCAACGGGCTCACCCCGGAGGAGATCGGCGCCGTCCTGCTGCAGACGGCCGTGTACTGCGGGGTGCCGGCCGCGAACTCGGCGTTCGCGACGGCCCAGCGGGTCCTGGCGGAGGAGGACACCACCGGCTGAGCGCGCGATGCGGGTGGCTTCGGCACAGTTCCGCCGGCCCCTTCAAGGGGCACGGGGAACGGCTTCAAGGGGCGCGGGGAACGGCGCGAACGGGGGTCCGGGGGCGGAGCCCCCGGGGACGGGACGGGCAGGGGCGGCGGGGGCGAAACTCCCCAGGCACGCCGCGCCGCCCAGGAGCCGGGCTCGCTCACGCCGGGACGCCCCCGTACCGCCCGCCCCTAGGACGTCACCCGGCTCAGCCCGCGGACCGTCTCCAGCTCCCGCGTCGCCCGCTCGGCCAGCCCGTCCGCGCCGCAGGAGCGGGCCAGCTCCAGGCCGCGTTCCAGCTCGTCCCCGGAGCGGGCCAGGATGCCGTACTCGACGCGGGCGGCGGCGTGCTCGTACTGGGCCGGTGAGGCCTCCAGCCGCGTGACGGCCTGCGCGGCCAGGTCGACCGCGCGCCGGCCGGTCTCCAGGGCGGCGGCGCAGCGCAGGGCCTCGCCGATGGCGGTGTCGGTGCCGAACCGCTCGGCGTGCCGGCGGGCGTCGGCGGCGAGCCGGGCCGCGCGGGCCGGGTCCTCGGCCGCCAGCGCGCGGGCGAGGTCGCCCGCCCAGGGCACCATCACGGGATTGTGGTGGCCGCGCACGGCGGCCGCCTTCTCGGCGGCCTCCAGTTCGTTGACGCCCTCCTTGGTGCGGCCGACGGCCAGCAGCAGCCGGCCGCGCAGGGAACGCGGGTCGGGCAGCACGATGGTGGACGGGTAGGGCGGCGCGAAGCCGTACTGCTCGGCGACGGACCAGGCCTCCCCGACGTGACCGCGGGCGAGCAGCGTGTCGACCAGGTTGCAGGTGGCCGACCAGTACAGGGGCAGTCCGCGGCCGACGCGTTCGGCGAGCCGCAGCGCCTGGCGCAGGGACGCCTCCGCCTCCCGCAGCCGGCCGCGCCGGCGGTGCCCGAAGCCGACGTAGGCGTGCGCGAGGGCGAGATGGCCGCCGCTCCAGCCGGCGGACTCGTAGGCGCGCAGGGCGTCGGTGTAGAGGGTCTCGGCACGGTCGAGCCGGTCGGTGTAGGCGTACGCGCCGGCGAGCATCATCAGCAGTTCGATGCCCCACTCGGTGTCGGTCCAGCCGAGTCCGTCGGCGAGACGGCCGTTGACGAGGGCGCGGTCGCACAGCTCGACGACCTCCTCGGCGTTCTCGCCGCGCGTCATGGCGTCGAAGCCGCGCAGGATGAGCAGGGCGCGCTCGGAGTTGTCGCGCCCGGTGCAGGTGCGGGCGAGGGCGGCGAGCCGCTCGGAGCGGCCGGGCGCCGGCGCCTCACCGGCGTAGATGCCCTCCCACATGTACTGCACGGCCTGCAGGCGCAGCCGGGCCGGTCCGTCCGGGAGCCGGGCGGCCTCCGCCTCGACGGTGCGGACGGCCTGCTCCAGCTGGTCGTTGTGGAGCAGCGCCTGCGACAGGCGTACGACGGCGTCCACGCGGACGTCCTCGCCGAGGCCCGGCAGGGCGAGGGCCTCGCGCAGATGGCCGATGGTCTTCGCGGGCGCGGTGAGCAGGCTGGCGCAGCCGAGTTCGTACAGCACCAGCGCCCGTACCTCCGGCAGCGGCGGCTCCTGCAGGGCACGTTCCAGGCAGCGGCGGGCGGCGTCGGGGGCGCCGACGGCGAGGTGTTCGCGGGCGGCCTCGCGCAGTTGGTCGACCAGTTCCTCGTCGTCGTCCGGGTGGACCTGGAGCAGATGCCGGGAGGCGGCCGCGGGGCCGAGGCCCAGGTCGGTGACGAGCTGGGCGGCGATGCCGTGCATGGCGCGGCGCAGGGCGTCGGGGATGGAGTTGTAGACGGCGGTGGCGATCAGCGGGTGGACGAACTCCAGGGCGTCCGCGTCCACGGGGCCGGCGGCCGGGTCGGGGCTGGTGAGGATGCGGGCGCTCTTGAGGAGTTCGGCGCTGCGCAGGGCCTCCTCCCGCCTCATCGTCGCGAGCCGGCCCACCAGGTCGACGGTGATCGCGTCGCCGAGGATGGCGGCGGCCCAGGCGAACCGGGTGGCGTCTATGCCGAGTTGTTCCAGGCGGGCGACCAGGCCGCCGCCGCGGGCGGAGCGGTTGAGGTCGCGCAGTTCGGCGGCGGAGGACTCGGTGGGCGACAGCTCGCTGTCGCGGACCTTGGCGAGGAGTTCGACCGTGTCGTACGGATTGCCGCCGGTGACCGCCCACACCTCGCGGCAGAAGGGGGCGTCCGCGTGCGGGCCGAGGGCGGCTCGGGTGAGGCCGGCCACCGCCTCGGGGGTGAGGGCGCTGAGTTCGGTGGCGGGGCGTCCGGCGGCGGCGACGTCCTCCAGCAGCCGGGCGCTCTCCCCGCCGACCTCGCCGGGACGGCGGGCGACGACCACCAGGACGGGCAGGTCGTCGAGGCGCTCGGTGAACGCGGCGAGCCAGCGCAGGGTCTCCTGGTCGGCCCAGTGGGCGTCGTCGATGAGCAGCACCAGCGGCCAGTCGCGGGCGGCGAGGCGGCGCACGGCGACGACGAGCCCGTCGTACACGCCCTGCGGGTCGGCCTGCCGCTCCCCCGGCTCCGCTATGCCGAGGGCGGGCCCGGCGATGTCGTACCAGTCGCCGAGGTAGTCGCGGGCCTCCTCCGGGAGCATGGACACCAGCGCGGGCTGCAGCAGTTGCCGGACGACGTTGAACGGGACGGACCGCAGGGTCTCGCCGCCGCGGGCGGACCACACGGTGCAGCCGCGGGCCTCCGCGATCCGGCGGGTCTCGGCCAGCAGCGCGGTCTTGCCCAGCCCGGCCTCGCCCTGGAACACCAGCAGGGTGCCGGAGGACGTCTGGTCCGTGCACAGGGCGTCGACCGCCCGTGCGACGGCGGCGACTTCCTCGTCGCGCTCCCACAGGGAAGCCGAGGCGGCCGCCGTGGGCCGTACCTCCGTCATCCCGCTACCTCCCCAAGTCGCCCGAACGACGTACGACGTCGAGCCTAGCCCCCTCCGCGCTCGGGCGGTGGTCCGTCGTCCCAGGTCTTGCCGCGAAGGGTGAAAGGGGGTAGTGGGGGCCGCCACGGCGTGCCTGCGGCGCGGGACGGGGGCGTCAACCGGAGAACGGCCGCAGGAAATTGACGACGGATCGGCCGGGGCTTGACCCGGTGGGGGCGTCGTCTGCGGCTGCCGGGGCGGGTCGCGTGCCCCGTTCCGGGACGGATGCGGGGGTGGTGCCGGGACGGGGCGCCGGGTACCGGTCCAGGACGGTTCCAAAGGCGGCCCGGGTCCGGGAGACGGCCCGGTCCCGGATGCGGCCCGGTCCGGATGGGGCGCGGGTGCCGGATACGGCCCGGGTGCCGGATACGGCCCGGGTGCCGGATACGGCCCGGGTGCCGGATACGGCCCGGGTGCCGGATACGGCCCGGGTGCCGGATGCGGCCCGGGTCCCCAATCCCCAGGCGGTCCGGGCCCGGTTGGCTCGTCCCGGGGTCGGACCCCGGTTCGGGACCGGTGCGGCGGTGCCGTTCGCGGTGGGGCTCTCATCCGGCTTTCACGCTCGGCTCATACGGTGGGGGCATGACGCAGGTGACTCCTCCCGGGTGGTACCCCGACCCCGGGCAGACAAGTGACGGTCCCGCCACCGAGCGCTGGTGGGACGGCCGGGCCTGGACGGACCGGATCCGCCCGGCGGGGACGGCGGCCGTGTGGGGTCCCCCGGCCGGTCGGCCGGGGCCACCGCACGAGCCCGGACGCACCGAGCAGACCGAGCACGGCGGTCAGGCCGGGCACGGCGAGCGCGCCGAGCACGGCGAGCGCGCCGAGCAGGGCGAGCGCGCCGAGCGGGCCGGGCACGGCGAGCCGGCCGAGCCGTCCGGGGAGGCCGACTTGGCCGGGCAGGCCGATCGGGTCGGGCAGGCCGAGCCGACCGCGCAAGCGGAGCAGACCGGGCAGACCGAGCAGACCGAGCAGGCCGAGCAGTCCGGGCAGGCAGCCCAGAGCGACCAGGTCACGCAGACCGATCAGCCGCTACAGCCCGGCCCCACCGGTCACCCGGCTTACCCGGGCCACCCGAGCCAGCCGGGGCAGGCGGGGCAGCCGGGCCAGCCAGGTCAACCGGGCCTGCCGAGCCAGCCGGGGCATCCCGGTCAGCCGGCCTACCCGGTGTATTCCGCCTACGCCGCGCCCGTGTATCCCCCGCACCCGGGGTATCCGGGGCAGCCGCCCGCGCGGCGGGGGCGGTGGGGGGTGCGGGTCGGGGTGGCCGTCGTCGCGGCGGTGGCCGTGCTGGCCTGCATCGGCGTCGGGGTGTACGCCCTGACCAAGGACGACGGCCACGACCGCACCACGGCCGGGGCGCAGCGGGGCCCCGAGGGCCGGGACGGACGCGGCCAGGGCCCCGGCGACGGCGGTCCCGGCGAGGGCGGTCCGGGAAGCGGCGGCCAGGCGTCCCCCGCGCCGAGCGAGGCGCCGAAGATCGACAGCGGGTCGGCGACGGACGCGGCGAGCGGCATCAGCCTGCCCATCCCGGACGGCTGGTACGGCCAGGAGTTCGGCGCCGGCGCGGCCGTGACCTCGGACTCGTCCTACCCGTGCCCCGGCGCGGCCTCCCAGACCTGCACCAAGGGCGGCGCGTACGCGGCGCCGGCCACGCTGCTGGGCGTGCGCGGCACCACCGCGGAGGAGGTGGCGAAGGCGGACATCGCGGGGAACGCGGAGCAGTCCTACGGCGGTGCCACCTACGGAGCGATCACCTCGCACCAGGTGCTGGCGTCGAAGGCGGTCACGGTGGCCGGGCAGAAGGGCTATCTGGTGCGCTGGAAGGCGGTCACCGGCAAGGGGGCCGACGGTGTGGTCGAGTCGCTGGCGTTCCCGTCCCCGGCCAGTCCCCGCATGATCGTCCTGGTGCGTTTCGGCGTGGACGCCGACCAGGACGTCGCCGTGATCGACCGGATCACCCAGGGCATCCGTCAGGCGAGCGGCGGGGGCAGCGGGCAGAACGTCTGACGCCGGCCGCGCCGCGGAATGCGGCCGGGTGGGACCCCCCTCCGCTCAAGAGGGATCCCACCCGGCCGGGGGGTGCGCGCCGCCCCCGTCCCCACGGTGCGGCGCGGTCAGGTCACCGTCCAGTCATCCCGTGGACGGCGGCCTGAGTCTCAGGTGAGGCCGAGTGCCGGGAGCACCACGGCCTCCACGAACCGGAGCAGGTAGTCGGAGTCGGCGTACTGCCCGTCGATGACGGGCCGCACTCGCAGGACCCCGTACAGCTGGACCGGGACGAACTCCAGCGCCGGATGGTCCGCGGGGATCTCACCGCGTTCGACGCCCCGGCGCAGGATGGCGCGCAGCGCCTCCATCTCCGGCTCGACGAGCGCCTCGCGCAGCGCCTTGCGCAGTTCCTCGTCCTGCATCACCGCGTGCCCCAGGGCCTGGAGCAGGCTGGTGTCGCGGCCCGACCAGGCGCCGGCCTGCCGGGCCGACTCGCGCAGGTCCTCGGCGAGCGAGCCGGTGTCGATGCCGGCGAAGCGGCAGGCGCGGCTGGAGCGCAGCGCCGCCGCCACGAACTGCGGCTTGGTCTTCCACTGCCGGTACAGCGTCGACTTGCTGCACCGGGTGCTGGCGGCGACGCCCTCCATGGTCACGGCGTCGTACCCGCACGCGCGGATCTGGTCGAGGACGGCGTCGAAGAACTCCTGCTCGCGCTCGGGCGTGAGCTTGGAGCGGCGCGACGCGGCGGCCGTCTCCGGTCCGTCCGCGGCCTGCGACGTCATCGGTGCTTCACCTCGCTGGGATCCGTGGGGCGCTGTGTCCAGTGTCTCGTACCTCAATCGATACGCCAGTGTACCGGTACTCGACCGTATCGGTACACTGGCGTATCGGTACGCAATCGTATCGATGAGAACCACCGCACCGTACGTCAGCGAGGGGGCCGGGGGATGAACGCCCGCACCGAGCCTGAAGAAGCCGAGGAACCGGAGGAATCCGAGCCGGACGCGACCGCCGGCCGGACCGCCCGTCCGCCGCTCCTGCGCGAGCTGCTGCTCGTCGCGGGGCTGTTCCTCGTGTACAAGTTCGGCCGGCAGCTGGCCACCGGCCACACCGGCGAGGCCTTTCGCGACGCCCACCACGTCTGGGACCTGGAGCGGACCCTGCACCTGCCCGGCGAGGGCGGCGTGCAGTCGCTGCTGCTGCACGGTGACACGCTGGTCCACGTCGCGAACACCTACTACGCGACCGTCCACTTCCCCGTCACGGCCGGCTTCCTGATCTGGCTGTACCTGCGCCGCCCGGCGCACTACGTCTGGGCCCGCCGGGTGCTGGCCGTCGTCACGGCCGCCGCGCTGGTGCTGCATCTCACGTTCCCGCTCGCCCCGCCGCGGATGCTCGCCGGGACCGGGCTGATCGACACCGCGCGCGTGTACGGCCCGTCGGTGTACGGCCCCCCGCAGGCCGACCACCTGTCCAACCAGTTCGCGGCGATGCCGTCCCTGCACTTCGGCTGGGCGCTGATGGTGGCGATCGGCCTCATAGCGGCGACCCGGTCCCGCCGGCGCTGGCTGTGGCTGGCGCACCCGGCGCTCACCCTGCTGGTGATCGTCGGCACCGCCAACCACTACTGGCTGGACGCCCTCGTCGCGACCGCCCTGCTCGGCGTCACCCTCGCGGTGATCCACCCGCCGCACCGGTCGAGGACGACCGCCGGCCGCGGAAGCGAGAAGCTGCTGCCGGTGGACGAGCGCGAACTGGTGGGGGCGGCCCGATGAACGCCGCCCTGCTCGCCGTGGTCCTCTCCCTGTTCTCCGCCGTCGCCTACGCGTCCGCGGCCGTCGCCCAGGAGCGGCTCGCCGCGCGCTCGTCCGGCGCCGGGCTGCTGCACATGCTGGGCAGCGGCGCCTGGTGGTGGTCCGTGCTGCTGAACGCCGGCGCCGCGCTGCTGCACGTCGTCGCGCTGAAGTACGGCCCGCTGACCGTGGTGCAGCCGCTCGGCGCGCTCACCCTCGTGGCGGCCGTGCCGCTCGGGGCGCGGATGGCGGGGCGCCGGGTCAGCGCGATCGAGTGGCGGGGCACCGGGTTCACGCTGCTCGGGCTGGGCGCGATCCTCGTCACCGCCTCGGGTCCCGCGCCCGAGGACGTGCTGAGCGTCCCTGAGGCGCTGGTCGTCGCGGGGGCGACGGCGGCGCTGATCGGCAGCCTGTCGTGGCCGGGCGCGCGGCCGGGCCTGCGGCACGCGACGGCGTCCGGAGTGGCCTCCGGTGTGGCGTCGGCGCTCACCCAGACGGTCACCGTGGCCGCCACCGACCACACCGGTCCGCTGCTGAGCGTGCAGGTGATCGGTGTCGCGGTGCTGGTCGCGGCGTTCGCGACGGGCGGGCTGCTGCTGTCGCAGACCGCCTACCGGGGCGGCCTCGGCGCCCCGCTCGCCGTGGTGACGCTGGCCAATCCGGTGGCCGCCGCGGTGATCGGCGTGGCCCTGCTCGGCGAACGGCTCCAGGGCGGCGTCCTCGGCGTGCTGCTGGCCCTGGCGGGCACGGCCTGCGCGGCGTGGGGCGTGGTGCTGCTGTCCCGCGTGACGCCGGGGCCAGCGCAGGAGACCACGCCGGTGCCGGAATCCACGCCAGTACCGGAATCCGCCCCGGCACCAAAAGCGCGGCCGGAGTCCATGCCGGCACCGGAGCACACGTCCACACCGGTGCCGCAGCCCGCGCCCGTACCGGTCCCCGACGAGCAGCACCCCGTGGCCGCCGTCCTCGCGCTGGAGGCGCAAGCGGCGGTGCCCCGGCCGACGAGCGAACCGGGGCACCTGAGCGTGCTGTGAGGCGATGACGCCCGTGGTCTCAGCCGAGGCCGCGGGCGTCCTGCTTCAGGGCCGTGTCCACGGTCAGGGCCGTGGCGACGACCAGGCTCAGCAGCGGGTCGGGCAGCTGGTAGTGGATCTGCAGGACGTAGTTGTCCGCGGTGGTGAACATCGTCTTGGCGAGGCCTTCCCAGGTCTTGGTGATCCGGGCGACCTCGTTGTCCGCGTGGTCGACGATGGCGAAGTTCCACGCCCGCCAGTTCTCCGCCTTGATGGCGCCGACCTGCTGGCCGTTCACCATCATCGCGAAGTTGATCTTCCCGAAGACGTTCTGCTGGACGATCTCACCGACCGGCGTGCCGTCCGGGCGCTCGACGATCACCCGCGACTTGAAGATCTTGCCCGGACGGGTCAGCAGCAGCACCGGCTGCCCGTAGGCGTCGCGGATCTCCAGCTTGACCTTCATGAACTGGTCGATGCTGTAGAGGAACCGCACGATCTTGCGCAGCATGCTCTGGCCGACCTGGACGACCGCGCCGATCTCGCGGCCGTGCTGGTCCATGACCTTGTACTCGTTGGTCAGCTCGATGAGCTTGGCCTTCTGGTTCACCACCAGGACCGGCTCGGAGAAGAGGGTCCCCCCGCCGGCGCCGCCCCCGGCGACGCCCGCCTGCTGCTGCACCTGGCGCTGGACGCGCGGGTCGGGTCCGGCCGGCTGCGCCGGCACGTGCGGTGCGGCCGGTGCCTGTACCGCGGTCTGGGCCTGGCCCTGCTGGTCGGCGTGGGTGTGCTCGGTCCACTGGGTGCCGTCCCAGTACCGCAGGGTCTGGGCCGCTCCGTGCGGATCCGGGTACCACCCTGCAGGTGTGTTCGATTGCGTGGTCACCGGGGCACACTATCGCGCACCGGCCGGAAGACAACCGTCGCCCGGAACGCCCGGTACGGGCGCCCGGTGCCGGGCGCCCGTGGTCCGACGGACCGTCAGACGGTGGCGAGGGCGGGGTCGCTCACGCCGGGAAGGCCGTTCTCGACATGTCCGGCGAACCGCCGCAGATAGGTCGCATCGCCGTCGGCCGTCACGGTCAGGTCGTACCAGCGCCGGCTCACCGCGAGGTCGACGAGCTGCTTCACGGTGGCGCCCGGCCGCACGCTCACCGACCGCTTGCCGCCGCCGTAGCCGTCGGTGACGGTGAGCCGGGACGTGCCCGAGCCGGAGTTGGTGAAGGTGAGCTCCACGTCGTCGCCGCTGTGCCGGGCGGTGACCTCGGGGCCGGCGACCTTGTTGCGGCCCTTGAAGACGCGCAGGAAGCCGTTCGGCCCGTGCACGGTGAGGTCGTAGGAGCCGCCCGAGTACACCGAGTTCCAGGTGTCCGCCAGGGACTTCCCGGCCTCGGTGGTGTACGTCCAGGGGCCGTCGGTGCGGTTGCCGGAGGTCACGAGGAAGGCCGCGCCGGCGGTGGCGCCGGAGGCGAAGGTCAGGGTGAACTTCCCGGCCTTGGCGTCGACCGAGCCGTCCACGGCCGGGTTGTACTTCAGCGGGCGGGCCGGCCGCAGGCCGCGCTCCTGCTGGGGCAGCGCCCCGGTGGCGGGCGGGGTGGGCTTGTAGTCGGGGTGGCGCAGCCGGTCCGGCGGCTCGTAGCCCGCCGTGTCCGGCAGGCTGACGGGAGTGGTGTCCTTGGCGGAGAAGTCGAAGGCGGAGGTCAGGTCGCCGCAGACGGCCCGCCGCCAGGGCGAGATGTTCGGCTCGCGCACCCCGAAGCGGTTCTCGATGAACCGGATGATGGAGGTGTGGTCCAGCGTCTCGGAGCAGACGTAGCCGCCCTTGCTCCAGGGGGAGACCACCAGCATGGGCACGCGCTGCCCGAGGCCGTAGGGGCCGGCGACATGGCTCGCGTCGCCCTTGAAGACGTCGAGGGAGGTGTCGACGGTCGACTTGCCCTGGGCGGCGGAGCCGGGCGGGAACGGCGGTATCAGGTGGTCGAAGAAGCCGTCGTTCTCGTCGTAGGTGATGAACAGCGCGGTCTTCGCCCACACGTCCGGGTTGGAGGTGAGGGCGTCCAGGACCTGGGCGACGTACCAGGCGCCGTAGTTGGCCGGCCAGTTCGGGTGCTCGGTGAACGCCTCGGGGGCGACGATCCAGGACACCTGGGGCAGCCTTCCGGCGGCCACGTCGGCCTTGAGCTGGTCGAAGTAGCCCTCGCCCTTGCGGTAGTCGGTGCCGGTGCGGGCCTTGTCGTACAGCGGGTCGCCCGGCTGGGCGGTGCGGTACTGGTTGAAGTAGAGCAGCGAGTTGTCGCCGTAGTTGCCGCGGTAGGCGTCCGAGATCCAGCCCCAGCCGCCGTTCGCGTCGAGGCCGTCGCCGACGTCCTGGTAGATCTTCCAGGACACCCCGGCCTCCTCCAGGCGTTCGGGGTACGTCGTCCAGCCGTAGCCCTTCTCGTCGTTGCCGAGGACGGGACCGCCGCCGGTGCCGTCGTTGCCGACGTAGCCGCTCCACATGTAGTAGCGGTTGGGGTCGGTGGAGCCGATGAAGGAGCAGTGGTAGGCGTCGCAGATGGTGAAGGCGTCGGCGAGCGCGTAGTGGAAGGGGATGTCGTCGCGGGTCAGGTACGCCATGGTGGTGGAGCCCTTGGAGGGCACCCACTTGTCGTACTTCCCCCCGTCGAAGGCGGCGTGTCCGTCGTTCCAGCCGTGCGGGAGGTCCTGGAGGAAGGCCATGCCCAGGTCGTCGGCGTCCGGGTGGAAGGGGAGGATGTCCTTGGTGCCGTCGGACTGGTACCAGACGGACTTGGCGCCGGGCCGGGTGGTGACCGGGCGCGGGTCGCCGAAGCCGCGGACGCCTCTGAGGGCGCCGAAGTAGTGGTCGAAGGACCGGTTCTCCTGCATCAGGACGACGATGTGCTCGACGTCCTCGACGGAGGCCGTGCGGTGGTTGGCCGGGAGGGCCGCGGCGCGCTGGATGCTCGCGGAGAGAGCGGTGAACGCCGTGGTGGCGCCCGCGAGTTGGAGGAAGCGACGCCGGTTCACTTCGGGCATGGGGGACAGACCTCTCGTCGTGGCGGCGGCAACTCGCCGGTGAATGACGGAATGTGCGCGGAGCGAGTGTTCCAAGAGCATCAAACGTCAGGGAAGGGTCTGGTGGCACCCATGTGAACTCATCGCTACGGCAGGTGTGCGGAACCGGCCACCCGGGGAGGTCGCGATCATGACAGGGACGCAGACCACCGCTGAAATCAGGACAAAACGCCCCGTACGGCAGCTTCTTGCCGCATCGGTGGGCAATGCCGTCGAGTGGTACGACTGGTACGCCTACACGTTTCTGGCGACCTACATCGCGCGGGCGGTGTTCCCCAAGGGCACCGGCAACTCGCTGGTGCCGCTGCTGTCGACGTTCGCGGTGTTCGCCGTCGGCTTCTTCATGCGCCCCGTGGGCGGGCTGCTGATGGGCGCGATCGCCGACCGGCGCGGACGCCGGACCGCGCTGACGGCCACCATCCTGCTGATGGGCGGCAGCAGCCTGCTGGTCGGCCTCACCCCCACCTACGCCTCGGCGGGACTCGCGGCCCCGATGGTGCTGGTCGCGGCGCGCCTGCTGCAAGGGCTGTCCGTGGGCGGGGAGTTCGCCGCCTCGACCACCTTCCTGGTGGAGTCGGCCGGTCCGGGCCGCCGCGGACTGTTCTCCAGCTTCCAGTACGTCTCCACCACGGCCGGCCAGCTCGTCGCCTCCGGGATCGCCACCCTGCTCGTGGACACGCTCGCCGAGTCCTCGATGGACGGCTGGGGCTGGCGCGTGCCGTTCTGGATCGGCGGGCTGCTCGCCCTGGCCGGGTTCTGGATCCGGCGCGGCGCCGAGGAGACCCGCAGCACCGCGCAACAACGCGCCCCGCGCCCCGGCCTGTTCGAGGCGCTGCGCCGCCACCCGCGCGAGTCCCTGCTGATCGCCGGCATCACCGCGGGCGGCACGATCGCCTACTACACCTGGACGTCGTATCTGCCGACCTACGCCGAACTCAACGCGGGCGTCGCGAAGTCCGACGCGCTGCTCGCGGGCACGATCTCACTGGCGTTCTTCGCCCTGCTGCAGCCGGTCGGCGGCCTGCTCTCCGACCGGTTCGGCCGCCGCCCCCTGCTGCTGTTCTTCGGGCTGGGCTTCGCGCTGCTGTGCGTGCCGCTGCTGCACGCGCTGCGCGACTCCTTCGCCGTGCTGCTGCTGGTGCAGATGGCCGGCATGGTGCTGCTGACCGGCTTCACCTCCATCAGCGCCGCCGTGAACGCCGAGGTGTTCCCGCCCCGGGTGCGGGCGGCCGGCATCGGCTTCCCCTACTCCCTCACCGTCGCCCTGTTCGGCGGCACGGCCCCGTACGTCGGCACGCTGTTCAAGGAGTGGGGGCGGGCGGGCCTGTTCCCGTGGTACGTCGCCGCGCTGTGCCTGCTGTCCTCGCTGGTGTACCTGCGGCTGCCGGAGACCGCGCACCGCCCGCTGGAGCGGTGACGGCCTCCGGGCCGGCGGCCGGTCAGACCCGGCTGCCGGTCGCGGTGTCCGCGGACAGGCGCTGGGCGAGGTAGATCGGGATGACGGAGAGCAGCACCAGGACCGCCGCCACCACGTTCACCACGGGCGCCTGCTGCGGGCGGGTCATGTTCTCGAAGATCCACAGCGGCAGCGTCTGGATGCCGGGCCCGGCGGTGAACGTGGTCACCACGATCTCGTCGAAGGACAGCGCGAACGCCAGCAGCCCGCCCGCCAGCAGCGCGGTGCGCACCAGCGGGAAGGTGACGTCGGCGAAGGCCCGGAAGGTGTGCGCCCCGAGATCGGCCGCGGCCTCCTCGTACGACCCGGAAGTGCGCCGCAGGCGCGCCACCACGTTGTTGAAGACGACGACGATGCAGAAGGTGGCGTGCCCGACGACCACGGTGAACAGGCCGAGGCCGACGCCGAGCGGCTCCAGCACGGTGCCGAAGGCGGAGTTGAGCGCGATGCCGGTGACGATGCCGGGCAGCGCGATCGGCAGGACGACGACGAAGGAGAGCGCGTCGCGGCCGAAGAAGCGGTACCGGGCGACCGCGAACGCGATGAGCGTGCCCAGCACCAGGGCGATCGCGGTCGCCCCGAGGCCGGCCTTCACCGACACCCACAGGGCCGCGCGGGCCCCGGAGTTGTCCCAGGCGGCCGACCACCAGTGCAGGGTCAGGCCGGGCGGCGGCCAGCTCGCGCTGCGGTCGGGGTTGAGGGAGTTGACCAGGACCAGCAGCAGCGGCACGTAGATCACCGCGAAGCCGAGCCCGGCGGCGACGCGCAGCGCGATGCGGGCGGGACGGGACAGTTGCACGAGTCGGACACCTCCTCTACAGGCTGCTGAGCGCACCCGTGCGGCGCATGGCCAGCAGGTACAGCACGATGACGACGACCGGCACCGTGCCGAGGGCGGCCGCCATGGGCAGGTTGAGCTCGATGTTGGAGTACACGAGGTTGCCGATCAGCTGGGTCTTCCCGCCGACGATCTGCACGGTGATGTAGTCGCCGAGGCTGAGCGAGAAGGTGAACACCGACCCGGCGGCCACACCCGGCAGCACCAGGGGCAGCACCACCGTGCGGAACGTCCGCCAGGGCCGCGCCCCGAGGTCGGCGGCGGCGTCCAGCAGCCCACCGGGCAGCTGCTCCAGCGCGGTGTGGACGGGCAGGATCATGTACGGCAGCCACAGGTACGTCAGCGTCAGCACCGTGGCCGGCAGCCCGAACCCGGGTCCGGACAGGCCGAAGGGCCGCAGCATCCAGTCGGCGAGGCCGCCCTCGGACAGGATCAGCCGCCAGGCGTACACCTTGACCAGATAGCTCGCCCACAGCGGGGTGAGGATCGCGACCACCAGCAGCGGGCGCCACTTGGGGCGGGCCACGCGGGCGGTGTAGAAGGCGAGCGGGAAGGCGATCACCGCGCACAGGGCGGTGACGGCGAGGGCGACGCCGATGCTGCGGACGATCACCTCGCGGAAGACCGGGGTGGTCAGCAGCGTGCGGAAGTTGTCCGTGGACCAGACCTTGACGACCTGGGAGGTGAAGGAGTCCGTCGTCCAGAACGCGGAGACGAACAGCACGGTGAGCGAGCCGAGGTAGAGCACGGCCAGCCACAGCAGCGGGGCGGTCAGCAGCAGCGACAGACGCAGCCGGGGGCGCCGGTGCAGCGCCCCGGCGAGCCGCCGGACGGTAGCCGGTCCGGCGGCCTCGGAGGTGACGGCGGTCATGGCCTCAGCCCTTGATCTCGGTCCAGGCCTGGACCCACTTGGCGTACGGCACGCACTTCACGTCGGTGCGGCCGTCCAGGCACTGCTCGATGGGCGTGTTCCAGAAGGCGATGTTCTTCCAGTAGCTCTCGTCGGCGGCGTGGTAGAGGGTGCAGAAGTTCTTGTCGCTGGTCAGGGCGCAGGCCTTGGAGTTGGCCGGGGCCTCGCCGAAGTACTCGGCGACCTGCGCGTTGACCTTGGGCGAGACGATCCAGTCGAGCCACTTGTAGGCGCAGGTGGGGTGCTTGGCCTTGGCCGAGACCATCCAGGTGTCGGACCAGCCCGTCGAGCCCTCCTTGGGCACGAACGCCTTGACCTTGGCGCCCTCGCCGGCGGCGAGGCTGGCGATCACCTGCCAGGTGGTGCCGACGACGGAGTCGCCGCTCTTGAAGGCGGAGACCTCCTTGAGGTAGTCGCCCCAGTACTCGCCGATGTTCGCGTTCTGCTTCTTCAGCAGGTCCACGGCCGCGTCGAACTGCTTCCGGTCCAGGGCGTACGGGTTCTCGATCTTCAGCTCGGGCCTGGTGGCCTTCAGGTACAGGGCCGCGTCGGCGATGTAGATGGGCGAGTCGTACGCGGTGACATGGCCCTTGTACTTCGCGGCGTCGTCGAAGACGGCGGCCCAGGAGGTGGGGGCGGGGCTGACCTTCTGCGTGTTGTACATCAGCAGGTTGGCGCCGCGGCCGTGCGGGATGCCGTACATCTGCCCGTCGACGGAGTTCCAGGCGCCGTTCTTCAGGCCGCCGAAGACGTCCTTGTAGTTCGGGACGAGTCCGGTGTTGACGGGGGCGGCGTCGCCGGAGGCGATCAGGCGCAGCGAGGCGTCGCCGGAGGCGGAGACGGCGTCGTACTCGCCGGTCTTCATCAGCTTGACCATCTCGTCGGAGCTGGCGGCGACCTTGGAGTGGACCTGGCAGCCGGTCTGCTTCTCGAAGTCGGAGACCCAGTTCACCTTGGGGTCGTTGGAGCCGTCCTCGACGTAGCCGGCCCAGGCGATCAGGTTGACCTGGCCCTCGGGGGCGCCGAGCTTGGCGGGGGCCTTGAGGTCGGGCGGGTTGAGGCCGCCGCCCGCCTTGGTGTCGGAGGAGCCGCAGGCGGTGGCGGCGAGCAGCAGCGCGGCGGCGGCCGCGGCCTTCCATGCGGGGGTGAGGCGCACGAGGTACTCCTGGAAGGTCAGTGGGGGACGTGGACGGCGTGGCGGCGGTGCCACTGGAGGCGGACCCGGCTGCCGCGGTAGGCGGCGACGTCCTCGGAGGACGTCTCGAGGTTCTGCTGGAGCGCGGTGAGCCGGCCGCCGGTGTCGAGGTCGACGAGGAAGCGGGTGGCGTCGCCGAGGTAGACGACCTCGGCGACGGTGCCGGTGGTGGAGGAGTGCTCCGGCTCGTCGGCGCCGTCGGCCTCCTTCAGCACGCGGATCTTCTCGGGGCGGATGCTGTAGGTGCCGGGCTCTCCGACGATGCGGTGGGCGGACTCGCCGTGGAGCAGGTTGGAGGTGCCGACGAAGGAGGCCACGAACGGGGTGGCGGGGCGTTCGTAGATCTCGGCGGGGGTGCCGACCTGTTCGACGCGGCCCTGGTGGAAGACGGCGATGCGGTCGCTCATCGTCAGGGCCTCCTCCTGGTCGTGGGTGACGAAGACGAAGGTGATGCCGACCTCGCGCTGGATCGCCTTGAGCTCGATCTGCATCTGTTCGCGCAGGCGCAGGTCGAGCGCGCCGAGCGGTTCGTCGAGCAGCAGCACCCGGGGGCGGCCGACGAGGGCGCGGGCGAGGGCGACGCGCTGGCGCTGGCCGCCGGAGAGCTGGGCGGGGCGGCGCTTGCCGTAGCCGTCCAGCCGGACCTCGGCGAGGGCCTTGCGGGCGCGGACCAGGCGTTCGGGCTTCGGGACCTTGCGGATCTTCAGGGGGTAGGCGACGTTCTGCTCGACCGTCATGTGCGGGAAGAGGGCGTAGTCCTGGAAGACGGTGTGCACGTCGCGCTCGAAGGGCGCGAGGCGTGTGACCTCCCGCCCGGCGAGTTCGATCCGGCCCGCGGTGGGGGTCTCGAACCCGGCGATCATCCGCAGGACGGTGGTCTTGCCCGAGCCGGACGGGCCGAGCATCGAGAAGAACTCCCCGTCGCGGATCTCCAGGTCGACCCCGCCCACGGCGGTCGTGTCACCGAACGACTTGTGCAGGTCCTGCAGGCGGATGGCCGTTCCTGCGGCGAGCTCCCCGGGAGTCCCGCCGGCCTTCCCCTCAAGCTTCCCCTCCATGGGCGGGAACCTTTCTGACGCCTTCGAGCGTTGACCGATGGAACGAAAACATATGAAGTCATACTTCAAAGCTCAAGGCCCCCTTAGGGTAAAGCTTGAGTCAACGCACAAGGTGGTGGCCGTGAAGCAGCAGCAGACGACCGGCGGCGCCCGGGCAGCCGTCTTCGCCCCCGTCGACAGCCGGGCCCGGGTGGAGACGGTGGTCCGCCGGCTCGGCGACGCCATAGAGCTGGGCCTGCTCGCCGACGGGGAGCAACTGCCCGGCGAGAGCGAGCTGGCCGGGCAGCTCGGCGTGTCCACCGTGACCCTGCGGGAGGCGCTCATGGCCCTGCGCCAGCAGGGCCTGGTCACCACCCGGCGCGGCCGGGGCGGCGGCAGCTTCGTCTCCCTGCCCGACGTGCCCGCCGAGGAGCGCCTGCGCTCCCGGCTGCGCGGCTGGAGCACCGAGGAGCTGCGCGACCTCGGCGACCACTGGGCGGCGCTGTCGGGGGCGGCGGCCCGGCTGGCCGCCGAGCGCACCGAGCCGGGGGACCTGACCCCGCTGCGGCGCACGGTCGAGGAGTTCACCGCCGCCGAGGACGCGGCCGCCCGCGCCCGGATGTACGGCCGCTTCCACGTGGAGCTGGCCGCCGCCGCCCAGTCGGCCCGGCTCACCCGGGAGCAGGTCGTGCTGCAGACGGAGGTCGGGGCGCTGCTGTGCCTGGTCCTCGGTGAGGACGCCTGCGCATATCGTGAAGAAGTCGCGGACCGTCATCGCGCCGTGATCTCGGCGGTGCAAGATGGGGCCCACGACTCGGCCGGCGCACTGGCCGAGCGGTGCGTACGGGAGTCGACGGCACGGCTGATCGCCGTACGGCTCGCCCTGTAGGCCTGTCACGGCCCCGGCCGCTGGAGGGTGCCATGAGCTCGAGCCCCGGCCTCGTCGCCACGGCACCCGCCCGGGACGCCCGGCAGGTCGCACGGGAGGTGGGCGGCGCCCTGGAGGCGGTGTTCGCGGCCGTCGCCGCGACCGCGGACGACACCGCGGCCCTGCTGGGCGCCGTGACCGCCGCCGGCCGGCGGCCCGCCAGCGCCGACCTCGCCGCCCTGCGACCGGGCCTGCATCTGCGGCTGCGGCGGCAGGAGTTGGTCTCCGGCGTCGGCTTCGTCGCGGCCCCCGGGCTGCTGGCGGACGTACCGGCGTGGCTGGAGTGGTGGCAGTGCGGGCCCGAGGGGGACGTACGGCCGCTGCTGCCGGACCTGGATCCCGAGCAGTCGGCCTACTCGGACTACACGCACTGGGACTGGTTCGCGCTGCCCCGCGACACCGGGCGCCGCGCGGTGGCCGGTCCGTACGTCGACTACCTCTGCTCCGACGAGTACAGCCTCACCCTGTCCGCGCCGGTCCGCAGCGACGGCCGGTTCGTCGGGGTGGCCGCGGCGGACGTGTACCTGCGGCACTTCGAGGCGGCGGTCCTGCCGCTGCTGCGGGCGCTGCCGGTGCCGGCCCGGCTGGTCAACGCCCGCGGCCGGGTGGCCGCCTCGGCCGACCCCGCCCACCTCGCCGGATCCCTCACCAAGGGGACCGACTTCGCGGGGGCGCTGGAGCGCGGGCGGCCCGTGGACCTGCCGGGGATGCGGCTGCTGCCGTGCGGGGACGTGCCGTTGCTGCTGGTGCTGCCGCGGGCGTGACCTCGTACTGCCGCGGGCGTGACGAAGAGCGCGGTGCGCCGCGGCCCGGGCGGTCGGGTCGCGGCCCGGCTCGTGGGCGTCGCGGCCGCCCCTCCCCCGGTGGCCGGCGCCGTCGGCGACCTGAACGCCGGCGGTGTCCGGTCAGGAACCGGGGGTGGGGACCACCGTGAGGTGGGCCGCCGAGCGGACCCGGCGGCGGCCGCGTGGGGGTGGGGCCGTGCGGCGGGGCTCGCGCAGCACCAGGGTCAGCCGGGTGCAGCCCATCTCCCGCAGCAGCGGGGTGGTCTCGTCGATCAGCCGGCACTCGGTGGCGCCCCGGCGCGGATCGGGGTGCAGCAGGGGCCGTACCGCGCCGTCGTGGCGCAGGGCCTCCTCCCCCACCGCGCGCATCCAGTGCGGCAGCCCCTGCCGGAACGCGGCCTCCATGATCGGGTCCTGGGCGATGTCCTGGCGCACCGCCTGGAGCACCGGGTCGTGCGCGTGCCGCTCCAGGGCGCTGCGGAACTGCGCCAGCATCGGCAGGCACCAGCTGGTCTCGTGGTCGCCGAGGACGGAGCCGGCGTCGGGGTGGAAGAGCACGAACCGCAGGAAGTTGTCACCCGGCATCGCCGTCGGATGCGGGGCGACCGCCCGGAAAAGTGTCTGAAAGGCGTTGTTCGCCAGCACCACGTCCCAGCGGTGGTCCACCACCAGGGACGGCAGCGGGAGCGCCGCCATCAGCGTGGCGCAGTCCTGGAGGTAGGCCTGGGCCTCGGGAGAGTCGGGGACGGGCCGCGGCGCCGGCCGCTGCCCACCTGCCTGATATGCCATCGGGAGGTCACCCCTTATGACTCTGCGGCCTTCTCGCGGCGCCCCGATCCTGCTGCCCGGACACTTGCCGTGTCAACTATCGTGGCATTCCGCGCTCGTTGACGGCTGAAATTGGCCACAGTTGTGGCGAGACCTGGATGGAAGTTCGAACCAGCGGATAATCTCCGGGCAGTTCACGACTGCCGGTGCGGCGCGACACGCCTGTGAGAGGGCTGTGAGAGACGTGGGAGACCTGTCGGTGACGGATGGCTTCGAGGTTCCGGACGCCACTCCGTCCGCTGTGCTGTCCGCCGTCGTCACCCGGGTCACCGCGCTCGCCGACCGGCTCGGCGTGCCGCACTCCGAGGTGTTCGACACCGCGCGCCTGTCCGTGTCCTGCGGGGTCCCCGAGCCGGTCGTCAAGGCCCTGCTCAGCGGCTGCCCGGCGGGCGAACCGGACGTCCAGGCGCGCTTCCTGCAACGCCTGGACCTGCTGCGCCGCACCCGGCTCAAGCCCAACGGCCGCCGCTACACCCAGCAGGAGATCGCCGACGGCGCGGGCATGTCGCGGCAGCAGGCGGGCGCCCTCATCAACGGCGACCGGCGCCCCACGATGGAGCACTGCGACGCGCTGCAGCGCTTCTTCCGGGTGCACGCCGGCTTCCTGACCGCCGAGGACCCCGAGGCGCTCGCGGGCGCCCTGCAGCGCACCGAGCAGGAGCTGCTGCAGAAGCTCGCCGACCGGGAACGGGCGGCGGCCGCGGCCGCCGACGACCCGCTGGAGCGGCTGCTGCAGGACCACGGCGTGCGGGGCATCGCCTGGCGGGCCGCGCAACTGCCCACCGACCAGCATCGCGACAAGGTCGCCGAATGGCTGGACATGCTTCTGGAGAGCGTCAAGCGGCCCGAGTCGTGAGCCGGGGGAGGACCGTGGGCATCGCCAGGGACATGCGCCGTCTGTGCGGCGAACTGGTCACCGAACTCGACCTGCCGGCACCGGCGCCGCCCGTCGAGCTGTACACCGCGCTGTGCGACGCGATGGGGCGGCGCCGGGGACGGCCGGTGCGGCTGCGCACGTCGGCCTTCCCGCCCGGCACGGCCAGCGGGCTGTGGCTCGACATGGCCGACCAGGACCTGGTCGTGCTGGAGGAACGCACCACGCCCGACCACCAGTTGGTGATCCTCGGGCACGAGCTGTGGCACATGCAGGCCGGGCACAGCGGTCACCACGTCGACGGCGCCTCGGTCGGGGCCCGGCTGCTGGGCGACGGCGTCGACCTGCAGGCGACGGTCCGCTCGGTGGCCGCGCGCACCCGCTTCGACGAGGCCGAGGAACGGGAGGCCGAGACCTTCGGCCTGCTGCTGGCCAGCCGGTGCCGCACGTGGCTCGCGTGCACGGCCCGGCGGGCGCCGATCCAGCGGGACCGGCTGGCGGGCCGCATCGAGGCGTCGCTGGGCTATCCGGGGCCGCAGGGCTGAGCGGTACGGCGATATGGCCGGAGCGCGGGGTACGGGTGCCGCGCGGCGGGCGCCGTGGGATGGCTGTGCGCGGGGGCTCTGTGCGGTGGCTCCGTGCGGTGGGTCTTCGGCCGGTGGCCGTGCGCGTCGGCGGAGCGGGTACCGGCGATTGTCAGTGGGGGGCGGCAAGCTGGGGGCATCATGCCGACACGGGGAGGGGTGCCTTGATGCCGACCACCGTACTGACCGACCGCGAGCGCGTCGCCGTACAGGCCTATCTGCGGCTGCTGCACACCGTCCGGGCCGTCTGCGACGACGGGGCCGAACCGCCGGGCGAGCCCGGACCGCCCGCGGTGGTGCCCGCCGTGCTGGCGGAGGCCGAGCAGGCGCTGAGCGAGGCGGGGCTCGCGGGCAACGAGGAGGCGTTCTTCCGGCTGCTGCACAGCTGGTGCCGCTGACCGCGCAAGGGGGTGGCCGTCAGGCGTGCGGGACGGTGACGGCCGTGGCGAGCAGCCCGTGGCGGGCCGTCCAGCGGCCCTCGAAGTGCTGGACGACGCGGCCGCCCACCGAGGGCCCGGGGACGAGCAGTTCGGCGTGCAGGGTGCCGTGCGGACCGCCGTCCGGGTCCGGCCGCAGGTCGATGTCGGCCTCGGTGAAGTCCAGCCACAGCCCGGTCAGCGGGAACCACGCCTTGTAGACGGACTCCTTGGCGCTGAACAGCAGCCGGTCCCCGCACAGTCCGGGCCGCGCGGCGGCCAGTTCCGCCAGCCGCCGCCGCTCCGTGGGCAGGGCCACCGTGGGCAGGACCCCGTCCGGCAGCGGCGCGTGCGGCTCGGCGTCGATGCCGAGGGAGGCCAGATCGGCGGCGGCGACCAGTGCGGCGGCCGCGTAGCCGTCGCAGTGCGTCATGCTGCCGGTCAGGCCCGCGGGCCAGCGCGGCGCGCCGCGCTCCCCGGGCAGCAGGGGCTGCGGTTCCACGCCGAGCTTCTCCATCGCGCGCCGGGCGCACGCCCGTACGGCGGCGAACTCGCGGCGCCGCTTGGGCACCGCCTGCGCCACGACGGCCGCCTCCTGCGGGGACAGCAGGGACTCGTCGGCGCCGTCCAGGTCGTGGGTCTCGACGGCGACGACGCCGGTCGGCAGCAGCTCCTCGATCACGCCCCGGTCACCTCCGCCGGCAGGATGCGCCGCAGCCGCCCCGGCGGTGCGGACCGCTTGCGCCACTCGCGCGGGTAGCCCACCGAGACCTCCTCGAAGCGGACCCCGTCCTGGTGCGTGGTGCGCGGGATGTGCAGATGGCCGTAGACCATCGCGGCGACGTCGAAACGGCGGTGCCAGTCGGCGGTGAGCGTGGTGCCGCACCACATCGCGAACTCCGGGTACCACAGCACCTCGGTCGGATGGCGGTGCAGCGGGTAGTGGTTGACCAGCACCACGGGAAGGCCGTCGGGCAGCGCGGCCAGCCGGCGCTCGGTCTCGGTCACCCGCGCCCGGCACCATGCCTCGCGGCTCGGATAGGGGTCGGGGTGCAGCAGGTGCTCGTCGGTGCAGACGACGCCGGTGCCCCGCGCGTAGGCCAGACCCTCCTCCTTGGTGGTGCAGCCGGCCGGCAGGAAGGAGTAGTCGTACAGCAGGAAGAGCGGGGCGATCGCGACGGGGCCGCCCGGGCCCTCCCACACGGCGTAGTCGTCCTCGGGCGTGAGGACGCCGAGGTCGCGGCAGACGCTCACCAGGTGCTCGTAGCGGGCGACGCCGCGCAGCGTCACCGGGTCCTTCGGATGGGTCCACAGCTCGTGGTTGCCCGGCGCCCACACGACCTGGCGGAAGCGGCCCGCGAGAGTCTTCAGGGCCCAGCGGACGTCGGCCACGGACTCCGAGACGTCCCCGGCCACCAGCAGCCAGTCGTCGTCGGTGTGCGGGCGCATCTCCTCCACCAGGGCCCGGTTCTCGGGATAGCCGATGTGCAGGTCACTGATGCCGAGCAGCCGGCCGCCGCCCCGGTCCCTCGATCCCACGCCCTCCCCCTCCCAGTCCCCGACGCCCCCACCAGAACACATCCCCCCGCCCCGAACAAGACCATCCCCGGCCGAGGCCGGCGGCCCGGGCCGGCGGGGGCGGGGTCGCGGCGCGCGAGGCACGGGCTCGCGGTGCGCGAGGGGTCGGATCGCCGGCACGCAGAGCGCGGGGTCGGTGGCGCGCAGGCTGGGCTGAGCACGGTTGCAGGGGGCTATCAGGCCGGTGTCGCGTGGGCTGCCGCGCCGGCGGCTGCAGGCCTCGAACAGGCAGCCGCGGGGCCCGGACCGGTGGCACGCAGACCGTGGCGGGGTGCCACCACACGAGCCGGCAGGCGCCCCAGACCCCTGGCGGGCAGCGCAGCGGGGCGCCCCCTCGGGAGATCGCCGGGCCGGCGATGCACGGATCCCGAGCAGCGGCGCGGGCGGCGTACGGGCCGTGGCACGTGAACGGGTCGGCGCCTGGCGTGAGGAGACGGCCCGACCGACCCTGCGCGGGTCCCCGGACCGCCGGGCGCCGGGCGCCGGACCGGCGCCGGGTCGCTGGCCCGCGTGCTGGCCGGGGCCCGCCGTGTTGGCCGGGCCCCCGCGCGCCGTCCGGCCCCCTGCCCGGGCCGGTCGGGGGTCCGCCACAGCAGGTCGCCGGGGTGGCAGCGGGCGGGGCCACGGGGCGGTCCGGGTGGGGTGGTGGGGGCGTTGTTCGTGGGGGTGGGGAAGGCGTAACACACGCGTTGCACGCGGGGGTGCCGGGAAGCCGTATGATCCCCCCGACACCACCGCCGAAGCTCCCCTGATTGCAGGGCGGTTCGGTGTCCCTCCCTCTCTCCTGCCCGGGCACGGGCCGCTTCGCCCTGCCCGCCGACCGTGAAAGGCGGCCTGCATGGTCTCTCGCGTACGCGTCTGGCTCAACCGCACGTACGCGGAGAACGTGTTCTTCATGGATCAGCTGCGGCGAAATCCCGACGACCGGGCCGTGGAGATCCATGCCACGCACGGCGACCCCGACTCCCCGGTGCTGGCCGCCGCGGACACGGCCGAGCTGGAGCCGGAGGGCCTGTCGTCGTCGGCGTACGTCGAGTACGCGCTCGACCAGTGCCGGCGGCGCGGCATCGACGTGTTCGTGCCCCGGCTGCACCAGGCCGCGATCGCCGCGCACCGCGCGGAGTTCGCCGCGGCCGGCACGGCGCTGCTCGCACCGACGCCGGAGGCGATCGCCGTCTTCGAGGACAAGGTGGTCGCCTACGAGGCCGTACGGGCCATCGGGGTGCCGGTACCGCCCTGGTGGCGGGTCCGCAACGCGGACGAACTCCTCGCCGCCGTGCAGGAGTTGGAGGCCGCCGGGCACACGGCGTGCTTCAAACCGGCCTCCGGCGCGGGCGGGGTCGGCTTCCGCGTGATCACCCGGGCCCCCTTCTCCCTGGTCCAGCTCAGCGGCTTCCCCAGCCCCTACGTCAATCTCGATCTGGTCGTGGACGCGCTGCGGCGGGCCGAGGAGCCGGTGGACTGGCTGGTGATGCCGCGGCTGGAGCAGCCGGAGGTGTCGGTGGACTGCCTCACCGGCCCGGACAACCGGATCCGGCTGGCCGTCGGCCGCACCAAGAACGGCCGCCGCCGCGGCTTCACACTGCACGAGCGGTGGCTGGAGCCGGCCCGCCGCATCGCCGAGGGCTTCGGGCTGCACCACCTGTCCAACGTGCAGTTCCGCATGTTCGGCGACCACCCGGTGCTGATGGACGTCAACTCCCGCCCCGCCGGCGGTCTGCACCAGCTGTCGCTGTGCGGGGTGAACGTGCCGTGGGCGGCGGTGAAGCTGGCCCTGGGCGAGGACCCCGGGGTGATCGAACCGCCGTTCCTGGGCGCGGACTACACGGTGGTCGCGGGACCGCGCGCCCTGCGCTCGGTGACGTTGCCGGCGCAGCGGGCCGAGTCCGCCGTCGCCCGCGAGGGGATCGTCGTACCCCTTTAGGGACATAACCCTCACCGGTATGGACCAATCCCGTCGGATCCCTTGACGGACGGATTGGTCCATACCAAATTGGTGGCGCATCACACCGCACATCCGTGCACTCCCGAACACCCCCATTCCTTCAGGGAGATCGCGTGCGCACCACACCCCCCAGACGCCCCGTGCGTCGGCTCCTCGCTCTGCTCGGCTCCGGCGCCCTCGCCCTGGCCGGGGCCATCGCCCTGCCGGGGACCGCCGAGGCCGCCAACATCCTCGGCAACGCCGGCTTCGAGTCCGGCTCCCTCTCCCCCTGGTCCTGCACCGGCAACCTCGGCTCGGTCGTCTCCTCCCCCGTGCACGGCGGCACCAAGGCCCTCGCCGGCGCGGTGACGTCGAGCGACATCGCCCGGTGCAGCCAGACCGTCGCCGTCCAGCCCAACACCACGTACTCGCTCTCCGGTTGGGTGCGCGGCTCCTACGTCTACCTCGGCGTGGACGGCGGCGCCTCCACCTGGACGTCGTCGCCGTCGGCGTACAGCCAGCTGTCGGTGTCCTTCACCACCGGCGCCTCCCAGACCAGCGCCACCATCTACGTCCACGGCTGGTACGCCCAGGGCACCTACTACGCCGACGACATCAACCTCGACGGCCCGGGCGGCGGTGGCGGCGGCTCCGACACCCAGGCGCCGACCGCGCCGACGGGCCTGGCCTCCACCGGCAAGACGTCCTCGAGCGTGTCGCTGAAGTGGAACGCCTCCAGCGACAACGTCGGCGTCACCGGCTACGACGTCTACAGCGGCGCGAGCAAGGTGGCGAGCGCCTCCGGCACCAGCGCCACGGTCAGCGGCCTGTCGGCGAGCACGAGTTACACCTTCACCGTGAAGGCACGGGACGCGGCCGGGAACGTCTCCGGCGCCTCCAACGCGGTCACCGTCACCACCGACGCGGGCAGCGGCGGCGGAGGCGGCGGCTTCAAGCAGGCCGCGCCCTACCTGTACGAGGGCTGGGGCGACCCGCCGAGCCCGACGACGGTGATGAGCGCGACCGGCATCAAGTGGTTCACGATGGCCTTCGTGCTGGACTCCGGCGGCTGCACCCCGGCCTGGGACGGACAGCGGGCGCTGACCGGCGGGGTCGACCAGTCCGCCATCAACGCCATCCGCGCGGCCGGCGGCGACATCGTCCCCTCCTTCGGCGGCTGGCAGGGCAGCAAGCTCGGCGCCAACTGCTCCTCCGCGAGCGCGCTGGCCGGGGCCATCCAGAAGGTGATCGACGCCTACGGCCTGAAGGCGATCGACATGGACATCGAGAACACCGACGAGTTCGAGAACGAGGCCGTCCAGGCGAAGATCCTCACCGCGCTGAAGACGGTCAAGGCGAACAACCCCGGCCTGAAGACCATCGTGACCTTCGGGACGTCCACCACCGGACCCACGTACTACGGCAACCGGCTCATCGAGCAGGCCAAGTCGCTGGGCGCCGACATCGACGTCTTCACCATCATGCCGTTCGACTTCGGCGGCGGCTCGGACATGTACGGCAACACCGTGAACGCGGCCGAGGGGCTGAAGGCCAAGCTGAAGTCCACCTTCGGCTGGGACGACGCCACCGCCTACGCGCACATCGGCATCTCCGGCATGAACGGGCTCTCCGACCAGCAGGAGAACACCACCCCGCAGATCTGGACCCAGATCCGCGACTGGGCCAACTCCCACCACATCGCCCGGCTCGCCTTCTGGTCCGTCAACCGTGACCGGCCCTGCCCGGGCGGCGGCGTCGCGGAGAACTGCTCCGGCACCAGCCAGACGAACTGGCAGTTCACGTCCATCACCGCCGGGTTCACGGGCTGACACCCGGCCCCTACCTCCCTCCCTTCCCCGCGTTCCCCCCGGCTTCCGGCGCCGGGGGGAACTTTTTCCGGCAGGGGTGTATCAGACGGCGGCCCCGGTGCTCCTGCTATCGAGGGAACGGGGGAAGCACGACGGGATCCCGGACGGGGGAAGCACGGGGGAAGTACGGACCCGGGGTCCTGCGGGGGAAAGCACGGGGGAAGTACGGGGGACGGGGGAAGCACGGGGGACCGTGCCGGCCGGCCGCTTCACGGGGGAGCGGCCGGCCGGACCGGGACACCCCGCTACCTCAGATACGCCAGCCCCGGGTGCACCGCCCGGTACCCGTCCACCAGACGCCGGGCCACCGTCACCGAGTCCACCAGCGGGTGCAGCGCGAACGCCTTCACCGCCGTCGCGTACGAGCCCGACTCCGCCGCGGCGAGCACCTCCCGCTCGACCGCCTTCACCGCGCAGACCAGCCCGGTGGCGTGACCGGGCAGCGGATCGACCGCGACCGGGTGGGCGCCGTTCGCGTCGACCAGGCACGGCACCTCGATGACGGCCTCGGCGTCCAGCACCGACAGCGTGGAGCGGTTGCGCACATTGAGGATCAGCGTGGTGCGCTCGTCCCGCGCGATGGCCCGCATCAGCGCCAGCGCCACCTTCTCGTAGCCGCCGGACAGGTCGTCCGCCTCGCGCTCGCCCGCGCCGGCGGCCTCCCGGTTCTCGGCCATGTACGTCGCCTCGCGCTCGGCCCGGGTGCGGTTCCAGGCGGCCAGGGCGGGCGTGGCCGCGTCGCGCGCCTCGTCGTAGAAGCGGGCCTGCTGCTGGCGCAGGAACGCGCCGCGGGTCAGCTCCGCCTCCCGGTAGGCGCGGACCGTCTCGCGGTTGAAGTAGTAGTAGTGCAGATACTCGTTCGGGATCGCGCCCAGCGACCACAGCCACTCGGCGCCGAACAGCCTGCCCTCCTCGAACGACCCGAGCAGGCCTGGGTCGGCGAGCAGGCGCGGCAGTTCGTCGCGGCCTTCGACGCGCAGGCCGCGGACCCAGCCGAGGTGGTTGAGGCCGACGTAGTCGATCCACGCCCGGCCCGGATCGGCGCCCAGCACCCGGGCGATACGGCGGCCGAGGCCGACCGGTGAGTCGCAGATGCCGATGACCCGGTCGCCGAGGTGGCGGGACATGGCCTCGGTGACCAGTCCGGCGGGGTTGGTGAAGTTGATGACCCAGGCGTCGGGGGCCAGCCGGGCGACGCGGGCCGCGATGTCGACGGCGACCGGGACCGTGCGCAGGCCGTAGGCGATGCCGCCCGCGCCGACCGTCTCCTGGCCGAGGACTCCCTCGGCGAGCGCGACCCGTTCGTCGTCGGCGCGGCCCTGGAGGCCGCCGACGCGGATCGCGGAGAAGACGAAGTCGGCGCCGCGCAGGGCGTCGTCGAGGTCGGTGGTCGTCGTGACGCGGGGTGCGTCGGCCACGCCGGTCGCCTGCTCGGCCAGGACGCGGGAGATCGCGGACAGCCGGTCGGGGTCGACGTCGTGCAGGACGACGTCCGTCACGCGGCCCTCCGCGCGGTCCGTCAGCAGCGCGCCGTACACCAGGGGGACGCGGAATCCGCCGCCGCCGAGAATTGTGAGCCTCATGGCGCTCCTGCCTCTTGCGTCACGGGGTGCCAGCCTAACGCTCCGCGGGTGAGCTGGGGTGCGGCGGCTTTGCGGGTGGGTGCGGTTTCGGTGCCGGGTGCGGGGCTCGTCGTGAGTTGTCGCGGGGTGCCTGCGGTGTGCCTGCGGCGGCTGTGCGGGTGGGTGCGGGTGCCTGCGGCGGCTGTGCGGGTGGGTGCGGTTTCGTTGCCGGGTGCGGGGCTCGTCGTGGCTGGTCGCGCAGTTCCCCGCGCCCCTGGGTGCCTGCGGCGGCCCGTTCCTGTCCGGTGGGGGCTGATGTAGCGCGTCCTGCGGGTGGGTGGGTCGGGGCCGCGGCGGGGGGGGTGTCCGTCCTCGGTACGGCCTTACCTCTTTCCAAGAGGGCACCCGAAGGCAATGCCGTCCGCTGCGGGCGGACACCCCCCGCCGCGTCCCCTTCCCGCCGTCGGCGGCTACCGCGCCATCGTGGCTCGCGGGGTCGGGGTTCGCCGCGTTCTTCACCCCCTTCGCGGCATTCATGAGGTGAACTCCCCTGGTCTTGAAGGACTTTCGCGTGTTCAACCTCTTGACGGGGTTCGCGGGTGGGAGCACATTCTGAGAGCGCTCTCAAGCGCTCCCCCCATACCCGCTCGTGAGAGGCATTCCATGTCCACATCCCCTGCCAGACGCCCGCTGCGGCGGGCTCTGGTCGCTGTTCTCGGCACCCTGGGGCTGGCCGCCGCCGCGGCCGGTGTCCTCGCTCCGTCCGCCGGTGCCGCCGCGCCCACGCCGCCGTCCGGCTGGACGCGGGTCTTCCTCGACGACTTCGACGGTCCGGCCGGCTCCGGTGTCAACACCTCCAACTGGCAGTACGACACCGGGACGTCGTACCCCGGCGGCCCCGCCAACTGGGGTACCGGTGAGGTCGAGACGATGACCAGCAGCACCGGCAACGTCTCGCTCGACGGCAGCGGCAATCTGCGCATCACCCCGCTCAGGGACTCCTCCGGGCGCTGGACGTCGGGCCGGATCGAGACCAAGCGGACCGACTTCCAGCCGCCGGCCGGCGGGA
Source organism: Streptomyces sp. NPDC014801 (assembly GCF_043082085.1). Classification (NCBI taxonomy): domain Bacteria; kingdom Bacillati; phylum Actinomycetota; class Actinomycetes; order Kitasatosporales; family Streptomycetaceae; genus Streptomyces; species Streptomyces sp. NPDC014801. The sequence goes on along the minus strand of NZ_JBIBXG010000003.1, from coordinate 327,190 downwards.
AGCTGCGGGTCGAGGGCCGCATCCAGATGCCGAACGTCACCGGGACCGCCGCCGAGGGCTACTGGCCGGCGTTCTGGGCGCTGGGCGCGCCGTACCGGGGCAACTACCAGAACTGGCCCGGCGTCGGCGAGCTGGACATCATGGAGAACGTGCAGGGCCTGAACACGGTGTGGGCCACGATGCACTGCGGCACCAGCCCCGGCGGCCCCTGCAACGAGACCACCGGCATCGGCAACTCCACCGCCTGTCCCGGCAGCACCTGCCAGTCCGGCTTCCACACCTACGCGATGGAGTGGGACCGCTCGGTCAGCCCTGAGGCCATCCGCTTCTCGGTCGACGGCGTCGTCTACCACACCGTCACCGCGAACCAGATGGACGCGACCACCTGGGCCAACGCCACCAACCACGGATTCTTCGTCATCCTCAACGTGGCCATGGGCGGCGGCTTCCCGGACGCCTTCGGCGGAGGCCTCGACGGCGACACCCAGCCCGGGCATCCGATGGTCGTGGACTACGTCCAGGTGCTGACGGCCGGTGGGAGCGGTACCACTCCCCCGCCCACCGGCAACCGCGACGCCTACAGCCCCATCCAAGCCGAGTCCTACGACGGTCAGTCGGGCACCATCACCGAGGCGACCTCCGACAGCGGCGGCGGGCAGAACATCGGTGCCGTGGCGAACGGTGACTGGGCCCTGTACAAGGGCGTCGACTTCGGGTCCACGGCCGCCCGGCAGTTCTACGCGCGGGTCGCGAGCGGCGCGGCGGCCGGGGTGAGCGGGCTGGTCGAGGTGCGTCTCGACAGCCGGAGCAACGCCCCGATCGGCAGCTTCGCCCTGGCCAACACCGGTGGCTGGCAGTCCTGGCGGACCGTCCCGGCGAACATCAGCGCCGTCACGGGCGTCCACGACGTCTATCTGACGTTCTCCAGCGGCCAGCCCGCGGACTTCGTCAACGTGAACTGGTTCGACTTCGGGCACTGAACGGCCCGTACGGCGCCGGGGAGGCGGCATGTACCGGCTCCCCGCGCCACGCACCCCGCTTTGCCCCCCGATGCCCGCCGAGACGGACATGGCATCCTGTGTCGGCACAGGACGTCACAGGATGCCCGACGACGAGGGCGGGCGTCCGGGGGGTCGGGGTAGATCGATGAAACTCTGCTTTCTGGTGGAGGAGCAGTACCGCCACGACGGCATGCCGGTCGAGGTGATCCGCCAACTGACGTCCTGGGGACACCAGGTGGACGTGGTGCGGCCGGGCGGCTCGCTGCTGCACATGACGGAGGCGCTGCACGGCGCGGGGCACGACGCCTGGATCCTCAAGACGGTCTCCGGCGGGCCGGGACTGACCCTGCTGGAGGCCGCCGCCGCGGCCGGGACGACCACGATCAACGACGCCCGCTCGATCCGCGGCGTCCGGGACAAGGCGCTGGCCGCGTCGATCGGCCGCGGCAGCGGGCTGCCGCTGCCGCCCACCTACGCGGCCGCCCGGCCCGAGATGCTGGCGCAGATACCGGAGTCGGAGTACCCGATCGTGGTGAAGCCCGCCGACGGCAGTTCCGGGCGAGCGGTGCACCTGGTGACGTCACCCGGCCACCTCACGGCGATGACCGGTGAACTGGCGGCTCAGGGCATGCTCATCGCCCAGCCGTACATCCCCAACTCGGGGGTCGACATCAAGGTGTACTGCGTGGGCGGCGAGTTGTACGCGACCGAGCGCCGCTCCCCGCTGCACCCCGAGCACGCGGTGCCCGAGCGCCGGGTGCCGCTGACGGCCGAGGTGGCCGCCATCGCCGCCCGCGCCGGGGCGGTCTACGGCCTCGACCTGTACGGCGTGGACGTGGTGCTGGGGCCGGACGGCCCCGTGGTCGTCGACGTGAACGATTTCCCGAGCTTCCGCCAGGTCCCCGACGCGGCCGCACGGGTGGCGCGGGCGGTGCTCGCGCTGGCGGCCGCCGGGAGCCGGGCCGACGCGCCCGAGGGGACCGTCCCGCGGATGCCCGAGCAGCGGGCTCAGGGCACCGTGCCGCCGGCCGGACCGCCCGTGTTCCCGGCCGCGCCAGGGCCGCGTTCCGGGCCGGCGCAGGTTCCGCTGGCGGTGGGCAAGACCGGATGAGGATCGGCCTGATCACCTCCGCTCCCGGGCATCCCCTGCTGGCCGCCGCCACCGCGCTGCTCGCCGACGGGCACACGGTGCGGGTTCTGGATCCGGAGACGGCGGGAGTGCCCGGACGGTCCGAGCCCCTGGCCGACGTGTATCTGCTCAAGGCGCGTACGCCGCGGGCGATTTCGCTCGCCCGCGCGCTGGAGGGACGCGGGGCTCGGGTGTTGAACTCGGCTGCCGCGACCGCGTTGTGCCAGGACCGCGTGGCGATGGCGGAGCACGCCCGGCGGGCCGGCCTGCCGTTCGCGCCCACCCGGTTCCATGCCACGCTCGCCCGGCTCGCCGACGGGCCGGGGCTTCGCGGGCCGCTGGTGGTCAAGAGCCGGCACAGCCGCAAGCACGATCTGGTGGCCCGGGTGGACAGTGAGGGGCGACTGGCCGAACTGGCCGCCGCGCACCCCCGGGAGGCCGTGGTGGTGCAGGACTTCGTCCCCAACAGCGGCTGGGACCACAAACTGTGGGCGATCGGGGACCGCGTCTTCGCGGCACTGCGCCGCTCCGAGCTGTCCCCCGAGGGGCGCGGCCCGACCGTGCCGCTCGGCCTCGGAAGCCTGCCGCCCGGCTGGGCCGCCCTGGTGCACCGGGTCGGCGAGGTCTTCGGCCTGGACGTCTACGGGGTGGACGTCCTCGACACGGGTGGCGGCGTCCCGCTGATCGTGGACATCAACGCCTTCCCGGGCGTTCGCGACCAGCCCGGCGCCCCGCAGGCCCTGGCGGCTCTCGCCCTGGCGGCCGGCGTCTGACGGCCGACGCCTGACCGGCGGTGCCCTACGGGCGATCGCCTCGCGCCCGCACGGCGGCCTTTACCGCAGGTCCGCCCGGAAGGCCGCCGGGGTCTGGTCGGTGTGCTGGTGGAAGAACTTGGAGAAGTTCGCCGCGTCCGGGAAGCCGACCGCCACGCCGACCCGGCCGATGGGCAGGTCGGTGTGGGCCAGGAGGCGTTTGGCCTCCAGGACGACCCGTTTGTCGATGAATCCCTTGGGGGTCTCGCCGGTGGCGGCGCGCACGGCGCGGACCAGGGTGCGGCGGGAGTAACCGAGGGCGTCGGCGTAGGCGCTGACGCTGTGGTTGGTGGCGAAGCCCTGCTCGACGGCGTCCCGGAAGCGGGTGAAGGTGGTGTCGGCCTGGTGCCGTGCGGCCTCGGGCGCGCTGGCGGCCAGGTGCGCGAGGCGCAGCAGGAACGCGGTCAGGCTGTGCCGCAGGACCGCCGTGTGCAGGCCGGCCGGGAGGGTGTCGGTGTCCTCGTACTCGCGTTGCAGCTGGTCGAGGGAGGCGCGCAGTCCGGCGAGTTGGGCGGGGCCGGGATGGAGCAGCGGCGGCAGGTCGTAGCGGTACAGGCCGGTGGCCTCGACGGTGGCGCGGGGCAGGAAGCCGGGTTGCATGGTCAGGACGGTTCCGCGGTACCCGCTCCCCTTCGAGAAGCGGTGGACCTGGCCGGGGCGGATCCACAGCACGTCACCGGCGTTCGCCTCGTACTCGGCGAAGTCGACCATGTGGCGCACGGGACCGTCGGTGAAGAACAGGACGACGTGGAAGTCGATGCGGTGGACGCGTTCGAGCGGTGCTTCGGCGTGCCAGGTGCGGCCGGCGCCCATGGGGCCGACCTGCATGCCCACACCGCCGACGCTGAGATCGACCGGGAAGGGGAACGTTCTGATCGCGTCAGCACCCTCGTCGTCGCCGTCTTGCCTGGTTGTGTCCGCCATGTCCTTCTCGTGCCGTCCCGGTCGTGCGCTCGGTGTCCCACTTTCACCACAGGCTGACACACGCAGACCTTCCGGCGAATAAGTCAGACTTTTAAGTTTGAACGCGTCAGAGCATAAGCAGCGCTTCTTGCGAGGACTTCTTGAAGATGAGCACGCAGACACCCGACACCCTCGAGTGGACCGACCTCGACCGGCGTGCCGTCGACACCGCGCGGCTGCTGGCCGCGGATGCCGTGCAGAAGGTCGGCAATGGCCACCCCGGCACCGCGATGGCCCTGGCCCCCGCGGCCTACACGATCTTTCAGAAGGTGATGCGGCACGATCCGGCGGACCCGGAGTGGACCGGCCGCGACCGCTTCGTCCTCTCCCCCGGCCACACCTCGCTGACCCTGTACACCCAGCTGTACCTCGCCGGGTACGAGCTGGAGCTGGACGATCTGAAGGCGTTCCGCACGCAGGGCTCCAAGACCCCCGGTCACCCCGAGTACGGTCACACCGCCGGCGTGGAGACCACCACCGGTCCGCTCGGCCAGGGTGTGGCGAACGCCGTCGGCATGGCGATGGCCGCCCGCTACGAGCGCGGCCTGTTCGACCCGGACGCCCCGGCCGGCGCGTCCCCCTTCGACCACACCATCTGGGCGATCGTCTCCGACGGCGACCTGCAGGAGGGCGTCTCCGCCGAGGCCTCCTCGCTGGCCGGGCACCAGAAGCTCGGCAACCTGGTCTTCCTCTACGACGACAACCACATCTCCATCGAGGGCGACACCGCCACCGCGTTCTCCGAGGACGTGCTCAAGCGGTACGAGGCCTACGGCTGGCACACCCAGCGCATCGAGCCCGCCGAGAACGGCGACGTCGACGTGCACGCCCTGTACGCCGCCCTGAGGGCCGCGCAGGCCGAGACCGGGCGGCCCTCCATCATCGCGATGCGCACGATCATCGCCTGGCCCGCCCCGAACGCGCAGAACACCGAGGCCGCCCACGGTTCCGCGCTCGGCGAGGACGAGGTCGCCGCCACCAAGCGCGTCCTCGGCTTCGACCCCGGGAAGTCCTTCCAGGTCGACGCCGACGTGCTCGCCCACACCCGCGCCGCCCTGGACCGCGGCGCCGAGGCGCACGCCGCCTGGGACAAGCAGATCACCGTCTGGCGCGCGGAGCGGCCGGAGCGCGCCGAGCTGTTCGACCGGATCGTCGCCGGCCGGCTCCCGGAGGGCTGGGAGGAGGCGCTGCCGGTCTTCGAGGAGGGCAAGTCCGTCGCCACCCGGGCCGCCTCCGGCAAGGTGCTGCAGTCGCTCGGCGCGGTCGTCCCCGAGCTGTGGGGCGGTTCCGCCGACCTGGCCGGCTCCAACAACACCACCATCGACAAGACGTCGTCGTTCCTGCCGGAGGGCAATCCGCTGCCCGGTGCGAACCCGTACGGCCGTACCGTCCACTTCGGCATCCGCGAGTTCGCCATGGCCGCGGAGATGAACGGCATCGCCCTGCACGGCAACACCCGCGTCTACGGCGGCACCTTCCTGGTGTTCTCCGACTACATGCGCAACGCCGTGCGCATGTCGGCGCTGATGCAGCTCCCGGTGACGTATGTGTGGACGCACGACTCCATCGGCCTCGGCGAGGACGGCCCGACCCACCAGCCGGTGGAGCACCTGGCCGCGCTGCGGGCCATCCCGGGGCTGAACGTCGTCCGCCCGGCCGATGCCAACGAGACCGCGGCCGCCTGGGCCGAGATCCTGAAGAGGCACGCCACCCGTCCCGCCCCGCACGGGCTCGCGCTCACCCGCCAGGGCGTGCCGACGTACGCGCCGAACCCGGACGCGGCGAAGGGCGGCTACGTGCTGCGCGAGTCGTCCACCGACACCCCGGAGGTGATCATCATCGCCACCGGCTCCGAGGTGCAGCTCGCCGTGGCCGCGCGGGAGCGGCTGGAGGCCGAGGGGATCGGCACCCGCGTGGTGTCGATGCCGTCCGTGGAGTGGTTCGAGGAGCAGCCCCGCGCGTACCGCGACAGCGTCCTGCCGCCCGAGGTGCGGGCCCGGGTCGCCGTGGAGGCCGGGATCGGTCTGACGTGGTACCGCTTCACAGGTGACGCAGGACGCATCGTGTCCCTCGAACACTTCGGCGCCTCCGCCGATGCCGCCACCCTGTTCGCCGAGTACGGCTTCACCCCCGAGAACGTCGCCGCAGCAGCCCGGGAATCGCTGGCTGCCGTGCGCGGTTGATCCGATCGCCAGAAGGAAGATGATCACAGTGACCGAAGCAACCGCACCCGCGGTAGCCCTCAAGCGCCTGTCCGACGCGGGCGTGTCGATCTGGCTGGACGACCTCTCGCGCACCCGCATCGACAGCGGCAACCTCGCCGAGCTCGTCGCCACGAAGCACGTCGTCGGCGTCACCACCAACCCGTCGATCTTCCAGGCCGCCATCGGCTCCGGCGAGGGCTACGAGGCCCAGCTCGCCGAGCTGGCCGTGCGCGGGGTCACGGTCGACGAGGCCGTACGGATGATGACCACCGCCGACGTGCGGGCCGCGGCCGACGTGCTGCGCCCGGTGTACGAGGCGAGCGGCGGCCGTGACGGCCGGGTCTCCATCGAGGTCGACCCGCGTCTCGCGCACCACACGGCGGCGACGATCGCCGAGGCCAAGCAGCTCGCCTGGCTGGTGGACCGCCCCAACGGGATGATCAAGATCCCGGCGACCAAGGCCGGCCTGCCCGCGATCACCGAGGTGATCGCCGAGGGCATCAGCGTGAACGTGACGCTGATCTTCTCCCTGGAGCGCTACCGCGCGGTGATGGACGCCTACCTGGCGGGCCTGGAGAAGGCCGCCGCCAAGGGCCTGGACCTCTCCGCGATCCACTCCGTGGCCTCCTTCTTCGTCTCCCGCGTGGACGCCGAGATCGACAAGCGGCTGTCCGTCCTCGGCACCGACGAGGCGCTCGGCCTCAAGGGCCGTGCGGCGCTCGCCAACGCCCGCCTCGCCTACGCGGCCTATGAGGAGGTCTTCGCCGGTGAGCGCTGGCTCGCCCTGGCCGGCGCGCGGGCGAACAAGCAGCGCCCGCTGTGGGCGTCGACCGGGGTGAAGGACCCGGCGTACAAGGACACCCTGTACGTGGACGAGCTGGTCGCCCCGGGCACCGTCAACACCATGCCCGAGGGCACCCTGAACGCCGTCGCCGACCACGGCGAGATCACCGGCGACACGGTCACCGGCGGCTACGCCCAGGCCCGCGCCGACCTCGCCGCGGTGGAGAAGCTCGGCATCTCCTACGACGCGGTGGTGCAGAAGCTGGAGGACGAGGGCGTCGCCAAGTTCGAGACGGCGTGGCAGGACCTGCTGAACGCCGTGGCGAAGGCCCTGGACAGCAAGGGGGTGGCAGCGTAAATGACCGCGACACCACTGATGGAGCTGACGGCGCCGGCCGCCGGCTGGGCCAATCCGCTGCGCGACGCGCGCGACCGCCGGCTGCCGCGGATCGCGGGCCCCTCGGGGCTGGTCATCTTCGGCGTGACCGGCGACCTGTCCCGCAAGAAGCTGATGCCGGCCGTGTACGACCTCGCCAACCGCGGCCTGCTGCCGCCGGGCTTCTCGCTGGTGGGCTTCGCCCGCCGGGACTGGGAGGACCAGGACTTCGCGCAGGTCGTGCACGACGCGGTCAAGGAGCACGCCCGCACCCCGTTCCGTGAGGAGGTGTGGCAGCAGCTGTCGGAGGGCATGCGCTTCATCCCCGGCGACTTCGACGACGACACCGCCTTCGACCAGCTGCGCCAGACCGTCGACGAGCTCGACGCGGCCCGCGGCACCAGCGGCAACTACGCCTTCTACCTCTCCGTGCCGCCGAAGTTCTTCCCGAAGGTCGTCCAGCAGCTGAAGAAGCACGGCCTGGCGGACGGACCGGAGGGCTCCTGGCGCCGCGCGGTGATCGAGAAGCCGTTCGGCCACGATCTCGCGAGCGCCCGCGAGCTGAACGCGATCGTGCACGAGGTGTTCGAGCCGGACCAGGTGTTCCGCATCGACCACTACCTGGGCAAGGAGACCGTCCAGAACATCCTGGCGCTGCGCTTCGCCAACCAGATGTTCGAGCCGATCTGGAACCGGTCGTACGTCGACCACATCCAGATCACCATGGCCGAGGACATCGGCATCGGCGGCCGCGCCGGCTACTACGACGGCATCGGCTCGGCCCGGGACGTCATCCAGAACCACCTGCTGCAGCTGTTGGCCCTCACCGCCATGGAGGAGCCGGCCGCGTTCGACGCCGAGTCGCTGCTCACCGAGAAGCTGAAGGTTCTCAAGGCCGTCCGGCTCCCCGACGACCTCGGCAGGCACACCGTGCGCGGCCAGTACGCCCCCGCCTGGCAGGGCGGCGCGAAGGTGCGCGGCTACCTGGAGGAGGACGGCATCGACCCGGACTCCACCACCGACACCTACGCGGCGATCAAGCTCGGCATCGACAACCGCCGCTGGGCGGGCGTCCCGTTCTATCTGCGCACCGGCAAGCGGCTGGGCCGCCGGGTCACCGAGATCGCGGTCGTCTTCCAGCGCGCCCCGCACTCCCCGTTCGACTCCACGGCGACCGAGGAGCTCGGCCAGAACGCGATCGTCATCCGCGTCCAGCCCGACGAGGGCGTGACGGTCCGCTTCGGTTCCAAGGTGCCGGGCACCTCCATGGAGATCCGGGACGTGACGATGGACTTCGCCTACGGCGAGTCGTTCACGGAGTCCAGCCCGGAGGCGTACGAGCGCCTCATCCTGGACGTGCTGCTCGGCGACGCCAACCTGTTCCCGCGCCACCAGGAAGTGGAAGAGTCCTGGAAGATCCTCGACCCGATCGAGGGCTACTGGGCCACCCACGGCAGGCCGGCGCAGTACCCGTCGGGCAGCTGGGGACCCAAGGAAGCGGACGAGATGCTCGCACGAGACGGACGGAGCTGGCGCAGGCCATGAGGATCGACCTGACCGACACCACGGCAAGCAAGGTCAACAAGGCGCTCGTCCAGGGCCGCCGGGCCATCGGCACCCCGGCCGTGGGCATGGTCCTGACGATGGTGATCGTCACCGACGAGGAGAACGCCTACGACGCGATCAAGGCGGCCGAGGAGGCCTCGCACGAGCATCCCTCGCGCACCCTGGTCGTCATCAAGCGGCACGCCCGCACCCCCCGCGACCGCCAGGCTTCCCGCCTGGACGCCGAGGTCCGGGTGGGCTCGGAGGCCGGCACCGGCGAGACGGTCGTGCTGCGCACCTACGGCGAGGTGTCCGACCACGCCGACTCCGTCGTGCTGCCGCTGCTGCTGCCCGACGCCCCGGTCGTCGTGTGGTGGCCGGTGGACGCGCCGGAGAACCCCTCCAAGGACCCGCTCGGGGCGCTCGCCCAGCGCCGGATCACCGACCTGTACGCGGTCGAGGACCCGCTGCGGATGCTGGAGACCCGCGAGCGCACCTACGCCCCCGGCGACACCGACCTCGCCTGGACCCGGCTCACCCCGTGGCGCTCGATGCTGGCCGCGGCGCTGGACCAGGCCCGCGCCAAGGTGATCTCGGCGGCCGTGGAGGCCGAGGCCGAGAACCCGGCCGCCGAGCTGCTCGCCCGCTGGCTGGAGGCCCGCCTCGGCGTGAGCGTGGACCGTGTGGTCACCGCGGGCCCGGTCGTCACCGCGGTGCGCCTGGGCACCGCCGAGGGCGAGATCGTCATCGACCGCCCCGAGGGCCCGCTGGCCACGCTGACGCTGCCCGGCCAGCCCCCGCGCACCCTGGCGCTGAAGGTCCGCGCCACCTCCGAACTCATCGCCGAGGAGCTGCGCCGCCTCGACGCCGACGAGATGTACGCCGTCGCCCTGCGCGGCGAGGGCAGCAAGGAGACGTCCGCCCATGTCTGAGACCCCGTCGCTGAACCGCCGGCCCGAGTGGACCGCGCTGGAGGACCACCGCGCCGCGTGGCAGTCGCATCTGCGGGATCTGTTCGCGAACGATCCCGGGCGCGCCGAGCGGTACGTCGTCACGGCCGGCGACCTGCGCATCGACTACTCCAAGCACCTGGTGACGGACGAGACGCTCGCCCTGCTGCAGGAACTGGCCGCCGCGACCGATGTGTTCGGTCTGCGGGACGCGATGTTCCGCGGCGAGAAGATCAACGTCACCGAGCGGCGGGCCGTGCTGCACACCGCGCTGCGCGCCCCGCGTGACGCGGTCGTCGAGGTCGACGGCGAGAACGTGGTGCCCAAGGTGCACGCCGTCCTCGACAAGATGAGCGACTTCGCGCAGCGGGTGCGCTCCGGGGAGTGGACCGGTCACACCGGCAAGCGCATCCGCAACGTCGTCAACATCGGCATCGGCGGCTCCGATCTGGGCCCGGCGATGGCGTACGAGGCCCTGCGCGCCTACACGGCACGGGAGTTGACGTTCCGTTTCGTCTCCAACGTGGACGGCGCCGACCTGCACGAGGCGCTGCAGGGCCTGGACCCGGCGGAGACGCTGTTCATCGTGGCGTCGAAGACGTTCACGACGATCGAGACGATCACCAACGCCACCTCGGCGCGCGCATGGCTCCTGGAGGGCCTGGGCGGTGACGAGAAGGCCGTCGCGCAGCACTTCGTCGCGCTGTCGACGAACGGCGAGAAGGTCGCCGAGTTCGGCATCGACACCGAGAACATGTTCGAGTTCTGGGACTGGGTCGGCGGACGCTACTCCTACGACTCCGCGATCGGCCTGTCCCTGATGATCGCGATCGGCCCGGACCGCTTCCGGGAGATGCTCGACGGCTTCCACATCATCGACGAGCACTTCCGCACCGCGCCCGCCGAGGCCAACGCCCCGCTCCTGCTGGGCCTGCTCGGCATCTGGTACGGCAACTTCTTCGACGCCCAGTCGCACGCCGTGCTCCCCTACAGCCACTACCTGTCCAAGTTCACCGCCTACCTGCAGCAGCTGGACATGGAGTCCAACGGCAAGTCGGTCCAGCGCGACGGCCGCCCGGTGGACTGGCAGACCGGCCCCGTCGTGTGGGGCACGCCCGGCACCAACGGGCAGCACGCCTACTACCAGCTCATCCACCAGGGCACCAAGCTCATCCCGGCCGACTTCATCGGCTTCGCCCGCCCGGTGGCCGAGCTCGACGACCGGCTCAAGGCCCAGCACGACCTGCTGATGGCCAACTTCTTCGCCCAGACGCAGGCCCTCGCCTTCGGCAAGACCGGCGACGAGGTACGTGCCGAGGGCGCGCCCGAGGAGCAGGTCACCGCCCGCACCTTCCAGGGCAACCACCCGACCACCACCGTCCTGGCCCCCGAGCTGACCCCGTCCGTGCTCGGTCAGCTGGTCGCCCTCTACGAGCACAAGGTGTTCGTGCAGGGCGCGATCTGGAACATCGACTCCTTCGACCAGTGGGGCGTGGAACTGGGCAAGGTCCTCGCCAAGCGCGTCGAACCCGCCCTCACCGAAGGCGCGGACGTACCCGGCCTCGACCCGTCCACCGCAGCGCTCGTCGCGGCCTACCGCGACCTCAAGGAAGTGAAGTAACCATGCAGATCGGTCTTGTTGGTCTCGGCAAGATGGGCGGCAACATGCGCGAACGCCTGCGCAACGCCGGCCACGAGGTCGTCGGGTACGACACCAACCCCGAGATCTCCGACGTCGACAACCTCGTCGAGCTCGCCGACCGGCTCGCCGCGCCGCGCGCGGTGTGGGTCATGGTCCCGGCCGGCGCCGCCACCCAGAACGTCATCGACCAGCTGTCGGGCATCCTCAAGCCCGGCGACACGGTCATCGACGGCGGCAACTCCCGCTGGACCGACGACGAGAAGCACGCCGAGGAGCTCGCCAAGCGCGGCATCGGCTTCGTCGACGCGGGCGTCTCCGGCGGCGTGTGGGGCCTGCAGAACGGCTACGCGCTGATGGTCGGCGGCGAGAAGGAGCACGTCGACCGGCTCAAGCCGATCTTCGACGCCCTCAAGCCGGAAGGCCCCTACGGCTACGTCCACGCGGGCAGGGTCGGCGCCGGCCACTTCGCGAAGATGGTCCACAACGGCATCGAGTACGCGATGATGCAGGCCTACGCCGAGGGCTGGGAGCTGCTGGAGAAGGTCGACTCCGTGGACAACGTCCGCGAGGTCTTCCGCTCCTGGCAGGAGGGCACCGTCATCCGCTCCTGGCTGCTGGACCTCGCCGTCAACGCCCTCGACGAGGACGAGCACCTGAACAAGCTGCGCGGCTACGCCGAGGACTCCGGCGAGGGCCGCTGGACGGTCGAGGCGGCCATCGACAACGCGGTGCCGCTGCCCGCGATCACGGCCTCCCTCTTCGCCCGGTTCGCCTCCCGGCAGGAGGACTCGCCGCAGATGAAGATGATCGCGGCGCTGCGCAACCAGTTCGGCGGCCACGCCGTCGAGTCCGCGAAGAAGGACTGAGCGCCGTGGGGGACCTCTTCCTGGTCCGCCACGGAGAGACCGAGTGGAGCCTGACGGGACGGCACACCAGCTTCACCGACCTGCCCCTCACCACGCACGGTGAGGAGCAGGCCAAGTCCCTGGCTCCGCTGCTGTCCGGACGGCCCTTCGCGCTGGCTCTCACGAGCCCGCTGCGGCGGGCCGTCCGCACGGCCGAACTGGCGGGCGTCATGGGGGCCGTACCCGACCCCGATCTGCACGAGTGGGACTACGGGGCGTACGAGGGTGTCACCACCGTCGACATCCACCGCACGCGCCCCGAGTGGGACCTGTGGACCGACGGCGTGCCGCCCGGCGACAGCCCCGGCGAATCGCCGGACCAGGTGGGCGCCCGGGCGGACCGGGTGCTGTCCCGCGTGGTCCCCGCGCTCGACGCCGGCGATGTCGTCCTGGTCGCCCACGCGCACTTCCTGCGCGTGCTGACCGCCCGCCGCCTGGGCCTGCCGGCCCGCGAGGGACGGCTGTTCCAGCTGGCGACGGGCACGCTGAGCCGCCTGTCCACGGAACACGGGCGACCGGTGGTCGCGGAGTGGAACACGTCGGCGTAGAGGCGTGGTTGACACCCGCTCCCCGCCGGGTCAGAGTCCCCGCTGATGGAGATCAACGACCTGACACCGGCCGAGGAGCGGGTGTGGCGCGCGTTCCCGCGGGGCGAGAACGTGGACTTCCGCGACACACCCGACGAGGACGCCGCCACCGGAGGGGACTGGGGCCCGGAGCGGACCCTGCGGGCCTCGGTCCTGCGCGCGCTGCTGGTCGGCGCGCCCGCCGAGGACGGCGAGATATCCGCGCTGCGGATCACCGGGGCCCGCATCACCGGCCCGCTCGATCTCACCTACGCGGTGCTCGACCGGCCGGTCCGCATGAGCCACTGCCACTTCGACGGGCATCTGGAGTTCTACGGCACCCGGCTGCCGCGCCTCAATCTGCGCGGCTCCGTGCTGCCCGGGCTGCGTCTGGCCAGCGCCCGTGTCGACGGCTCGGTGCTGATGAGCGGCTGCCGGGCGGGCCGGCTGATGCTCGCGGGAACCGAGATCGGGGGCGCCGTCTTCCTGGAGCGGGCCGAACTCGGTGCGGAGGACGACGCGCCCGTGCTCCAGCTCAACCAGACCGCCATCGGCGACGACCTGTGGGCCCCCGGCCTGCGAACCCGCGGGGAGATACGGGCCACCGGCGCGTCCGTCGCCGGCTCGGTCAACCTCAACGAGTCCCGGCTCACCCACCCCGGGCGGACGGCGCTCGACGCCGAGACACTCACCGTCGAGGGCGACGTCCAGATCCGGCACGCGGAAGTGCGCGGCGGGGTGGGCCTGCGCGGCGCCCGCATCGCCGGCCGGCTCGACCTGTCGTACACCCTGCTGTCCCATCCGGGCGGCACGGCGCTGCAGGCGAGCAGCTGTTCGCTGGGCGAGCTGTGGCTGCGCCGCGGTCCCGCCGTGGAGGGCACCCTCAACCTGCGCCGGAGCCAGCTGGAGGCCCTGTTCGTGGATCCGGAGGTGGTGCCGGACTCCGTCCACCTGAGCGACCTCACCTATGCCGCGCTCGCCCCGCACATCCCCGCCGAGCACCGGCTGCCCATGCTGGAGCGCGACCGCGACGGCTATGTCCCGCACGCCTACGAACAGCTCACCGCCGCCTACCGGCGCATCGGCGACGACCACGCCGTCCGGCTCGTGCAGCTCGCCAAGCAGCGCCGGCACCGGCGGACCCTGCCCTGGTTCGGCCGGATGTGGGGCCTGGTCCAGGACGTCACCGTCGGCTACGGCTTCCGGCCGCTGCGGGCCGCCGTCTGGCTGCTGTCGCTGCTCGCGATCGGCTCGGCCGCCTTCGCGCTGCACCACCCGCAGCCGCTGAAGGCGGGCGAGGCACCGCCGTTCAACCCGGTGTTCTACACCCTCGACCTGCTGCTGCCGGTGCTCTCCTTCGGGCAGGAGTCGGCGTACGCGCCGCGCGGCGGGTACCAGGCCCTCGCCTACGCGCTCGTCCTCACCGGCTGGATCCTGGCGTCCACCGTGATCGCCGGCGTCACCCGCACCGTCAGCCGCCAGTGAGGTCGCCCGCCGTGTGCTGCGCGGCGAGCCGCACCGGTGCGTTCGCCGCGCCGTAGCCCTGGTAGCCGCCGTCGCGCTGGACGAGTTCGAAGAAGACGTGGCCGGTCGTGCGGGTGTAGCAGTGGCGGAACTCGCCGCCGTCCGGGTCGCGGTCGTAGAGGATGCCGAGCTCGCGGTAGGCGGCCAGCTCCTCCTCGGGCAGGTCGAAGCGGGCGGCGAGGTCGTCGTGGTAGTTCGCCGGGACCGGCAGCAGCCGCCCGCCCGCCGCGCGGAAGCGGCGCGCCGCGGCGACGACGTCGTCGCAGGCCAGGGCGATGTGCCGGGCGTGCACGGTGGCGTCGCCGGGGGCCGCGCCCACGGTCAGGGCGAGGCGGACGCTGCCGTCGGCGTTCGCCACGGCGCGGCTGCGCAGCAGGCCGTAGGGGTCGGCGAGGTCCACGCTCTCCTGGGCGTCCAGGCCGAGGACGGCGCGGTGGAAGAGGGCGGCCTCGTCGAAGTGGTGCCAGGGCTGGGTGAGCGCGAGGTGGTCGATGCGCCCGGTGCCGGTGTCCGGCGCGCTCGGGGCGAGGTCGGTGAAGTCGGCCCGCCAGTCGGGCTGTCGGGGCGTGCGGCCGCCGCAGAAGAACAGTTCCGTGCCGTCGGGTGCGGCGACCGCGTCCAGCGGGGCGTCCTCGGGGGCGCGGCGGCGCGGCAGCACGGGCGCGAGGAGGGCCTCGGCGCGGCGGGCGGCGCCGGCCGGGTCGGGTGACTGCAGGCCGATCGCGGCGAGCCGGGTGCCGTCGCGGCGGGCGGCCGGGCCGGTGTTGACCAGGATCCGCGCGTCGCCCTGTTCCCACAGGTCGACGGGTTTGCCGCGGTGGCGGGCGGTGCGGGTGAAGCCGAGCGCGCCGAGCACCGCCGCGAGGGGCGCGGGGTCGGGGGTGACGAGTTCGGCGAAGGCGATGCCGGTGGGCACGACGGGCTCGGGCGGGGTGGCCGCGCCCGTCTGCTCCTGCAGGACCAGCAGGGAGCGCCGCCCGTCGACGGCGGTGGGGCCGGGGTCGGCCTGCCGGAAGACGTCGTTGAAGACCTCCAGGGAGAGCGGGCCGGTGTAGCCGGTGGCCAGCACGTGCCGGACCAGTCCGGCCACGTCGAAGCCGCCCTGGCCGGGGAAGCAGCGGTAGTGGCGGCTCCACTGCAGGACGTCCATGGCCAGGCGGGGGGCGTCGGCGAGCTGGAGGAAGAAGATCTTCTCGCCGGGGATGTCCTCGATGCCCTTGGGGTCCGAGCCGCGCGAGAGGATGTGGAAGCTGTCCAGGCAGGTGCCGAGTGCCGGATGGTCCGCGGCCTCGACGATCCGCCAGGCGTGGTCGTACGTGGACACGTGCCGGCCCCAGGCGAGGGCCTCGTAGGCGACGCGGATCCCGTGCTCGTGCGCGAGGCCGGCGAGCCGGGCGAGCTGCTCGGCGGCGAGGGCGTCGTCGTCGACGGCGAGCGGGTGGACGCTGGAGCAGACGAGGACGGTGTCCGCGCCGAGCCGGCGCATCAGCTCGAACTTGTGGCGGGCGCGGCGCAGTGCGCGGGCGAACTCGTCCTCGGGCAGCGCCTCCAGGTCCCGCATCGGCTGGTAGAGGTCGATGGTGAGGCCGAGGTCGGCGCAGCGGGCGCGGATCTCCTCGGGGGTGAGGGGGCTGGCGAGCAGGTCGTTCTCGAAGATCTCTACGCCGTCGAAGCCGGCCCGGGCGGCGGCGGTGAGCTTCTCGGTGAGGGAGCCGCTGAGGCAGACGGTGGCGATGGCGGTGCGCATGGGGGGCCTCACGGGGTGGTGGTCGCGGCGGCGCCGGTCAGGGCGGCGAGGTCGGCGAGCATGGCCGTGCTGTCGGGTTCCCGCCCGGTGAACAGGCGGAACGCGTCGGCGGCCTGGAAGGCGGCCATGCCGCCGCCGTCGAGGGTGGCGCAGCCGAGGGCCCGCGCGGTGCGCAGCAGTTCGGTCTGCAGCGGGCGGTAGACCACCTCGGCGACCCACAGGCCGGGGTGCAGCAGTTCCGCGGCGAGCGGCAGGCCGGGGTGGGCGGCCATGCCGGTGGGGGTGGCGTGGATGACGCCGTCGGCGCGCTCCAGGAGCGCGGGCAGCTCCCGGGGGCCGGCGGCGGCCGCGCGGCCGGCACCGAAGTGGGCGGTCAGGGAGGAGGCGAGGGCGGCGGCCCGTTCGGGCCGGGCGTCGACGAGGGTGATCCTTCCGGCGCCGAGGGTGAGCGCCGCGTGGGCGACGGCCGCGCCGGCGCCGCCCGCGCCGAGCTGCACGACCCGCTCCAGCGGGGCGTCGGGCAGGCCACGCGCGAAGGAGGCGGCGAAGCCGGTGACGTCGGTGTTGTGGCCGACGGCCCGCCCGCCGTCGAAGACGACGGTGTTGACCGCGCCGAGCGCCTCGGCCTGCGGGTCGAGTGCGTCCAGGTGGCCGATCACGAGCTGCTTGCAGGGGTGGGTGATGTTGAGCCCGTCGTAGCCGAGGTCGCGCGCGGAGCGCACCAGGTCGCCGACGGCCTCGGGCCGCATGCCGAGCGTGTCGAGGTCGAGGAGGCGGTACAGGTAGCGCAGGCCCTGGCGGTCGGCCTCCCGCTGGTGCAGCGCCGGGCTGAGGGACGGACCGATGCCGGAACCGATCAGTCCGACGAGAAACGAGTCACCGGGCACGGGAGACCTCCGGAGCTAATGTACGAACCAGTACGTTAGCTATATCAGCCGGACGGGCCCGCGAAAAGCCCCTCCCCGCACCCGACCCGCCGCCTTCTACAATCTGCGGCACTGGCCCAACGCACCGGGGGAAGCCCATGACCAGCGTCGACGAACCGGCACGCACCGGCGCGCGCACCCGCGACGCCGCCCGCACGAAGGCCGAGATCCTCGACGTGGCGACCCAGGAGTTCGCCCGGGCCGGCTACGACGGGGCCCGCGTCGACGAGATCGCCGCCCGCACCCGCACCACGAAGCGGATGATCTACTACTACTTCGGCGGCAAGGAGCAGCTGTTCACGGCCGTGCTGGAGCGGGCGTACGCGGTGATCCGGGAGGCCGAGCAGCAGCTGGACGTGGAGCATCTGGACCCGGTCGCTGCCATCCGGCGGCTGGCCCAGCTGACCTTCGACCACCACGAACAGCACCCGGACTTCATCCGGCTCGTCAGCATCGAGAACATCCACGAGGCCGAGCACATCGCGGCCTCCGAGGAGCTGGGCCGGATCGGCTCCCCGGCACTGGACGTCATCCGCCGCATCCTGGCCGCCGGGCAGGAGTCGGGCCTGTTCACGGCCGATGTCGACGCCGTCGACCTGCACGCGATGATCAGCGCGTTCTGCTTCTTCCGGGTCGCCAACCGGCACACCTTCGGGGCGCTGTTCGACCGCGACCTGCTGGCCCCGGCCGAGCGGGAGCGCTACCGCACCATGCTGGGCGACATGGTCATCGCCTATCTGACCGCCGAGCGCGCCGCCGGCTGAGCCGGCGGGCCGCCGCGGCGTGCGCACCTCTTGACAGCACGGAAACACGGGCGCAACATCGCTTGCCATCGCGACTAACTACCCAGTGGGTTAATTAGCCGAGGATCCGGCTCTCCCCCACGCTTCCCGCGTCCTCGCGCGCCGTTCCCCGCTCACTCCGTTCCGCCTACGGTGGAGTCCCCCGAAGGAGCACGCCGTGTCCGTCCCCGCCGCATCGCCCGACGCCCCCGCCCCGCCCAGCCAGGCCAGGAAGGCGGCCGCCGCCGCCTGGATCGGCAGCGCCCTGGAGTACTTCGACTTCTTCATCTACGGCAGCGCCGCCGCCCTGATCTTCCCGAAGGTCTTCTTCGACTCCTCCGACCCGGCGACCGCGACCCTGCTCTCGCTCGCCACGTTCGGTGTCGCCTACGCGGCCCGCCCGGTCGGCGCGCTCTTCCTCGGACATGTCGGCGACCGGCTCGGCCGCAAGAAGATCATGGTGTTCACGCTGATCCTGATGGGCGTCTCGACGTTCCTGATCGGCTGTCTGCCCACCCGCGCCCAGGTCGGCGGCCTGGCCCCGGTGCTGCTCGTGGCCTGCCGGGTGCTGCAGGGCATCTCGGCGGCCGGCGAGCAGGCCAGCGCCAGTTCCATGACGCTGGAGCACGCCCCGCCGCACCGGCGCGGCTTCTTCACCAGCTTCACGCTCGGCGGCACCCAGGGCGGCCAGCTCATCGCCACGCTCGTGTTCCTGCCGATCGCCGCACTGCCGGAGGACCAACTGCTGTCCTGGGGCTGGCGGGTGCCGTTCTGGATGAGCATCGCGGTCGCCGTGGCCGGCTACCTGGTGCGGCGCCGGCTCGCCGAGACCCCGGCCTTCACCCGGCAGGCGGCGACCGAGGGCGTGCCGAAGCTGCCGCTGGTGGTGCTGGTGCGCGAGCACTGGGCGGACGTGCTGCGGGTGATCGCGGGCGCGATGGTCGCCTCGGTGTCCACGATCTTCACGGTGTGGGCGCTGGCGTACGCCACGAGCGACGCGGTGGGCATGAGCCGGTCGTCGATGCTGTGGGTGGGCGCGATCGCCAACCTGGTGGCGCTCGCCGCGATCCCGCTGTGGGCGCGGTTGTCGGACCGGATCGGGCGCCGGCCGGTGTACCTGGCCGGCGCGGCGGGCAGCGCGGTGACCATGGCGCTGTACCTGTGGGCGATCTCCACCGGCTCCTACCCGCTGACCCTGGTGTGCGGCGTCCTCGCCTTCGGGGTCGTCTACAGCGCGGCCAACGGGGTGTGGCCCGCGTTCTACGGCGAGATGTTCTCCACCCGGGTGCGGCTGTCGGGGATGGCGATCGGCACCCAGATCGGGTTCGCGATCTCCGGTTTCGCGGTGACGTTCGCGGCGGAGATCGCCGGGCCGGGCGGTGACGACTGGGCGGCGGTGGCGCTGTTCACGGCCGCGCTGTGCGTGCCGCCGGTGATCGCCGCGCTGTCGGCCCGCGAGACGCACCGGGTGCCGACCCAAGCGCTCGGCGAGCGTTCCCGGCCCGGGGCCGCGGCGCAGGAGACGGTGACGGCCTGACGGTCGCCCGCCGGGGCCCGGGGAGCCGTACGCGACGGCACCCCGGGCTCTGTCGTGTGCGAGGGCATCCCGGGCTCAGTCGTGTGCGACGGCATCCCGGGCCCTGCGTGCGCGCGGGCACGCCGGGTTCCGGTGAATGCGCGGGCACCCCGCGGTCCGGAGAATGCGCGGGCCCCCGGGCCCGGCTTGCGCGCGGGCGCCCCGGGCCCGGCATACGCGCGGGGCCCGGCGGGCGACCTGGCCCCGGCGTGCGCGCGGGCGGGTCAGGGTCGCGGGTGCCGTGGCTCGTACAGGCCGATCTCGCCGCCGCCCGGCAGCCGGAAACCGGTGAGCCGGCCCCAGGGCGCCTCGACGACGGGGCTGAAGTCGACGCCCCGGCCGGTGAGTTCGGCGACGGTCGCGGTCAGGTCGTCGCACATGAGCATCAGCTCGTGCGCCGGCTCGCCGTCCGCGGGGTGGCAGGCCACCTCGGCGGGCGGCATCTTGAAGATCAGCCAGCCGTTGCCGGCATCGACGTGCGGCCAGCCCAGCACGTCCCGGAGGAAGGCCCGGTCGGCCTCCGCGTCCCGGCTGTACAGCAC
This sequence comes from Streptomyces sp. NPDC014801, assembly GCF_043082085.1. Taxonomy (NCBI): domain Bacteria; kingdom Bacillati; phylum Actinomycetota; class Actinomycetes; order Kitasatosporales; family Streptomycetaceae; genus Streptomyces; species Streptomyces sp. NPDC014801. The sequence goes on along the minus strand of NZ_JBIBXG010000003.1, from coordinate 307,217 downwards.
CACGTGCGCCCCATTGATCACGCCGGGGAGGCTAGGCGCCCCGCGCGCCCGCGACAAGCACCGTGCGCCACGCGTCGCCGCTCCCGCGCCCCCGCACAGCGGACGGAGACGGCTCCCTCACCGCGTGTAGCGGCCCGGCGCCGCTCCCCCCGCCCCGTTGACAGATGACGTTTTGCGCAAGAACATCGGCCGAACCGAGCAGAAAAGAACAGCGCCCCGACTCAACCACCCCATGCCTCACCCGTTTTGACGCAGAAGGACATCAGTGGTGCGCATTCCTTCCCGCACGTTCGGCCCCCTGCTGACCGCGGCCCTCGCGGTCGCCCTCCTCCCCGCCACCGCCCACGGCTCCCCCGACCCGGACACCGGCCCCGCCGTGCACGAGTCCGGCGGCCGGGTCGTCCTCGACGCCGGCGGCTACACCGTCTCCGTGCCCACCAAGGGCGACCTCTCCCTGAGCACCGCCCGCTCCGGCCGCACCGTCCTCGCCACCGGCGCCGACGCGCTGCGCTTCCGCTCCGGCGGCACCTGGCAGCACGCCACCGGGCTCACCGGCTGGCGCTGGCAGGACGGCGTGCTCACCCTCACCGCGGACACCACCGCGCCCGGCGCCCGGATCGAGGCCCGGCTCACCCCGGCCGCCGACCGCTACCGCCTGGACTGGGAGGTCCGCGGCGCCGCCGCCGACCGCCTCGGCCTCACCTACGACCTGGCCTCCGCCGGCCACTGGTACGGGCACGGCGAGACCAGCACGCCCTCCGGCGGCCCCTACACCGACCAGCCGTGGCCGCTGGACGCCGGCCAGGTCGTCCACCCCGGGTTCAGCCCGGCGTCGTACCAGATGATCGACCCGTTCTGGTACACGCAGAGCGCCGCCGGCCTGTACGTCGACACCGGCGACCCGATGGACGTCTCCCTCAACGCCGGGCACGACGGCCTCGGGCGGTTCACGGTGAACTCCGGGGACACCTACCGGGCGACCGTGTTCGTCGAGGACACCCCGCGGGACGTCTACCGCGACTACGTCGGCATCGTCGGCAAGCCGCTCAAGAGCGACGCGACCGACGCGCAGTACGCCAAGCCGCTGTGGAACTCCTGGGCGCAGTTCTACACGCACGTCGACCAGCAGAAGGTGCTGGACTACGCGCGGGACCTGCACGACAACGGACTCGACGGCCACACCGTCCAGCTCGACGACAAGTGGGAGTCGAACTACGGCAACATGACCTTCGACCCGAAGGCCTACCCCGACCCGAGGGCCATGTCGGACACGATCCACGACCTGGGCTACGACTTCGGCCTGTGGGTCACGCTCTGGATCAACCTCGACTCGGCGAACTACCGGTACGCCGCCGACCACGACTACCTGCTGCACGACGCCGCCGACCCCGCCAAGCCGTGCACCGTCACCTGGTGGAACGGCACCGCCGGCATCGTCGACCTCGCCAACCCCGAGGCGAAGGCCTGGTACCAGGGCAACCTGAAGAAGCTGATGGACACCTACCGGGTGGACGGCCTGAAGTTCGACACCCGCTTCTTCGACGACCGCTGCGCCCCGCGCGCCGGCCACACCCGCACCGACTACCAACGCCTGGGCACCGAACTCGCCGATTCCTACGACCTCCAGGGCGCCGGCATCCGCGTCCACTGGGGCCGGGCCGCGCACGAAGCCGGCTTCGTCACCCGGCAGATCGACAAGGGCACCGGCTGGAACTCGCTGCGCGCGGCCGTCTCGCAGAACCTCGCCCTGTCCACGATCGGCTACCCGTTCGTGGAGACCGACATGATCGGCGGCTCCAGCAGCGAGCCCCCGCCGAGCAAGGAGGTCCTGGTCCGCTGGGCGCAGGCGGCGGCGTACATGCCGCTGATGTACTCCTCCACCTCGCCGGTGGACACGATCGACGCGACGACGGGCCGGACGGTCGACTACGACCAGCAGACGGTCGACCTCTACCGGGCGGCGATCGCCCGCCACGAGCGGCTCGCCCCCTACATCCAGGACCAGGTGCGGCAGACGCTGCGCACCGGGGACCCGATCATGCGGCCTCTGTTCTTCGACTTCCCGCGGGACGGGGCGTCCTACACGGTGACCGACGAGTGGATGCTCGGTCCGGCGGTCCTCGCGGCGCCCAACCTGACGGCGTCCGCCGCCCGTGACATCCACCTCCCGGCGGGCACCTGGTACGACGTCCGGCGCGGGCGCGCCGTCAAGGGGCCGGTGACGCTGCGGGCGTATGCGACACCGCTCGACGTCACGCCGGTCTTCGTGAACCTGCGGGCGCCGGGCGCGGCGAAGGCGCTGGCAGCGTTGCGCTGACCGCCGGTGCCGGATCTCGGCCATCGGCCCCCTTCACCCCGGGCGGCCCCGGGTGGAGGGGGCCGTCGACCCTCTTCTCCCGTGCCGCCCCGGGTGAGGTGACTACCGCGGCGCCACGGCCGCGTCCAGCAGGGGGCCCAGTTCCTCGACCACCGTCCGCAGCGCCCGTGTGTCGCGTTCGCTGCGGGCCATCAGGATGGCCCCCTCCAGAGCGCTGATCATCAGCGTGGCCAGGGAACGGGCGCGGTCCGCGGGCACCCGCATGCCGGTGAGCGCGTCGGCCACCGCGCCCGTCCAGGCGTCGAACGCACCGGCCGTCGCCTCGCGGGTGGACTCCCCGGAGGCCGAGCAGTCGACGGTGGCCGCGGCCACCGGGCAGCCGGTGGTGAACCCGCCCGTCTCGTACTCGTCGGTCCACTGGCGGGCCATCGCGGCGAACAGCCCGCTCGGCGTGGGGTCCTCCAGCTGCGCGAGGAAGCGCGGGACACGCCGGGCGGCGTACCGGCCGGCCCAGCCCACGGCCTCGTTGACGAGCTGCTCCTTGCCGCCGGGGAAGTAGTGCTGGAGCGAGCCGCGCGGCGCCTCGGCATGGGCGGCCACCTCGCGCATGCCGGTCGCCGTCACCCCGTCGCGCCGGATGAGCTGGGCCGCGCTGAAGACCATCCGCTCCCGCGGCCCCGGTCCGGACCCCGCCATCGTCGACCTCCCGCGCCGCTTTCCTGCTGCCTGCGCCCAGGGCGCTGTTCTTCTGCCTGCGCCCAGCGTAGGGCCGGATCGTCGCTATGACGACGGTCATAGGCGCGCGCTACTATGACCGCTGTCATAGTCCCGGCCGAGGAGGGCGGACCCATGCACGTCGGTTTCATCGGACTCGGGGTCATGGGACAGCCCATGGCGCTCCGCCTGGCCGCCGCCGGGACCCCGCTGACGGTGTGGAACCGCACGCCGTCCCGCGCCGAGCCGCTGCGCGCCGCCGGTGCCACGGTGGCCGACGACGCGGCCGCGGTGTTCGCGGGGGCCGACGCCGTCCTGCTGATGCTCGCGGACGAGACGGCCGTCGACGCCGTGCTCGCCCGGCACACCCCCGACTTCGCCGCGCGGGTCGCCGGGCGGATCGTCGTCCACATGGGGACCACGGCGCCGCAGTACTCCCACGCCCTGGAGGCCGAGGTGCGCGCGGCGGGCGGCCGCTATGTGGAGGCCCCGGTCTCCGGGTCGCGGGTGCCGGCGGAGCAGGGGCGCCTCGTGGCGCTGCTGGCCGGGGAGGAGGCGGCCGTGTCCGCGGTACGGCCGCTGCTGGCACCGATGTGCGGGCAGACGTTCGTGTGCGGTGCCGCGCCGAACGCGCTGCTGATGAAGCTGGCGGTGAACCTCTTCCTGATCACTCAGGTGACGGGTCTGACCGAGGCGTTCCACTTCGCCGGGCGGCAGGGGCTGGACCCGGCGCTGTTCCTCGACGTGCTGGACGCGGGGCCGATGGCCAGTTCGGTGTCCCGGATGAAGGCGCCGAAGCTGCTGGCCGGTGATTTCGGCGTGCAGGCCGCCGCGCTGGACGTGCTGAAGAACAACCGGCTGATCGCCGAGGCCGCCCGCGCCCGGGGACTCGCCTCACCCCTCCTCGACGCCTGCCACGCGCTGTTCGAGGAGACGGTGGCGCTCGGGCACGGCGGCGCGGACATGGTCGCGGTCCTGCGGGCCATCGAGGCACGGACCGGGAGGGCCGGGGACGAGGAGCACGCCGCCGCGGCCGCCGGGACGGACGAGCGCGCGGCGCGGGCCGGGGCCGAGGAGCACACCGCTCGGGCCTGCACCGAGGAGTCAGCCGCGCGGGCCGGGGCGGCGCCGGCCCGCCCGTGACGGGGCCGGTCGGGTCAGCCGCGGTCGGGCGGTCGGGTCAGCCCCGGTTGTCGCCCTTGGGGATGCCGTACGCCCGTTCCACGGGCAGCCGGAGCACCAGGCGGCCGTCGCGGACCATCGCGGCGCGGTAGTCGTCCCAGTCCGGGTGCTCCCCCGCGAGGGCCCGGTACAGGCGCACCAACTCCTCCACGGTCTCGTCGTACGGGTCCTTCGCCACCGGCGTCAGCTCGGCGGTCCCCTCGACGACCGTGTAGGCCCACCGGTCGCCGCTTGTGACGTGGTACGAGGCACGCGGGTCCCGGCGCAGGTTGCGGGTCTTGGCGCGGTCGTCGGTGATCGAGACGCGGATGACCCGCTCGTCGGGGTCGTAGTGGTGGCTGACGTTCGACAGCTGCGGACGTCCGTCGCGCTTGAGGGTGACCAGCACCCCGCCGCGCTGCTCGGCGAGGAGGGCGAGCAGCGCGTCCTGAGTCGAGTCGTGAGTCATGTCAGGTCAACTCCCGGGGCGCGAGCGGAATTCCCGTGCGGAGCACCACGTCCGCAACGCCGAGTAGACAGTGTCTACGCGCGCCTGGTAGACACTGTCTATGACCTCCGACGAGTCCGCGTCCACCACTCCCGCGGAACCCGATTCGCCCTCAGCCGCCGATTCCCGGCCCTGGGCCGCCGCCGACCCCGCCGACCTGCGCACCCGTCTCGTCGACGTGGGCGTGGAGCTCGTGGCCCGCGAGGGCGTCCAGGCCCTGACCCTGCGGGAGATCGCCCGGCGCGCCGGGGTCTCGCACGGGGCGCCGCGCCGCTGGTTCCCCACGCATCTCGAACTGCTGTCGGCCATCGCCCGGCGCGGCTTCGGCGACCTGGGCGCGCGGGTCGCGGCCGTGGACGCCGAGGCCGCACCGCGCGAGCGCGTCGAGGACCTCGCCCGTATCCACCTGGAGTTCGCCCGGGACAACGCCGGCATGTACGAGCTGATGTTCCGTCATGATCTGCTGGCCAGCGGTCATCTGGGGCTGCGGGAGACCAGCCTGCCGCTGTTCGGTGTGCTCGTGGACCTCGTGGGCCGGGTCCGCCCGGACGCCGACGCGCGCACGGTGGCGGCCGCGCTGTGGGCGAACCTGCACGGCGTCGCCCAGCTGTGGCGCTGGGGCAGCCTCCAACTGGCCACCGGCAGTGAGGACTTCGCCCCGCTGCTGCGGGCCGTGCTGGACGCCCACCTCGGTTCCGGGGCGGGCCGGTGAAGCGGCCGGCCGCTCTGGCGTGCAGCGTCGGCGGCGCGGCGATCGTCGCCCTGGACGGCACGGTCCTCACCGTCGCGCAGCCCGCGCTCGGCGCGGACCTGCACGCGACGGTCGGGCAGGTGCAGTGGACCAGCACCGGCTATCTCATCGCGGTGGCGGGGCTGCTGGTGCTCGCCGGGCGCCTCGCCGACCTGTACGGGCACCGGCGCGCCTTCGCCGCCGGTCTGCTCGGCTTCGGTGCCGCCTCGGCGGGCATCGCCCTCGCGCCGGGCGTCGGCTGGGTCGTCGGACTGCGGATCGTCCAGGGCGTCTTCGGGGCGCTGCTCCAGCCGGCCACGCTCGGCATGCTGCGCGCCGCCTACCCGCCGGAGCGCCTGCGCGGACCGCTCGCCGCCCGCACCGCCGTCATCGGCCTGGCGGCCGCGACGGGGCCCCTGGTGGGCGGTGCCCTGACGACAGCGGTGGGCTGGCGTGCGGTGTTCCTGGTGAACGTCGTCCCGGCGGCCGTACTCGCCGGGCTGGCCCTGGCCGGGCGGGACGTGAGCACGGACGCGCAGGAGAAGGAGACCGGAGGGGACGGAGCCGGTCACGCCCCCGGGTCCGGGCGGACCGCCGACCGCACACCGAGGCGGCAGCGCCAGGTGGCCCGGCTCGACCTGCCCGGTGCCCTGCTGCTCGCCCTCGCCTTGGCCGTCTTCGTGCACGCGCTCGTCGCGCTCCCGGCGTCCGGATGGTCCCCGGCGCGCGTGCTGGAGCTCGCGGTGGCCGCCGGCGCGGCACTGGCCTTCGTCCGCCACGAGCGGCGGGCCGCCGCGCCGCTGGTGCCCGCCGGCGCGGTCGCCGCGCCGGGGGTCGCCGCCGCGCTCGCGCTGCTCGTCGCCGCGTCGGCCGCCTTGCAGGGCGCCCTGTTCACCTGCGTGTACGTCCTGCAGCGCGACCTCGGCCTGGATCCGCTGCACTGTGCGCTGACCGCCCTGCCGCTGGCCGCGCTGATGATCGTGGCCGCGCCCGGGTGCGCCGTCGCGCTGCGCCGGGCCGGGGCGCGCCGGACGACGGCGGCCGCGCTGGCGGTGCTCGCGCTGGGCCTGGCCGTCCTCGCCCGTGCCTCCGGCCCGCTCGCCTTCGGCGCCGGGTTCGCTCTGCTCGGCGCGGGCTTCGGCACGGTGATGGTGGCGGCCACCCATGTCGTCGTACGGCAGGCCGCCGCGCGCTCGGCGGGCGTGGCGGGCGGTCTGCAGCAGACGGCGCTGAACATCGGCCCGGTGCTGGGGGTCGCGGCCGCGACCACGCTGTGGGGCCTGGCGGGTCCCCGGGTGCCGCTGGTGGTCCTGGCCGCCGTGGTGGCCGCCGCGGCGCTAGCGGCGCGCGCCCTTCCGGGGCGGGACGGCGAGGAGCCGCCCGTGGAGGCCGGGGAGCCGCCCGTGGAGGCCGGGGAGCCGCCCGTGGAGGCCGGGGAGCCGCCCGTGGAGGCCGGGGAGCCGCCGGTGAAGGCGGGTACGCGGTCCGCCGTCCGCGCGCGGCGGTGACGTCTGACGGCGCACCGGCGGGGTATGCCACGGGGTGAACTGCGGCGACAGGGGACACGCGATGACACTGCTGCGACAAGAGGTCGAGCCGGACGAGGCCGGCCTGGACGCCAAGGCACTGGACCGGCTCGACCGGCATGTCGTCCGGCTCGTCGACGACGGCCGCCTGCCCGGGTTCCTGATCGCGATCGCACGCGGCGGGCGCGTCGCGCACCTGACCTGTCACGGCCGGCGGGACCTCGCCGCCGGCCTGCCGGTCACACCGGACACGCTGTGGCGGATCTACTCGATGACCAAGCCGGTCACCGCGGTCGCCGCGCTGCTGCTGGTGCAGGAGGGGCGGCTGGCCCTCGACGACCCCCTGGAGCGGTATCTGCCGGCCTTCGCCGCACCGCGCGTGTACGTCGGCGGGGAGGGCGCGGACGTGCGCACCCGGCCCGCCTCGGGGCCGATCCTGATCCGGCACCTGATGACCCACACCGCCGGTCTGACCTTCGGCTTCTACCACACCCACCCGGTGGACGCCCTGTACCGCGAGGCGGGCCTGGCGTCCTCGGTGCGGCCGGGCGCCGACCTGGCCGAGACGATCGAGACGTACGCGAGCCTGCCGCTGCAGTTCGATCCGGGCACCCAGTGGAACTACTCGGTCGCCTCCAACGTGCTCGGCCGGGTCGTCGAGGTGGTCTCCGGGCAGCCGCTCGACGCGTTCTTCGCCGAGCGGATCTTCCGCCCGCTCGGCATGACCGACACCGGCTTCAGCGTCCCCGGGGAACACACCGGCCGGCTCGCCGAGTTGTACGGCGACGCGGACGACGGCGGGATCACGCCGATCGCGGGGCTGCCGCTGCGCGGACGGCCCCGTTTCCTGTCCGGCAGCGGCGGCCTGGTGTCCTCCGCGCCCGACTGGCACCGCTTCATGGAGATGCTGCGCCGCCGGGGCGAACTCGACGGCGTACGGCTGCTCGCGCCGCGGACGGTCGCGGAGATGACCCGCAACCAGCTGCCGGGCGGCGCCGACCTCAGGGCGTTCGGCAGCCGCCCGGCGCACGACGAACCCGGCAACGACGGCGTCGGCTTCGGCCTCGGCGTCTCCGTCGTCGTCGACCCCGCCCGCACCCAGGCGCCGGCCGGGCTCGGCACCTTCGGCTGGAGCGGGGTGGCGACCACGACCTTCTGGGTGGACCCCGGCCGGGACCTGACCGTGCAGTTCATGACCCAGCTGCGGCCCCGCCGGTCCCTGCGCCTGTTCCCGGAACTGCGGCGGCTCGTCCACGAAGCGGTCACCGACTGACCCGCCACGGCGTCCCGCGGCCGGACCGGAACCGGTGCGCCCCGGGATCCAGCGGCCGGACCGGGACCGTTGCGCCCCGGCCTCCCGCGACCGATCAGGACCGGTGGTCCACCGCGTCCCGCGGCCGACCGCGCCCCGTGGACCACCGCGTCCCGCGGCCGGTCAGGACCAGTGCGCCACCGCGTCCCTCGGCCGGTCAGGACCAGTGGGCCACCGCGTCCAGGTGCGGCAGGTGGTGGTCCATCCGCTCGCGCTTGGTGCGCAGATACGTGATGTTGTTCTCGCACGGCGGGATCAGCAGCGGCACCTGCTCGGCGACGCCGATGCCGTGGCGCAGCAACGCCTCCCGCTTGCGCGGGTTGTTGGACATCAGCCGCACCGACTCCACGCCCAGGTCGCGCAGCATCCCGGCGGCGGCGCCGTAGTCCCGCGCGTCCACCGGCAGGCCCTGCGCCAGGTTCGCCTCGACGGTGTCCAGGCCCTCCGCCTGCAGCGCCATCGCCCGCAGCTTGGCCAGCAGCCCGATGCCCCGGCCCTCGTGGCCGCGCAGATACAGCACGACGCCGCTGCCCTCGGCGACCACCGCGCGCAGCGCGGCGGCCAGCTGGTCGCCACACTCGCAGTGCCGGGAGCCGAAGGCGTCCCCGGTCAGGCACTCCGAGTGCAGCCGGGTCAGGACGTTCTCGGTGCCGAGGTCGCCGTGCACGAGGGCGACCTGCTCCTCGCCGCCGTCGTGGTCCAGGAAACCGATCGCCTGGAACATCCCGTACACCGTCGGCAGCGGGGCGGTCACGACGCGTTCGACACCCGTGCGCCGGTCCTGCTTCGTGCCGAGGACGCCGAGGGGCGCCGTGCTGTTCTCTGTCATGATCTGATTCCTCAGCTCCGTACGAAAGGCCGTGAAAAGATGAGTGGTTCGGGCTCGGGGTCGGCGGAACAGGGTCCGGTGGCGGGACGCGGCCCGGTGCCGGCGGGACGCGGGCTGGTGCCGTGGGACACCACCGAAGACGTACGGATGCGGGCGGCGGACGGTTCAGCACAGGTCGCCGTCCTTCCCGTCGGCAGCTTCGAGCAGCACGGCCCGTACCTGCCGCTGGCCACGGACACGCTCGTCGCCTGCGCGATCGCCCGGGAGATCGCCGCCGCGTACCCGGTGCGGCTGCTGCCCCCGGTGACGATCTCCTGCTCGCACGAGCACGCCGGCTGGCCGGGGACCGTCAGCATCTCCGCGGTCACCCTGCACGCGGTGGTGAACGACATCGCCGCCTCGCTGCGCCGCTCCGGCGTCGGCGCCCTGGTCGTCGTCAACGGCCACGGCGGCAACTACGTGCTCGGCAACGTCGTCCAGGAGGCGTCCGCGCGCGGCGAGCGGATGGCGCTGTTCCCCGCGGCGGAGGACTGGGAGGCGGCGCGCGAGCGGGCGGGCGTCGCCACGTCGCTGCTCACCGACATGCACGCGGGCGAGATCGAGACGTCCGTTCTGCTGCACGCTCACCCCGAAGTGGTCCGGCCCGGATACGAGTCCGCCGATGTGGTCGCGGACGACCGCCGTCATCTGCTCACCGTGGGCATGTCCGCCTATACGGCTTCGGGAGTCATCGGCCGTCCTTCCCTGGGGTCGGCGGACAAGGGCGGGGAACTGCTGGCGAGCCTCACGGACTCCTTCGCGCCGTACTTCGACCTGCTGACGTCGGCGCGGGAGTGAGCGGGGGCGTCGGCACCGGACGGGTCGGCCGTCCGGTCGGCGCCCCCCGAGGAGCGGCCGGCGGCGTCCGGCGCGCGGTGGCCGGTCAGGAGCACCACGGCGCCGGGCAGGGCGGCCGCGAAGCACAGCACGCCGTAGACGACCGCGACCGCGAGGCCGGTGTCCGCGCCGAGCCCGGTGGCGGCGAACGCCCAGGCCGTGACGCCCTCGCGCGGCCCGAACCCGCCGACGTTCAGGGGCAGCCCCATCGCGAGCAGGGCGAGCACCGCGAGCGGCAGCAGCACGGGCACGGAGGCGCCCGCCCCGGCGACCCGGGCGGCGAGCACGAACGTCGCCAGATGTCCCGCCAGCACGACGGCCGAGGAGACGAGCACGCCGGGCCCGTTGCGCCGGGACAGCAGGCCCTCGCGGGCCTCCGCGAGCGCCGCGCGCAGTGCCCGCGTCCGCCGGGAGGCCGTCCCGGGCGCGCGGTTCATGCGCAGGGCGAGGACGACGGCGAGCGCGCCGACCCCCGCGAGCGCGACGAGGGGGAGGGCGTGCCGTACGTCGTCGCGGACCGGGGACGGCGCGACGAGCAGCACGGCCGGCGCGAAGACGGCGAGCACGGCCTGCCCGGCGGCGCGTTCGAGGACGACCGCCCGCACGCCCCGGCCCATGTCCCCGCTGCCGCGCCCGTGCCGCACCGCGCGGTGCACGTCGCCGAGGACTCCGCCGGGCAGGGCGGCGTTGAGGAACAGCGCGCGGTAGTAGCCGGTGAGCGCGCTGCCGAAGGGCAGCCGCAGGCCGAGCCCGCGGGCCACCAGCGACCAGCGCCAGGCACTGCACGCCGTGGTGAGCGCGCCGATGGCGACGGCCGCGAGGAGGGTGGGCGCGTCGATGCGGCGCAGCCCGTCGAGGAACGCGCCGGTGCCGAGCCGCGCGAGCAGCACCCCGAGGATCAGCACCCCGGCGAGCGTGCCGAGGTGCCGGCGCAGGGCCGTCCCGGTGCCGCGCGCTTCCTGCCCGGGGTCCCCCGTGTGGTTCTCCGTCTGGGGGTGCGTGGCCGTGGACGCGCGCGTGCCGTGGTGTCGCCCGGCCGCTCCCGCCTCCGCCCCCGGTCCCCGGACGCACCGCCGGACGGTGGCCCCGAGGAGGAGTCCGCGCCGGCGCAGGGCCGCCCGCGGTCCGGCGGTGCGCCGGCGGGGGGCCGCCGTCGCCCCGCTCATGCCGTTCCCCCGTCCACGCGGGGCAGGGCGAGCAGGTCGCTGTGGTGGACCACCGCGCGCAGTGCGCCCGCCGCCAGGGAGGCGAGCCGGGCCGTGAGGTAGGCCTCGGCGCGTTCGGCCAGTTCGGGCCGCTGCTCGACGGCGGCGCCGACCCAGCCGCGCAGCCACTGCTCCGTCAGATCGGGGTCCACGGGGCCGAGTCGCCAGGGGCTGGGCCGGACCCGCACGGTGGCGCCGTGCGCGGCGAAGGCCTCGCAGGCGGCGGTGACGGCGTCGGGGCCGAGCAGGCCGGTGCGCCGCTGGTGGGCGTTGAAGGCGGCCGTGATCTCCGCGTCCAGGGGATCGGCGGGGGTGAGCTCCACGCGTCCGGCGACGGAGAGGGTGAGCAGCGCCGGGCAGCCGGCGCCGGCGCACGCGGCGGCGAGGGCGTCGACCTCGTCGCGGGTCAGGACGTCCAGCAGCGCGGAGGCGGTGACCAGTCCGGCGCCGGCGAAGGCGTCGGGGGTGAGCCGGGCGAGGTCGCCGCGGCGGGTCTCCACGGTGACGCGGCTGCCGTCGGCGGCGGCCTGGGGGGCGCCGACCGCGGCGAAGTGCAGCAGGTAGGGGTCGCGGTCGTGCAGGATCCAGTGCTGGGCGCCGTCCAGGCGGGGCGCGAGCCAGCGGCCCATGGAGCCGGTGCCGCAGCCCAGGTCGTGCACGACCAGCCCGCGGGAGCCGCCGGTGAGCCGCTCGCGCAACGGCTCCAACAGCTCGGCCGCCCGGGCCGCCGCGTCGGCCGGTTCCCGCAGCCGCAGCCACTCGGGCGCGTACCGGGGTGGCTCCTCGGGGGCGTCCTGCCGCAGCCGTACGGTGTCCCGGCCGGCCGGCCGGTCCACGGGCCCGGCACCGGGGATCACCGTGCCGGCCGCCCGGTCCGGCGCGGGCGGGGCGGGCAGCCAGCCGGCGGGGGTCGTCGTCGACTCGGTCATGCCGTCCTCCCCGAGAGGTCCGGAAGTCGGCCGAGGACGGCCGCGAGGCGCTGAGCGGTGGTGGCCCAGCCGCTCAGGGCGGCCCGGCGGGCGCGGGCGGCGCCGCGCAGCCGGCGCCGCAGGTCCGGGTCGCCGAACCAGCCGCGCAGCGCGGTGGCGAGGGCGGCGGGGTCGTCCGGCGGGACGAGGAGGCCGGGCCGGGTGCCGTCGGGGGCGCGGCCGAGCGCCTCGGGCAGGCCGCCGACGTCGGTGGCCAGCACGGGTACGCCGCGGGCGAGGGCCTCCGTGACCGCCATGCCGTACGTCTCGCCGGCGGAGGCGAGGACCATCAGGTCGGCGGCGGCGTAATGGGCGTCGAGGGCGGCGCCGGTGCGCGGACCCGCGAGGCGGACGCGGTCGCCGAGGCCGTGCGAACGGATCGCGTCACGGACCCGGGCGACGTGCGCCGGGTCCTGGCTCACGCCGCCCACCAGCTCGCAGGTGAAGGGCAGATGCGTCACCTGGGCCAGCGCCTCGATGAGCCGGTGCTGGCCCTTGCGCGGGGTGACGGCGGCGACGCACAGCAGGCGGGAGACGCCGTCGGTGCCGGGCGCGAGGGGGGCGATGTCGGCGCCGGGCGCGGCGACGTGCACCGCGTCGGGGGCGAGGCCGTGGTGGGCGACGAGCCGGCGGCCGGCCCAGGCGCTGGTCGCGATCACCGCCGGGACGGCCCGCAGGACGGCCCGCTCGCGGGCGTCCAGGTCGGCGGCGACGGCCGGGTCGAGGCCGGTCTCGTCGCCGAGCGGCAGATGGACGAGGACGGCGAGGGACAGCCGGCGCGCCGCCGGGACGACGACCTCAGGGACACCGCAGGCGACCAGGCCGTCCAGGAGGACGACCGAGCCGTCGGGGATCTCCCGCAGGGTGCGCTCCAGGGCGGCGCGGGCGGCGGCGTCCGGGCGGGGCCAGGCGCCGGCCACCAGGTGGGCGTGCGGCTGCCAGCCGAAGCCGGGCAGGTCCAGGCCGACCCGCCGGTCGTAGGCGTTGCCGCCGCTCGGCGCGGCCGGGTCGTCGACGCCGGCCGGCATCACGAAGTGCGCGGTGCGCAGGGACATGGGGATGATCCCGCCGTCGGTCGGGGACGCGGGCTGCGCCGGTATGTGGGCGAGCCGCCGGGTGCGCGTCGTCGTGCCGGTCACAGCGCACGCTCGTAACTCGCCCACGCCACATGGGACTCGTGGAGCGTGACGGCGATCCCGGCGATGCCCCGGGCGCCCTCGCCCAGCGCGCCCTGGTGGACGCGTTCGGCGAGGCGGTCGGCGATGACCTTGGCCAGGTACTCGGTGGAGGTGTTGACCCCGGCGAAGTCCGGCTCGTTGTCGAGGTTGCGGTAGTTCAACTCGCCGACGACAGCGCCCAGTTCACGGGTGGCCAGACCGATGTCGACGACGATGTTGTCGTCGTCCAGCTGCTCGCGCCGGAAGGTGGCGTCCACCAGGAACGTCGCCCCGTGCAGTCGCTGCGCGGGGCCGAAGACCTCGCCGCGGAAGCTGTGGGCGATCATGATGTGATCGCGGACGGTGACACTGAACAACGGACGACCCTCCAGGTGCGGCGCGTCGGTTCCCCGGCCGATGACCGCCGGGGATGCCGTGTAGTACGGCTCTTCGCTTCCCCGCGTTCAGTGCCTTCGCACTCTTTTTCTCAGGTCAGACACCGGTCGGGGCAGAGAGCCGGTCTCGCGCCGGGCGGGGCCCGAGCACGGCCGGCGGGTCAGGCACCGGTTGCGGCCGGGAGCCGGCCCGGCGTCGGGCGTGGCCCGTCCGGCGCCGTCGCGCGTCAGGCGTCCGGGTGGGCGATCCGGTGGCACAGGGCGGGCAGGTCGCCGGACGCGAGACGGGGCAGCACCTCGGGCAGGTCGTCGAAGGCGGACTCGCCGGTGATCAGGGCGTCCAGGGCGGGGTCGGCCAGCAGGTCGAGGGCGAGGGCGAGCCGGTCGGCGTAGGAGCGGGAGGCCCGGGCCGGGGAGACGGTGCCGACCTGGCTGCCGCGGATGGTCAGGCGGCGGGAGTGGAAGGCTTCGCCGAGCGGCAGGGACACGCGGCGGTCGCCGTACCAGCTCAGTTCGACGACCGTGCCCTCGGCGGCGAGGAGCTGCAGGGCGCGGGCGAGTCCCTGTTCGGTGGCGCTGGCGTGGATCACGAGGTCGCATCCGCCGAGGGCGTCCTCGGGTGCGGCGAAGCCGACGCCGAGCGCCTCGGCGGTGCGGGCCCGGGCCGGGTCGGTGTCCACCAGCTGGACGCGGACGCCGGGGAAGCGGGCGAGCAGCGCGGCCACCGAGCAGCCGACCATGCCGCCCCCGACCACGGCGACGCGGTCCCCGACCAGCGGGGCGGCGTCCCACAGCGCGTTCACGGCGGTCTCCACGGTGCCGGCCAGCACGGCCCGCCCGGCCGGCACGTGCTCGGGGACGACGGTGAGGGCGGCGGCGGGCACGACGTACCGCGTCTGGTGCGGGTACAGGCAGAACACGGTCCGCCCGGTCAGCTGCCGCGGACCCTCCTCCACCACGCCGACGTTGAGATAGCCGTACTTCACCGGGCCCGGGAAGTCGCCCTCCTGGAACGGGGCGCGCATCGCGGCGTACTGGCTCTGGGGCACCCCGCCGCGGAAGACGAGGGTCTCGGTGCCGCGGCTGACGCCGGTGTAGAGCGTGCGCACCACCGCCTCCCCCTCGGCGGGTTCCGGCAGGGCCACCTCGCGGATCTCGCCGTGTCCCGGCGAGCGCAGCCAGAACGCGCGTGCGGATCGGCTCATCGGCATCCTCCTGAACGATCGGAACGTGGTGCACGTACGGGGATACGCACAGGCCGCGCACAGTACGCGGCGTTGATCGACTCTGTCACTCGGCCGGAGGGTGAGCGTGGCCCTGAACAACCTGTACGCAGCGAGGCCCGTCCAGCAGGAGCCGGCGGTGGGAGCGGGTGTGCAGCTCCTGCTGCTGGCGCTGCTCGGCACGGTGATCGGGCTGGGCCCGGCGGGCTGGCTGACCGGCCTCGTCTTCGCACTGGCCAGCTGGGCGGTGCTGTCCCGGGCGCTGCACCGGTCGGGCCTGGACTCCTTCGGCCCCGCCAACCGGGTCACCCTCGGCCGCGCGACCCTCGTCGGCGGCGTGACGGCCCTGGTCGCGGACTCCTTCGAGAGCGCGCCGCCGGTGACGCTGTTCGTGGCGCTGACCGCGGTGGCGCTGCTGCTGGACGGCGTGGACGGCAAGGTGGCCCGCCGCACCGGCACCTCGACGGCGCTGGGCGCCCGCTTCGACATGGAGGTCGACGCGTTCCTGATCCTGGTGCTCAGCGTGTACGTGGCGCTTGACCTCGGTCCGTGGGTGCTGCTGATCGGCTCGATGCGCTACGTGTTCGTCGCCGCCGCGCGGGTGTGGCCGTGGCTGACGGCGCCGCTCCCGCCGAGCACCGCCCGCAAGACGGTGGCCGCGCTGCAGGGCGTCCTGTTGCTGCTGGCCTCCTCGCATCTGCTGCCGGGGGCCGCCACGGCCGGCGTGGTGCTGCTGGCGCTGGCCCTGCTGTCGTGGTCCTTCGGCCGGGACGTGGTGTGGCTGTGGCGGCGTGCGCACACCCTGCCGGACATATCCCCGGTGTGCGCCGAGGAGCTGGACCTGGCCGCCCGCTGAGGTGCACGCCGCTGATCCTCCGGCCGGGGAAACGTTCACGCCGCCGGAGTTCCCGTTCCGCGCGGCAGCAGCGCGATGGCCGCGAGCGGGACGGCGGCCAGGGCCAGCCAGGACACGGACGGCGGCAGCCCGGAGTCGAGCAGGGTTCCGGTCGCGGCGCTGCCGGCGAGCACGATCAGGCCGGACACCGAGGACAGGGCGCCCGTGTAGAGGCCGAGGCGGCCCTCGGCGGCGAGGTCGGGCACCCAGGCGCGGGCGGCGGGCGCGACCAGCATCTGACCGAGCGTCAGCAGGACGACGAACCCGGCGGCCGGCAGCAGCCCGCGCGCCCCGCTCGTGCCGGACGGACGCGCGACGGCGACGACCGTGAACCCGGCCGCGATCAGGCTCAGTCCCGCCGCCATCGCCGGACGCGGGGCGAGCCGCTCCCCCACCAGCCGCGTCACCGGCAGCTGGGCGGCCACCACCAGCAGCGAGGACAGCGCGAACAGCCAGGCCAGCGGCGCCTGCGAGCCGGCCGCCCGCTCCACCTCGGCGGGCAGCGCGAGGTAGAGCTGGTTGTAGGCGAGCAGGTAGGCGCCGTAGGCGCAGCACAGGCCGAGGAAACGGCCGTTGCGCAGCAGCGGGCCGAGACCGCCGCGCACCCGGACGGGCGTCCGCCCGGGAACGCGCTGCGGCAGCAGCCAGGCGTGCCCGGCGAGGACGAGCACGAAGATCCCGGCGCCGGCGAGGCACACCGTGCGGAAGTCGACGTCCAGCAGCAGCGCGCCGAGCAGCGGCCCGAGGAACGCGCCCGCCTGCCCGGCGACCGTGAACAGCGCCAGCACCCGGGTGCGCGGCCCCCCGCCGGCCTCCTCGCGGGCGACGGCCTGCCGGGCCACCTCCGACTCGACGGCGGGCGAGAACAGCGCGGCGGCGAACCCGATGAGCAGCACTGCGCCGATCACCGCCCCAGGGTGCTCGGCGTACCCGAGCCAGACGAAGCCGGCGATCCTGAGCGCGCAGCCGGTCAGGACGACGGGACGGATGCCGTGGCGGTCGGTGAGCGCGCCGCCGACCACGAACAGCCCCTGCTGGCTGAAGGTGCGCAGCCCCAGCACGAATCCGACCAGCCAGCCCGCCATGCCCACCGAGCGCCCGAGGTGGTCGGCGAGGAACGGCAGCACGGCGAAGAAGCCGATGTTGAAGGCCAGTTGGGTGAGGATCAGCAGCCTGAGCAGCGGGGTCACGCGGCGTACTCGGTTCGCGGCAGCGGGAGTTGCGCGCGGGCCCGGCGGCGGCGCGGCAGGCGCACTCCGGCCGCCGCGCCGACGGCCAGCGCGCCGAGCAGGGCGAGGGCGGCGGCGGGGGCGAGGACGGTCCAGGGGGCGCGTTCGGCGTAGGGCTGGTTCTCGGCCAGCAGCAGGCCCCACTCGGGGGACGGGGGCTGCGCGCCGAGGCCGAGGAAGCTCAGCGAGGCCAGGGCGAGCGCGGTGCCGGGCAGCCGCAGCAGCGCGTGCCGGGCGACGGACGGCAGGACGGCGGGCAGCAGGACGCGCCGCAGCAGGTGCGCCCGGCCGGCGCCGAGCGCGCGGGTGGCCGCCAGGTGGGTGGTGGCGCGTTCCTGCCGCAGCAGGGCCGAGGTGTGCGTGGCGAGGGGCGCCCAGGCGACGGCGAGCACGGCGAGCGCGGGGGTCGTGGCGCCGCCGCCGTGCACGGCGGTGACCAGCAGGGCGACGAGGACGGGCGGGACGGCGTTGACGGTGTCGGCGAGCGGCCCGGACAGCCGGGGCGCCAGCCCGAGCAGCACCCCGGCGAGCAGCGCGGCGGCGCCGATGGAGACGGCGAGCAGCAGGGTGTCCAGGGCGCCCTGCGCGACGCGGGCGAGCACGTCCCGGCCGAGCGCGTCCGTGCCGAAGGGATGCGGCAGGGACGGGGGGTGAAGGCGGGCGCCGGTGTCGACGGCCAGCGGGTCGCGCGGCAGGCCGAGCGCGACGACGGCGGCGAGGGCACCGCCGTACACGAGGGGCAGGGCGGTCCGGGCGGGCGGCGCGGGCGGGTGCAGGGTGGGCAGGGCGCCGTCGCGCAGGGCGGGGCCGGTCAGCAGGCGGCTCGCGAGGTGGGCGAGCGCGGTGGCGGCGGCCGCGAGGAGCAGCAGCGCGAGCGTGCCGGCCTGCAGGACGGGCAGGTCCTGGGCGAGGGCGGCCTGCAGGGTCGTCCGGCCGAGGCCGGGGATGTCGAAGACCTGCTCGACGGCGACCGCGCCGCCGGTCATGCCGACGACGAACAGGCTGGTGTTGGGCAGCAGCGCGGGCAGGCAGCGGCGTACGGCCTGGCGGGCGATGCGGCGGCGGGGCAGTCCGCGGGCGGCGGCGGCCCGGGCCCACGGCTCGGCGAGGGCGGCGGGCAGCAGGTCGTCGAGGAGCCGGCCGAGCACGGCGCCGGCGGGCAGGCCGAGGGCGAGCGCGGGCAGGATCGTCCACCGCGGCCCGTACCAGCCGAGGGCGGGCAGCCAGCCGAGCTGGACGCCGACGACGGTGGCGAGCAGGGACGCGGTGAGGAACTCCGGCAGCGCGGCGAGGACGGCGGTACCGCTGCCGCCGCGGCGGCGGTGCGCGGCGGCTGCGCGCCGCAGTCCGGCCGGGCCGCCGCCCAGGGTGCCGGCGGTGACCAGGGCGGCGGTGACGGCGGCGACCGCGAGGGCCGCCGTCATCAGCAACAGGGACGCGCCGAGGGCGTCGAGCACGGCGGGGGTGACGTCGGTGCCGTTCAGCCAGGACCGGCCGGCGTCGCCGCGCGGCAGCCCGGCCAGCCACCGCCCGAGGAGGGTCAACGGTCCTTCGTCGAGCCCTAGTTGGGCGCGGATGTCGGCCAGTACCCGCGGGTCGGGGTCGCGGTCGGCGGAGCGCGCCTTGAGGACGGTGAGGGCCGGGTCGGTGTGCGCCAGCCAGGGCAGCAGCCCGACGGCGCACACCAGGCCGGCCGCGAGGGCGGTGCGCCACAGCAGGGAGCGGAGGGTGGTGCGCATGGTCAGCGGCGGGTCCCCGGACCGACGAGGGTGCGCTCGTAGGGGTCGAGCAGGACGCCCCGCACGGAGGTGGCGACGCCGGTGACGATCCGCTGGTGGACGAGCGGGACGACGGCGTCGGTGCCGAGGATCGTGGCTTCGGCGGCCATGACGGCCTGCTGCCGGGCGCCGGTGTCCTCGGTGGCCTCCGCCCGGGCGACGGCCCGGTCGACGTCCGGGTCGCACAGCTGGGCGATGTTGTAGTTGCCCCGGCAGGTGTGGTCGCCGGCGAGGACGGCGACGGGGTCGCCCGTGTCGACGAGGGTGTTGCGGGCGAGGACGAACGCGTCGAACTTCCCGGCGAGCGCGTCGCTCTCCAGCCGTGAGTACTCCCGCACCTGGAGGGTGACCCGGAACCCGGCCTTCTCCAGTTGCTGCTTCAGCACCTGGGCCACTTCGGGGAGTTCGGGCCGGTTGTCGTAGGTGGCGAGGGTGAGGGCGGTGCCGTCGGCGGCGGCCGGCTCGGGGTGCGCGGGCGGCACGCGCCGGCCCGCGGCCCAGGTGACGGCGGGCCCGTAGATGCCGGCGCCGGGGTCCGCGTGTCCCTCGTAGACGCCTCGGGCGAGGGCGGCGGGGTCGACGGCGGCGCGGACGGCGGCCCGGGTCCCCGGGTCCTCGAAGGGGCCGCGCCGGGCGTTGAGCAGCAGGCTGGTGGTCCGGGTGGTGGCGGTCTCGCGGCGGGTGCCCGCGGGAAGGGTGGCGGCCTGGGCGACGGGGACGGCCTCGGCGATGTCGGCCTCGCCGGTGCGCAGGGCGTTGGCGCGGGCGGTGCCGTCGGCGATGAAGCGGACGTCGATGCCGGCGGCGTGGGCGAGGCCGCCCCAGTAGCCGTCGTGCCGTTCGAGGGTGGCGGACGTGGTGCCGGTGACCCGGGTGAGCCGGAAGGGCCCGGTGCCGGTGCCGACCGGGTCGACGCGCCCGTGGCGGTCGTACGCCTTCGGGGAGAGCACGGCGAGGCTGGGGCTCGCCAGCCGCAACGGCAGGATCGGGTCGGGTGCGGCGGTGGTGACGCGCACGTCGTGGCCGCCGTCCGCGCGGGCGGTGAGGGTGACGCCGTTCAGGGCTGCGGGGGCGGGCTTGGCTCGCGTGGCACGGCCGAGGGAGGCGGCGACGGCGGCCGGGGTCACCTCGGTGCCGTCCTGGAAGACGGCGTCGCGCAGGGTGAAGCGCCAGCTGCGGGCGTCCTCACGGCGCCAGGACGCGGCGAGCGCGGGCATGGCGGTGCCGTTGGCGTCGAGGGCGGTCAGGCCCTCGGTGACGCCGAGCCGGCTGAGGAGGGTGGCGTCCGCGCCGTACGGGGAGAGGTTCTCGGCGGGCGGGAAGGCGAGCGCGACCCGCAGCCGGGCGCCACCGGCGGCCCGGGCACCCTCTCCCCCGTCCTTCTCGGCGAAGCAGCCGGCGAGGAGCGGGACGAGAGCGAGGGAGACGAGCAGCCGGCGCCGGCGCGGGAGGGAAGTGGCCCGTACCGGGGTCCTGGACCGCTCGGAGACCAGGGGGCGCGCGGAGGCCAAGGAGCGTATGGAGGTCACCGGTTCACCGCCTCGGCGGGAACGGCGAGGGGCACCTCGAAGTGCACGATGCCCTGCCCGCCCCGGGCGGGGTCGCGCTCGTCGTGCACGACCGTGCCGAGCGACCGCCAGAACGCCTCGGCGCCCGGGACGGCCGGGTCGGTGTGCAGATAGACGGCACGGTAGCCGCCGTCGGCGGCGGCGAAGGCGAGCAGGTCGCGCACGATCCGCCGGGCGAGACCGCGCCTGCGGTGCTCGGGGCGGACGTAGACGCGGCGGAGCTGCGCGGTGGTGCCGGAGGGGTAACGCTCGGCGAGCGGGCGGGGGTTGGGCGGGTGCGCGGGACCGCGGGAGTCGAGCGCACCGGTGGCGACGACCTGCCCCTCGGGGTCCACGGCCACGAGGAGGGTGTGGCGGGGCGGGACGAGGTAGGCGCCGGCCAGGTCGACGATGTCGCCGTGCCAGCGCGGCACGTACCCGGTCCCGAAGTCCCGGTAGACGGTGTCGAGCATGACGGAACGCGCCCCGTCTAGGTCGTCGGGGGTGGCGGGCCGGACGCGGTACTCATTGCTGCCTTGATGTCGCACTTGCACATCATATGCAGTAAGGCGGCCCAGAAGATCACCGAGGCCGGACGGCGCGGAAGGAGTGGGGGCGGTGAGCATGCCCCTCACTCTGCCACATGACATTCATTTTCAAAAGAGCGCATGTCCCGCTCGAGAGGACAGACCAGCGCGCCGTCCTCACACCAAGGGTGAGGACGGCGCGGAGGAAATCCGAGGAAAACCCGTCTCACCAGCCCGGGTAGCGGTCCCACCAGTGGGGGTCCCAGGCCTCGACATGCTCCATGCCGCTCGGGGAGTCGTCGAGTTCCAGGGTCATGTCGCGGGCCAACGTGTCCAGGACCCAGGCCAGTTCGTGCCGGCTGATCAGGTCCGCGGGGAGGGCCTCCACGCCGTGGACCGCTCCCAGCAGGGCGCCGGTCACGCACGCGACGGAGTCTCCGTCCGGCGCGGCGGCGGCGAAGGCGAGCGCCGCGCGGAGGTCGGCGCGGGCGGGGAAGGACGCCGCCGCGTACACGCCGCCGAGCAGGGCCGCGGGGGCCGTGGGATCGGGGGCGAGGCGCATCAGGTGGCCCGGCCGGGCCGGTTCGGCGGCCGCGCAGCGCAGGGCCTCCGCCAGCCGCCCCTGCTCCTGCTCGGTGACCGGCACGCCCTTGACCGGGAGGGCGGCGAGGCCCGCGTGCAGCGCTTCCCGGACGGCCTCGGCGGAACCGGGGGCAGGGTGGCTCAGGCAGTGGTGGGCGAGGAACGCCGCCTGCGCGGTGGCGTTCTGCGCGGCCTTGTCACCGTGGGTGAGGGCGGCGAGCGGGGCGGCCTGCCCGACGCCCACCGGGCCGGTGACCGCGACCGGCAGCGCCCGGGTCAGCGCGTGGCAGCCCCGGCTCGGCGTGGCCATGTCCGGCTCGCCCTGCTCGATCCGGGACAGGGCCGTCACCGTCGCGGGCGCGCTGCCCCGCCGCTGCGCCAGCGCCGGCACGCCCGCGAGCCAGCCGTCCGGCCAGCCCTTGGTGTCGTACGGGTTCCAGCGCTGCCGCATCTTCTCCGGCGCGATGCCCTGCAGGTAGGCCCAGCGGCTGTACGCGTGCAGGACCACGCCGGGGGCGTAGCAGATGCCCTTGTGGTTGCCGCGGACCTGGGCGCGGATGATGCCCTCGGCGGTGAAGCAGGCCAGTTGGGTGCTGACACCGGCCGGCAGCGGCCCGGTGGCGGGCAGGGTGCCCCGGGCCGCACCGAGGGTGTCGCCGAGCGCCAGGCCGAGCATCAGCCCGCGGACGCGGGACTGCCGGGCGAACAGACTCCGCTGCGCGTCCTTGGCGTGCGGCACGTGGGGCTCTCTCTCCTTCGTGTGATCCGGGCGGGGAGGGTCAGAGGCCGGCTCTCTCCAGCAGGACGGGCAGCGCCTGCGGCTTCACCTTCTGCACCGTCCGCACCTGCCCGAGCCCCAGGTCGTCGCGGCCCACCGGGTCCCGGTGCAGCGCCTTGGTCGCCTCGGTCAGCAGCGTGGCCGCGACGAGGTAGGACACCTCGGGGTCGTCGGGGTCCTGCCAGGGTTCCTCGTCGACCTCGGCCACGGCGGAGACCACCGCGTCGGGCTGGGTGAAGAAAAACCACAGGCGGTCGCCCCGCACCATGCGGTTGCGGCGGCTGAGCCAGAGTTCCAGTTCCGGCTCCTCCTCGGCCAGCCGGCGTATCGCCTCCCGGTCGGTCGGTTCACCGTCCAGCATGTCCAGTTGAGGATTGAGGATGTAGATCCAGTCCGCCACGGCTCTCCCCTCGGTAAGGACGCTCGACTCACGCCCACGCGCACAGCAGCGCCCCATGGTGCCAGGCGGACGCCGCCGGTGCGAACTGGGTTTCGGGGAACGGACACCGGCCGGCTGCCGCCACGGCTCCGAAACCCCGACCGGGCACCGGCCCTTGGCCCTCTCGGGCACGCGGCCCTGGCCGTCTCGGGCACCGGTCCCAGGGCCGCTCCGCTCCCCCTCCGGCCGGTCCCCGCCCCGTCAGGCCGCCTCCCTCCCCGCCCCCCGGTGCGCCCGGATGATCTCCGCGTAGCGGTGGCCGGAGCCCTTGATCGTGCGTTTCTGGGTCGTGTAGTCCACGTGGACCAGGCCGAAGCGCTTGTCGTAGCCGTACGCCCACTCGAAGTTGTCCAGGAGGGACCAGGCGAAGTAGCCGGCCAGGGGGACGCCCTTGCGCAGGGCGGACGCGCAGGCGGACAGGTGGGCCTCCAGGTAGGCGCGGCGCTCCGGGTCGTCCACGGTGCCGTCGGGGCGGACGACGTCGGGGTAGGCCGAGCCGTTCTCGGTGATGTAGAGCCGGCGGGCGCCGTAGTCCTCGGTGAGGCGCAGCAGCAGCGACTCGATGCCGCTCGCGTCGATCTCCCAGTCCATGCCGGTGCGGGGCACGCCGGCGCGGCTGACCGTGCGGACGTAGGGGGCGGGGGCGGCCGGGTCGGGGTCGTGGGCGACCGTCTGCGGGAAGTAGTAGTTCAGGCCGAGCCAGTCCAGCGGCGCGGCGATCACCTCCGGGTCGCCGGACCGCTCCGGCAGGTCGACGCCGTACACCTGCCGCATGTCGGCGGGGAAGCCGCGGCCGTGCACCGGGTCGAGCCACCAGCGGTTGGTGTGGCCGTCGAGGCGGCGGGCGGCCGCGCGGTCGTCGGCGCGGTCGGTGGCCGGGTGGATCGGGGAGAGGTTGTTGACGATGCCGACCTCGGCGTGCGGCACGGCGGCGCGGATCGCCTGGACGGCGAGGCCGTGGCCGAGGAGCAGGTGGTAGGAGGCGCGCACGGCGGCGGTGAGGTCCCGCCAGCCGGGGGCCATGCGGCCCTCCAGGTGGCCGATCCACGCCGAGCACAGCGGCTCGTTGAGGGTGGTCCACAGCCGCACGCGGTCGCCGAGGCGCTCGGCGACGGCCGCGGCGTAGTCGGCGAACGCGAGGGCGGTGTGCCGCTCGGGCCAGCCGCCGCGGTCCTGCAGCGCCTGCGGCAGGTCCCAGTGGTAGAGGGTGACGGACGGGGTGATGCCCGCCTCCAGCAGGCCGTCCACCAGCTCGTCGTAGAAGGCGAGGCCCTTGGGGTTGACGGGTCCGTCGCCGCCGGGCATCACCCGGGGCCAGGCGACCGACAGCCGGTAGGCGTTGACGTCGAGGCGGCGCATCAGCGCGATGTCCTCGCGCCAGCGGTGGTAGTGGTCGCAGGCCACGTCCCCGTGGTCGCCGCCGGCGGTCCGGCCGGGGGTGTGCGAGAAGGTGTCCCAGATCGACGGCGAGCGGCCGTCCTCGGCGACGGCTCCCTCGATCTGGTACGCCGACGTGGCGGTGCCCCACAGGAAGTCGGCCGGGAACGCGGCGAGGTCGATGGTCACGGAAGCGGAGGTCCCTTCGGGAGAAAAGGAGGAGGTGGCGGTCACTTGACGGCTCCTGCCGTCAGGCCGGCGACGAGGTAGCGCTGCAGCAGCAGGAAGCCGGCCACCACGGGCACGCTGACCACGAGCGAGGCAGCCATGATCTGGTTCCAGTACACGTCGTTGAGGGTCGAGTAGCCCTGCAGGCCGACGGCCAGGGTGCGGGTGGTGTCGTTGGTCATGACGGAGGCGAAGAGCACCTCGCCCCAGGCGGTCATGAAGGCGTAGACGGCGACCGCGACGATGCCGGGGACGGCCGCCGGGACGACGACGCGGAAGAGGGCGCCGAGCGGGCCGCAGCCGTCCACGAGGGCGGCCTCGTCCAGGTCGCGCGGCACCGAGTCGAAGTAGCCGATCAGCATCCAGATGGAGAACGGCAGGGAGAAGGTGAGGTACGTCAGGATCAGCCCGCCGCGCGAGCCGAACAGGGCGATGCCGGTGGCGTTGCCGATGTTGACGTAGAGGAGGAAGAGCGGGAGCAGGAAGAGGATGCCGGGGAACATCTGCGTCGACAGCACGGTCACCGTGAAGACGCGCTTGCCGCGGAAGCTGTAGCGGCTGACGGCGTACGCGGCGAACACCGCGATGACCACCGAGCACACGGTCGCCGCGCCCGCCACGATCAGGGAGTTGGTGAAGTAGCGCGCCAGCGGGATCGTCGACCAGATGTCGATGTACGGCCGGATCGTGAGGCCGCTGGGCAGCCAGCGGAACTTCCCCGACACGTCCGCGAGCGGCTTCAGCGAGCTGGAGACCATCACGTAGACCGGCACCAGGACGAACCCGGACAGCAGGGCGAGGAAGATCCGCCGGGACCAGAGGAAGGAAGCCGGCGGCGCCATCGGGGAGTTACGCATCGGCGGTCCTCCGTCCGCGCGAGGTGACGGCCAGGTACACGCCCGTCACGGCCAGCAGGAAGAGCAGCAGCAGGACGGACATCGCCGAGCCGGTGCCGAAGTTCCAGGTGACGAAGGACGCCTGGTAGATGTGCACGGAGATCAGGTCGGCGGCCTCCGGCGCGGCCTTGCCGAACAGGACGTAGGGCGTGTTGAAGTCGTTGAACGTCCACAGGAACAGCACCAGGACGAGCACCTGGTTGACCGGGCGCAGGGACGGCAGGGTGATGCGGCGGACCTGCTGCCACAGGCCGGCGCCGTCCAGGGCGGCCGCCTCGTACAGCTCGCGCGGGATGTTCTGCAGCCCGGCCGTGACGATGAGGAAGGCGAACGGCCAGCCCTTCCACACCGAGACGACGAGCAGGGCGTAGAAGCTGTTGTCGCCTATGAGCCAGAAGGACGGCTGGTCGGTGAGGTGGAGCTGGTCGTGCAGGACGTGGTTCACCAGGCCGTTGTCGTGCTGGAACATGAACACCCAGGTGATGACGGCGGTGTAGACGGGCAGGGCGTACGGCACGAGGAACAGCGCCCGCAGCAGGCCGCGCCCGGCGAAGGTGTCCTGCATGAAGACGGCCGCGGCGGTGCCGAGAAGCCAGCACAGGGCGACGGACAGCAGGGTGAAGGCGAGGGTGACGAGGAAGGAGTGCAGCAGAGCCTCGCCCACGGGGGCGTCGAAGTCGACGGAGACCGAGTAGTTGGCGAGGCCGTTCCAGGGTGCGGTGCCCCAGTCGCGGATGAAGAACTGGGTGAGTTCCTTGAAGCTCATCAGGACGCCGATCACCATCGGCACCAGATGGACGAGGAGTTCCAGGAGCAGGGCGGGCAGCAGGAGCAGGTAGGGCAGGCCGGCGCGGCGGATGCGTCCGGGGCGGCGGGGAGCGCCGGCGAGGGCCGGGGCTCCCTTGCGCACGGGCCGTTCGGCGGCGGTGGCGGTCGTCATCGCGCTCTCACTTCGCCGGCATCTGCTGCTGGGCCTTGGCCAGCTTGGCCTTCACCGAGGCGGTGGTGACGGGGCGTCCGGCGGCGGCGTCGGCGAACAGCTCCTTGACGGCCGTGCCGACCGCCGTCTCGAACTGGGACTCGTCGGCGACCTGGGGCAGCGCGGCGGCGCTGGTGGCGAGGGTGTTCTTCAGCACCGCGTTGGCGGGGGCGTTGAACGCGGGGTCGGCCTGGGCGGTCTTGACCGGCGGTATGGAGCTGTAGGCCTTGTTGAGGATCCTCTGCTCCTCGTCGCTGGTCATGAACTTCACGAAGGAGGTCGCCCCGTCGAGGTTGTGGGTGTTCTTGAAGACGGCGAGGTTGATGCCGGCGACCATGGAGTTGACCTGGGTCCCGCTGCCGGGCGTGCCGGACTGCACCGGGACCGGGGCGATGCCGTAGGCGTCCTCGCTCATGCCCTGGGAGGCGAGGTTGGCGGAGGCGGACTGCCACAGCAGCATCGCGGTGCGGCCCTTGGCGAAGTCGCTGACGGACTGGTTCTGCGCGTACTCGGCGTTGCCGGCCGGGATCACCTTGTCCTTCGCCATGAGGCCGACGTACTGCTCGACCGCGGCGACCACGCCGTCACTGGTGAAGTCGGGCTTGCCGTCGGCGGTGAAGAAGTCGGCGCCGTGCTGCTTGGCAAAGACGAAGACGTGGTGGATGTTCTCGGAGACGTTGGCGCCCTCAGCGCCGAGCACCTGCTTGCCCCCGGCCTGGATCTTCTTCCCGTCGGCGATCAGCTCCTGCCAGGTGGCGGGCGGCCGGGCGATGCCGGCGTCGGCGAAGATCTTCTTGTTGTAGTAGAGGGCGTACGCCATCGAGTACAGCGGCACGGCGGCCGGGTCCTTGCCGACCGTGCCGGTGGAGCCGAGCGCGGAGTCGACGAAGCGGTCCCTGCCGCCGATCTTGCCGAAGTTCGCCGCGTCCCAGGGCAGCAGCGCGCCGGTGGCCTGGAGGGAGGCGCTCCAGGTGTTGCCGATGTTGAGCACGTCGGGGCCCTGGCCGGAGGTGGTGGCGGTGAGGATGCGGTTGAGCAGGTCGGACCAGGGGACGACCTCCAGCTTCACCTTGATGCCGGTCTGCTTCTCGAACTTGGCGAGTTCGGGCTGGAGGACCTTCTTGTCGACCTCGATGCTGGCGCCCTGGTTGGAGGCCCAGTAGGTGAGCGTCTTGGGCGAGTCGTTGGACCCGCCGCCGGTGGCCGACCCGCCGCCGCAGGCCGAGGCCGCGAGGACGAGGGAGAGGGTGACGGCGCCGACGGCCGCGGCTCGGATGCTGCGCATGCTCCTTGTGGTCCCTTCCGGGAAGCTCATCACGTCTTAATTTAGGGCGTGAGTTAATCCGCGAAAGGCAGGCACGTCAAGGCTTTTGGCGCGGATCGTCGAACTCCGGCGCCGGACTTGACGCGCACCTTTCAAGGATGAACCATTCCCCGGCAAGAGGGCGCTCCCCGCAGCCAGGACCGTTCACTTCCCGAAGGACCGGTGTCTCCTCCGTCCCTCCGGGGAGCCGCCCCATGCCTTCCCAACCTCACGGCGCCCGGGGCCCGTCGAGCTCCGGACCCGGCCGCCGGCCGTCCTCGCCGCCGCGGCCGTGCTCCCCCCTGCCGCCCTGGCCGCGGTGCCCGCGGCGGCGGGCCAGTACGCGCACGTGATCAACGACACCGGCGCGCCGGCGTCGGGGACGTCGGGGGCGTCGACCACGCCGTCGGCCGTGGTGTCGTGCCCCTGACGCCGCTGCTCTCCGAGAGGGCGGCCGCCTGCGGCCCTCCCCTGTGCGCGGGGAGGGCCGCAGGCGTGGCTCACGCCGGCGCGTAGCCGGTCGGGCGGGCCGTGAAGGTGCCGCGACCCTGGGTGCGGCTGCGCAGACGGGTGGCGTAGCCGAAGAGTTCGGCCAGCGGCACCGTCGCCGTCACCACCGCCGCGCCCCCGCGGGTGCCGGACCCGGTGACCCGGGCGCGGCGGGCCGCGAGGTCACCGAGGACCGCGCCGACCGCGTCCTCGGGCACGGTCACCGTGACCTCGGCGACCGGCTCCAGCAGGAGCATCGCGCAGCCGCGCAGCGCCTCGCGCAGGCCGAGCCGTGCGGCGGTGCGGAAGGCCGTCTCCGAGGAGTCCTTCACATGCGTGGACCCGTCGGTGAGCGTCACCTTCACGCCCGTCACCGGGTGCCCGCCGAGCGGGCCGCCCGCCGCGAGGGCGTCACGGCAGCCGGCCTCGACCGCGCGGACGTACTCCTGCGGCACCCGGCCGCCCACCACGGTGGAGGCGAAGGCGAAGCCGGTGGTGCCCGGCCCGCCCGGCAGCGGCTCCACGTCGAGGACGACGTGCGCGAACTGCCCGGCACCGCCGTCCTGTTTGACGTGCCGGAAGACGAAGCCGCTCAGCCCCCGGGCGACCGTCTCGCGGTGGCTGACCCGCGGGCGGCCCGTCGTGATCTCCAGGCCGTGCGCCCGGCGCAGCTTCTCCGCCGCGACCTCCAGGTGCAGCTCCCCCCTGCCGGACAGCACGGTCTGGCCCGTCTCGGAGTCCGTGCGGACCACCAGCGACGGGTCCTCCTCGGCCAGCCGGGCCAGCGCGGCCGCCAGGCGCTCGGTGTCGGTGCCGCGGCGGGCCTCCACGGCCACCGAGACGACCGGTTCGGCGACGTCCGGCGGTTCCAGCACGATCGGCGCGTCCGGCGCGCACAGGGTCGCCCCGGCGCGCGCCGTCTTCAGGCCGACGACGGCGACGATGTCACCGGCGTGGGCCCGCTGCACGGGTGCGTGGCGGTCGGCCTGGACGCGCAGGATGCGGCCGACGCGCTCGGTACGGCGTGCGGTGGCGTCCCACACGGTGTCTCCCTTCTCCAGTGTTCCCGCGTACACGCGCACATAGGTCAGGCGCCCGGTCGCCGTGGCGCTCACCTTGAACGCCAGGCCGGTGAACGGGGCGGCCGGGTCGGCGGGGCGTTCCCGGCCGTCCCGCGCGTCCCGCACCGGCGGCCGGTCGGCGGGCGAGGGCAGATAGGCGACCACGGCGTCCAGCAGCGGTTCGATGCCCCGGTTGCGGTAGGCGGAGCCGCACAGCACGACCACGCCGTCACCGGTGAGGGTCAGGTCGCGCAGCGCCCGGGTGAGGGTGGCCGCCGACAGCCGCTCCCCCTCGCAGAACTCCTCCAGCGCCGCCGGGTGCCGTTCGGCCACGGCCTCCTCCAGCAGCCGGCGCCGGCGGCGGGCCTCGTCGAGGACGGCGTCGGGCACCGGGCCCTCGTCGGCCGACTCGGCCCCGTCGGACCAGGTCAGCGCGCGCATCCGGACCAGGTCGACGACGCCGGTGAAGGCGTTCTCCGCGCCCAGCGGCAGCTGCACCACGAGCGGCGCCGGGTGCAGCCGCGCGCGGATCGAGGCGACGGCGGCGTCCAGGTCGGCGCCCGCGCGGTCCATCTTGTTGACGAACGCCAGGCGCGGGACGCCGTGCCGGTCGGCCTGGCGCCACACGGACTCGCTCTGCGGCTCCACGCCCGCCACCGCGTCGAACACGGCGACCGCTCCGTCCAGCACCCGCAGGGAGCGCTCGACCTCGTCGGCGAAGTCGACATGGCCCGGGGTGTCGATCAGATTGACCCGGTGGCCGTCCCAGGCGCAGCTGACGGCGGCGGCGAAGATGGTGATGCCGCGGTCGCGTTCCTGCGGATCGAAGTCGGTGACGGTGGTGCCGTCGTGCACCTCGCCACGTCGGTGCGTGGTGCCGGTGGCGTACAGGATCCGCTCGGTGACGGTGGTCTTGCCGGCGTCGACGTGGGCGAGGATGCCCAGGTTGCGGACGGTGGCGAGCGGGTGGGTGAGATGACGGTCGAGTGCGGTGCGCACGGCCCTCGTTCCTTTCGGAATGAGCTGGGTTCGGGGCAGCGCGATTCCCGGACGCGTCGACCGGCGCACCGGTGAGGTGACGGGCCGTCAGATGTGCGTCGCGGGTCTCCGGTGCCGGCCGCGCAGCGGGCACCGGACGGCCCGGGACACGAGGATCACCTCGTAGCGGGCGCGGGGAGCGGCGACAGCGGTGCGGTCACGCACGGCCTGCTCCCCTCACTCGTGATGCGGTGTCGATGGTCATCGCGCGCCGTCGACAGGGGCGGCGCGCGATGCGTGGCGAGTCTAAGGAGAACGGTGAGGTCCGGGCAGCTGATTTTCCATCAGCTACCGCTGGCGAAGGACCCCTTGGGCCGCTTCCCGGGCGGCCCTTCTCACTCCCCCGGCGTGTAGAAGTGGGCGCGTACCCGGCGCAGCCAGGCGTCGGCCGCCGACTCGTCGGGGTGGTCGGGCAGCGCGCTCGGCGTGCGCGCGAAGGCGTCCTGGTAGTGGCGCAGCAGCGGTTCCGCGGCCGACGGGTCGCGCGCGACCCGCTCGCCGAAGGCGTGGTAGGCGTCGGGGTCCTCCACCCGCACGGTGAGCGCGCCGGTGGCGTACAGCTCGAAGCCCTGCACGCACAGCCGCCGCAGGTGCCGGGCGTGCTTGGCGACGCGCGCGGGCGGGGCGGCGCCGCCCTCGGACCGGTTGACGAGCTTGCGGAACTGCTGGGTGGCGTAGCCGAGGTAGGCGTCGCGGACGCGGCGGGCGCCGAGCA
Source organism: Streptomyces sp. NPDC014801 (assembly GCF_043082085.1). Classification (NCBI taxonomy): domain Bacteria; kingdom Bacillati; phylum Actinomycetota; class Actinomycetes; order Kitasatosporales; family Streptomycetaceae; genus Streptomyces; species Streptomyces sp. NPDC014801. Next base: position 276,435 of record NZ_JBIBXG010000003.1, on the reverse strand, counting down.
GGGAGGTGCGCAGGGCGATGAGCTCGTCGCCGAGCGGGGTGCGCACCTCGTACAGCTCGTCCGGCAGCCAGACGAGTTCCATGACGGTCGGGTTGCCGCCGAGGGCCAGCCGGCACCACTTGGCCGCCTCGTGCAGGGTGAGGTCCGGCGCGGAGCCGACGTGGGACTCCTTGGGCTGCCGCAGGCCGTGCAGCTCCTCGGTCGGCGCGGCGAACAGGCCGAGCCGGTCGATGTCGGAGCCCTCGCGGGCCAGGCCGTAGGCGGTGGAGCCGACGATGCCGGACAGCAGGACGTTCTTCACGCTCACGAGTCCCCCCGGTGGTGGTGCGGTCCGTCATCATGCACCGCGCCGGGCTCCCGCGACCTCGCATTTTCCGCGCGCCGGGGGCTCGCGGGGCGTCGTGCGCGCCTCCCGGGAGCCCCGCCGTGCCCCCGTGTCACCGGGACGGGTGAGCCGGGCGGCCGGATGCGCCCGGTCGGCAGGGGTGCGCGGGTTCGGCGGCGGGCCCGGACGGGCATCGTGAACTCGAGGCATGACACCGGGGTGCGGCAACGGCGCCGCAGCCCGCGCGCGCAAGGGCGGGCCGGCGGGCGGTCGACTGCCGTGGACACGTCCGGTGTCGGGCTGTCGGCGCGGCGGGTGGGCCCCCTACGATTCACCTGCCCCGCGGCGGCGGGCGCGACGCCGTGCTCAGGCGTCCCCGCCCGTCCCGGACGCTGTGCGGGCCCGGAAGGCGAAGGGGGGACCAGGCCATGGCGACACCGGGGCGCGCGCGTCTGCGGCGGCTCACCGAGGCGGTGCCGGGCCTGGTGCTCGGCGGGGCGGCCGCGCTGGTCGCCGGGGTGCTCATCGGGCTGCCGGTGGACACCACCGGGCTGATGGACTCCGGCGGTTACGTCTTCACGGCGGGCCTGCTGCTGGCGGTCGGGCTCTACGGCAGCACGTACGCGATCGACGTGAAGGCGCTGCGGGCGGACCTGACCGGGGTGCTCGTGGCGGTCACGCTCGGCGTGGTGCTGAAGGCGGCGCTGATCGCGGGGACGATGCTGCTGTTCTTCCGGCGGCCGGAGTCGCTGGTGCTGGGCATGGCGGTCGCGCAGATCGACCCGTTGTCCGTCGCCGCGCTGGACCGCGAGGGCCGGATGTCGCCACGGGCCCGGTCGCTGCTGAAGGCGTGGGCGTCCTTCGACGATCCCATGACGGTCCTGCTGACGCTGTATCTGGCCGGGTACGCCTACCGGGCGGCCGGGCACACCGGGACACCGGAGGTGGCCGCCGGGGGCGCCGGCGGATATCTGAGCGGGCTCGGCCTGAACGCCGCGCTGCTCGGCGCGGTGGTGGCGGTGTGGTGCGCGGGACGGTGGGCCGCCGGGCGGGCGCCCGACACGGCGGCCGTGCGGCGGGCCAGGGGCACGGGCGCGGTGCTGCTCCTGGCGGCCCTGCTCGTGCTCGCCGCGACACGGCAACTGATGCTCGCGGTCGCCCTCGCGGGGCTGGTGGTGCGCTCCAAGGCGGTGAGCACGGCGGTCGACCGCGCGGTCGGCGCTGCGTTCCTCGCCGCGTTCCTCGCGCTGGGCCTGCTGCTCGCGCGGGGCGTGTCCTGGACGCAGGGCGTCGTGCTGGGCGCGGCCGCGTTCGCCGCGCAGGCGCTGGTGGCGCTGCTGGTGCTGCCGTTGTTCGTGCGGGGCCTGCCCCGGCGTGACCGGATCGCGCTGGGGCTCGCCCAGCAGAACGGCATCACCGCCGTGCTCATCGCGCTCACTCTTGAGCGTGATTTCCCGGGCACCGCGGGCACGGTCGGACCGGCCGTCCTCACCGTGAACGCCCTGTACGGAGCGGGTCGCCTGCTGCAGGACCGCCCGCCCCGGCTCCGGGCGCTGACCGGTCTGCGGGAACTCGCGAGCGCCACGATTCGTCACTCTCCGTACAACCGCCGGGCTCCGCAGCCGGAGCCGGCGGACGAACGGACGGCGGCGTAGGGCCGGTTGGCGGGGCGGACAGGTCTTCGCCGACCGGCGGGGGCGGAAGGGAGCGAGGGAGAGACGGCGGTGCCGCGCAGGGTGGTGGCACCGAACGCAGGGCGGTGGCGCCTGATGCAGGCGGTGGCGCCGAACGCAGGGCGGTGGCGTCGTGCGGTGGGGTTCGCGCCGGGTCCGACCCGGGCGTGACGGGCCCGACCCGGGCGTGACGGGCCGGACGTGGGCGTGACGGGCGAGGCCGAGGCGAGGACCGGGCATCGTGGTGGCCGGACGGGGAGAGGCGTATGAGGCAGGGGACGGGACACGGTCGGCGGAGAGCGGCGCGCGCGGGCCGGCCGCCCGGCGTCCGGTCCGCGGCGCGGGCCGGCGCTCCCCCACGCCGCCCGCGCCCCCCACGCCGGGTCCGCCCGTCGTACGCGGCGGCCTGCTCGGCGGCACTGGTGCTGCTGGCCGCCGGCGCCGGACCGGCGTGCGCGGCGCCGCGCTCTTCCTCCGAACGGGACGTACAGCTTGTGTACTGCCTGGACGGGCCGCACCGGGCGGGTCTCGTCACCGCGGGCGTACGGCTGAAGGTGCTCGCGCCGGGCAGTACGGCCGTGCCGGACGCCGTGCGGCCCGTCGCGAGCGCCGGCCGGGGCGGCGGCGGGCCCCTGACGCTGCAGCAGTGGGCCGAGCGGCGGCGGGACGACTTCGGGCGGGCCTGCTCGGCGCTCATGGCGGCCGCCTCCGAATCCCCGGGCACGGCCGCCCAGGACGACGGCGGGGGCGGCTGGCTGGCGGACTTCCTCAAGCAGCTGCCGCTGCTGGCCGCCGGTGCGCTGCTCACCCTCGGCGGCCAGGCCTCCGAGCGGCTGTCGGCCGAACGACGCCAGTTCCGGCAGCAGTTGGGCGGCGACGAGAGCGCGTACCGGACGGCGGTGCACGACTACCTCGCCGCGTACGAGACCGACGAGCGGGCCGAGCACACCGCGGTGCGCGCGGCCCGTACGGCACTGGCCGGCACCCTCAACCGGGTGCCCGGCCCGCGGGCGCGCCGGGAGGCGGCGCGGGCCGCCGCCGACACCCTGCCGCTGGCCCAGCCGCTGCGCGGGGACCGGGACGGCTATCTGCTGGACACCGAGGGCCGTGTGGAGTACGCGGAGGAGCAACGGAGCGCCATGGAGGACCGGCTGCGACTGATATCCGAGCTCAACCGGAGCAAGCTGTACTGGAGTTGGCGTACCGTGCGGGACCGGATCACGCGTCGGGACACTGCGGGGGCGGCCGTATGAGCGGGGGCGAGCACCACCCGAACCCGTTCGGGGTGTACGTGCCGGGCAGCAGGGGCCATCTGCCCGGGATCCCCGCCGTTCCGCGCGACGACCATCCGCTGGTGCCGTGGGCGGAGGAGGAACACGCCGGGCAGTGGGTCGACGTCGACCATGTGCGGGAGCAGCTCGAGGAGTTCCGGCGCTGCCTGGACCGGCTGCCCGAGATGATCATGCCGCATGTGGACCGCGGCCACCTGGTCGTGGTGACGGGTCCGGTCGGCATGGGCAAGACCACGCTGATCCATCAGTGCATCCACCTGGCGCACCAGTACCTCGCGGACCTGGACGAGCAGGCCCACGGCACGCCCGCGTACGAGCAGGGCTGGCGGCCACCGCGCCCGGTGGTGGCGATGACCGGCGGATACGTCAACTACGGCAACGACGTCAGCTGGGACGAGCGCGGCGACTTCGCCGAGACGCCGGGCATCAACGCGGCCATACGGGACAAGATCGCCGAGGCGCTGCGCGGGTACTTCCCCGGGGTGCCGTTCGACCCCGTGATCGACGGCAGTGACGTGCACAAGGCGTTCAGCGCGATCAGCGCGCTGCTCGCCCAGCAGAACTGCCTGCTGTTCGCGATCGTGCCGCACATCGACTGGCGGGACGCGGGCGGCGAGGTGCGCGGCAAGTTCCTCAGAACGTGCCTGAGACACGCCCAGAGCCGGATCGTACTGTTCGTCGAGATCAGCCATCAGCATCCGCACACCGCCCACGAGGTGGTCGGGGACCTGCTGCCCTTCCCGGAGGTCACCCATCTCTCGCTCGGCTCGCTCACCCCGGAGGACCCCGTGAAGTTCACCGAGGCCGTGCGCGGCGGACATCCCGCCGTGGACGACACCCCGCCGCCGGCGCCCGACGTCGCGTGGGAGCTGCTGGACGTGCGGCAGCTGCGCAAGGAGTGCTTCGAGGCCGCCGAGCGCCAAAGACGCCAGGGTGGCCGCGTGCGGGTCACCGCCGCCGACCTGCGGGCGCCCACCCTGGACCCGGCGGCCCTCGGCCGCAGCACGGCACCTGCCCCAGCCCGTCCGCCGGGCCAGCGGTCCGCACCGCAGGCCGACCGGCGGCCGGCTCCGCCCCCGGACCGGCGCTCGGCGCTGCCGCCCAGCCGCTGAACCGACGGGCGCGGCGCCGAGGCCGTCCCGGCCCGGAGCGGGCACTCCCGAGGCTGTCCCGGCCCGGAGCCGGCACTCCCGGGGCCGTCCCCGCAGCCGGTGCCCCGGCACCTGCCGGCCCGTGTCCCCGCACCGCACCCGCACCGCACAGGAACCGCACCCGCCGCCGCTCGCACCGCCGACATCATTCGGAGAACCGAGGAGTGCCACCATGGCCCCAGACAGTGGAGACCTCTGGCACGAGAACCCCTTCCCGCTGAGCCCGGTCGTGCGCCTCGGACCGGCGTCCGACCTCGGGGAGCCGGCGGCGGTGGCGGCCGACTCGGGCAACGCCCACCTCGACACCCCGCTCGTCACCGATCTGCGGGCCCTGGTCGCCGACTACTTCGCGCCACCCTCGGCGGGCGGCCGGCGCGGGCGGGCGGTGGCCCTGGTGGGCGGGTTCGGGCTGGGCAAGAGCCACGCGCTGCGCCGCACCTACCAGACGGTGCGCGAGCGGCACGGCGAGGCGGCGATGTGGATCGTGGACGAGCCGGCGCAGGACATGGGGCGGCTCTACCGCGACCGGCTGCGCGGCCCCGCCGACACCGCGCAGGGCCGGCAGGCCTTCGAGGAACTGGTCCGCGACTACTACGCGTACGTCACCGCCGCGTGGGTCGGCGGCGAGGAGGACGACCCCCGCCGCGGCACCCTGCGGGAGATCGCGGCCGGACTGCGGGACCGCACGCTGGACCCGGACAAGGTGGTCTCCGCGCTGCGCTACGACCCGGAGGTGATCCACGCCGACCTGCGCGGCACGCTGGGCGAGGTGACCGAGCACCGCCGGTTCGCCACCGCGCTCGCGCTGCTGCTGCAGCCGCCGTTCCGCCGCATGGTGTGGAACTGGCTGAGCGGCGAGGAGCCCGCCGAGCCGCTGCGCGAGCGCGGCATCACCGAGGCGATCGGCCCGCACCCGGGCCGGGCGGACACCGCGGCCGGCATCGACCGGGTCTTCGACGCGCTCGCCGTCCAGGGCTTCCTGCACGGCCGGGTCGGCAACCCGTACGTGCTGCTGCTGGACTCCCTGGAGAAGGTGCTGGAGTGGCCGGAGGAGAACCGGCGCACGTTCATCGACGCCTTCGAACGCCTCGTCAACATCTTCACCAGCCACGGCGGTCTGCTGGTGTTCTGCACCTCCCCGGACGGGCTGCGGGCGCTGCGCGCCAGTGTGCACGAGCGGGTGGTGCAGCTGTGGGCCAACGGCCTGGACGCGCGCGACACCCGGGCCCTGGTCTCCCGCTATCTCGCCGCCGCCGGCACGCCGGGCTCGGAGGCGAGTACGGGTACGGGTACGGAGGCGAGTACGGATACGGACGCGGGCACGGGTACCGGCGAGGGCGCGGATTCGCCTGTGATCGGTACGCCCGACACCGGTCCGCCGGACACCGGCCCGTTCGACGAGGAGGCGCTGCGGCTGCTGCCGGAGCTGACGGAGGGCGTGCCGCGGGAGATCCTCAAGACGTGCCGGCAGGCCTGGCAGATCGCGGAGGTCGACGGCGCGGTGCGCCGGATCCCGGGCTCGGTGGTGCTGGCGGCGGTGCGCCGGCTGCACGAGCGGGTGACGGACCGTCAGGTGCTCGCCGACCTGCACGAGGCACTCGACCTCGGGCAGTGGCGGATCGCCTCCCGTGACCCGGTGCCGGCCCGTCTGTCCCGTTCGGCCGACGGCCGGGAGGAGGTCGTGTACTGGCTCTCCCCCGCCCAGGACGCCTACATAGCGGTGATCCGCGCCCGGTCGGTGCTGCGCGCCGACGACGCCGAGCGGGTCGCCGCCCATGTGCTGGGCCTGCGCAGCGCGGTGCGCCCGGGCCGGCTGGAGGCGCTGCTGGTGGTCAACGGCCTGGTGTCGCAGGCGATGCAGGACCGGCTGGGGCGGGCCATCGGCTCGCGGCCGCTGGTGTACCGGCAGGGCGGCTTCGCGGTGAGCGCGCACGAGGCGCTGCTGCAGCTGGAGCGGCGCCTGGTGGAGGAGCGGCGCGAGGAGGACCTGCTGGAGCTGGGCGAGCGGATGCGCCGCGACCTGGAGCTGCAGACCGCCCGGCTGGACCAGATGCAGCGCACGCTGGCCGGTCTCGCCCTGGACACCCGGCCCGTCGCCGCGTCGCCGGACCATCCGCCGCGCGGCAAACCGAAGCCGAACACCGCGGGGTTGCCCGGTCCGGTGCGGCGCCGCTTCCAGGACGCGCTCGCCATGCTGGAGTCGGTGACCGGGCGGGTCGCGGGCCGTGCCACGGACCGGGTGGGGGCGACGCCGGCCGATCTGAGCGTGCTGGGCTGCGCCACGCTGGTGCGGGAGCTGACGGAGCGGTTCCGGGGCGCGGTCGCCGACTGGGCCGCCGGGAGGGCGCCCGGTGCCGCACGGACCGAGGACGAGCTGAGCGAACTGCGCCGGATCTGCCGGGAGTACGAGTCCGCGGTGGAGGTGCTGCCGGTGCATCTGCTCGGCGGCGCGGACCAGCGCCACCGCCTCACCCCCGCCCGTACGGTGGAGTCGCTGGCGGAGGAGGTGTGGGGGACGCTCAGCGCGGCGTCGTGAACCGCCGCGGGTCCGGTTCGTCGCCCAGGGCGCGGGCCAGGCCCGCCAGGCGCTGTTCGGCGTGGCCGACCTGCCGCTGGTCGAGGGTGACGCCGAGCAGGAAGGCGTGCGGTGACGTCCAGTGCACGTGGACGGCGCCCTCCTGCACGTCGAGGACGAGCCGGTCGAGGGGGGCGCGGCCGGGGACGGGCGGGGCGATCAGGCCGAGCGCGTCGGTGAGCCGTACGACATGGCCGCGCAGGCTGCGGGAGAGGTCCCGGTAGGCGGTGCGCCGGGTGCGCACGCTGACGTCGATGAAGCGCGGGCCGAGTTCGCGGGCGTCGAAGACGTCGCCGACGCAGACCAGCGTCCAGTCGCGGTAGTAGCCGGCGTAGTGCAGATCGGTCGTGTTGACGTGGGCGCGCCACAGGTGGCGCAGTCGTTCCTCGTAGCCGGTGTCGGCGGCGGCGCCGGTGCCGAAGTCGATCCGCGGGCCTTCGGGGGCCGGGATCGAGGTGAGGTGCGCCTTGGCCACCGGGTCGCCGCCGAGGAGTTCGTCGGGCAGCGAGTGGATCTCGGTGCGGATGCGGGTGACGAGCCGGTTCATGGCGGCGTCGGTGGCGGGCACGCCGTCGCCGAGGTCGGTCACCGCGGCGAGGAACTCACCGGGCCGCGCGCGGCCGCCCCACAGCCCGCCGCGGGGGCCGGCGACGACCGTGCGCATCAGCTCGCCGGTGCCCAGCGGGCGCAGCACCAGGCCGAGGTCCTGGGCGCACAGCAGCAGCCGGCTGCCGGGCAGCGACTCGCCGGAGTCCTCGTCGCCGGGCTCGGTGACGAGGCTGCTGAGCGGTGCCAGCGGTGCGCGCAGCACGGCGAAGTCGAGGATGCCGTTGCTGTAGTGGCACAGGCTGCGTATCGCGGGGGTGGCGGCGACGGTCTCCTCGCACATCTCGGTGATCACGCCGTGCCGCTTGACGGTCCAGTGGGACTGCTTCAGCGTGCTGGTGCGCTGGGGTGCGGGAGCTGCCACGGGTACGCGCCTTTCGGTGGGGTGGGGCTTGCTGCGGGTGGTGCGGTGGGGCCGCCGGCACCCCGGGGGTTGGTGCCCCCGGAGGGTGGCTCCCGGCGGCCGGGGTCACAGGCCGGGCAGCTCCAGGTCGATGTCGTAGCCGGAGGGCGGCGCCGGGCGGGCGGCCGTGCCGGTGAGGTGGTCGAGGTGGAGGGCGACACGGCGTCCGTCGGGCCGGTCCGCCACGCCCAGGTCGCCGAGCCGGGCCAGAGCGGACCGGGCCAGCTCGACGGCCTCGTCGGTGCGGCCGGCCGCGGCGAGCGTGGCGGCGAGGGAGTTCTCGGCGGCGGCGACCCAGGAGTGGGCGCCGCCCAGTTTGTGGGTGAGCAGGTTGAGCCCGGCGCGGCCCACCTCCTCGGCCGGCCGCAGCGCGCCCATGGCCCGCAGGTAGACGCCCTGGCGGACATGGCACAGACCGGTGTACGGGTGTCCGGCGCCGAAGCTGCGGGCGAAGACGCCGGCGCACCGGCGGGCCTGGGCCTCGGCCTCCTCCGCCTTGCCGAGCGCGCCCAGGTCGGCGGCGTAACTGAACTGGCAGCGCAGCGTGTCGAAGCGGGCGGCGCCGAACCGGGCGAGGTACTCGGTCAGGGCGCGCCGGTCGCGTTCGTGGGCGCGTTCGTAGCCGTAGCGGGGGTCCTTGACGGCGGGGAAGCCGTCGGCGAGCCGGCGCTCGCTCACGGCGAGGCCGACCTCGGTCCACAGCCGGTCGCGGCCCCAGGAGTCGCCGAGCCGCCGCAGCCGCTGGCGCAGCAGGTCGCGGGCCTCGCCGTCGCGGCCGGTGGCCCGCAGCAGATAGGCGAGCAGGTCGGCGGAGTCCCAGGCGACCGGGTCGTCCTTGCCGCCGACGGCCTGCCGGTAGCGGAAGCGTTCCTGGAGCCGGGTCAGGGCCTGCGCGGCGCGGCCGGTGAGCGCCTCGGTGAGGGCGAGGTTGTGCTCGACCTGCACGGTCGCCGGGTGCTTCCAGCCGAGCAGCAGCGTCAAGCCGTCCAGCGCGGGCCGCAGTTCGAGCAGGGCGTCCTCGAACCGGCCGAGGGCGCGCAGGGTGGCCGCGTAGGAGTCGGCGGAGAGCAGGGTGCGCGGGTGGGTGATGCCGAGGAGCCTGCGGTGGCCGAGCAGGGCGTCCTGGGCGAAGCGGCGGGAGGCGTCGTAGTCGCCGCGCAGCCGGTGGGCGCGGGCGGTCAGGTTGAGCAGCCGCAGGTACTCGGGGGACTGCTCGTCGTCGTCGGAGTGCCAGGCGGTGCGCGCCTGCGCGGCGATGTCGAGGAGGCGTTCGAGGTCGGCGGCCTCGGCGCGCTGGCTGAGCGCGTTGAGGTGGCGCAGCAGGGAGCGGCGCACGCGGGGGCGGGTGTCCTCCCACAACCGCAGCGAGTACACCTCGCGGGCCCAGTCGGCGGGCAGGTCCTGGCTCTCCTGCGGGACGTACTCGGCGAGCACGCCGCGCAGGACGGACTCGATGTGCGCGCGTTCGGCGTCGCTCATGCCGGCGCGGATCAGGTCCCGCAGGCCGTGGTGCTGGGCGAGCGGCTGGGCGGCGCGGTCGAAGTCGACGTCGAGCAGGCCGACCTGGGCGAGCGCCCACAGGGCGACGCTGACCATGTGCTCGTCCGGCAGCTGGACTTCGTCGGCGTGACGGGGGCCGCCGGTGCCCGCCACGTCGTCGTCGCGCGCGAGTTCGGACAGGATGCGGCGCGAGCGCAGCAGCTCCAGGCCCATGCCGCGGCCGGTGAGCAGGGAGGCGGCGTCCAGCAGCCAGCCGAGCGCGTCGCGCTGCGGGGCCTCCGAACGCCAGGCGGCGGCGCCCTCGGTGGTCTGGGCGAACCGCCGGGCGACGTGCACCATCACGGCGACCGGCGTGGCCGTCCCGCCGCGCCGCATCAGCTCGGTCTTGCCGGCCCGGTACTCGGCGAGCAGGTCCCCGACGGCGTCCCGCACCGCCGCGTCCTGCGTCAGGTGGTCGTGGCGCCGGTGCCCCGCGGCCCGTTCGGCCAGGCAGTGGGCGGCCAGGTGCAGCGCGTGCGGCACGAAGTCGACGACGCTGCCGACCTGCCCGGCCTGCCGCTCACTGATCTCCGGCACCCGCTCGGCGAGCAGCGCACGGCTCTCGTCGCCGGCCATCGGGGACATGGGGTACGACCGGAGGCGGGGGCCCGGGCCGACGGGGGCAGCGGGGCTGGGGTGGACGGCGGGCGGGTCGTCCTGGGAGGCGGAGGCCTCGCCGCCCGGGGAGGGCGCGTCGGCGAGGGCGCGCGACTCGGCGTCGGCGACGGACGGTTCGCCACCCGGCCGGACTTCCTCCCCGTCCGCCGCCCGGAGCACGGCGACGGGCCGCTCCCCTCGCTCCTCCTCCGTCGCCGGGGCGGTCCGGCTGGTGATCAGGACGTGGCCGTGGTCGTGGGGCGTGGGCAGGAGACCGGTGAGGGTCGCGGGGTCGGCGACGCCGTCGTAGACCAGGAGCCAGCGGGTGGGCTCGTCGGGGCGGGAGAGGCGGTCGAGCAGGCGCGGGACCGTGTCGCCGGCGGTGTCGGCGGGTCCGAGGCGGTCCTGCGGCGTGTCGAGACGGCCGGCCAGGCGGCGCAACCCGCGTTCGACCCGCCCGCGTTCCCACGCCCGCACCCACCACACCACGTCGTAGCCGGAGCCGTGACGGTGGCACAGTTCGTGCGCGGTCTCGCTCTTGCCCCAGCCGCTCGGCCCGTGCAGCACCAGGCAGGCGCCGTCCCGCCCGGCGTCGCGCAACCGGTCCTCCACCGCGGCCAGCAACTCGTCGCGGTCGATGAAGGAGCGGTTGCGGGGGCCGATGTTGTTCGTCTCCGGCAGCCGTGGGAAGGGGGCCGCGCCCGCCTGCTCGGCGGGCCGTGCGGCGTCGAGTCCGAGGCCGGTGTACAGCAGCCGCAGCGCCTCCTCCTCGCCGGCCTCGCGCAGGTCGATGCGCTCGTGGTGGGCGGCCGCGGCGTACGGGAACGGCTCGTCGACCAGGACGATGCGCACATCGGTGTGGGACAGCGCGCCGATCTGCCCGAGCAGGGTCTCGTCGGTGCCGTCCGGTGCGAGGAAGAGCAGGGCGGTGCCCCGGTCGGGGCGTTCGCCGGTGTAGGTGTCGGCGCGCCGCAGCCGGGTGCGTACGCCCCTGGCGGCGAGCCGGTCGCGCACCCAGGCGGCCCAGGGGGCGTGCCGGGTGGAGTGGACGACGGTGACCTCGTCGAGGCGGGGGGCGCGACGGGCGCGCAGCCAGTCGGCGAGCCGCTCGTAGTAGGGGCGCAGTCCGATGACCGTGCCGGCGTCCTCGGACTGGACGGCGAGGCTGCGCACGTCCTGGTAGAGGGGGTTGTAGGGGACCTCCAGGAAGGGGATGTCGGCGTCGCCGAGGGCGGCGGCGAGCGGACCGAAGCGGCGCCGTACGCGTTCGCGGGCGTCGCGCAGCCGGTCGTGGACGCGCACGTCGCTCTTGAGGCCGAGGGTGAGCAGCCGCACGGGCCGCCGGGCGCGCCCGGTGAGGTCCTCGGCGAGGGCGGCGGCGCCGTCGATGGACCAGGCGGTCATCGCGAAGCAGACGACGAGCGCGTCGGCCGGGGCGGCGGTGCGGGCGGGCTCGTCCGCGTCGGGCGTGTCGGGTACGGGCGCCTCGATCAGGACGTGGTCGTAGGCGGCGGCGACGGGGTCGGCGGCGAGGGCCGCGAGGGGCTGTCCGGCGGGCGGGCGCGCGAGGGTGACCTGCCCGGGCGCGGGGGGCGGCAGCGGCGCCGGGTCGGGGGCGCCGGTGCGGCAGTCCACGAGCAGCACGCTGCGGCCCGCCTCGGCGAGGATGTCCGCGACGTTGCGCAGGGTCGTGCTCAGACCGAGGTTCTCGGAGGCGGCGACGAAGACGGCGAACGGACCGGTGCGGTCGGGGGAGTTGACGTCGGACATGACCTCTCCGCTCGGCGCGGCACGACGGGACGGTGCGAGGGGCAAGGAGGCGGTACGGCAACGGGGCGCGGGCGGCGCCGGACGGGGCCGGAGCCGCCCCACCGCGGGACAAAACGGACGCTCGGGGGGTGACAGTACAGGGCGGGGCCGGTGGCGTCACGGCCGCGGCTCCGTGTCCCGGTGCTCACTGGCTCTCTTTGTGCCCGGTGACGAACGGGTCGCCCTCGGCGCAGCTGTCGTGGACCCGGCGCAGCAGCGCGTCGAGCACGGAACCGGGCAGGGTGGCGACGTCCTGCGGGGAGAGCCCGGCGATGTCCAGGACGACGGACTCGACGTCGCCCGCGCCGGCGTCACCGCCGCCGTCCGCCACCCGCCGCCCCGGCGCGCGTCCCGCGACGCGCGCCTCGGCGGAGGCGGTGCCCTCGGCTGCTTCCACGGGGTCACTCCCTGGGGTCTCGTGGCGTCGTGGAGCACCGGGCAGCCGCGGGCCGCGCCGGCGTCCATCGTTTCAGCGTAACGCCGGGGCACCCCGCGGCGGCAGCGTCCGGACGCCATCCGCGCACCGCGGTGTCCGGCCAACTCCCCCGCCTCCCACCTGCGTTGTCTCATTAGCGATGTTGACGGTGCACCGACGACCCCCGAATACTGGTCGTCGGACGGGCCGGACGGGTGTGCCGCCGGCCCTGCGAGCGGGGCCCGTGGCGAGGCCGTCGGGGGGAAGCGGATGAGTCGACCGCCACTGCGCCGCGCCGAGCCGCCCTGGCCCACGGCCGCCGACGTGGCGGCGCGGCGGGCGGCCGGCTGGAAGCCGTATCCGCTGGATTCCTTCGTCCTGAAGGTGCACAGCCGCTGCGACCTGGCCTGCGACTACTGCTACATGTACCGGGCCCGGGACACCGGTTGGCGCCGGCAGCCGCGCACCATGGCGCCCGCGACGGTGGAGCGGGCGGCCGAGCGCATCGCCGAGCACCTGAGCGCGCACGGGACCCGCGAGGCGGGCGTGGTGCTGCACGGCGGCGAGCCGCTGCTCGCGGGCGACCGGGCCCTGGCCCACACGGTGCGCACCCTGCGGGCGGCCACCGGCGACGGGGTGCGGCTGCACGTGTCGCTGCAGACCAACGGCGTCCGCCTCACCCGCCAACGGCTCGACCTTCTCGGCGAGTTGGGCGTACGGGTCGGGGTGAGCACCGACGGCGGGCGAGCCGCCCACGACCGGCACCGGCGCGGCGCGGACGGCCGCGGCAGCCACGCCCGGGTGAGCGCGGCGCTGCGACTGCTCGCCGGCGAGCCCTACCGGCCCCTGTTCGCGGGACTGCTGTGCACGGTCGACCTGGCGAACGACCCGGTGCGCACCTACGAGGAGCTGCTGGCGTACGCCCCGCCGTCCGTCGACTTCCTGCTGCCGCTGGGCACCTGGCACGTCCCGCCGCCCGGCCTGGACCCCACGGGCCGGCGCACCCCCTACGCCGACTGGCTGTGGGCCGTCTTCACCCGCTGGTACGACGCGCCGGTGAAGGAGACGCAGGTACGCCTGCTGGACGACCTGATGGCGCTGCTGCTCGGCGCGCCGGTGCGCACCGAGTCGCTGGGCCTGTCCCCCGTGCGCTACGCGGTCGTGGAGACGGACGGCTCCCTGGCCCAGGACGACGCGCTGCGCACGGCGTACGACGGGGCCGCGCGCACCGGCCTCGACGTGTGGCACCACTCCTTCGACACGCTGCTGGGCCACCCGGGGATCGCGGCGCGCCAGTGGGGCGCGGACGGGCTGTGCGCACAGTGCCGCGCCTGTCCCCTGCACCCCGTGTGCGGCGGCGGCCACTACGCCACCCGCTACCGCCGCCCGACCGGCTTCGCCAACCCGAGCGTGTACTGCGCGGACCTGACCGCCCTGATCACCCGGGTCCGGCGCCGCCTGGCGGCGGACCTGGGCGGGGCGGTGGCTGCGGCGCCCGGGGAACCGGGAACCGCCCGTGCCGCCGGCTCGGTGCCCGCGACACGCCGTGTCGGTGGGCCACCGCCCAGCGTGCCCGGCCCGCTTCGTGAGGCGGGACGACACTGCGGCCGCGACGACGGCCCCCGGACGACGCCGATGAGCGCGGAGGTGGGATGACGTCGTCGCCGTACCGGATGCCGGCGCCCTACCGGATGCCGGGCGCGATGTTCGACGCGGTCGCCGCGGGTGGCGGTGGGGCGGAGGCGTTGCGGCTGCTGGCCCGCGCCGAGCACAGCCGGCGTCTGGCCTGCGCGTGGGCCGTGACCGAAGCGGCGGGCCGGGCCGGCGGCCGGGTCGCCGAGGACGCCGGGCGCGCCTGGGAGCTGCTCACCGCGGCCGCGCGCACCGCGCCCGATGCGGCGGCGGCCGTCCTGACGCATCCCACCGCCGGCCCGCTGCTGTTCGAGGTGCTGTCACGGCTGACGCGTCCGCGCCGGGGCGAGGAGCCGTCGGTGGCCCGGTTCACGGCGCTGGCGGCCGCGGCGGCGGTCCGCGCCGGACTGCCGGGGCGTACGGCGCTGCCGGTGGACGGGGTGTGGGTCGCGCTGCCGGGGCTGGGCAGGGCGCGCTTCCCGGGCGCGACCGCCGCTGACCGCGCGGAGGTGCGCACCGATCCCGAGGGCGGCTCGCGCATCGTGCTGCGCGCGCCGGACGGCACGGAGGACACGGTCGTCCTGCCCCCGGCGCCGTACCGCGGCACGCCGATGCCCCCGAGCCCGTACCCCGGCACGGGCCGCTGGCACGGGGCGCGTCTGCTGACCACGCTGGAGGGCGGCGCGTCGCTGCTGCTGGACGTGGTGGACCGGCCGTCGTTCCCGCACGCGGCCGTGCGCCCCGACGGCATCGGCCCGCGGGAGGCGGCCACGTGGGCGGCGGTGGCACGGGAGGCGTGCGCGCTGCTGCGGGCCGGCCATCCGCAGGTGTACGAGGAGCTGGCGGCCGGGGAGCGCCTGCTGGTGCCGCTGGACCGGCCGGGTCCGGGGATCGTCAGCGGCAGCAGCGCGGAGACCTTCGGCTGTGTGGCGCTGTCGCTGCCGCCCACGGCGGCGGGGTTCGCCGTGACGGTGGCGCACGAGATGCAGCACAACAAGTTCGCGGCGCTGCTGCACCTCTTCGACCTGTTCGACCCCGGCGGCCCGGAGCGCTTCTACGCCCCCTGGCGTCCGGATCCGCGCCCGCTGCTGGGGCTGTTCCACGGGGCGTACGCGCATCTGGGCGTGGCCCGCTTCTGGAACCGCCGCCGCGAACGCGAGGCCGAGGCGCACGCGCGGTTCGAGGCGCACGTGCAGTTCGCCCGCTGGCGGCTGGCGGCCCGCGAGGCCACGCTCGTCCTGCTGGCCTCGGACCGCCTGACCCCCCTGGGCCGCCGCTTCGCGGACCGCATGCTCGACACCCTGGACGCCCTGTGCCGCCTCCCGGTCCCGCCCCCGGCCCTGCACCGCGCGGAATCCGCGGCCCGAGCCCACCGCGAGGCCTGGCACGACCGCCACGGCGGCACGGAGGGGGAACGGATGCTGACGGCGTAGTCGCACAGAACCCGAGCGGGAGAACCAAGCCCCGTGCGGTGCAGAGGCGTAAGGGGCAGAGGTCGTGACCGCGTTCGCCGGCCTACGGCGGCAGGCATTGACATCGAGAGTTGTCCCCGCCACCGAACACGGCAAACCGGCAAGGCAGTTACCCTCACTGATCTACCGTGGCGTCATGACGTCGAGACCTCTCCCTCACCTCACTCCGACCGGCACCTGCTGGTGCGGCTGTGCCAAGAAGGTCGGATCGGGGTCATTCTTCGCTCCCGGCCACGACAAGGTGGCAGAGGCAGCGCTGCTCGCTGTCGAATACGGTTCCTCCGTCGCCCAGTTGCTCCACGGACACGGATATGGTCCGGGGCACTCGGTCAGCGCGCGGGCCGTTTCCGAGGGCGTATGGCGAAAGTGTCCGGCGTGCGACTACGTCGGCGCACCGGCGAGCATCTCCAACCATGCGAAGCGGGCTCACGCCGCCCCGGCCGACCAGCCCTGACAGGCCACCTCCGAGGGACCGGCCCGTCATGTGTCGCCTGCCTGGGACTGAATGAACAGGGGTGCATCAGGCGAAACGGCGAGCCTGTTCCGGAGACCGAGGCGTTGAACTGCCGGCTCCGGAACGGACATCGGTCCTGGGCTCACGCTGCGACATGGAACGCCGGGCCTCAGCCGACCCGCTTCCACTCCTGGCAGCGGTTGGTCTTGAAGTACTCGCCATTGTTCAGGGTCACGCGACCCGGCCCGTTGAGGTTGTTGTTGGCGATGATGGAGCCGAACTCGCCGCTCGCATCCTTGGCCCGCTCCCAGTAGCAGCCGAACTCGTTCTCCGGTCCGGCCGTCTTGTAGGTGCCGGCCTTGATGTCCTGGCCGACCAAGTACTCGCCCTCGCCGGAGAAGGCGACCGCCGGACCGGGCTTCTCCGTCTTCTTCGGCTGCGCCGTCACCGTCTCGGTCTCGGTGACGGTCGGTGCAGGCCGGGGAGTGCCGGCCTCGGCGGTCTGGGTGACGGTGACCGTGGGGCGGGGTGCGGCCTTGGCACTGGCGGTTCCCTCGCCGGGCTCCGCCGAGCCACCGCTGGTGCCGATGCCGACGCCGATGAACAAGGACACCAGAGCGACCGCGCCGTACTTGAGCCACCGTCTGCCCTTGCGCGCGGGCAGTACAGGGCCGGTGGGTGCGCCGGCACCGAGCGGCCCGACACCCTGCGGGCTGTGGTCGGGCGGCGGCGGCTGGTGGAAAGTCATGGTGCGCTCCTTTTCGTGTGTGGGTGCGACGCGGATGGGGACGTGATGCCCGTGCAGAACAGGCATCGGTGGCAGGCCGGACCGTGGGGGCGTGACGGGTTCAGAGGCCACGGATCCTGCGGCCCGCCTCGGTAGCGGGGTAGAGGATCGCCTCGGCGACCCGGCCGCCGGAGTCCTTGACACCTCCGCTGAAGTTGAGGCGCCCCGAGGTGCCGGTCTTGGCGGCGACCCCGTCCCAGTACTTCACCTCCCGCTCCCAGTGGACGCCGTCGAGGAGACGCACCAGGTCGTCCGTGCGGAAGGCGGATGCCGGATCGCTCCACGGCATGGTGTGGTGGACGGCGATGCCGATGCCGGCGAGGACGGCGGGCGCGGTGATGGCGCTGCGCTCGGTGAAGTCGCGTGCGTGGCGGGCGATCAGCTGCCCCAGGATGGGGACGACGGCGGATTCCACCTGCTCGGGCCCGTACCCCGTGGGCAGTTCGTCCTCGTGCAGCGACTCGGCGGACCGCTGGAGTCCGTTCCGGCCGTAGATCGCGGTGACGACCAGGGCTCGCAGCGCGGAGAGGGTGACGACCTCGCGGTCGCTCGCCGACACCTGGCGCTTGCTGGCGTTCACCAGTCGGGCGAAGGGAATGCGCTGCCCATCGATGTCGACCCGCACGGAGTCGGCGACGATGTGCGCGAGCCGGGTGCCGAAATCGCGCTGGTCCATGGACATGGCCAGGTTCTTCGCGACGGCCACGCCCTCGACGTTGCGGTCGTAGAAGATCTGCCGCGCGTCGGCCGGCGAGAGGTCGACGTACATCTCGAAGGGAAGCCGCACCTGGGCGAGTTCCGGGTACGTCAGGCCGTGCGCCTCCGGATTGTCGTACAGGTCGTGCCAGGCGGTGGTCTGGGTCTCGCCGTCGATGGCGACGACCATCGTGCCCGGCGCGACGGTGAGGGTGCGCAGGCCGCTGCCGGGGGCGAGTTCGTCGCTGAGTGCGGCGAGCGGTCCGGCGTGCCACAGAGTGACCGGCGGCGTGGACCAGGCGGCGCCGAGCTCGCCCTTGAGGCCCGCGGCGATGTACTCGGCGTACGGGCCGACGTTCTTGCCCTTCTGCGAGGACTTGAGCGTGCGCTGCACCGTGGCCCGCAGTTCGGCGTGCCGGCGCACCAGGCCCGAGGCGGCCTTCAGCCGGCGCGGGTCCTCCTCGGCACGCGGCGACGGCACGAGCTGGACGAGCGTGGGCACGGACATCGTTCCGACGACGGCGTCCTCGCGGAACGGCATGACGGTCAGCTGAGTGCCTTCGACGACGGCAGTCGGCATGGTCAGGCGCATGAAACTCCCCCCGGCGATCAAATGCTTCCATGTGGAAGCGATAATAGGTAAGCACATCCGTGAAAGCGCCGTCAAACAGGAATGCGGGGTTGACGGCTGCTGTATCTTGTTAGCTGTCCACTACCGAGAGGCTCAGGACTTCCGTCATGCCGCAGCCATCCGCCCAGGTCACCGCCGCAGAGATCTCCCGTATCGCAGGGGTCACACGCGCGACCGTCAGCAATTGGCGCCGCCGGCACGAGGACTTCCCCGCCCCGTCCGGCGGCACGGACAGCAGCCCGCTGTACGACCTGGAGTCCGTGCGCGCCTGGCTCGCCTCACGCGGGCACACGTCGGCGGCGAACCCGTCGGAGGAACTGCGCACCACCCTGCGTCTGCGCGCGCAGAGCGGCGCACGTACGTCGGAGAACCTGCTGCTCCTCGTGCTGGCGGCGGGCCGCTCGCCTGAGGAGCTGACGGCTGTCACCGAGCTGCCGGACGCGGACCTCGCCGCCCGCGCACAGCGTGACGCCGGCTTGGTGACCGACTCCGTGCCGGGCGGGGAGGCGGTCCGTTTCGAGGCGGGTGACGCGGCGGTGCTGCGCGCGCTGTACGCGTGCGTACGTGCCGAGGGCAGCCAGGCCGCGCTGGAGGTGCTCGCCGAACGGGAGTTGGAGGAGAGCGCGGCGTCCGGCGCCTACCGGACCCCTGCACCGCTCGCGGACCTCCTCGCCGGCCTGATCCCCGGCTCGCCGGCCCGCGTACTCGATCCTGCCTGCGGCAGCGGAACCCTCCTGGCGGCCGCCGCCCGCCGGGGCGCACGCAAGCTGTACGGCCAGGACACGCTTCCGGTACAGGCCCGGCGCAGCGCCGTGAGCCTGATGCTGACGGCTCCGGAGGCAGAAGTCACCGTGCGCGCCGGCGACAGCCTTCGCGCGGACGCGTTCCCCGACCTGCTCACCGACGCGGTGCTGTGCAACCCGCCGTACGGAGTCCGGGACTGGGGCCACGACGAGCTGGCGTACGACCCCCGCTGGGCGTACGGCGTGCCGCCTCGCGCCGAGTCGGAGCTGGCGTGGGTGCAGCACGCCCTCGCCCACCTGGCTCCAGGCGGCTACGCGGCCCTGCTGCTGCCGCCGGCCACGGCCGGCCGTGCGTCGGGGCGTCGTGTACGGGCGGAGCTGGTACGCAGCGGGGCACTGCGCGCGGTGATCGCGTTGCCGGCGGGCGCGTCGGTGCCTCTGCACATCGGACTCCAGGTGTGGGTGCTGCAGCGGCCCGAGCCGGGCGGCCCCGAGCGCAAGTCGGTGCTGTTCGTGGACACGGCGACGGATGCGTCGGCAGCGGCCGGGCACGGTGGGGCCGCAGTGGCCGCGCGGACGAGGGGCGGGAGCCGATCGGCCTCGGTCGACTGGGAGGAGATCACCGCCCGCACCCTGCGCGCTTGGCGGACCTTCACGGAGAACCCCGACGCGTTCGAGGGCGAACCCGGCGTCGCCCACGCGGCCGGAGTGGTCGACCTGCTGGACGACGTGGTGGACCTGACCCCTGCACGACTGGTACGGGCATCACGGGCCGACATCGATCCGGCGGAACTGTCGGCCGACGTCGACGCCACACGCCGCGATCTCGTCAAGGCTGCGAAGTCGCTCGCGCGCGTGGCCGGAGTGGAGAACTGGGACGCTGCGGGCGCGACGGCACGCGAGTGGCGTACGGCGACCGCGTCCGACCTGGCTCGCGGTGGGGCGCTGACCCTGCTGCGCACGGTGCCCGAGGCTGGGCGTGGGCGCGCGGAGGACGGGAGCGGGGGGTCGGCCGGTGCCCGCGCGGTGCTCACGGGCTCGGACATCGCGCGTGGGTCGGGGCCCACGGGCGATCCGGCCGAGCTGCGCAGCGACACGGCGCCCGTGATCGCCGTCGGGGATGTCCTCGTCCGTGCGGTCGCGGGCGGCGAGGGCTCGATGGTCCGTGTCGCGGGCGAGGAGGAAGCGGGCGCGCTCCTCGGCCCCCACGTTCACCTCTTCCGGCCGGACCCGGACCGCCTGGACGCCTGGTTCCTCGCCGGTTTCCTGGGCGCGGAGGACAACATCGCGGGCGCGTCGACGGGCAGCACGGTCCTGACCGTCAGCCCGGGCCGGCTGCGCGTGCCGCTGCTGCCGCTGGAGGAGCAGCGGCGGTACGGGGCGGCGTTCCGGCACGTGCACGAGCTCCGGGCCGAGGCACAGCGGGCCACACTGCTGGCGCAAGAGACGGCACGGCTGCTCACGGGCGGGCTGACCGGGGGGCAGCTGCTTCCATCCGGCGATGAGACTTCATAGGTGGCACCCCAATTGGACCAACGCCCTCCACGGATTCTTCACGGATAGAGGTTGACATCTCCATCTGGCAATCCCCGTTCCTGACCCCGAGCCCATCCACTACGGTGTCTCCAGGCGCGCATCGCGGCTGGTCAGACGCGCGCCCATGACCGAGTTTCGAGGACACACGTGCAGATCACGCCCCTGAACCCCGAGGACCCGCTCTCGCTGGGCGACTTCGAACTCCTCGGCCGGATCGGCCAAGGCGGTATGGGCCAGGTCTTCCTGGGTGAGTCGCTCGGCGGGGAGCCCGCCGCGGTGAAGGTGATCAAACCGTCGGTCGTGGACTTCGAGTCCCGGCAGCGGTTCGCGCAGGAGATCGAGGTACTCAAGACCATCTGGGGTCCGCGCCTCGCGGCCTTCCTGGGAGCCGACGCGGAGGCCGAGCAACCATGGCTGGCCACGGAGTACGTGGACGGCCCGGACCTCGCGCGGCACGTCCGTACGCACGGACCGCTGCCGTCCGTCCTCACCGCGGCGCTCGGCGCGATCCTCGCCGAGGCGCTGTCGGCCGTGCACACCCAGGGCCTGCTCCACCGTGACCTCAAGCCCGCCAACGTCCTGCTCGGACCGAACGGCCCGAAGATCATCGACTTCGGCCTGGCCGCGTTCACCGAGTCGACCATCTCCCTCACCGCCCCCCATCAGGTCGTCGGCACCCCGATCTGCATGGCTCCGGAGCAGGCCGCGGGTGTGAAGCCGCTGACGGCGGCCGTGGACGTGTACGCGCTGGGCGCGCTGCTGCTCTTCGCCGTGACAGGGCACTATCCGCATGAGGCGGCCACCCCGTACATGGTGTTCCACCTCGTCACGGACCCCGGCACGGCGCCGGATCTGTCCGGTGTGCCGAGCGAGCTGCTGCCGCTCCTGACCGGCATGCTCGCCAAGAGCGCCGAGGACCGGCCGTCGCTGACCGATGTGGTGCAGCAGTGCCGCGCGGTGATCGAGGCCCAGGGCATGAAGATCGCCCAGGCGAGGCGCAGGCTCACCGCGCACACGGCGGGGCAACGGCACAAGGCGGCATCCGCCGACGCCGCCCCCACTCTCCCGTGGCCCGCCCCCGCGAGTGACACGCCGGCAACGGAGATCATCCCGGCCGACCTGGAAACGCCGCGCCCGTCCGACGCGCCGGCGATCTCCCCCACTCTGGTCGAGACCCCCGACCCCGCCGAGCCTTCGATGCCTGACTCTCCCGGTGCTCTGCCTGCCGCCCCTCGGGACCACTCCGACGGCTCCCGGCATGAGCAGCCGGCGCCGGGCCGCCCGCCCACGGCGTCCAGGCGGCCCAAGGAGGGCACACAAACGCTGCGGCACTCCGCACAGGCCCGCAGGACGGCAGAGCGTCTCCGTACCGCGTATGCGGCGAAGGCTCCGTTCTGAGCCCGGCAACCGACCGGCGGTGCCGAACCGCACGGCCACTCCCGCCGGCCCCACGTCCCGCCCGCGCGACCGTGACCCCACCGGCCGCAACGGGACAGGACATGACCACCGTATGAACACGAACGCCCAGGAGGCACCCGCGTGACCGCCGACTTGAGCACCGCTCCCGCGACGAGCGCCGAGGACGCCCAGTTCCCGCCGGGCGCCCAGATCCTCGTACGCGACGAGGTGTGGCTGGTGCGCAACTCGACGCGGACCGAGCACGACGGGGTCCGCGTCGAGGCCGTCGGCGCGTCGGACTTCGTACGCGACCAGGAGGCGGTGTTCTTCACCGGCCTTGACCGGATCGAACTGCTCGACCCGAGGCGGACCCGCCTGGTGCGGGACGACTCGCCGAACTTCCGCCGCTCGCGCCTCTTCCTGGAGGCGGTCCTGCGCAAGACGCCGCTGCCGCAGGCCGAGCGCGGCCTGGCGCTCGCGGACTCCTTCCTCCTCGACTCGCTCCCCTACCAGCAGCGTCCCGCGCAACTCGCCCTGTCGGGCCGCAACCTGCGCCCGCGCCTGCTCATCGCGGACGTCGTCGGCCTCGGCAAGACCCTGGAGATCGGCCTCACCCTCGCCGAGCTGATCCGCCGCGGCCGAGGCGAACGCATCCTCGTCGTCACCCCGCAGCACGTCCTGGAGCAGTTCCAGCACGAGTTGTGGACGCGGTTCGCGATCCCGCTGGTGCGCCTGGACTCGGTGGGCATCGAGCGGATCCAGCGGGAGATCCCCGCCGGCCGCAACCCGTTCACGTACTTCAAGCGGGTCATCGTCTCCATCGACACGCTGAAGAACACCGACCAGTACAAGCACCACCTGGAGCGGATCACCTGGGACGCCGTCGTCATCGACGAGTCGCACAACCTCATCAACAAGGGCTCCCTGCGCAACCAGCTGGCCCGCACCCTCGCCCCGCACACGGACGCCCTCCTGCTGGCCTCCGCGACCCCGCACAACGGTGACGCCCGTTCCTTCGCCGAGCTGATCTCCCTGCTCGACCCGGCCGCGATCCGCGACCCGGAGCACTACCGGGCCGAGGACATCAAGCACCTGTTCATCCGGCGTACGAAGGTCAGCCCCGAGGTGCGGGAGCAGATGAAGGGCCAGTGGGCGGACCGCGGTCCCTCCCGCTCGATCCACGTGACGGCCACCCCCGCCGAGGAAAGGATCTTCGAGGAACTGGCCGCGGTCTGGCTGCCGTCCGACGGTTCGAAGTCGGTCAGTGACGTCCCCCTGTTCCCGTACACGCTGCTGAAGTCCTTCCTCTCCTCCCACGCGGCGCTGAAGGCCACGGTCACCACGCGCATCAAGACGCTGGAGAAGAAGAACGCCCCCGAGTCGACTGCCGCCGAACGCGCTGCCCTGCACCGGCTGCTGGAGCTGTCCTCGGGCATGACGGAGGCGGACTCGGGCAAGTTCCAGGCCCTGCTGGAGCAGCTGCGGGAGATCAGGGTGGGCCCGAAGTCCGACAGCCGGGTCGTGGTCTTCTCCGAGCGTGTGCAGACCCTGGAGTGGCTGGCCAAAACCGTGCCGCAGGCCCTCGGCTTCAAGGGCAAGGCCGCCCAGGAGGCAGCTCGTGTGATGCACGGCGGCCTGTCGGACGAGCAGCAGATGCAGTGCGTGGAGGACTTCGGCCTCGCGGACACCCCAGTACGCATCCTCTTCACCGGTGATGTCGCCTCCGAGGGCGTCAACCTGCACCGCCAATGCCACCAGCTCATCCACTACGACGTGCCCTGGTCGCTGATCCGCATCGAGCAGCGCAACGGCCGCATCGACCGCTACGGGCAGGCGCACGAGCCGCAGTTCCGGGCACTGATCCTCACCAGCTCGGTCGACGGGGCCAAGGACGACACGCTCGTCGCGGAGCGCCTGCTGGAGCGCGAGGCGCAGGCCCACCAGTCGCTGGGCACGGCGGAGGCGGTGTCCGGACTGTACCGGGCGGAGGCCGAGGAGAAGTCCCTCATCCAGGACCTGCTGCGGGGCCGCACCGTCGACGAGTCCCTGGACACCCGCCGCTCCCCCGGCACCGGCGCCGCCGCCACCGACGACGACGCCATGGACGACTTCCTCGCCGACTTCTTCGGTGCCGTGAACGACGAGCCGGAGGAGACCGCCGGCACCGGCACGGACGGCGGCGACGGCACCACGGCGGTGCCCACGGCGCACGTGCCCCGGCTGTTCGCCTCCGCCCGCGAGTTCCTGGACGAGGCGCTGCGCGAGGTCTACCCGGACGCGCACGACCGCCTGGACCTCGCCGTCGACCCGGAGACCGGCCTGCTCTCCTTCGTCCCGCCGTCCGACCTGGTCCACCGCCTCAAGGCGCTGCCCCCGGACTACGTCCGCGAGCAGGGCCTGCGCGACCGTCTGAAGGTCACCTTCAACCGGCGGCTCGCCGACCACAGCCTCACGCGCGCCCGCGCCTCCGCGACGTCCAGCTGGCCGGACATCTCCCTGCTGACCGACCTGCACCCGGTCATGGAGTGGCTCACGGACAAGGTCCTGGTCCGCCTGGACCGCCAGGAGGCGCCAGTACTGACCGCAGACGTGTCCGGTCCCACGTACCTCGTGCAGGGCATCTACTCCAACGCGCTCGGCCGCCCGACCGTCGTCAAGTGGATGGCGGTGACCGAGGACGGCGAGGTAGACGACGACATGGTGGCCGTCCTGCGCCGCGCGAAGGTCGGCCCGACGATGGCGAACCCGGGCCTCGCACACGACACGACCCGCCTCGCCGAGGCGATCCCCGGCGTCCTGGACACCGCGGAGGCATTCCTGGAGCAGCACCGCGAGGCCTGGGACGAGCCGCTGCGGGCGCCCATCGAGGAGTACAAGACCCGCCTGGGCGACTGGGAGCAGCCGACGCTGACGGGCGGCGGCTCCGCGCCCACCGGCACTCGCGAACGACTCGCCTCCCTCGCGGACTCCCTCCTCACCACGGGCCGCCCGATGCTCCGCGTCCTCGCCGTCCTCGCCCCGGCCCACGCCGCCTGACTCATCACCTGAGGTTCACCACGATGACGTTCGACTCCCTGGTCAACCGCGGCGACTACTTCTCCGCGCACTACCTCGCCGAGGTCCTCCCCAAGGACCTCAAGTCCGGCCTGCTCGCCGAGTGGAAGCAGCGCGAGGAGGACGCTGCCGGCACCGAGCGCCCCGAGGGTGCACTGCCGGTCACCCCGCGCGCGGGCCTGCGGGCACTGCGCCGCCCCTACTTCGCGGCGCGCTCCTACTTCACGATGGACGAGGAGCGAGCGGCGACCGGCGACGACGCCGTGACGTACGACGCCCCCGAGTGGTGCGACCGCGTCCGCGCCCTCAACGCGGAAGTGCTGCGCGCCCTCGGCTTCGATGCCAAGCCCGGCACGATCACCGTCGTCCGCGCCGACCAGTCTTACGAGGTGAAGGTCGCGCACACGGAGAAGGACCTCGTCGCCCTGAACTGCGGCTGGTCGGCCGAGCCGGACGACGCGCTGGACCCGGAGGGCGCGGGCCGCCTCCTGGACGAGCTGCGCCTGGACGGCCAGCACACGATCACCACCGGCTCCAAGCTGGCCTCCTTCCTGTTCGCGTGCGAGGACGCCCCGCGCTATGTGCTGCTGCTGGTCGGCGGCGTCGTCGTGCTCGCCGACCGGGCGGCGTGGGGCGAGGGCCGCTACCTGGCGGTGTCCCTGGACACGGCGCTGGAGCGCAACGACACCAAGGCGGGCGGCGAACTCGACACGGTGGCCGCTCTGTTCGGCGCGGACTCGCTGCGTACGCCGGAGGAAGGCGGCGAGAACCCTCTCGCCACGCTCGTCGACAAGTCGACGAAGCACGCGGTGGGCGTTTCGAGTGAGCTGCGGGACGGCCTGCGGCTGAGCGTGGAGTTGATCGCCAACGAGGTCCTGGACCGGCTGCGCGAGGCGGGCGTCCGCCCCGAGCAGGTCAAGGAACTCCCGGAGCTGGGCCGCCAGTTGACCCGGGAGTCGCTGCGCTACCTCTACCGCATCCTGTTCCTGCTGTACGCGGAGGCCCGCCCCGAACTGGGCATCCTGCCCTCGGACTACCCCGAGTACCAGATGGGCTACGGCCTGGGCCGCCTCGGCGAGCTGATCGCCGAGCGGGACCTCGTGGACGAGAAGTCCCGGAAGGGCTTCTACCTGTACGAGTCGCTCGACCTCCTCTTCCGCAAGGTCCAGGAGGGCTACCGCCCGCGCCGTACGCACGGGGTGGACGCGGAGCCGGCGGAGACGGTGACCGAGAAGACGTCGGAGGACCTGGGCCTCCGCTTCGAGCCGCTGCACTCCAAGCTGTTCGAGCCGGACGCGATCCGGCTGATCGGGCGGAACGCGGTTCCGGACCCGCGCGCCGACAGTGAGGCCGAGGCAGGCGCCGAGGGCGGGGAGCGCTTCATCGACACCCGCCTGCGCAACGAGACGCTGTACCGGGTGCTGCGCCTGCTGATGCTGACGCGCGGCAAGAAGCGCGAGCGCGGCGGCTTCATCTCCTACGCCCAGCTCGGCATCAACCAGCTCGGCGCCGTGTACGAGGGCCTGATGTCGTACTCGGGCTTCGTCGCGGGCGAGGAGCTGTACGAGGTCGCGAAGAACGGCGACCCGAAGGACGGCTCGTGGCTGATCCCGGCGACCAAGGCCGACGAGTACCCGGACGAGGTGTTCGTCCGCCACAAGGACGAGGACACAGGCGAGGAGCGGCGCGTACGGTACGCGCCGGGCGCCTTCGTGTACCGCCTGTCGGGGCGTGACCGCCAGACCTCGGCGTCGTACTACACGCCGGAGTCGCTGACCCGGGTCACCGTCCAGCTCGCGTTGCAGCACCGCCTGGATCAGGAGGGTACGAAGACCGAGGCCCGCGAGCTGCTGGACTGGAAGATCTGCGAGCCGGCGCTCGGCTCGGGCGCGTTCCTCAACGAGGCGATCAACCAGGTCGCGGCGGAGTACCTGCGGCGCCGGCAGGAGGAACTGGGCGTTGCCATTGACACGGAGAAGTACGCGGTCGAGCTGCAGAAGGCCAAGGCGTACATCGCGCTGCACAACTCCTACGGCGTCGACCTCAACGACACTGCAGTGGAGCTGGCGGAGGTCTCGCTGTGGCTGAACACGATGCATCCGGGGATGGAGGCGCCGTGGTTCGGGCTGCACCTGCGGCGCGGCAACTCTCTGATCGGCGGGCGCAGGGAGATCTACTCGGCTGAGCGTCTGAAGAAGGGCGGTTGGCTGGGTACGACTCCGGAACGCTTCCCGCTGTCGGAGGCGCTGGCGGGGGCTGCGCTGCCCGAGGGGGCGGTGCACCACTTCCTGCTCCCGGCGAAGGAGTGGGGCGCGGTCGCGGCCGAGAAGGAGGCCAAGGCGCTGGCCCCGGCGCAGGCGAAGGCGCTCGCGGCGTGGAGGAAGGCGATCACGAAGTCGCCGAACGCCACGCAGACCAAGCGGTTGCAGGGGCTGGCCCGGCGGGCGGAGTACCTGTGGGGGCTGGTCGTGCGCCGGCTGGAGATCTCCGAGCGGGAGATCTCGCGACGGATCGATGTCTGGGGCGCTGAGGACGGCTGGCTGCGCTCGCCCGAGGTCGCGGTGCCGAGGGAGAAGGTCAAGGCGGACCTGGAGGCCGTCGACACGCCGTACTGGCGACTGAAGACCCTGATGGACGCGTGGTGCGCGCTGTGGTTCTGGCCGGTGCAGGAGGCTACGCTGCTGGACGGTTCGCATGAGGCGTATGCGCGGGCGGCGGAGGTCGCGTCGCAGTCGGGCGAGTGGGTCGTGCCGTCGGCCCCGGCTTCGGTTCAGGTTCCGGGCCAGTCGGGTGCGCCCACGCGGGAGACGTATGAGACGGAGGACCTGTTCGGCGGGGTCGAGGTCGTCGAGGTCAAGTCGAAGAGCGGGCGGGGCGGCAGCCGCAAGGGCCAGATCCGGGGCGAGCGACGCCCGGTGATCCCGCTGGCCTCGCTGGACGACTGGCTGGACTTCGCGGAGTCGCTGCTCGGTACGCAGGGGGTACCGGAGGACTCGCTGGTGGCTCAGTTCGACACGCTCGATGAGCTTGAGCGGTACGAGGACGAGCTGCCCGAGTGGATGGGCATGGAGCGGTTCTACTCGCTGGAGTCGCGGTATCCGTGGGCGGGGGTTGCACGGGATGTGGCTGAGCGGCAGGGGTTCTTTCACTGGGAGCTGGAGTTCGGGCAGGTCTTCGGGATGCGGGGCGGGTTTGACCTGCAGGTGGGGAATCCGCCTTGGGTTCGGCCGCGGTGGCAGGAGGATTTGGTCCTAGCAGAGCTGGAGCCATGGTTTGTACTGGCGGAGAAGCCAGGTACAGCGGAGTGGCGGCTTCGCAAGGAAGATGTGCTAGGCGCGAGCGCAGCCGCTCAAGGATTCCTTCTCGATGAGCTGGCAGCACATGCGGGGGCCGCTGCCGTGTTGGGGAGCCCGGCCGCATATCCGCTCCTCGTCGGTACGCAGGGGGACTTGTACAGAGCCTTCATGACTCGGGTGTGGCAACAGATCGCGCCGCAGGGCAGCGCGGGGATGATCCACCCTGACACGCACTTCGGGGGTGTGCGAGAGGGTGCCATACGGGCTGCCGCTTATCGGCACCTTCGGGTACACGCGCATTTCGTGAACTCGGCGTACTGGGCCTTCGAAGACCTCACTGACTCTCGGGCATTTGGGATGCACGTCTACGGGGAGCCGCAGGAGCCTGACTTTCTACACGTCAGCGAGCTCCGCAGCGCCGAAGTCCTACCCGATTCACTCGCCCATGACGGAAAGGGCACAGCGCCTGGCATCAGACATCACGGCTCATGGGATATCCGGCCGCACCGTGACCGCGTAGTGCATGTGGACACCGCACGACTGACCAGTTGGCACTCTCTGAAGGGTTCAACGGGCGGGGTGGAGCAGGCTCCCCTTCTCTATCCGGTCCTTGTTGGTGAGCAAGGTGCAATCGAAGCGCTGGCTACCTATAGCAAGAGTCTGGCCGACTACCAGCCAATGATCTCTAGCGGCTACCACGAGTCTGGCGCCAAGAAAGACGGGCTGATCCGCTGGGCCAACCAAACCGTGCCTGAGCTATCAGATGTCATCCTTCAAGGCCCGCATTTCGCCTCGGCGCACCCCTTCTCGAAAGAGCCAAGAATCCCATGCCGCAGCATCCAGGATTGGAGCTTGCTCCCGCCAACCGCGCTACACGAATCGTTTACCCCTGTGACCAACTATGTGCGAGCCACAGATAAGAAGACATATCTGGAGGCCCAGGACTCCTGGCGCGGCGAGCCTTACAGTCGCTTCTTTCGGCTTGCATGGCGGAGAATGATTGCCTACAACTCCACCCTAAGCCTCCACGCAGCCCTCATTCCCCCGGGCCCTACCCATATCGATGGCGTGAATTCAACTGCCCTGGATAATAACCTCCTCACCGCCTTGAACGCAGGTTTCTGGGCATCACTGCCTCTCGACTATCTGCTGCGCGTCACAGGCCGCTCAAACCTGCTTAGTGGAGACGCTCGCAAAATGCCGGCTCCCGACCCGGCGCATCCCCTAAGCCCTGCCCTCCTTCTCCGTACCCTTCGCCTGAACGCTCTCACCATCCACTACGCCCCTCTCTGGGAGGAACTGTTCGACCCTAGCTGGGCGGGCTACGAGGACTGGGCCAATCCAAGCTGGCCCCACCTGAAACCCCTCGCCGCCAGCCTCAACCCGACCTGGACATATACCACCCCACTCCGCACCGAGCATGAACGCCGCGCCGCTAGCGTAGAGCTCGACGCTCTCGTCTCAGTCTGGCTCGGGATCACCGCCGACCAGCTCGTGGCGATCTTCAAGTCACGCTATCCACAGCTGTACGACTTCGATTCAGTAACTTACTTCGATGCCAACGGCCGAAAGATTTCGGGTGAATTCCACGCCTACGGATACGGTCAAACCAAGCAGGACTACATCGACCTGTTGGCCCACCTGAAAGATCCGGATCACACCCCACCGCCCGCCGGCTACACCGCCCCCTTCTACAAGGCAGACCGCGAGGCCGAGATGCGCGCCGCGCACGCCCACTTCCAAGCTCGCTTGGACAAGGAGATCGCCGCAGGGCGCTGGACTCCGCCAGGGAACCGTGAGGCCTGAGTACGTTCCTCATAAGGACGGTCGGCGCTTCCTTGAAGGAAGCGCCGACCGTCGCAGGTAGCCGTAAACCTCACGTCGCCTCAAGCAACGCCGCCCACGCCGTCGAGCCGACCTTCAGCACTGGCCCACCCTGCGCCACGCACTTCGAGTCACGCACGTGCACGCCCGCAGCCGTCAGGGCGACCTCGACGCACTCGCCGCCCGACCCAGTGCTGTAACTGCTCGTGCGCCAGGGCAGATTGACCTGACCGCCCGTCGCGTCTTCCGCGTTCATAGCTCTCCCAGCATCTTTTCGAGGAGCCCCAGCGACTCGCGTGGAGTCAGGGCCTGAGCACGCAGGATGCCGTACTGCTCCTCATACTCGCGCACCGACCTCCGCTCACTGAAGAGTCGGCTGTCGTTACGTGCCTCAACGTACGCGAGTCGCTGGCCCTTCTGCGTCTCGTACAGGGTGAACGGCCCGTCCAGGGCGGCATGTTCCACGCAACCGACAGGCATGACCTGAACGACCACGTTCCGCTGCTGCGCGCGCAGCAGAACCTCCTCCAACTGGCCGCGCATGACGCCCCACCCACCGAGCGGTCTCCGTAGCACGTGCTCCTCGATGACGAAGCTGAT
The DNA here is from genome assembly GCF_043082085.1 of Streptomyces sp. NPDC014801. Taxonomy (NCBI): domain Bacteria; kingdom Bacillati; phylum Actinomycetota; class Actinomycetes; order Kitasatosporales; family Streptomycetaceae; genus Streptomyces; species Streptomyces sp. NPDC014801. The sequence goes on along the minus strand of NZ_JBIBXG010000003.1, from coordinate 245,927 downwards.
CGTGGGGGACGGCTGGCGGTCAAAGATCACCTGGCGAGCTAGACGGGAACCCACACGCTGGTTGACAGTCTCAGGATCAAGCAGAGGCAGCCACATCTCGCACACCGCTCGCGCGTACTCCTTGGTCTGCAACAGGCCGGGCACCGCCTTGCTCGCGTACACATGCAGCTCAACCGCCTCCGCCTCCAACTTCGCCGCATCCCGGAAGAACGCCGGATACCGCGCTCGTGCCACCTCCTCCTTCATCACCACCAGCAGCCCGCCGGCGTCCAGCACCTCATCCGCCCGGTCGATGAACTCGGGCCTCGGGATGCGCCGCCCCAGTTCCACCGACGCGATCATGTCCTCGCCGTACCCGAGCTTCACGCCCAACTCCGCCCGCGTCAGCCCCCGGCTCGTCCTCAGCAACCGCACCTGCTGCCCGAAGCACCGGAGGATGCCCGCCTCGCTCTCCTCGTGCGCCGCCATGGTGACCTCACCTCACCCACCCGCCGGGAAGCACCCGCCCGCCCCTCGTCCCGCCGCAGGCGCCGCACCCGTCCGTCACTCACAGCACACTGTAGGGATACGCAGCGTCTCCATGGCCTCACTCCGCGCAAATCCCCCCGCACCGCGTACGAGCGTCCGCCCCCCTGTACAGCCTCCGCCTGTACACGCGCACCAGTGTGATCCACCACGGCACCGATCGCCTCCCAAAGCGTTAAGGTTGCGCCTCAAGGGGAGGACAGAGCGGCCGTTGGACCGCTCGCCGCATCAACTCGCGGCGACGGCAGCCGGGGTGCCCGCCCCCCGCAGCTCAACCGGCCGCGGAACAGCCTGGGGGCACACGCCATGACAGACGCACCAACGCACGCTGCCGACACCGAAACGGACGAAGCCGACGACGCCGCCGACCGGAAGGTCGTCGAGCAAGAGCAGGCCGAGATCAAGGACTTCGTCAAGGGCTTGAGCGCGGACGACATCAAGTCGGGCAACTGGTTCAACAAGCTCGCCGCCCACGCCATGAACTCGTACACCCAGAAGGTGGACTGGCAGTACTTCCAGGACCGGTACGCCGGTGTGCCCGCGGACGTCATCGTGGATCAGCGGATCAAGATGGCAGCCCGGTACGCCGCGCTCGAAGGCGGGCTCTCCGCCGGGGCGTACACGGCGACCGTCGCCGCCACGATCGGCAGCCTCGGCGGTGCCTCACCTGCCACCGTCCCCGCGGCCGTGGCGACCATGATGGTCGACGTCGCCTTCCTCACCCAGCTCCAGTTGCGCTTGGCCTACGACGTCTCCGTGCTCTACCGGGTCCCGCTCGACGTGCACGACCCCGAGGATCTGTGGAAGCTCATCCGCGTGGCCTTCACGATCAAGAGCGGGGAAGCGGCCAACAAGACCGTGGTCAAGGCGGTCCCGGCCCTGGTGCGACCGTTGGTCAAGCGCTTCTACTCAGGATCGGCGCTCACCGCCGGAAGGGCGCTCCCCGTCGTCGGGAGGCACCTCCTGCAGCGCAACGTCATCAAGATCGGCATCCCCCTGGTCGGTGTCCCCCTCGCCGTTCTGCTGAACCGCTACACCACCCTCCTCGCCGGCCGCCACGCGCGGGCCGTGTTCCGGAACGAGGCGCGGGTGATCGAGATCGCCGAGGGAATCAGCGAGCGCAGTCGCCACCCGCAGTTGATGCTGTGGGTCGCGTGGCTCGTGCTCAGGGCGAACGCGAAGGCCAACATCGCGGACGACGAGGCGCTGCTGATGCGGCATCTGGTGCGGCTGGTCCGGGAACGGCACGAGGTGGTCGACGAGAAGCTCGCGAACGTCGTCGACATCGACCCCGCCGAGGTGTGGAAGCGCGTGAACGCCGAGCCGGGCGATCTCAGCGATGTCCTCGACGCGGCGGAGCGAGTGGCCACCGTGGACGGTGACGTCGACTCCCGTGAGAAGGCGATCCTCGCAGAGCTTCGTGAGCGGTGCCGCCGGGGCTGACGCCGTCGTGCGGCACCACCCGCACGCCACTCCCCCGCTTTAGTCCGTACCCACCAGACCCGAGCGCCCGCCACCAGCACGGCCACCGCGACGGCGCTGGCGCCGAAGCCGCACCCAACCCTATGACCAGCTCACGAAAACCGTGCGCCGGTCCAGGAAGGGGTTGGAGATGGGGGTCGACGATCCTCCCGGAGTGATCGGCACCACCCTGAAGCCGGGGTCCTCGTATGCGTAGTCGTCGTCGTTCTGCTGGGCGTTGGGCGGGTGGACGGAGACGATGAACCTCTTCCCGTCCGGCGACACCAGCATCCCTTCCGCGACCATCCCGTCCTGCGGCCCGACCACGTTGACAGGGGCGCCCACGGCGCGGCCGGTGCGTGCGTCCATGGTTCGGAAAGCGCCGGAAGACGTCCGGCACAGCACCCGTTCGTCACCGACCCAGCCCACGACGCCGAGGCATCCGCTGAGCAGCACCGCCCCGTGCGCCGAGGTCCTGGTGAGCGGCCCCGAAGAGTTCCAGGTGTCGAAGACGGTTCCGAAGACCTTGGGTGCGGTGGCCGTGAGCCGACGGCCGCTCGGCGCGAGGTGCACCATGTTCGCCTGGACGGCGCGCGCCGGCTTGCCCGTGACGGTCAGGGGCAAGCCGAGTCCCGCGGCCGGCCCCTCGTCCGTCAGGTGGTGGTCGCCGTCAGCCGACCGGGAACCGATCCTCCGCTTGCCGTCGGGGGCCGTGTACGTGAACCACACGCTGCGCCCGTCCGGCGCCATCACCGCGTTCTGCTCGACATCGCCTGCGGCGCCTCCCAGGCGCACGACTTCCTCCAGGTTGGCACCGCTGACCACGTAACCCACGTGGGTGACCTTCTTGTCGTGGGGGTCGCGGAGGACCACCGCCATGCGCGTGAACGCGAGGTCGAAGAGGGCGCGGACCCGGGGAGTCACGTACTCCGAGGTGGCCACGCCGTAGGGGGAGGGGTTGTACGGGCCCACTCCGCAGAATTCCACGAGGGGGCTGTTGACCGCCTTCACGCCCTCGTAGTTGGAGAACGCGGCATCGCTCGGGATGGGGAACGTCCGCTCCGCGCGCTTCTGCCACGTCTCGGGATCCCATGCCTGGACCGAGACGCTGGCCCAGCGTGAGCCCATCCCGCATGTGGCCGTGACGACCGTGTTCTTGCGGGTGAACGGGCTGTCCGGGACGGCGTAGGCGCGGTTGCCCAGGTAGGGCGCCGACGGGGTGGAAGGCCGGGAGTCGGGTTTGTCCTTGGCCGGTTGCGCGCTGCACGCCTGGACACACAGGAGTGCCAGGACGACGAGGGCCACGGCCTTGTCGACTACAGCAGGTCGCATGCCGGCTCCTTCGGCTTCAGGTGACACGGCGTCCAGGGGGTGGAACCGAAGAACCACTCCTGCCGTGGGCGCAGCGGAACGGACTCCGTGCGGAGACGCAGCGGCTGCCCCTTTCGGTCCTTCAGCTGGAGCCACTGCGCCTTCTGGTAGGCGTCGACGTAGTGGACCTCGACGCCCCACTCGCACGACTGTCCCCGGGGCGCGATCGCCTCCACCCTGAGTCCGCCCGAGGGCTGACCGCCTCCGACCTCGATGTAGTGGGTGTCGAAGTAGGGCTCGCCCTGTCCCTCGGTGTCGTCGGTCAGCACCGGCTCATCGGCATGGGAGGGAACATGGAGCTGGATGCCCTGGTAGACGGCGCCGCCCTGCGGTGGATAGGCGACGACCGTCTGCGCGGTGCTCTTGCGGCACACGACGTCGGTGACCTTCCAGTTGTCGATGACCACCGCGGCAGCCCGGGTACTCAGCACGGTCATCTTGAACGTGTCGGAAAGTTCCGTGCGGCCGGTCGACATGTGCTGCGTGTACTGCTTCGGGGCGTGTTCCAGCACGGACGGGTACTCGAGCAGACGGCCGCCCAGGGACTTCAGATATGCGAAGGTGACGGAGCTGTCATGGCTGGACGTCAGTTTCCGTGTCTCGGCCGCAGTCAGCTCCCGATCGAGAACCATCACCCATTGTTGACGGGGGTCGCCCTTCTCGGGCTGGACGGACACCGTGAACGGAAGCTTGGAGGCGTCGTACTCCGTGTTGGCGTCGTTCTCTCTGGTCACGTTCGGCTTGGTCATGAAGTAGTCGATCAGTACGTCCCGGAAGGCAGCCACGAGCGAGATCGACGCCACCGCCAGCACCACCACCGCCCTCCTGCGCCAGGAACCGCCGGAGGTCAAGCCGAGAGCTTCGGCGATCGCCGCCCAGGCTCTCGCCCAGAAGCCCTCACGGCGTGCGCTCCCCGGGTCGGCGTCGCCCTGCTGAGACGAGTCCGCGGTTTGGGACGTCTGGTTGCCGCTCGCGTCCCCGCCCTGGCCCGCCGGCTCCCCTGACGTGCCGCCATCACCGTCCGGCTGCGGCTCCGGTGTCCCGTCCGATGACGTGGTCGTCGTCATACCCGTCCCCCTGCAACGTGGTACATCCCGTCTCCGTTCACCACCCGGCACCTTGGGCCAGGGCGCTCGTACAGAATCCGGCCGTACGAGGGCCGACCGCTCACAATAGGGACACGGGCCGTGCCTGTCCCGCCACTTGAGGCCCCCTTCCCCGGACCGTGTACGGGCTCGCCCCGTCGCGTACAGCAGCCCGCCGTACAGACGTCACCTCTGGTGACACACCGATCACAGTCGGGACGCTGACGGCATGTGCGCTTACTCGTCCCGGTACTACCCGCCCGCCGCCCCCGCGACCACAACGGAATTCGCCATGTCCTTCACCTCCACGCCGCGTGGCGCGCGCCTGGCCCGGCTGTTCGTCTCGCACTGCCTGGACTCCTGGGGCCACCCGTACGACGGCGATGTCAACGAGAGGCTGACCCTGATCAGCGCCGAACTGTGCGCCAACGCCGTACGGCACGGCCGGGTCCCCGGCCGGGACTTCCACGTCCGGCTGACCAGCGAGGCAAGCGGTGAACTGCGGCTGGAGGTGTCGGACACCCGCGGCGAGCGCCGACCCACCGTCCTCCCGTCCGCGGACCCCGTCACCGAATCGGGCCGCGGACTCCTCCTCGTCACCGCCCTGGCCGACGACTGGGGCGTCAGGGACCGCCGTGGCGGTCCCGGCAAGACCGTGTGGGCAATCTTGGGCACGTGCCTGCTCCCGGCGGAATGAGCACGCCGAATGCGCGAACACCGGCGCGGAGCTGGCCGCCGCCGTGAAGACCCTGGCCGGGAAGGCCCGTGCGAAGGCCCTCAAAGGAGCGCGCCGCCCTGCTCGGCTTCGTCGTCCACGAGGACCTGGGCGGGTATGCGGATGCCGGCTACGACCGGATCCGCAAGGCGCTCGCCGGTGAACTGGCCCGCCAGTGACCGGGGTTTCGCACGGCTCTCGCGCTCGCTGCCTGGGAGAGCGAGAGTTGGTTGCTGCTGTTTCCGGACGCCTTTCCGCAGGTGCGTCCGCGGTGGAAGGTGCCCTCGAAGCTCCTGGACAAGGACACCGGGCGTATCAGGGACGCCAAGGAGGAACTCAAGCGGGGGCCGGGCGAGCCCGTCTACGGACATGTAGCCCCTACCGGGCATGTGCGCAGCGCGCGGCCGGGACCTGAATATGCCGGGGCGGCTCCCGTTGTCGGAGGTGAGCGGTATTTTTGATGCTGATCGTCACGCCACTCTCGCCGACAGTCACGGCGGTGTGCGCCCGGCGGTCTTGGAAGCCGTCCTGCCCGAAAGGTCCTCGTGAAGCCCACCCTGGCCGCCGCGCAGCTCCGCGAGAGTCTGACGCAGTACCTCACGACGACGTACGCGCTGGCCGACGAGGACACGCGGCGCGCGCTGGAGCGGTTCCTCGGGGACCCGGAGACGGGGATCTTCCGAGGGCCGTACCTGCGGATCAGGACTCCGTTCCATCCCGCCGACGACGGGTGGCAGTCGGCGCTGGAGTGGCAGCCGTCGTTCACGCCGTGGCGGCACCAGGCGAAGGCGTGGGAGCGGCTGAGCACGTACAAAAGGGCGGCCGAGCCGACGCTCGTGACGACCGGCACCGGGTCCGGCAAGACGGAGTCGTTCCTGATTCCCGTGCTGGACCACTGCCGCCGGCAGAAGGCGCTGGGCCGGCGCGGGGTGAAGGCCGTGCTGCTGTACCCGATGAACGCGCTCGCCACCGACCAGGCGGGCCGTATCGGCGACTACCTGGCGCAGCCGGAGCTGGCGCAGGTGACGGCCGGTCTCTACATCGGGGACAAGCCAGACACGGACTTCCGGCGGGTGATGACGCGCCGCGAGGAGATGCGCCAGGCACCGCCGGACGTGCTGATCACCAACTACAAGATGCTGGACCTGCTGCTGCAGCGGGCGGAGGACCGGCCGCTGTGGGAGGGCGCGGACCCGGCGTACGTGGTGCTGGACGAGTTCCACACCTACGACGGCGCGCAGGGCACCGACGTGGCGATGCTGCTGCGGCGCCTGGCGGCGGCCGTGGGAGCCTCGAAGCCGGAGCGCCCGCTCGGTTCGATCTGCCCGGTGGCGACCTCGGCGACCCTCGGTGAAGGTGGCGGCGACTCCGGTGGGATCCTCGCCGTCGCCGAGCAGGTGTTCGGCGTGCCGTTCGGACCTGACTCGGTGATCGGTGAGGAGCGGCTGAGCGCCGACGAATTCGTCGGAGACATCGACTACGAGCTGCCTGAGCCTCCCGGCCCCAAGGAGGTCATCGAGGTCTCGGGCGGGCCGGGCGTGGAGTCCGACCCGGACCGCCTCGACCTGGACGGGCTCGCGGAGCGGCTGCTCGGGCGGCGCGGCCTGGACGCCTTCCAGATCGGGCAGCTGCTGAAGAAGCACGACTTCACCCACGGCGTCCTCGCGCTGCTGAACGGGGAGCCGCTCGACGAGTGGGGGCTGCGGGACCGGATGGCCCGCTTCGGCTACGCGTGGGCACGCACCGCGCGGGAGAACCCGCGGCTCGCGCTGGAGGCGCTGTCGCGGTTCGTGGCGCTGCTGTCGTCCGCGCGGGACCCGAAGTCCGACGAGCGCCGGCCGCGTCCGCTGCTGCACATCGAGGCGCATCTGTGGGTGCGGCCGGTGGGGCGTGTGCTCAGCGGGGTGAGCGGCCGTCCGGAGTTCCGCTGGTACGAGGACGAGCGCGCCGCCGCGCGGCGTTCCGCGCTCACCGCGGCGTCGGCGTCGGAGGAACTGTCCGACAGCGACGAGTGGCCGACCTCGGACTCCCGGCGGCCGGAGGCGCTGCCTGGTTCGGACACCGTGCAGCGTCCGGCGCAGGCCCATCTGCCCGCCGTCTACTGCCGTGTGTGCGGCCGGTCGGGCTGGGCGGCTCTGTCCCCGGAGGCCGATCCGCAGAAGCTGGAGACCAGCCCGACGAAGATCTGGTCGGCGTCCGTCGGACGGGACAAGCGGCGGCTGCGGTACTTCATCTCGGCGACGCCGGCCGAGGCGCGGGACGCTCTGGCGGCGCTGACCGGCACCGGGCCGAAGCAGGCGGGCGGCGTCGACCCGCAGACCGTGGTGGTGCTGGACGGGGCGCAGGGAACCTACCGCCTGCCCGTCGCCGAGGACGGGGAGGGGCTGCAGGACGCCTGGTTCGCGCGGGCCATTCTCGACAAGAAGACCGCCGACCAGGCCGCCAAGGACGACACCTGCCCGGCCTGCAACACGGACAACGGCATCAGGTTCCTCGGCACCGCGCTCGCCGCGCTGGCCTCCGCCGCCGTCACCCAGCTGTTCACCGGCGGCCACGAGATCGCTCTGGCGCCGGAGGAACGCAAGACGCTGCTGTTCAACGACTCCACGCAGGACGCGGCGCACCGAGCCGGGTACGTCGCGAACGCCTCGTACAAGTTCTCGCTGCGCTCCCTGCTGGCGCACCAGCTGGACGACTCCGGTGCACCGCTCCCCCTCAACGACCTCATCGGCGACGTCCTGGACTCGGTGGACGACCCGCAGACACTCGCCGCGGTCGTCCCGCCGGACCTGCATGACGAACCGGGCGTGGACCGGCTCCTGTCGGGGCGCGGCACCGGGGACGCGCGGACCTGGAAACTGATCGGTGAACGGCTGGCGTTCGCGACCGTCATGGAGTTCGGGCTGCGCTCCCGGCTCGGGCGCACCCTGGAGCTGACACGGACCACGGCCGCGGAGGTGGTGGTCGACGACCCGGACCGGATCGTCGCACTCGCCCGTGACCTCCACCTCACCCTGCCCGGGCAACTGGGACTCGACGGCGGGCTGCCCACGCCCGAGCGGTACATGGCGTTCGTGCGCGGGCTGCTGGAGCGGCTGCGGCTGCGCGGCGGCGTGCGGCACCGGTGGCTGGACACCTGGATCAGGGAAGCGGGCGTCAACCAGTACCTGATCTCCGGCCGGCGGCCCGAAGGCATGCCCGCTTTCCCCGAGGGACGCGTCGCGCCGCCGAGGTTCCTGCTCGACGGGCCCAAGGAGAAGACGAAGTTCGACACGATCACCGGTAAGAACAACTGGTACCAGGACTGGACGCGGCGCTGCCTCGGGCTGGACACGCCCCAGGCGACCGAATACCTGCGCAGGCTGCTGCCGGTACTAGCGGACGAGGGCGTGCTGTCGGTGCGCACCGCCAAGGACCGCACGACCCGTGTCTACGGGCTGCAGCCGGGCCACGTCCACGTCAGGTTGCTGGCGGACGACCTGGTCAACAAGGCGTTCGTGTCCTGCGAGGAGTGCGGCTGGCAACAGGTGGTGCCGCCCGAGCGGCGCACCCGATGGTACGGGCACCCCTGTCCGCGCTGGCGCTGCACCGGCACGCTCACGCCGCCGCAGAACGGCATGTCGTCGACCGGAGCCGGCAGCGGTGGCTTCGGCAGGAAGCTCGAGCGCGACTACCGGGCCGACTACTACCGCCGTCTGTACCTGACCGGGGGCACCTACCGCGTCGTCACGGCCGAGCACACCGGCATGCTGACCCGGCCCGAACGGGAGCGCGTGGAACGGACGTTCCGGCAGGGCACCCACTACACCGACCCCAACGTGCTGTCCTGCACGCCCACCCTGGAACTGGGCATCGACATCGGAGACCTCTCGGCGGTGCTGCTCGGCTCGCTGCCGGGAGGACCTGCGAACTACGTGCAGCGTGCCGGGCGGGCCGGACGCCGGACCGGCAACGCCCTGGTGGTCGCCTTCGGCGGACGCCGGGCCCGTGACCGGTACTACCTGGACGACCCGACCGAGATGATCGCCGGTGACATCGTTCCGCCGGGCTGCTACCTGTCGGCCGTCGAGATCCTGCGCCGCCAGTACACAGCGCATCTGCTGGACCGGGCGGCGCGCGGCGAGCTGACCACCGCGGACGGCGAGCCGCTCATGCCGGTGCCGCGCCTGTCGTCGGCCTTGTTCGGCACCACCGGCTGGTGCCAGGACCTGTCGGACGCGGCGCTCACTCATGGGGCCCGGCTGGTGGAGGAGTTCCTGGCGCTGTTCCCGCAGGCATCCGGCGGGGCGGACGACGACCGGGGGGTGTCCCAGCACGCCGCGGACGAACTGCGCGCGTACGCCACCGGCGGGATCGCGCGGGCCCTGCAAGAGGCCGAGGAGGAGTGGACCGCGCGCCGTGAGGAGTTGCGCCGCCGGATCGCGGCCATCGACACCGCGATGGACGGCCTGCTCGTCGAGGACCGTGAACAGGGCGCCGAGCGGCGTGAGCTGCTCGCGGAACGCCGCGCCACCGGCGAACTGCTGCGCGCGATCAGCCAGACGAGTGCCCACGGGGCCCTCGTCGAACTGGGGTTGCTGCCCAACTACAGCCTCACCGACACGACCACTTCCCTGGAGGCCACGCTCTACTGGAAGGAGCCCACCGGCGACGAGGAGGGCTCGGAGGATCCGGAAGGCGACGAGGGGCGTCGGGACTGGGTGTACCGCAACGAGGTCCGGGACTATGAGCGGTCCCGCAAACTGGCCTTGACCGAACTCGCGCCCGGCAACAGCTTCTACGTCAACGGCTATCGGCACGTCGTGCGCGCCCTCGACATCGGCAGCCCGGAGCGGCGTGCCTGGGCAGTCTGGCGGATGTGCCCGGCCTGCGGTTACGCGCGGACGCACGGCGACCCGAAGAACGACACCTCGCCGTGCCCGCGGTGCGGGTCACGGGAGATCGCCGACGCAGGCTGCGTGCACCACGTGCTCGAGCCCCGGCGCGTGATGTCACGGGACAAGCGGGACGACGCACGGGTGCGGGACGACCGTGACGAACGGGACCAGAAGCGGTACGCGGTCCTCACCACCGTCGACATCGACCCGGCGCACCTGGCAGCCGGTTCGTGGCGGCACGACACCGCGGTCTTCGGCGCCGACTTCACACGCAAGGCCGTCATCCGCACCCTGAACCTCGGGATCGACCGGCAGGACGGCAGCAGCACGGTTCCGCTGGCCGGGGACGACGTGCGGCTGAACCCGTTCTACGTGTGCACCATCTGCGGTGGCGCGACAGCCGACGGGCGGCCGGTCGTCGACCAGTCACAGCACGCGCTCACCGCGTCCCTGGCCCGCTCCACGCGTGCCAGCGCCCACCATCAGCTGTGGTGCCCGCGCCGCCGGCTGCACGGCAGTGGGGAGGAGCAGGGCGCCGGACTCGACGTACCACTGCTTCTCGCGCACGAGCTGACGACGGAGGCCGTCCGCATCCTGCTGCCGGCGTCCGTCGCGCGGGCCAAGGAGCGGCTCGCCTCCTTCACCGCCGCGCTGTTCGCGGGCATAGCCGCCCGCTACGGCGGCGACCCCGACCACATCGACATCACCGCCGCCTCCATGCCGGACGGCGAGGACCGCGACTGGCCGCGCCGGTTCCTGGTGGTGTACGACCGGCTGCCCGGCGGCACCGGCTACCTGCACCGTCTGGCGACTTCCGACGGTTTCCGCGAGGTGCTGCTCAAGGCCCGTGAGGTGATCGAGAGCTGTGGGTGCCTGGAGAAGGGGCTCGACGGCTGTCACCGCTGCCTGCTGCGCCGCGTGCCGCCGGCCGACTACGACAAGGTCAGCCGCAACGAGGTCCGGCAGATGCTGGACGAGTTGCTCGGTGCGGACGGTGAGCGCTGGCACACCTCGCCCGTCGCCACCACCCAGCACATCCCGATGCACAGGCAAGCCGAGAGCGATCTCGAAGTACTGTTCATCGACACCCTGCGCGAGTGGGCGGGCCTGCCGGAAAGCCACGCCAGCGGCGACGCGTACATAACGCCGGCCGGTACCCACGCACTGGATCTGCGGCTGACGGCGGCGGACGGCACCACACTGAGCTGGCGGGTGTCGCAGCAGCGTGTCCTCGACGGAACCCGTCCCGACGTCCTCTTCGAACGGGTCGACGCCCCGGGGCCCCGCGTGGCCGTCTACCTGGATGGTTACGAGTTCCACGCCGGCCGTGAGCACAACCGCGTGGGCGACGATGCCGACAAGCGCACTGGGCTGCGCGCGGAAGGGCTGCGCGTCTTCCAGCTCACTTACGGTGACGTGAAGGAGTGGCAGCGCCGCATCCGCGACATCGGGCACGCGGGTGCCGGCCCCGCTGATCCCGTGTGGGAGCCGTACGGGGACCAGGCGCGCGCCCGGGCCCGCGGCTATTACGAGAAGGTGTGGCGCGCCCTGCCCGGTGAGCTCGCCGAGACCGTCTGGGTCAATCCGGCTGTGCAACTCGTGGAGTACCTGCGGCAGCCGGACGCGAAGCGCTGGCAGGGGCGTGCTGAGGCGGCCCTCGCGGGCTTCATGGGGGCCGGGGTCCGCCCCGTGCCGCTGCCGCCCGATGCGCTCGGTGAGCAGATCACGCTGGCGCTGCGCGGTGGAACACCCTCGGGGCCCCGTGGCCCCGTGCAGCTGTTCACGGTCACCGACCGCTCGGGACTGCCGCTGGTGTTCGCGGCGGACGGGCGGGCGACACCGCCCTCGTGGACCGGCATCGTCCTTCTCGACGACGGGCCGGGCGTCCACACCCACGAGGAGGCGCACAAGCGTCGCTGGCGGGCGTGGCTGTACTGGTCGAACGTGCTGCAGTTCCTGGACGCCGGCGGCGGTGACGCCGTCCAGCTCACCACCAGCCGCCTCGACGGGTTCATCGTCGAGACGCTGGCGATCACCGGCGGCCGTGGAGTCCTGGAGAGCGTCTGCATCGAGGTCGGTTCCACCGCCGGCCCTGACACCGCGACCGTGGCCTCCGTGAGGGCCCGTGGCCAGTCCGCCCATGCCGGGACGACCGCGCCCTCGCCATCGGTCGCCGCGGAGGCGTCCGCGGCCGGGCAGGCACCACCCGCACGAGACGCTGCGTGGGCCCGGATCGTCGAGTACCTCGACCCGGACGAGCCCGGCCTGCTCGCCCTGGCCGAGGCCCTCGCCGCACGCGGCCTTCCGGTCCCCGAGGACGGTTACGAACTCGACGAGAACGGCTGGCTGGCGGAACTGGCGTGGCCCGGCGCACGCATCGGCGTCGTCCTCGCCCCGCGCCCGCCGGAGGGCCAGACGGAGGACCAGGAAGCCGCCGACCGCGATCGAGCGTTTGCCGCGGCGGGCTGGGAGGTGCGCCCCGCAGCCGACTGGACTGCGCGCGACATCGCGGACCGAATCGGCGGAGCACAACCTTCCGGCGAGCGAGAAGGTCGTACCCAGCCAGACGGCACCACCACGGACAACGGGGAGAACGAACAGCCGTGACCGGCAAGAACGTGACGCTGCGCCTGCTCGACAAGGCGGACCGGGAGATCCTCAAGCTCCCCCGCCCGGTCAAGGGCGCCATCTACGACTTCCAGCACAAGTTCAAGACCAACCCCGATTCCGCGGGACTGCGTCTCAAGCAGCTGCAGGGACACGACAAGCTGTACTCGGCGCGCATCAACGACGAGTACCGTGCGTTGCTGCTGCGGCTGGCCGACGACGACTGGCTGATCGTCTCGGTCAAGCACCGCAAGGACGTGTACGCGCACCTCGACCGGCTCACGTACTCGGTCAACCGCGTCACCGGTGGCATCGAGTACGTGGACCTGCAGGTCGTGCAGGAGGAAGTGCTCAGTCCTCCAGCCCCGCGGACGGACACGCCCTCCACGCCGGCCGAGCCGCTTCACCCGGCCGAGCCCGCCGGTCCGCAGCCGCTGTTCGAGAAGTGGTCGGAACAGCAGCTCACCGACCTGGGTGTGGCACCCTCGCTGATCCCTGTCGTCGCTGCGCTGACCACCGAGGACCAGCTCCTCGGGCTCGTCGAGTACGCGCCGCAGCTCACCGGCGAGGTGCTGCTGGCGCTGTACGACGGCAAGGAGTACGACGATGTCCTGGAGCAGGTCACGGCTCCCGTTGCGGCGCCGGAACCTGTGGACACCGAGGACTTCCGGGCTGCCGTGGAACGTCCCGCCACCATCGTCACCACGACCGACGACGCGCTGCGCGAGGCACTGGAGGGCGGGGACTTCGGACGCTGGAAGGTGTTCCTGCACCCGACGCAGGCCAAGCGCGTCACGCGGGACTACAGCGGTCCGGCCCGCGTGGGCGGCGGGCCCGGCACCGGCAAGACGATCGTGGCACTGCACCGGGTCAAGCACCTGGTCGAGCAGCTCCCGGCCGGCCGGAACAAGCCGGTCCTGCTGACCACGTACAACAAGAACCTCGCCGCGGATCTGCGGTCACGGCTTCTCGCCCTGGGAGGCGAGCCCTTGCTGTCGCGCGTCGAGATCAGCCACGTCGACCAGCTCGCGCTGCGGACCGTCCGGGAGGCCGAGCCCGGCAACCGCAAGCGGATCATCGACGAGGCGCAGGCGGTCCGCGAATGGCGCTCGCTCCTCGACGAACTCGGTGAAGACAGCTGGGACGCGGAATTCCTGAACGACGAATGGACGCAAGTCATCCTCGGCCAGGCCGTCACGTCCCGCACGGACTACTTCCGGGCCCGCCGCGCCGGACGGGGACGCACGGTCAGCCGGTCCGAACGCGCTGAGATCTGGCAGCTCGCCGAGCGGTTCACGCAGCGCCTGGACCGGCTCGAGGTCCAGACCTGGGATCAGATCGCGGAGCGCGCAGCCCAGCTCGAAACGGAGCGGGCGCGGCGCATCCAGGCCATCGACCGTCAGCGAGAGGAAGCGGGCGGCCTCGACAACATCCACATGGCCGACGGTTCCGGCGGCTGGCTGCGCTACCGGTACCGGCACATCGTGGTGGACGAGGCTCAGGACCTGCGGCCCGCGCACTGGAAGATGCTCCGTGCGATGACCGCTCCCGACCGGAACGACCTTTTCCTGGTCGGTGACACCCACCAGCGCATCTACAAGAACCAGGTGACCCTCGGCAGTCTCGGCATCAACATCCGCGGCCGGTCCTCGAAGCTGTCGCTGAGCTACCGCACCACCCGGCAGATCCTGCGCTCCGCGCTGAACCTGCTCGGCGAGGAGACGTACGACGACCTCGACGGCAGTACGGAGACTCTGGGCGGTTACCGGTCCGTGCTCAGTGGCGCCGTCCCGAACCTTCACCGGCTCGACGACTGGGAGGACGAGCTGGAGGCGATCGCGGCGCTGATCGAGTCCTGGGGCGACGTGCCCCACGAGCAGATCGCGATCGCCGTGCCGAGCAACAAGATGGCGAGTGAAGTCGTCTTTGCGCTGGGCCGGCACGGCATCCGAGCGCTGGAGATCGGCCCGGACGGGCCCCGCGGCGACAGCGGCGTGCACGTCGGCACGATGTTCCGGTTCAAGGGACTCGAATACCAGCGCATGATCATTGCCGGTGTGACCGACGGACTGGTGCCCCATGCGAGTGTCCAGCAGCGGCGGGCCACGGACCCCGCACGCCACCGGGCGGAGATGCAGCGCTCCCGCTCCCTGCTCTTCGTGGCGGCCACGCGCGCACGGGACAGCCTGGACATCTTCTGGCACGGGGAGCCGAGCCCGTTCCTCAAGGAACTGATCAAGGTTCGGCCGCCCGTCGCGGCATGAGCGACTCCCGGGACCGTGCCGCGTCTCGCTCCGGCTAGCGCGGCACGACCGGTCCATGGGGGACGAGGAACGGCCGCCGGGGATCCTCCGGCGGCATCCTGCGGATCGCGAGAGCCGCGTCAGGAACCGGCAGGTACGGGGCGAGCGCCACGTACACTTCCGCCGCACCGCGGGGACGGTCCTCGGGACGCTTGGCGAGCAAGGCTTGCAGCAATTCCTGAAGTTCCGCCGGGGCCTCGGTACCGCAGTCGGCCAGCCGGGGCGGGGACGCCGTGAGGTGCTGGGTCACCAGCTCGGCGGGCACCTTTCCATGGAAGGGCGGCCGTCCCGTGAGCATGTGGTGCAGCAGGCACCCCACCGCATACAAGTCGCTGCGAGCGTCCAACGGATTTTCACCGGCCAGGAGTTCGGGCGACGCGTAGGACACGTTGCCGAGCGTTTCACCCGTCATGGTGAGCCGCGGGTCGGTGTCCGAGAGGATCTTGACCAGCCCGAAGTCGAGGATCTTCACCAGACCGCTGGAGCTGACCATCACGTTCTGGGGCTTGAGATCGCGGTGCACGAGGCCGGCCGCATGCGCGGCGGACAGTCCCGAACACATCTGCGCAGCCACGGAGACGGCCGCGGGAACGGACAGGCGCCCGCCGTCGGCGCCGTCGATGACGTTGTCGAGCGTCGTCCCGTCGACGAGCTGCATCACCAGGCAGCAGACGTCCTCGGTGACGGCGGCGTCGTACACGGTGGTGATGTTGGCATGGTCCAGACGGGCAGCGGCCTTCGCCTCCCTCTCGAAGCGGGCCAGGGCGGTGGGGCGCCAGTCCGGCAGGGCCAGAAGATCCGCGGCAACGGTCTTGATCGCCACTGGCCGGTCCAGATAGACATCCGTCCCTTGCCAGACCTGGCCCATCGCGCCTCTGCCCAGAATCCGGTCCAGCCGGTACCTGTTGCGCAGAACTTTGCCTGCGGCAAACTGCTCCACGTTCACTTCCCTCGGTGAGCTCCAGCGGCACGTCGGTGGGCGTCACACCCGGCACAGGCCGTCGCCGACAGCCCGAACGGAGCTGCGCGACCGGATCTCGCGTGCACCGGGACGATTCTCCCGGACAGCGGCGGCCGGCTTTCGCAGGGGTGATGCGCGCCGACCCGTCTCATGAACCGGCAGGCGGCCCGGCAGGATGGTCCGGGTAGGCCCGGAGGTACGGCGGAAGCCGGGCGGGAGCAAAAAAGAAGACCCCTGCATCGCAGGGGTCTCGCTGGTGTCCGAGGGGGGACTTGAACCCCCACGCCCGATAAAGGGCACTAGCACCTCAAGCTAGCGCGTCTGCCATTCCGCCACCCGGACAAGGTGTCTGTCGACCGGCCGGGGTCTTCCCCGCGGCGACGAGGACAACCATACCAAGGTTTCGCGGTGCGTTTCACCTGCGTATCCGTGCGGGGGTGCGGTGCGCGGGCGGGGCTGGGCCGCTGGTCACGGGGTGTGTGCGGGTGGTGACGCGTCCCCCGTGACGAGTGTCCGCAGCGCGTGGACAAGGGTGGCCGCAGTCTCCTCGTCCAGGGCGGCGAGGAAGCGGCGCTCGGCCGCCCGGCGGGCCTCTTCCGCGGCGTGCAGGCGCTCCCGGCCGGCCTCGGTCAGCTCGACGATGTTCTTGCGGCGGTCCTGCGGGCTGCGGCGGCGCCGTACCAGGCCGTGGTCCTCCAGGCCGTCGATCAGCGCCACCATCGTCGTGCGGTCGACGCCGAGCCGGGCCGCCGCCTCCACCTGGGACAGCGGCTCGTCGCCGGCGAGAACGACCAGGACGGCCAGTTCGTGGCCGTCCACGCCGTGGGGCGCGAGGGCCTCCGCGGAGGCGCGGGCGAAGGCGGCCTGGGCGTGCTTGAGCAGGTAGCCGAGCCGGGATTCGAGCGGCGTCGGCGGCGTCGGGGGCTGAGGGCGGTCCGTTCCACGCATTCCATGACTCTATCGGCTGCATTCGGGCAACTGATTGTCAGCATCGCTGATGATTGGTTAGCCTGATCGTCATGAACCCTGTGCGCTTCGGCCTCAAGACCACTCCCATGCACGTGAGCTACGAGGACATCCGCCGCGTCTGGCTGGAGGCCGACGCCGTGCCCGAGATCGAGGACGCCTGGCTGTGGGACCACCTGCTGCCGGTGGCGGGGCCCGCGGACGGGCAGATCCACGAGGGCTGGACGCTGCTCAGCGCGCTCGCCGCGCAGACCCGGCGGCTGCGCCTCGGGCTGCTGGTGACCAGCAACCGGATACGGCCGCCCGCCCTGCTCGGGAAGATGGCCTCCACCCTGGACGTGATCTCCGGCGGCCGGCTCGTCCTCGGGATCGGCGTCGGCGGCACCCACCAGCCGCCCGGCGCGGGAGGGATCGCCGGACCCAATCCGGCGCTCGCGGAGTACGCGGCGTACGGGCTCGACCTGGTCCCGCCCGCCGAGGGCATCGCCCGGCTCGCGGAGACCGCCGAGATCCTGAAGCTGATGTGGACCGAGGACGTCTTCGACTACCAGGGCCGCCACTACCGGCTCAAGGGCACCCGCAACGAGCCCAAGCCCGTGCAGCGGCCGGGACCCCCGCTGCTGATCGGCGGCTGGGGCACCCGGCTGCTGCGGCTGGTGGCCGAGCACGCCGACGCCTGGAACATCCCGGGACCGCCGCACCACGGCGTCGAGTTCGTCGCCGAGCGGTCCCGCGTCCTCGACGCGCACTGCGCGGCCCTCGGGCGCGACCCGAGGGAGATCGAGCGCTCGGTGCAGGTGCTCGTCTCGTACGACGATCCGGCGGCGACCCGCGAGACGGTCGCCGCGCTGGTCGCCACCGGGATGAACCACATCGTGCTCAGCCTTCCCCGGCCCTACCCACAGGGGGTCGCTCGCTGGCTGGCCGACGAGATCATCGCCAAGGCCCACTGAGTCCTCACCCGCCGCGTCTCCGTCCGCGTCTCCGTCCGCGCCTCACGGCATCAGCCGGCACTCCGGGAAGTTGCCCGGCAGCCTCTCCCCCGCCGGGCCCCACGTCACCGCTCGTACCAGCAGTTCCCCGCCGACGAACGCGCCCCGCCAGGAGCCGCCGAAGCCGCCGAACAGTTCGTCGCGGTCACCGCGCGAGCGGGGCACGCCGTGCCCGACCTTGAACGCGCGGATCTGCGGGGCCAGCCGGTCGAACGTGGCCCGGTCGTCGGTGGACAGGGTGGCCACCAGGGCGCCGTTGGAGGCGTTCATGGCGGCCAGCAGCTCCGCCTCGGTGTCGACCAGGACGATCGTGTCGACCGGGCCGAAGGGTTCCGCGTGGTGGAGCGGTGAGGACGGGGGCGGGTTCAGCAGCGTGACCGGGGGGACGTACGCCGAGGTGTCCTGGCCGGGCAGGAGGCGGGCGTCCGCCAGGCTGCCGCGGTAGAGCGGCACGGCGCCCCGGTCGACGGCGAGCGCCACCTGGTCGGTGAGGTCCTTCGCCTTGGCCGCGTTGATCAGCGGGCCGAAGTCGAGGGTGGGGAAGGGGTCGTCGGGCTGCTCGACGGCCAGCGGGTGGCCGAACCTCAGGCTCCGCACGGCCGGCAGGTACGCCTCCAGGAACGCGTCGAACAGCGTGCGCTGCACGACGAAGCGCGGGTAGGCGGTGCAGCGCTGCTTGCCGTAGTCGAAGAGCTTCGGCAGGGCGCTCGCCAGCGCGGCGAAGTCCGAGTACTCCCAGACGCCCCAGGTGTTGAGCCCCTCCTGTTCCAGCACGTGCCGCTTGCCGAGGTCGGCTACGGCCGTGGCGACCGCGGCGCCGGTGTCGCGGCCGCCGACGAAGGACACGCAGCCGATCTCCGGCGCCCGCACCAGCGCCTCGGACAGCTCGCCCCCGCTGCCGCTGACGAGGGTGACGGGCACGCCCTCGCGGGCGGCGAGGGCGCAGGCGAGGGTCAGGCAGGCGACACCGCCGTCGGTGGGGGTCTTGGCGACGACCGCGTTGCCCGCCAGGGCCTGTACGAGCAGGGCGTGCACCAGCACGCTCATCGGGTAGTTCCAGCTGGCGATGTTGGACACCGGCCCGTCCAGCGGGGCCCGCCCGGCCAGCATCGGCTCGATGCCGTCGGCGTACCAGCGCACCCCGTCGATCGCCCGGTCCACGTCGGCCCGCGCCGCCCGCCAGGGTTTGCCGATCTCCCAGACGAGCAGCAGCGCCAGCAGATCGCGGTGGGCGGCGAGCGCGTCGAGGGTGGCCGCGACGCGGGCGCGCCGCTCGGCGAGCGGGACGTGGCGCCAGGCGCGGTGCTGGTCGAGCGCGGCGCGCACGGCGCGGCGGGCGGTGTCCCCGTCGAGGCGGGGCGGGCCGGCGACGGGCGTGCCGTCGACCGGGCTGGTGGCGGGCAGGACGCGGCCGTCGGCCCGCCAGCCCGCGTCCCAGAGGTTGAGGACGCGGTCGTCGCGGAACGCCTCGGGGGCGGCGGCGAGGCAGCGCCGCCAGGCGTCGGCCCAGGAGGTCCCGGCCTTCAGGGTCAGGGTCATGGTCATGGGGTCTCCCTCACGGTCATGGGGCTCTCCCTCACGGTCATGGGGGTCTCCTCACGACGTTCCGTCGAGCGCGGACAGGACGAGCTGTGCCGTGCGGGTCGGGGTGTCGCCGACCCGCACCCCGGCCGCCTCCAGGGCCTGCTTCTTCGCTACGGCCGTCCCCGTCGAGCCGGAGACGATCGCACCCGCGTGGCCCATGGTCCTGCCCTCGGGGGCGGTGAAGCCGGCGACGTAGCCGACGACCGGTTTGGTGACGTGGTCACGGATGTAGGCGGCGGCCCGTTCCTCGGCGTCGCCGCCGATCTCCCCGATGAGGACGATCAGGTCGGTGTCGGGGTCCTCCTGGAAGGCGGCGAGGCAGTCGATGTGGGTGGTGCCGACGACGGGGTCGCCGCCGATGCCGACGCAGGTGGAGAAGCCGGTGTCGCGCAGTTCGTGCATGAGCTGGTAGGTGAGCGTGCCGGACTTGGAGACCAGGCCGATGCGGCCGGGTTTGGCGATGTCGGCGGGGATGATGCCCGCGGTGGACCGGCCGGGCGTGATCAGGCCGGGACAGTTGGGGCCGATGATCCGCGTGCCCCTGCTCCTCGCGTACGCGGTGAAGGCGACCGTGTCGTGGACCGGGATGCCCTCGGTGATGACGACGGCGAGGCCGATGCCGGCGTCGGCGGCCTCCAGGACGGCCGCCTTGGCGAAGGCGGGCGGGACGAAGACGACGGTGACGTCGGCGCCGGTGGCGGCGACGCCCTCGGCGACGGAGCCGAAGACGGGGACCGCGTGGTCGCCGAAGTCGACGGTGCGGCCGGCCTTGCGCGGGTTGACGCCGCCGACGACGTGGGTGCCGGCGGCGAGCATGCGGCGGGTGTGCCGCATGCCCTCGCCGCCGGTCATGCCCTGGACGAGGACCCTGCTGTCCTGCGTGAGGTAGATGGCCATGGCGGGGCTCCTTCAGCCGGCGGTGGCGAGGTCGGCGGCGCGGCGGGCGGCGCCGTCCATGGTGGGGACCTGCTGGACGAGGGGGTGGGCGCGCGCGTCGAGGAGGGCCCGGCCGCGCGCCGCGTTGTTGCCGTCGAGGCGCACGACGAGCGGCTTGGTGAGCCGGACGCGGTCGACGGCTTGGAGGATGCCGTCGGCGACCGCGTCGCAGGCGGTGATGCCGCCGAAGACGTTGACGAGCACGGCGCGGACGGCCGGGTCGGACAGGACGATGTCCAGTCCGTCGGCCATGACCGTCGCGGACGCCCCGCCGCCGATGTCGAGGAAGTCGGCGGGCCGGGCGCCGCAGCCGGCGACCGCGTCGAGGGTCGACATGACCAGGCCGGCGCCGTTGCCGATGACTCCGACCTCGCCGTCGAGCCTGACGTAGTGCAGGCCCTTGGCGGCGGCCGCCGCCTCCAGCGGGTCGTCGTGCTCCCCGTCGGCCGCTCCCCAACGGGCGTGGCGGAAGCGGGCGTTGTCGTCCAGGGTGACTTTGCCGTCGAGGGCGACGATCCGGCCGTCCGTGGTCCGTACGAGCGGGTTGACCTCGACGAGCAGCGCGTCCTCGCGGACGAGCACCTGCCACAGCCGTACGAGGGTGTCCACCGTCTGCGGGGGAAGTCCCGCCGCCGCGGCGATGGCGGCCGCCTTCGCCGGGGTGACGCCCTCGGCGGGGTCCACGGGGATGCGCGCCACGGCCTCGGGGCGGCTCGCGGCGACCTCCTCGATGTCCATGCCGCCCTCGGCGGAGGCGATGGCGAGGAAGCCGCCCGCGGCGCGGTCGAGGACGTAGGAGACGTAGAACTCCTCCTCGATGCCGACGGGTTCGGCCAGCATGACCGTGCGGACGGTGTGGCCCTTGAGGTCCATGCCGAGGATGCGGCGCGCCGCCCGTTCGGCGGCCGGCGGGTCGGCGGCGAGCACCACCCCGCCGGCCTTGCCGCGTCCGCCCGTCTTCACCTGTGCCTTGACGACGACGCGGCCGCCCAGTGCGCGGGCGAGCTCGCGGGCTCGGTCCGCCGAGTCCGTGACCTCCGCCCTCGGCACCAACACGCCGTGGTCCGCGAGGAGTTGCCTTGCCTGGTGTTCGTACAGGTCCATTCCGGCTCCTGTCGTGAAAGTGCCGCACGCCCCCTGGACACCACCCATCGGATGCGGGATAACAAGGTTCATACAGTATTCGTCGACTGTATGCAATGTACGAAGCGAGCCCCCAACGAAGGGACGGGACGTCGCCATGCCCGACGACAACCAGGACCTCATCTCCGGTGGTCACCTCGTCGCCAAGGCGCTCAAGGCGGAGGGGGTCGACCGCATCTACACCTTGTGCGGCGGCCACATCATCGACATCTACGACGGCTGCGTGGACGAGGGCATCGACGTCGTGGACGTCCGGCACGAGCAGGTCGCCGCCCACGCCGCCGACGGCTACGCGCGCCTCACCGGCAGGCCCGGCTGCGCGGTCGTCACCGCCGGGCCGGGCACCACCGACGCGGTCACCGGTGTCGCCAACGCCTTCCGGGCGGAGTCCCCCCTGCTGCTGATCGGCGGCCAAGGGGCGCTCACCCAGCACAAGATGGGGTCCCTGCAGGACCTGCCGCACGTCGACATGATGGCGCCGATCACCAAGTTCGCGGCGACCGTGCCGGACACGGCCCGCGCGGCGGACATGGTGTCGATGGCGTTCCGCGAGTGCTTCCACGGCGCGCCCGGCCCCTCGTTCCTGGAGATCCCGCGCGACGTGCTGGACGCCAAGGTGCCGGCCGCAACGGCCCGGGTGCCGAAGGCCGGCGCCTACCGCGCCTCGACCCGTTCGGCCGGCGACCCGGAGGCGATCGAGAAGCTCGCCGACCTCCTCGTGCACGCGGAGAAACCGGCCGTCCTGCTGGGCAGTCAGGTGTGGACGACCCGCGGCACCGAGGCCGCGACCGAGCTGGTCCGCACCCTGAACATCCCGGCGTACATGAACGGAGCCGGACGCGGCACCCTCCCCCCGGGCGACCCGCACCACTTCCAGCTCTCGCGCCGCTACGCCTTCTCCCACGCCGACGTCATCGTGATCGTCGGCACCCCCTTCGACTTCCGCATGGGCTACGGCAAGCGCCTCTCCCCCGCGGCCACGGTCGTGCAGATCGACCTCGACTACCGCACGGTCGGCAAGAACCGCGACATCGACCTCGGCATCGTCGGGGACGCCGGGCTCGTGCTGAAGGCGGTCACCGAGGCGGCCTCCGGGCGCGTCAACGGCGGCGCCGCCAGGCGCAAGGAGTGGCTGGACGAGCTGCGCGCCGCCGAGCAGACCGCGATCGAGAAGCGGCTGCCGCAGCTCCGGTCCGACGCCTCGCCGATCCACCCCTACCGGCTGGTCGGCGAGATCAACGACTTCCTCACCGAGGACTCGATCTACATCGGCGACGGCGGCGACATCGTCACCTTCTCCGGGCAGGTCGTGCAGCCCAAGTCGCCCGGCCACTGGATGGACCCGGGCCCGCTCGGCACGCTCGGCGTCGGCATCCCCTTCGTCCTGGCCGCCAAGCAGGCCCGCCCCGACAAGGAGGTCGTCGCCCTCTTCGGCGACGGCGCGTTCTCCCTGACCGGCTGGGACTTCGAGACCCTGGTCCGCTACGACCTGCCCTTCGTCGGCATCGTCGGCAACAACTCCTCGATGAACCAGATCCGTTACGGCCAGGCCGCCAAGTACGGCAAGGAGCGCGAGCGGGTCGGCAACACCCTCGGCGACGTCCCCTACGACAAGTTCGCGCAGATCCTCGGCGGCCACGGCGAGGAGGTCCGCGACCCCGCCGACATCGGCCCGGCCCTGCGCCGCGCCCGCGAGTCCGGCAAGCCCTCGCTGATCAACGTGTGGGTCGACCCGGACGCCTACGCCCCCGGAACCATGAACCAGACGATGTACAAGTGAGGTGAACGGACATGACCGCCAGGGCACTTGACGGCATCCGCGTCCTCGACATGACGCACGTGCAGTCCGGGCCGTCCGCGACCCAGCTGCTCGCCTGGCTCGGCGCCGACGTGATCAAACTGGAGGCGCCCGGCGGGGACATCACCCGCAAGCAGCTGCGCGACCTGCCGGACGTCGACTCCCTCTACTTCACGATGCTCAACTGCAACAAGCGGAGCATCACGCTGAACACCAAGACCGAGCGCGGCAAGGAGATCCTCACCGAACTGATCCGCCGCAGCGACGTCATGGTGGAGAACTTCGGGCCCGGCGCGGTCGACCGGATGGGTTTCACCTGGGAGCGCATCCAGGAGATCAACCCGCGGATCGTGTACGCCTCCATCAAGGGCTTCGGCGAGGGGCCGTACACGGGCTTCAAGGCGTACGAGGTCGTCGCGCAGGCCATGGGCGGCTCGATGGCGACCACCGGCTTCGAGGACGGCCCGCCGCTGGCGACCGGCGCCCAGATCGGCGACTCGGGCACGGGCGTGCACGCCGTCGCCGGCATCCTCGCCGCGCTGTTCCAGCGGGAGCGCACCGGGCGCGGGCAGCGGGTCAACGTGGCCATGCAGCACGCGGTGCTGAACCTGTGCCGGGTGAAGCTGCGCGACCAGCAGCGCCTGGCGCACGGGCCGCTCGCCGAGTACCCCAACGAGGACTTCGGCGACGAGGTGCCCCGCTCCGGCAACGCCTCCGGCGGCGGCCAGCCCGGCTGGGCGGTCAAGTGCGCGCCGGGCGGCCCCAACGACTACGTGTACGTCATCGTGCAGCCCGTCGGCTGGAAGCCGATCAGTGAGCTGATCGGCCGGCCCGAGCTCGCCGACGACCCCGAGTGGGCCACCCCCGAGGCGCGGCTGCCGAAGCTGAACAAGATGTTCCAGCTGATCGAGGAGTGGTCCTCCACGCTGCCCAAGTGGGAGGTGCTGGAGCGGCTGAACGCGCACGACATCCCGTGCGGGCCGATCCTGTCCACCAAGGAGATCATCGAGGACGCCTCGCTGGCGGCCAACGACATGATCGTGCGCGTCCCGCACCCCGAGCGCGGCGAGTTCGTCACCGTCGGCAGCCCGCTGAAGCTGTCCGACTCCCCCGTCGAGATCACCGGCTCGCCCCTGCTCGGCGAGCACAACGCGGAGGTGTACGTGGGCGAACTGGGGCTCGGCCACGAGGAGTTGCACCTGCTGAAGGCGAACGGGGTGATCTGAGGTGATGGCCGAGGACCGAGAGCTGAGGGTGCGCGCATTGCTCGACGCCGTGCGCGCCGAGGGGCGCACCGCGCTCACCGCGCCCGAGGGCAAGGTGATCGCGGACGCGTACGGCATCGCCGTACCCGGTGAGGCGCTGGCGCGGGACGTGGACGAGGCGGTGGCGGCCGCGGCGCGCTTCGGCGGGCCCGTGGTGATGAAGATCGTCTCGCCGGACATCCTGCACAAGACCGACGCCGGCGGGGTCGTCGTGGGCGTGGAGGGCGCGCCGGACGTCAGGGCCGCCTTCCACCGGATCGTCGGGAACGCGCGGGCGTACGACCCGGGGGCCCGTATCGAGGGCGTGCAGGTGCAGGAGCTGCTGCCGCCCGGGCAGGAGGTCATCGTCGGCGCGGTCACCGACCCGACGTTCGGGAAGGTGGTGGCGTTCGGACTCGGCGGGGTGCTCGTCGAGGTGCTCAAGGACGTGACGTTCCGGCTGGCCCCGGTCAGCGGCGACGAGGCGCTGTCGATGCTCGACTCCGTCAAGGCGGCCGAGGTGCTGCGCGGGGTGCGCGGCCGGGCGGGCGTGGACCGGTGGGCGCTCGCCGAGCAGATCCGCCGGGTGTCCCATCTGGTCGCGGACTTCCCGGAGATCGCCGAGGTGGACCTGAACCCGGTGATCGCCACGCCGGACGGGGCGGTCGCCGCCGACATCCGGATCATTCTCGGGGACGGCCGGCCGGCCGCCCGCCGCGGCTACACGCGCGAGGAGATCCTCACCTCGATGCGCCGCCTGATGCAGCCCCGCGCAGTCGCCGTGATCGGCGCCTCCAACGAGCCAGGGAAGATCGGCCATTCGGTGATGCGCAACCTCGTCGACGGCGGTTTCGCCGGGGACATCCATCCGGTGAACCCCAGGGCCGATGACATTCTGGGCCGCAAGGCGTACAAGAGTGTCACGGACGTTCCCGGTGAGGTGGATGTGGCCGTCTTCGCCATCCCCGCCCGCTTCGTGGCCGGCGCCTTGGAGGAGGTGGGACGCAAGGGCATCCCCAACGCCGTCCTCATCCCCTCCGGTTTCGCGGAGACCGGCGAGCACGCGCTCCAGGCGGAGATCGTGGCCATCGCCGAGCGGTACGGCGTGCGGCTGCTCGGGCCCAACATCTACGGCTACTACTCCACCTGGCAGGACCTGTGCGCCACGTTCTGCACGCCGTACGACGTCAAGGGCGGGGTGGCGCTGACCTCGCAGTCGGGCGGGATCGGCATGGCGATCCTCGGTTTCGCGCGGGCCACCAAGACGGGGGTGTCGGCGATCGTGGGGCTGGGCAACAAGTCCGACCTGGACGAGGACGACCTGCTCACCTGGTTCGGCGAGGACCCGCACACCGAGTGCATCGCGATGCACCTGGAGGACCTCAAGGACGGGCGCGCGTTCGTGGCGGCCGCGCGGGCGACCGTGCCGAAGAAGCCGGTCGTGGTGCTCAAGGCGGGCCGCACGGCGGCCGGGGCGAGGGCGGCCGGCTCGCACACCGGGGCGCTCGCCGGCGACGACGCCGTGTACGACGACATCCTGCGGCAGGCCGGTGTCATCCGGGCGCCGGGCCTGAACGCCATGCTGGAGTACGCCCGCGCGCTGCCCGTGCTGCCCACTCCGCGCGGCGACAACGTCGTGATCATCACCGGGGCCGGGGGCAGCGGGGTGCTGCTGTCGGACGCGGTGACGGACAACGGGCTGTCGCTGATGGAGATCCCGCCCGACCTGGACGAGGCGTTCCGCCGGTTCATCCCGCCGTTCGGCGCGGCCGGCAACCCCGTCGACATCACCGGGGGCGAGCCGCCGTCGACGTACGAGGCGACGATCCGGCTGGGCCTGGAGGACCCGCGCGTCCACGCGCTCGTCCTCGGCTACTGGCACACGATCGTCACACCGCCGATGGTCTTCGCGGAGCTGACCGCGCGCGTGGTCGCCGAGTTCCGCGAGCGCGGCATCGACAAGCCGGTGGTGGCCTCGCTCGCCGGGGACGTGGAGGTGGAGGAGGCCTGCCAGTACCTCTTCGAGCGGGGGGTCGTGGCCTACCCGTACACGACGGAGAAGCCGGTGGCGGTGCTGGGCGCCAAGTACCGGTGGGCCCGGGCCGCGGGGCTGCTGTGACGGCCGGGGTCCCGACACGACCGGCCGGGGGTCCGGGGGTTGCCCCCGGGCGGAACAGCCCGCTGGGCCCGGGCCGCGGGGCTGCTCGGGGGTGGTTCATGAGGTGAGTGACGTACGGGACCGGCCGGCGGTGCGCGTCGGCCGGTCCCGGGACCCGCGCGCGCACGAAAGGCAATGGACAGGGGGCGCTGGCCAGAACTTTCGACGCAAGGGGTACAGCCGTGAGAACGACCGATCCCCCCGCCTCCCCGCTCTGCCGGGAGGTGCGGGACCGAAGGGGCCGCGTGTACCGGGTCGGCGAGCGCGACGCCGATCTGCTGGGCCGGGCCCGGATCTGGATGGTCGTCCTGCCCTGGGCGGGCATGGCGGGCATCAGTTGGGCCGGCGCCGCGTGCCTGGCGGCCCGGCCGGGGGCGCTGCACGTGTGGGTGCTCGCCCAGGCAGCCGTGGCCTTCCCGGCCGGGCGGCTGCGGGAGAGCGGCCGGCTCCCGGCGGGCCGGGCCGTCACCGCTGGAGCGCTCGGCGTCCTCGCCGCCTGTGTGACGCTCACCGGCCTGCCGGGGCCCGCGCTCGCCGACGGGGCGCGGCTCGCGGTCGCCGGTGCGGTGGGCGGCGCCGGTGCCGGGCTGGTGGTGGCGGTCTGTCTGACGCTGCCGGGCCGGTGGTATCCGGAACGCCGGGGCGGGCCGGCCGGGTGGGTGGTGAGCGGGTGCGCCGCCGGCGCCGTACCGTTCCTGCTCGGGCTGCGGCCGGCCGGGCTCGCGGTGACGGGCGCCGGGGCCTGCCTGGCGGTGGCGGCGGCCGGGCGGCTGCTGCGGGACCCGCCGCGCGACTGGTGGCCCCCGCACTCCTGCCCGCTGCGGGTGCCGGCCGATCCGCTCGCCCGGCGCGTCCGGGTGCGCAACCCTCCCGCCGTACGGCAGCACACGCCCGCAGAGGCCGCGCGCAGCCCGGTGCTGTGGCTGACGGGACTGTGTCTGCTGGGCGCGGCCGCGGTCGTCGTCCTCGACCTCCGACTGCCGGTGCCGCCCGCTCCCGCGGGCCTCGCGGCGGGCGGGGCCGCCGTCGCCGCGGCCGGGGCCGTCTCCGACCTCCTCGGGCGGCGCGCCACCCTCGTCGCGGCCTGTCTGGTGCTGGGCGCCGCACAGTTCGTGCTCGCGGCCGGCGCCGCCCGGCCGCCGCTGGTGGCCGGTGTGGCCGTGGGGCTGGCCGGCGGGGCGGTCCTCGCGCTGGTCACCGCGATGACGGCCGACCACTTCGGTGAGAACCACAGCGCGAGCGTCCACGGACTGCTCGCCGCCGCCTGGGCCCTGCCCGTCCTGTGCGCCCCCGCTGTCCGCACCCCGCACGGCGCGTTGCTCCCGGCGGGCTGCGCGGGGCTTCTCTGCGCCGCACTGGCGCTGTTCCTCAAGGCTCCGGGCCGGCTCATCGCCCGGCGCGTCCTCCCCAATCCCCACCCCCTCGGCGAGGAGATGGCCTGACATGACGGCTGATCCGATGGCAGCAAGGAACACGCCGGCCGACCCCGGCACGGCACAGCGCGCGTACCGTGAAGTGACCGACTCCCGGGGGCGGGTGTACCGCGTCGGCGAGACGGACCGGGACCTGCTCGGCCACTCGCGGAAGTTCATGGTGTACCTGCCGTGGATATCCATGATGGCGATCAGCGTCTCCGAGTACGCCTACGGCTCCGCGGAGGACACCCTCTCCCAGGCGCACGGCTGGACGCAGAGCAACACCTTCTGGATCCTCAGCGTCTGGGTGTTCTTCCAGGCGGGGATCGCCTTCCCGGCGGGCTGGCTGCGCGAGCGGGGCATCCTGACCGCGCGGCGGGCCATGTACACCGGCTCGGGGATGTGCCTGCTGGGCTTCCTGGCGCTGTCCCACCTCGACGACGTGCTCCTGGCGATCCTCGGCTTCGGCGTGGTCGGCGGAGTGGGCTCCGGGCTGGTCTACGCGACCTGCATCAACATGGTCGGCAAGTGGTTCCCCGAGCGGCGCGGCGCGAAGACCGGCTTCGTCAACGGCGGCTTCGCCTACGGCTCGCTGCCGTTCATCTTCATCTTCAACTACGCCTTCGACACCGGGAACTACGACGAGGTGCTGGACCTGATCGGCGTGTACGTGCTGGTCGTGGTGGCGGTGTGCGCGTTCTTCTTCAAGGACCCGCCGAAGAACTGGTGGCCGGCCGACATCGACCCGCTGTCGCACTCCGGGAACGGCAAGAGCGCGACGAGCCTGGCGAAGAACCCGCCCGCGGTACGGCAGTTCACGCCGAAGGAGGCGATCCGGACCGGCATGCTGCCGCTGATGTGGATCACCGTCGTGATGACGGCCGGAGTGTCGATCTTCGGGATCTCCTTCCAGGTGGACTTCGCCAAGGAGGTCGGTTTCGGGCCGCTGGTCGCCGCGTCCTCGATGGGCCTGATGGCCGTCATCAACGGCGTCGGCCGGGCGGTGGTCGGCTGGCTGTCGGACCTGTGGGGCCGCAAGATCACCCTGGTGTTCGTGATCGTGGTGCTGGGCCTCGCGCAGTTCGGCGTCATCTGGGCCGGGGACGTGAAGAACGAGTGGCTGTTCCTGTTCTTCGCGTTCCTGTCCGGCTTCGGCGGCGGCGCGTTCTACCCGCTGTTCGCGGCGCTCACCCCGGACTACTTCGGCGAGAACTACAACGCCACCAACTACGGCCTGGTGTACAGCGGCAAGCTGATCAGCGGCCTGTTCGGCGGCGGCCTGGGGTCCCTGGTGGTCTCGGCGTGGGGCTACAACGGCGCGTACGCGCTGGCCGGCGGTGTCTCGATGGTCGCTGCGGCGATCGCGCTGCTGCTGCGGCAGCCGGGGCGCGGCCGGGCCTCGGCCGGCTGAGGCACCCGGGCACATGAGGAGGGGCCTCCCCGTGACGCCGGGGAGGCCCCTCCTCATGGGGTCGTGTCACTTGCGGCGCAGGGCCGCCATGTTGCGGTAGCCGATCGCCGCGTGCTCCAGCGACTGCCCCGGGTTGGTGGCGCTGGGCGCGTTGTCCTGCTCGACCATCGGGTTGTGGTAGTTGCGGTGGCCGACGCGGGTGAAGAACGTGGTGTAGTCGATCACGCCGGTGCCGAACGGCACCATGTCGTAGCCCATGCCGTTGGTGGTGTTGACGACGCCGTCCTTGGCGTGGAAGAGCGGGTAGCGCTTGTTGTACCGCTCGACCAGGCCGGCCGGGTCGAAGATGTTCGTCTGCGTGGAGCCGTCGTGGGCGGTGTAGGTGCGGAACTTGTACTGCGCCACGTGCGCCCAGAAGACGTCCATCTCCAGCCACACCAGCTGCGGGTCGGTGACGGTGAGGAAGTACTCCAGCTTGCGCAGGCCGGAGCTGCGGGTCGGCCGGCCCTGGGCGTCGAGCGGGCCGCCGTCCAGCAGGAAGCCGTAGGCCGCGTCGTGGTTGTGGGTGTACAGCTTGATCCCGGCGGACCGGGCGATCTCGCCGAGGGCGTTCCACTTCTCGGCGGCCACGTCCCAGTCGGACTTGACGGCACTGGAGGTGGGGTCGCCACCGGTGCCCATGTGCGCCATGCCGAGGATGTTGGCGATCTCCAGGTGCTTCTTGAAGGTGTCCAGGTCGGCGCTGGTCAGCGGCCAGGACGGCGGGATGAAGCCGTGGTTGCCCTGGGCGCGCAGCCCGTAGTCGTCGAGCCAGCCGCGCAGCAGCTTCGCGCCCTGCACGGACTCCAGGTTCGCCCCGCCGGGCGCGTTGGCGTGCTGGCCGTAGCCCGCGAACTCGACCTGCCGGTAGCCGAACCGGGCCAGCTGCTCGAAGACGGCGCGGAAACCGGAGGGCAGGGTGGTGGTCAGCGGGTCGCGGCCGATGGCGTCGCGCACGGTGTACAGGATGATGCCGCGCTTGTCGGCGGGCACCAGCTCGTGGCCTCTGGCGGTGCCGCCGTCCGCGGCCGCCGGGGTGGCGGCGTGCACGGGGGCCGCGCCGAGGACGGGCGCGGCGATCGCGCCGGCCGCGACGGCGGTGCAGGTGCTCAGGAAGGAGCGGCGGCCGATGCCGAGGGAGCGGCGCAGCTGCTCGTCGGTGGTGTGCGTGTCGTTCACGGGTGCCTCTCTTCGCCAGTGTGCGCCGGTCCGTCCAGACCGGCGAGGTGGAGCACGAGGGACTTCACGTCGGTGGCCGCGACACGGTCACCGACGGCGCGGGGGGTGGAGCACAGGACGAGCGGACCGTCGTCGTCGCTCGTGGGGAGGCGGCCGTGGCTGCCGCGCACGGGTGCCGGGTCGAGGGGCACGACCGCCATGCGGTAGCGCAGGCCGAGCTTCTTGCGGGCCAGGGCGCCGGCCGCGCGGAGTTTCACATAGGGGTCGAGCGGGTCCATGAACAGCTCGGCCGGGTCGTAGCCGGGTTTGCGGTGGATGTCGACGAGCCGGGCGAAGTCGGGGGCGCGGGCGTCGTCGAGCCAGTAGTAGTACGTGAACCAGGCGTCCTCGTCGGCGACGGCCACGAGGTCGCCGGCGCGGGGATGGTCCAGGTGGTGGGCCTTCTTGCCCTCGTCGTCGAGGAGCTCGGCGAGGCCGGGCAGGCCGTCGAGGGCGGCGCGGGTGGCGGCCAGGTCCTCGGGGCGGCGGATGTAGACGTGGGCGATCTGGTGGTCGGCGACGGCGAACGCGCGGGAGGCCATCGCGTCGAGGTACTCCATGCCGTCCTGGGTGTGGACCTGGAGGAGCCCGGCGCGGCGCAGGGCCCGGTTGATGTCGACGGGGCGGCGCACGGGGGTGATGCCGTACTCGGACAGGGCGAGCACGGTACGGCCCTCGGCGCGGGCGTCGTCCAGCAGCGGGGCGAGCGCGGCGTCCAGGTCGGCGGCGGCGCGGTGGGAGCGCGGGTCGTCGGGGCCGTAGCGCTGGAGGTCGTAGTCGAGGTGGGGCAGGTAGCAGAGCGTCAGGTCGGGCCTGCGGGTGCGGTTGAGGTGGCGGGTGGCGTCGATGATCCAGCGGCTGGAGGTGAGGTCGGCGGTGGGTCCCCAGTAGTGGAAGAGGGGGAACGTGCCGAACTGCTCGGTGAGTTCGTCGTGCAGGGACGGGGGCCAGGTGTAGCAGTCGGGTTCCTTGCGGCCGTCGGCGTAGTAGACGGGACGGGGGGTGACCGTCCAGTCGGTGTCGGCGCCCATCGCGTACCACCAGCAGACGTTGGCGACCGTGTAGCCGGGGTGGGCGCGGCGGGCGGCGTCCCACACCTTGTCGCCCTCGATCAGCGCGTTGTGCTGCCGCCACAGCAGGACGTCGCCGAGGTCGCGGAAGTACCAGCCGTTGCCGACGACGCCGTGCCCGGCCGGGTGGGTGCCGGTGAGGAAGGTGGCCTGCACGGAGCAGGTGACGGCGGGCAGGACGGTGTCCAGCGGGGCGCGGGAGCCGCTGCCGGCGAGGGCCTTCAGGCGCGGCATGTGCTCCAGCAGCCGCGGGGTGAGGCCGACGACGTCCAGGACGAGCAGGGGCGTCGGCTCGGTGCCGCTCGGGGCGGCGTCCGCTTCGGGTCGGCTCACGGCAGCTCCTTCAGGCCGAGGTCGGTCAGCAGGTCGCGGGCCAGGGTCAGTTCGGCGGCGATGCCGTCGACGAGCCGGTCGCGGGTGCGGGGGCGCAGCTCGGGCGGCAGCGCCTGCCAGGTGTAGGTCTCGACCTCCAGGTGGCGGGTGAGCGGGTGCGGTCCGCCGGCCAGCCGGGCCAGGGCGCTCTTCAGGACGGGCAGGGTGGAGGTCAGGGGCGGGGCGGGGGCGGCGTGCAGCGGCACGTGGAAGTGGGCCCGCCAGGGCGCGCCGTCGGGCAGGGCGTCGCCGGTCACGGCCTCGTCGAGGTCGTCGGTGCCGCGCAGGCCGGCGGCGGTCAGGGTGCGGGTCTGGTGCAGGAAGCGGGGTTCGGCGAAGGCGGCCAGTGCCTCGCGCACCTCGGGCAGGTGCGGGTGCTCGGCGTGCAGGGCCGCGGACAGCTGCGCCTTGACGACGGGGACGCCGGCGGCGGTCAGGGCGTCCAGGGCGGTGTCCGGGTCCTCGAAGGAGGTGGCGAGGTGGCAGGTGTCCACGCACACGCCGAGGCGGGGGTGGCCGATCGCGGTCAGCGGGGCGAGGGCGTCGCCGGTCGTCTCCACCACACAGCCCGGCTCGGGTTCCACCGCGACCCGGACGGTGCGGCCGGTCAGCTCCGCGACGGCGTCGAGGCGTTCGCCGAGCCGGCGCAGCGCGTCGAGCGCGGGGCGGATGTCCGGCGTGGTGCGCCAGGCGAGCGGCAGGGTGGAGATGCTGCCCTCGGTGACGTCGTCGGGCAGCAGGCCCGTGAGGATGCGGGCGAGGGCGGTGGTGTACTCCAGCCGCTGCGGGTCGCCCCAGTCGGGCCGGTACACCCGGTACTTGACCTCCTCGGCGCCGAACCCCTCGTAGGGGAAGCCGTTGAGGGTGACGACCTCCAGGCCGCGCCGGTCGAGTGCGTCGCGCAGGCCGCGCAGGGCGGCGGGGTCGGCGGCGAGGGTCGCCGCCGCGTCCTGGGCGAGCCACAGGCCGATGCCGAGGCGGTCGCGGCCCAGGCGGCGGCGCACCGGCTCGCAGTGGTCGCGGAGCTGGGCGAGGACGCCGTCGAGGGTCTCGGCCGGGTGCACGTTGGTGCAGTAGGCGAGGTGGACGGTGGAGCCGTCGGGGTGGCGGAAGCGCATCGGCGTCACTCCCCGCCGCGCAGCACGGAGTTGCCCTCGTGGGTGGGGCCGGTGCCGGTCACGTCGAGCGCGAGGCGGCCGCTGAGGCCGTAGAAGTCGACCGGGTTGCGCCACAGGACGCGGTCCACGTCGTCCTCGGTGAATCCTTCCGCGAGCATCAGGTCGGCGACCTTGCGGATCTTCAGCGGGTCGCTGCGGCCCCAGTCGGCGGCGGAGTTGACCAGGACCCGCTCGGGGCCGTGGTCGCGCAGGATCGCGACCATGCGGGACTCGTCCATCTTGGTGTCCGGGTAGACGGAGAAACCCAGCCAGCAGCCGCTGTCCTTGGCCTCCTTCACGGTGGTCTCGTTGAGGTGGTCGACGAGGACCCGCTCGGGCGGCAGGGCCGACTCGCGGACGACGTCGAGGGTGCGGCGCAGCCCGGCGAGCTTGTCGCGGTGCGGGGTGTGCACCAGGGCGGGCAGGCCGTGGTCGGCGGCGAGCTGGAGCTGCGCGGCCAGCGCCTTGTCCTCGGCCGGCGTCATGGAGTCGTAGCCGATCTCGCCGACGGCGACCACGCGGTCCTTGACGAGGTAGCGGGGCAGTTCGTCGAGGACGGGCAGGCAGCGCGGGTCGTTGGCCTCCTTGGGGTTGAGGGCGATCGTGCAGTGGTGGGCGATGCCGTACTGGGCGGCGCGGAAGGGCTCCCAGCCGAGGAGGGAGTCGAAGTAGTCGTAGAAGGTGGCGGGCGCGGTGCGGGGCTGGCCCAGCCAGAAGGCGGGCTCGACCACGGCGCGCACGCCGGCGGCGTGCATCGCCGCGTAGTCGTCGGTGGTGCGGGACGTCATGTGGATGTGCGGGTCGAAGATGCGCATCACCGGTCCCCCTTCTCGGTCAGGGCGAGCACGCGGTGCAGGTCGCCGGGGACGGCACGGCCGGCGGCGGTGCGTTCGGCGGCGTAGTCGCGCAGCATGCGGGCGAGTTCGGAATCGCCGGCGGCGCGCCGGTCCAGGTCGGCGACCGCGTCCACGCTCACGCCGGTGAACAGGCACTTCAGTACGGCGTGCCGCCAGGCGTGCGGGGCGAGGTGGACGGCGGCGTAGGGGCCGACGGCGGCGGCCAGCAGCCGGGTGTCGTTGGTGCGCAGGGCGTCCTCGACGAGCGGCAGCGCCTCGGGGCCGGTCACCAGCCGGGGCAGCGCCCGCAGCACGGCGAGGCGTTCCTCGGCGGTGCCCTGGTGGTAGACGCGGGCCAGGGCGTCCGGTGCGGGGCGGGCCGCGGCGAGGATGAGGGCGCGGGCGGCCGCCGCGTGCTCGGGGCCGCAGCGCCGGCCGGCCTCGGCCAGGCGCAGCTCCCACACGGAGATCGGGCCGTGCGCGCCGGGGTGTGCGGCGGCCTCGTCCAGGGCCTGGTCGAGCCAGGCGCGGGCGGCGCCGGGGAGCCGCTCGCGCAGGTCGTCGACGGTGCGGTGGGTCATGAGGTGCTCCCTTGGGCGTGCCTGAGGAAGGGCAGGGAGAGGGCCGCGAAGTGCGGTCCCGCGTGGGAGTGGCGGGGCAGTTCGACGACGGTGAGGCCCCGGTAGCCGGTTTCGTCGAGGGCCTCAAGGACGGGCGGGAAGTCGATCTCGCCGTCGCCGAGGGGGAGGTGCTCGTGGACGCCGCGCCGCATGTCCTCGATCTGCACATGGCGGATCCAGGGCGCTGCGGCGCGCACACAGTCGGCGGGCGGCAGGGGCTCCAGGCACCGGCAGTGACCGATGTCGAGGGTGAGGCCGAGGGGTGCCGGGTCGCCGAGCAGGTGGCGCAGGTGGTGGAAGTCGTCGAGGGTGGCGAGGAGATGGCCCGGCTCGGGTTCGACCGCGAGCGGGACGCCGGCGTCGGCCGCCGCGTCCAGCACGGGCGCGAGGGCGTCCGCGAGCCGCTTCCAGGCGGTGTCCGGATCCGTGCCGTCCGGGGTGACACCGCTGAAGCAGTGCACGGCGTGCGCGCCGAGGCCGGCGGCGATCTCCACGGCGCGCAGCAGCAGGCCGGTGCGGCGGGCCCGGTCGCCGGGGTCGGCGTCCAGCAGGGAGGGGCCGTGCTTGCGGCGCGGGTCGAGGACGTAGCGGGCGCCGGTCTCCACGGTGACCGTCAGGCCGAGCGCGGCCAGGCGCCGGGCGACGTGCCGGGTGCGGGCGGCATGGTCGGGGGCCAGCGGGTCGAGGTGCATGTGGTCGAG
Organism: Streptomyces sp. NPDC014801; assembly: GCF_043082085.1. Lineage (NCBI taxonomy): Bacteria > Bacillati > Actinomycetota > Actinomycetes > Kitasatosporales > Streptomycetaceae > Streptomyces > Streptomyces sp. NPDC014801. The sequence continues at coordinate 210,362 of NZ_JBIBXG010000003.1, read as the reverse complement.
GGTCAGGCCCACGCCGTCGTAGCCGAGGTCGGCGAGGAGGCCGAGGGCGTCGTCCAGGCGCAGGTCGGCGAGGCCGTTGGTGCCGTAGCCGAAGCGGAGGCTCATGTGATGCTCACCTTCCTCGCGAGGCGGGCGCCCAGGGGGGCGAGCGCGGCGACCAGCAGGGCGCCGGCCCGGGCGCCGGAGCGGGCGGCCAGCGCCGCCTGGAGCGGGACGGTGGCCCGGATGCCGGCGCCGACGGCGCGCTGGGTGAGCTGGGGCGAGGGGTTGAGGACGGCGTGGGCGTAGGGACGGGCGGCGGTGAGGGCGTACAGGGCGGCGAGAGCGGGGACCAGGGCGTCGGCCGGGCGCGGGGCGAAGGCGGCCGGGGCGGCGGCGTGCCGCGTCCGGGCGGCGGGCGCCCCCGCGGCGGGGGTCCGGGTGCCTGCCGGCCCCGCGGCGGGGGTCCGTGTGCGGGCCGTCCCGGCGGCGGGGGTCCGTGTGCGGGCCGGCCCCGCGGCGGGGGCCCGGGTGCGGGCCGTCGTCGGGTGCGCCGCGGTGCCGGTGGCGGGCGTGGGGCCCGGCAGCCCGCGGGTGGCTGCGGCGCCGCGGGCTGCCGGGAGTCGGTGGGCGAGCAGGGCGGTCGCCGCCAGGGCGGCCAGCGGGGCGACGGCGTTGCCGCCGCGGGCCTCCGTGCGGGAGACGGTCGTGACCGCGAGGGTGTGGGCGCCGAGCAGGGCCGCAGACGGCAGCGCCGCCCGGGTGCGGCCGGCGGTGGCGGCGCCCAGCAGGAGGTCGAGGGCGCGGGCCGCCGCCATGGCGGCCGGACCGGCCGGGGTGTGCTTGAGGGCCAGGTCGTACGCCCACACGGTGGCCGCGAGCGGGGCGGCGACCGTGAGGGCGGGGCGGCCGGCGCGGGCCGCGAGGCCCAGGCCGGCCGCCGTGAGCGCACCGGCCGCCGTGAGGGCCGCGGCGGGGCGGACGCGGCCGGACGGGAGCGGCCGGTGCGGGCGGTCCACGGCGTCCTCGGCGCGGTCCGCCCAGTCGTTGAGGGCCATGCCGGCCTCGTACAGGCACACGGAGGCGCCGACGGCGAGCAGCGTGCGCCGGCCGGGCCGTACGCCGGCGGCCGCGGCGCCCGCCAGGACGTCCCCGGGGACCGTGCACAGGGCGGGCAGCCGCAGCAGTTCGGCCCAGGCGCGCAGCCGGGGGCTCACCGCCGGTCCCCGCTCAGCCGCGCGGCGAAGCGCAGCAGCGCCGCGTACTGCTCCCCGAGCGCCGCCGGGCCGTCCCCCACCGGGTCCTTGAAGTAGAAGCCGAGGTCGGTGAGCGGGCCGCTCAGGCCCGCCTCGTGGGCGCGTGCGGTGAGCCGGGCCAGGTCGAGCACGAGGGGCGCGGCGAGGGCGGAGTCGCAGCCCTGCCAGATGGTCTGCAGGACCATGCGCGCGCCGAGGAAGCCGTCGAAGGCGACGTGGTCCCAGGCGGTCTTGAAGTCGCCGAGGGCCGGTACGTCGTCGATGTGCACCTCGCCCTCGGGGACGGTGCCGAGGGTGTCGGTCAGGACGCGTTCCTTGCCGGCGTTCTTGGCGGCCGCGGCGGCCGGGTCGGCGAGGGCGGCGCCGTCGCCGCCGCCGAGCAGGTTGGTGCCGGACCAGGCGCGCACGGTGAGCGCGCGCTGGGCGAACATCGGCCCGAGCACGGACCGCAGCAGGGTCTGCCCGGTCTTGCCGTCGCGTCCGGCGTACGGCAGTCCGCTCGCCGCGGCGGCGTCGGCCAGCGCGGGGTGGTGCAGTCCGGTGGAGGGGGTGAAGTTGACGTACGGGCAGCCGGCGCGCAGGGCGGCCGCCGCGTAGAGGGAACTCGGGGGCAGCTCCGCGTCGCGGGGTGCCGGTTCGGTGGAGGCGACGTTCACCACGACGACCCGTGCCAGCTCGTGGCGTTCGCGGAAGTCCCGCAGGTCGGCGGCGAAGGTGCCGATGAGCCGGTCGGCGGTGCCGGTGTCGCCCGACAGGGGTCCGCCGGGCCGGATCTCCCGGTCGGCGGCGGCGAGTTCGGCGGCGACGGCGGCGGGCAGGCCGTGCGGCAGCACGCCGGCCGACGCCAGGTGTTCGGCCCGTTTGGGCAGCGGGCAGTCGACGGTGTCGTGTCCGCCGAAGACCAGCGCGCCCAGCGGGGGCAGTCCGGCCGCGGCGAACGCCGGGCTCTCGGTGACCATCCCGGTCGGCGGGTGCAGGCCCGCCGTCAGCGCGGCGCAGCCCGCCACCACGGTGGTGGCGACCGAACCTCGGGCGCCGATCAGCCACACTCCGGTTCTGGACGCGGACATGGGCAGCCTCCTTGTCGCGTACGGGAAACCCGTGACGGGTGGGAAAGCGGCGGGCGGGGGTCCGGCGTCCCCCGCCCGCCGCCGCTCAGTCGCCCTGGGCGGGCAGTTCCTTGATCCGGATGTCGCGGAAGGACACCTCGTCATCCGCTCCGTGGTTCTGGATGCCGATGTGGCCGTCCGTGAGGCTCCGGGCCGGGTCGGTGTTGGTGAAGTCGTTGATCTGCACGCCGTTGAGCCAGACGCGCAGGCGCTCGCCCTGCACGCGGATCTCGTACGTGTTCCACTCCCCCGGCGGGTTCAGCGCGAGGTCGCGCTTCTTCAGGTCGGCGGACTGGAAGCCGTAGACGGACCCGGTGGTCTTCTCCGGGACGTCGGTGGCGTCGATCTGGACCTCGTATCCGTTGTTCACGGCCGACCACGGGTCGTCCGAGGGCGGGAAGCCCACGAACACACCGGAGTTGTCGTCGCCGGCCGTCTTCCAGTCGAGCTTCAGGGAGTACGACCCGAAGCTCTGGTCGGCGTACCACAGCAGGCCCATCCCGCCGGACGAGGTGAGCGTGCCGTCGTCGGACAGGGTGAAGGAGCCGGGTCCGGCCTGCCGCCAGCCGTCCAGGGAGGTGCCGTCGAAGAGCGGCCGGTAGCCGTTCTCCGGGCGGCAGTCGGCCTGGGCGGCGCCGATGGCGTACCGGATGCCGCCGAGCAGGTGCTGCCGGAAGGCGGGGTCGGCGTAGGACTCCTTGGTGTGGCCGCCGCCGGTGTAGAAGGCGCGGCCGCCCTGGTACTCCTGGCACCAGGCGATCGGGTGGTCGCCGTTCATGGTGCCGCCGGAGTAGGAGGACTCGTCCATTGAGGCGAGGACGTGGGCCCGCTCGCGCGGGTCGGAGCGGTAGTTGTACCACTCGTCGGTGCGCTCCCAGGTGGGCCCGAGGTGGGCGGTCGCCGGGTGGGCGCGGTCCTCCACGTTCACGGTGGCGGGCTGGATCGCCGGGTGCGACTGGAAGTACGCGCCGGCGAGGCCGCCGTAGAACGCCCAGTCGTACTCGGTGTCGGCGGCGGCGTGGATGCCGACGTAGCCGCCGCCGCGGTGGACGTAGTCCTCGAAGGCGCGCTGCTGGGCGGGGTTCAGCACGTCCCCGGTGGTGGACAGGAACACCACCGCGTCGTACCGGCGCAGGTTGCCCGGGGTGAAGGCGCCCGCGTCCTCGGTGACGTCGACGGTGAAGCCGCCGCCGGCACCGAGCTGCTTCAGGGCGGCCACGCCGTCCGGGATGGAGTCGTGGCGGAAGCCGGCCGTCTTGGAGAAGACCAGCACCCGCTTGCCGTCGTCACCGGGCTGGGAGGTCGCCGGGCCGGTGGCGCAGCCGAGCAGCAGCGCGGCGGTCGCGGCGGCGGTGGTGACTCTGCCGACGGTTCGCATGGCGTCCTCCTCTCAGCTCGTGGTGAAGGTGAAGTCGTCCACGTCGAACAGCGCGCCGGTGCCGCCCTTGAAGACCAGGTACAGCGTGGTGGTGCCGCGCGGTGCGCGGGACAGGTCGGCCTGGACGTCCTGGAAGGTCTCCCAGCCGCCGGTGACCGGGACGGCCGCCGTGCCGAGCAGGGTGCCGGTCGGGGAGCCGGCGCGCACCTCGAGGGTGCCTCCGGCGCCGCCGGAGGAGACCCGGGCGGTGATCTTGGTGGCGTTGCTCAGGACGTACGGCGTGAAGGAGATCCAGTCGCCGTTGTCGATGTTGCCGACGGTCCGGCCGCCGTGCGCGGTGTCCTTGGTGATGACGTCGACGCCGGAGCTGTTGCCGAAGTGCTCGGCCTGGCGGTGCTTGGGCTGGGTGACGTGCCGGGCGTGCGTGGTGAGCGGGGCCTGGCCGCCGCCTCCGTTGTCGGTGTACTGGGCGTCGAAGACACCGAAGATGTTGGCGTCCTCGTCGTGGCCGCCGTCGGCGCTGGTCTGGATGGTGCCGGAGCAGCCGGTGGCGGAGGTCAGCGGATGGCCGTGGCTGTCGTGGCCGAGGACGAAGGTGACGGTGACCTTGGAGCAGTCGATCGCCTTGCCGTCCTCGGGGTCGGTGACCCTCACCTTGAACGGGATGGCGTCACCGAAGCTGAACAGCTGGCCGTCCTGCGGGAGTTCCAGGGTGACGGTGGGGGCGGTGTTGCCGACGACGATCTGCACGCTCGCGCTGCCGGTGCGGCCGCTCGGGTCCTTGGCGGTCAGCGTCGCGGTGTAGGTGCCGTTCTTCTTGTACTTGTACGTCGGGTTCGCCTCGGTGGAGGTGCCGCCGTCGCCGAAGTCCCAGCTGTACGTCAGGGCGTCGCCGTCCTGGTCGGTGGTGCCGGCGGAGGAGAAGGTCACCTTCAGCGGCGCCTGCCCGTTGGTGCGGCTCGCGGCGGCCTGCGGGACCGGGGAGTGGCCGTCGGTGGCGTTCTCGATGCGGTACAGCGCGGAGTTGTCGTCGCCGCCGAACCAGGCCAGGCCGTAGTCGAGGACGTAGAGCGCGCCGTCGGGGCCGAAGGCCATGTCCATCACCTGGGTGCCGTTCCAGGGGAAGGGGTTGATGGACTGCACGGTGCCGGCGTCGTCGGTGACGATCCGCTTGATCCAGCGGCGGCCGAACTCACCGGCGAAGAAGTTGCCGTCGTAGGCCTCGGGGAACTTCACGGGCGAGTCGAGCGCCGGGTCGTAGTGGTAGACCGGGCCGCCCATCGGGGACTCGGAGCCGGTGCCGAACTCGGGCACGGAGCCGCCGTCGTAGGGGATCCAGGCGGGCTGGGCCGGGGGCAGGTCGGTCAGGCCGGTGTTGTGCGGGGAGGTGTTCTTCGGCGCGTTGCAGTCGAAGGAGGCGCCGGAGGTCTTGGTGGCGAAATCGTAGTCGACGTAGGCGTCGTTGGCGCCCGTGCAGTACGGCCAGCCGAAGTTGCCGGGGGCGGTGACCCGGGCGAACTCGACCTGGCCGGCGGGGCCGCGGGTGGGGCTGGCGGAGCCGGCGTCGGGGCCGTAGTCGCCGACGTAGAGGATGCCGGTCTTCTTGTCGACGCTGAACCGGAACGGGTTGCGGAAGCCCATGGCGTAGATCTCGGGCCGCGTCTTCGCCGTGCCCGGCGCGAACAGGTTGCCGTCGGGGATGGAGTAGGAGCCGTCGGCGTTGACCTTGATGCGCAGGATCTTGCCGCGCAGGTCGTTGGTGTTGCCGGCGGTGCGCTGGGCGTCGAAGCCGGGGTTGCGGTCCGCGCGTTCGTCGATCGGGGTGTAGCCGTCGGACTGGAACGGGTTGGTGTCGTCGCCCGTCGACAGGTAGAGGTTGCCGGCCGCGTCGAAGTCGATGTCACCGCCGACGTGGCAGCACAGGCCGCGGGTGGTGGGGACGTCGAGGATCTGCTTCTCGCTGGCGAGGTCGAGGGTGCCGTCGGTCTTCAGCACGAACCGCGAGAGCCGGTTGACGCCGTCGAAGGGCGCGAAGTCGGCGGCGGTGCCGGTCTCGGGGGCGTCGCCCGCGGGGGTGTTCAGCGGCGGCGCGTAGTACAGGTAGATGAAGCGGTTGCTCGCGAAGTCCGGGTCGACGCCGACGCCTTGGAGTCCTTCCTCGTCGTGGGAGTACACGGCGAGCTTGCCGGCGAGCTTGGTGTTGCCGGCGGCGTCGGTCAGGCGCAGTTCGCCGTCGCGGGAGGTGTGCAGGACGGAGCGGTCCGGCAGCACGGCCAGCGACATCGGCTCGCCGACCTCCGCCTCGCCCTTGGCGAGGGTGACCTGCTGGAAGTCCTCGGCGGCCGCCGCGCTCCCCGTGTCGGCGACGGCTGCGCCGGCCGGGGGTGTGGTGAGGGTGAGGGTGGCGCCCGCGAGCAGGGCACCGCTGAACAGCGCGAGTGCCGTGCGCAGACGTGAGCGAGGGGATCTGGTGGTGCGGTCGTTCCCGTGCACGAATGCCTCCAGATGAGGGGCCGGTTGTACGGGCGGGTGCGGACGCCGGGATGCGCCGTCATCCCGGAGCGCGGGTCACCGGGACGAGGTCCCGGGAGTTCGGGTCACCGGGACGAGGTCCCGGCGGTTCGGGTCACCGGGACGGGGTCCCGGCGCCCGGCGGAGGTCGCCTCCGGGACGTCGTCCCGGAGGGCCGCGGAGTGTGTGTCAGTTGCCGAACGCCGCGTCGAACGAGGCCGACGGGGGCTCGAAGTCGTACGCCTTCAGGCGGGCCAGCGCCTCGGGGGCGCCCTGGAGCCGGTCCATGCCGGCGTCCTCCCACTCCACCGAGACGGGCCCCTCGTAGCCGATGGAGCGCAGCATCCGGAAGACGTCCTCCCAGGGCACGTCACCGTGGCCGGCGGAGACGAAGTCCCAGCCGCGCCGCGGGTCGCCCCAGGGCAGGTGGGAGCCGAGGCGGCCGTTGCGGCCGTCGAGGCGCTTGCGGGCCTCCTTGCAGTCCACGTGGTAGATGCGCTCGCGGAAGTCCCACAGGAAGCCGACCGGGTCCAGGTCCTGCCACACGAAGTGCGAGGGGTCGAAGTTCAGGCCGAAGGCCGGGCGGTGGTCCACCGCTTGCAGGGCCCGCTGGGTGGTCCAGTAGTCGTAGGCGATCTCGCTGGGGTGGACCTCGTGCGCGAACCGTACGCCCTCGGCGTCGAAGACGTCCAGGATCGGGTTCCAGCGGTCGGCGAAGTCCTGGTAGCCGCGGTCGATCATCGACTCGGGCGCCGGCGGGAACATCGCGACCAGGTGCCAGATCGCGGAGCCGGTGAAGCCGATGACGGTGTCGACGCCGAACGCGGCCGCGGCCCGCGCGGTGTCCTTCATCCGGGCGGCGGCCCGCTGCCGGACGCCCTCCGCCTCGCCGTCGCCCCAGATCGCCGCCGGCAGGATCGCCTGGTGGCGTTCGTCGATGATGGCGTCGCAGACGGCCTGCCCGACGAGGTGGTTGGAGACCGCCCGGCACATCAGGCCGTACTTGTCGAGCAGGGCCTTCCTGGAGTCGAGGTAGCCGGGGTCGGCGAGGGCCTTGTCGACCTCGAAGTGGTCGCCCCAGCAGGCGAGTTCCAGGCCGTCGTAGCCGAAGTCGCGGGCCAGCCGGCAGACCTCCTCGAGCGGCAGGTCGGCCCATTGGCCGGTGAAGAGCGTGAACTGGCGCGGCACGGGGGTGCCCCCTCCTCAGACGGTGACGGGTGTGTAGACGGAGTTCTTCTCGGCGCTCTCCTCCACCGCCGCGAGCACGCGCTGCACCTGCAGCCCGTCGGCGAAGGAGGGTTCGGGGCGGGTGCCCTCGGCGACCGCGTGGACGAGGTCACGGGCCTGGTGGACGAAGGTGTGCTCGTAGCCGAGGCCGTGCCCCGGCGGCCACCAGGCCTCCAGGTAGGGGTGGCCGGGTTCGGTGACGAGGATGCGGCGGAAACCGGCGTGCTCGCCGGGCTCGGTGCCGTCGTGGTACCAGAGCTCGTTGAGCCGCTCCAGGTCGAAGGCGAGCGAGCCGCGCTCCCCGTTCAGCTCGATGCGCAGCGCGTTCTTGCGGCCGGTGGCGTACCGGGTGGCCTCGAAGGAGGCGAGCGCGCCGGAGGTGAAACGGCCGGTGAACAGGGCGGCGTCGTCGACGGTGACCGTGCCGGTACGGGCGCCGGCCGGGCCCGCGGACAGGCCCTGCACGGCCCCCGCGGGCAGCGGGCGCTCCCGCACGAAGGTCTCGGTCAGCGCGGACACCCCGGCCAGGTGCTCCCCCGCGAGGTACTGGGCGAGGTCCACGATGTGCGCGCCGAGGTCGCCGAGCGAGCCGGAGCCCGCCTGCTCCCTGCGCAGCCGCCAGGTCAGCGGGAACGCCGGGTCCACGAGCCAGTCCTGCAGATACGACACCCGCACGTGCCGCAGGGTGCCGAGCCGGCCCTCGGCGACCATCCGGCGGGCCAGCGCGGTGGCCGGGACCCGGCGGTAGTTGAAGCCGACCATCGCCACCAGGCCGCGGGACTGCGCCTCCTCGGCCGCCCGTACCATCGCCTCCGCCTCGGCGACGGTGTTGGCCAGCGGCTTCTCGCACAGCACGTGCTTGCCGGCGGCGAGCGCCGCGAGGGCGATCTCGGCGTGGCTGTCGCCGGGGGTGCAGATGTCGACGAGGTCGACGTCGTCGCGTTCGACCATCTCCCGCCAGTCGGTGACCGCTGCCGCCCAGCCGTGCCGGTCGGCCGCCGCGCGCACGGCCGCCGCGTCCCGGCCGCAGATCGCGGACAGCACCGGAGTCAGGGGCAGGTCGAACACCCGGCCCGCGGTGCGCCAGCCCTGGGAGTGGGCGGCACCCATGAAGGCGTAGCCGACCATCCCGACGCGCAGCGGCGGCCGGCCGGGGCCCTGCGCGGAGCCCGGTGTGCCCGGGCTCTCCGATGCGTCTGACTGCTGCGGCTGTGCCATGGGGTGAGTCCTCCGTCCTCGTCGTGATGACGTCGTGGCGGTGCGGTGGGGGGTGCGGGGCGTGCGGTCCGGCCGTACGGATCCCTGCGGGGCGGACGCCCTCGCGTCGGATCCACCGGCCGGGGGGCCTGGCGCGCGGCTCCGGACCACCGGCTGCGGGGCCCGGAGCCGCGCCGGGCCACCGGCGGAACGGGGCCTGACGCTTCCACGCCGGGTCCTGCGACCGGGGGCCAGACGCTTCCGCGCCAGGTCCCGCGGCGGGGGCCTGACACGTCCACGCCGGGCCACCGGCGGGCCGGGGCCTGACGCTTCCGCGCCGGGTCCTGCGACCGAAGGCCTGGTGCGCTCGCGCCGCGTCCTCCAGCGGAGGGCTTGGCGCGCTCGCGCGGGGACACCCCCGTGACCCCCGCGCGAGCCGGGGACGGGCCCGGTCCCCGCCCGGCCGGCGCGAGCCGGGGAGGGGCTCGCCCCCCGCCCGGCGCAAGCTGGGCCCGGGCTGGACCCCCCGCCCGGCGCGAGCCGGACCGGGCCGGCCCCCCGTCCGGCGCGAGCCGGGGCCGGGCCGGCCCCCTGCCCCGCGCAGGCCGCCCGGTCCGGGCCGCGGGCCCGGCGGGCGCCGGTCAGCGGAAGCCGGTGGGCATGTACTGGTCGACGTTGGTCTTGTCGACGACGGCCGAGTAGAGCGTGATCGACGCCGGGATCTCGAACTCGGCTAGGCCGCCGATGCCCTTGCCCTGGCCGAGGGCGCGGGCGAGGTCGATCGCGGAGGCGGCCATGGTGGGCGGGTAGAGCACGGTCGCCTTGAGCACGCCGTTGTCCTGCTTGATGGCCTGGAAGGCGGACAGCGCGCCCGCGCCGCCGACCATCAGGAAGTCGTCGCGCCCGGCCTGCTCGATGGCGCGCAGCGCGCCGACGCCCTGGTCGTCGTCGTGGTTCCACAGCGCGTCGAAGTCCGGCTGCGCCTGCAGCAGCTGGGCCATCTTGGCCTGCCCGGACTCCACGGTGAACTCGGCGGCCTGGCGGGCGACCTTGCGGATGTTGGGGTAGTTCTTCAGCGCGTCGTCGAAGCCCTGGGTGCGCTGCTTGGTCAGCTCCAGGTTGTCCAGGCCGGCCAGCTCGACGACCTTGGCGTTGGCCTTGCCCTTGAGCTTCTCGCCGATGTAGTGCCCGGCGCTCAGGCCCATGCCGTAGTTGTCGCCGCCGACCCAGCAGCGGTACGCCTGCGGGGTGTTGAAGACGCGGTCGAGGTTGACCACGGGGATGCCGGCCCGCATGGCCTTCAGCCCGACCTGGGTGAGGGCCTTGCCGTCGGCGGGCAGCACCACCAGCACATCGACCTTCTTGTTGATGAGGGTCTCGATCTGGCCGATCTGCTGCGCGGTGTCGTTGGAGCCCTCGGTGATCTCCAGGGTGACGTCGGAGTACTTCTTCGCGCGGCTCTTGGCGTTGTCGTTGATGGCGTTGAGCCAGCCGTGGTCGGCCTGCGGTCCGGCGAAGCCGATGGTGACGTGCTTGCCGGGCTTGTCGTCGGCGGCCGGCCGGCTGTCCGCGGCCGGCTCGGAGTCCTTCGGCTCGTTGCTGGTGCAAGCCGTGAGGAGGGCTCCGGCGGAGACGGCGGCGGATCCGAAGAGCAGTCCTCTGCGGGTGGGCAGCTGTGGCATGGCGGGGAACCCTTTCCTCAGGTCGTGCTTGCGGTACGGCGCTGGACCAGCACGGCGGCGACGATGATCGCGCCCTTGGCGATCTGCTGGACGTCGCTCTGCAGGTTGTTCAGGGCGAAGATGTTGGTGATCGTGGTGAAGACCAGGACGCCGAGCACGGAGCCGGTGATGGTGCCGCGGCCCCCGCTGAGCAGGGTCCCGCCGATGATGGCGGCGGCGATGGCGTCGAGTTCGTAGAGGTTGCCGTTGGTGTTCTGCCCGGAGCCGGACAGGACGATCAGCAGGAAGGCGGCGATGCCGCAGCACAGCCCCGACAGCAGGTATAGGTACAGCCGCTGCCGGCGGACGTCGATGCCGGCGAGCCGGGCGGCCTCGGCGTTGCCGCCGACGGCGACGGTGCGCCGGCCGAAGGTGGTGCGGTTCAGCAGCAGCCAGCCGAGGATCGTCACGAGTGCGAAGACCAGGACGAGCGGCGGGATGCCGAGGACGTAGGAGTCGCGTTCGCCGAGGCTCAGCACCGAGTCGATGGTGACGATCTGGGTCTTGCCGTCGGTGATCTGCAGGGCGAGGCCGCGGGCGGAGGCCAGCATGGCGAGGGTGGCGATGAACGGGACCATCCCGCCGTAGGCGATGAGCAGGCCGTTGACCAGGCCGCAGCCGAGGCCGACGACGACCGCCGTGAACAGGATGCCGGCGAAGCCGAACTCCTGGGTGGCGAGCGTCGTCGCCCACACCGAGGCCAGGGCGACGATCGCGCCGACCGACAGGTCGATGCCGCCGGAGGTGATGACGAAGGTCATGCCGACGGTGACGACACCGATCACCGAGGCCTGGGTGAGGACGAGTTGCAGGTTGCGGGTGTCGAGGAACTCGTCGGGCTTGGTGACGCCGCCGATGACCACGAGCACGGCGAGCACACCGAGCAGGGAGAGGGTGCGGACGTCGGCGCGGGCCAGCAGGGTGCGCCAGGCGGGCAGAGGGACCGGCGGCACCTTTCCGGTGCCGTCCCGCGGCGGGGAGACGTGCTGCGTCATGACGCCGGGCTTCCTTCCATGACGAGGTCGAGGACGCGGTGTTCGTCGAGCTGCCGGGCGGGCGCGGTGTGCACCACGCTGCCTTCGCGCAGCACCAGGACGCGGTCGGCGAGGCCGAGCACCTCGGGCACCTCGCTGGAGACGAGGAGCACCGCGAGGCCCTCGTCCGCCAGGCGCCGGACCACCGCGTACAGTTCGGCGCGGGCGCCGACGTCGACGCCGCGGGTGGGTTCGTCGAGCAGCAGGACGCGGCAGCCGCGCAGCAGCCAGCGGGCCAGGACGGCCTTTTGCTGGTTGCCGCCCGAGAGGGTGCGCACGGGCACGGACGGGTTGTCGGGCCGCAGCGACAGCTCGCGGACGGCGGCGCGGGCGGCGCCGTTCTCGGCCCCGCGGTCGATCCAGCCGACGCGGGAGAAGCGGGAGAGCGAGGAGACGGAGACGTTGCGGGTGACGGACTCCAGCATCAGCAGGGCCTGAGCCTTGCGTTCCTCGGGGGCGAGCCCGAGGCCGGCGCGGACGGCGGCGCGGACGCTGCCGGGCCGCAACGGCCGTCCGTCGACCAGGACCTGACCGGCCGTCGGCTTGCGCGCGCCGTAGATCGTCTCCAGGATCTCCGAGCGTCCGGAGCCGACGAGCCCGGCGAGCCCGACGATCTCCCCGGCGTGCACCTCGAGGTCGAGCGGCGCGAACTCGCCGTCGCGGGCCAGCCCGCGCACCTGGAGCACGGGGGTGCCGGCGGGCGGTTCGGCGGGCCGCTCGGGGAAGACGTACTCGACGTTGCGGCCGGTCATCAGGGCGACGACCTCGCTGGTCGGGGTGGTCTTGGCGGGCAGCCCGCCCGCGACGGCGCGCCCGTCCTTCAGGACGGTGACGCGGTCGCCGATGCGGCGGATCTCCTCCAGGCGGTGCGAGATGTAGACGACGGCGACACCGTCGGCGGTGAGGTCGCCGACGATCCGGAAGAGGTTGTCCACCTCGTCGGGGTCGAGCGCGGCGGACGGCTCGTCCATCACGATCAGCCGTACGTCGTGGGAGAGCGCCCGGGCCATGGAGACGATCTGCTGCTGGGCGGCGGACAACTCCCCCACCAGGCGGCCCGGATCGATCTCCGGGTGACCGAGCCGTTTGAGCAATTGGGCGGTCGACGCCTTGGCGGCGCCCCGCCGTACGACGAAGCCGGCCGCCGTGGGTTCGTGGCCGAGGTGGACGTTCTCGGCCACCGACAGGTGCTCCACCAGGTCGAGTTCCTGGTAGATGGTGGCGATGCCGAGGCGCATGGCGGCGATCGGCGAGCGCAGGGTGACGTCCTCGCCGCGCCAGCGGATCGTGCCGGTGTCGGGCTGGTGGGCGCCGGCGAGGACCTTGATGAGGGTGGACTTCCCGGCGCCGTTCTGACCGAGCAGGCAGTGCACTTCACCGGCCTGGACGTCGAGGTCGACGCCGTCGAGGGCCCGGACTCCGGGGAACGACTTGGTGATGCCGGACATGCTGAGCAGAGGTGTCTGTGGTGCCATGCGTCAATCCCCTCGGCGGGCGTGCGGGCCGGGTCAGGGCGGTTTCGGGCAGGGCGGAGCGATCTGTGACCGTGGGCGGGGTGGAGCGGTGGGCCGGGCCGGGCGGGGTGGCGCGGTGAGCCCGGCCGGGCAGGGTGGCGCAAGGTGCGGACCTGGGGCGGAGCGGTGAGCGGACCTGGTGTGGAGCGTTTTCCGGAGCTGGGCAGGGCGGAGCGGCGTGCTGGGCTCGGCCGGGCGCGGCCGGGCAAGGGTCCCCGTACTGGTGAGCCGGACTGCGGTCGGTCGGTGACTACGCGGGTGAGAACAGGTGGTCGCTGATCAGCCGGGCCGCGCCGATGACTCCGGCGACGGGTCCCAGTTCCCCCAGGACGATGGGCAGATTGCCGGTCGCGAGCGGCAGCGACTGGCGGTAGACCTGGGTGCGGATCGCGGCGAGCAGCGTGTGGCCGAGGCCCGTCACCCCGCCGCCGATCACCACCAGGCCGGGGTTGAAGAAGCTGACCAGGCCGGCGATGACCTGGCCGGTGCGGGTGCCGCCCTCCCGGATGAGGTCGAGGGAGGTGGCGTCACCCGCGGCGGCGGCCGCGGCCACGTCGACGGCGCTGAGCGTGCCGTTCGTCTCCAGCCGGGACGCCAGTTCCGGTGACAGCCCCTGCCGCGCCGCCTCGGCGGCGTCGCGGGCCAGGGCGGCACCGCTGAAGTGGGCCTCCAGGCAGCCGCGGTTGCCGCAGGCGCAGGGACGGCCGTCGGGCACGGCCTGGATGTGGCCGATGTCGCCCGCGCTGCCCGTCACACCGCGGTGGACGTCCCCGCCCACCACGATGCCGCAGCCGATACCGGTGCCGATCTTGACGCAGAGGAAGTCGCCCACGGAGCGGGCCACGCCCGCGTGCATCTCCCCCATCGCCATCAGGTTCACGTCGTTGTCGACCATGACGGGGCAGCCCAGTTCCTGGCTGAGGGCCTCCCGTACGGGGAAGCCGTCCCAGCCCGGCATGATCGGCGGGGCCACCGGGACGCCCTCGGGGAAGCGGACCGGGCCGGGGACGCCGATGCCGGCGCCGTCGAACCCCTCCGCGAGCCCCGAGGCGCGCAACTTCGCGGCCAGGTACAGGACTTGCTCGAAGACCGCGACGGGTCCCTCGCGCACGTCCATGGGCTGGTTGAGGTGTCCCAGGACCTCCAGCTCGGCGTTGGTGACGGCGACGTCGACCGAGGTCGCGCCGATGTCGACGCCGAGGAAGCGCAGCTGCGGGTTGAGCCGGACGTTGTGCGAGCGGCGCCCGCCGCGCGAGGCGGCGAGTCCGTCGGCCACGACCAGACCCGTCTGCAGCAGCCGGTCCACCTCCACGGCGAGCTTGGACCGCGAGAGGTCGACCTGATCGCCCAGCTGCGCCCGGGAGTTGGGTCCTCCGTCGCGCAGCAGCTTCAGCAGCCGGGCCTGATGCGTGTTCGCGGGTCGTGCCGTCATGCGTCTCACGTGCCCCTCCCCGCCTCAATTCGGCCACCGTCGTCGGGCTTTCGAGGGGAACGTAGCAGTGACGGTTGAATGTGGGAAGAAGTAGCGCAGCAATTCGCGCAGACTTTCTCCACTGGCAGGACAAAGACCGGCGTACAACGGCCCTGATACGTACGGCTCTTGGGACCGGCCCAACCCCGATCACCTGCGGGAACGGTGGCCTGCGGCGCCCGTGCGGCAGTCCGCGCCGGAGGGGCGCCGTACAGACCGCGTCCCCGGTGGGCGCAAGGCGTTCACCGGGGACGCGGCGGTTCGGGCGTGGGGGTCAGGACGTCTCGCGGTCGTGGTACGACCGCCGGGTGTGCTCGGTGTGTTCGCGCATCAGCCGGGTGGCGCGCTGCTCGTCCCCGTCGGCGATGGCGGCGATGAGTTCCCGGTGCTCGATCCAGGACTGGCGCCCGCGCCGGCGGGCCACCGGCGTGTAGTACCAGCGCACCCGGCGGTCCACCTGGGCGGCGAGGTCGGCGAGGACGGTGTTGCCGGCCAGCTCCATCACGGCGGCGTGGAAGCGGGCGTTGAGGGCGACCGCGGCGTCGACGTCGTCGGCGGCGACGGCCTCCTCGCCCTGCGCGCACAGCTCTTCGAGGCGGGCGACGCCGTCGCTGCCGGCCGCCGCGGCCGCGAGCCGGGCGGCCTCGGCCTCCAGCAGCGTGCGGACCGTGAGCAGCTGGTCGGCCTCCTCCTCGGTCGGCTCGTGCACGAACGCGCCCTGGGCGGGCCGCAGATCGACCCAGCCCTCGGTGTTGAGCCGCTGCAGTGCCTCGCGCACCGGCTGCCGGGAGACGCCGAGGTGCCCGGCGAGTTCGCTCTCCACGAGGTGCTGGCCCGGGCGCAGGGCCCGGGTGGTGATGAGTTCGAGCAGGGCCTCGTAGACGCGCTCGCGCAGCGGGCCGGGCCGCTCCAGTCGGGGCACCGCGCCCTGCGGCAGTCCGGTCGACAACATCGCTCCCCCTCGGTGGGACTCGGTGGGACGGCACGCGCAGCAGACCATCAGTATCGATTGTCTTTCGTCTACAGTCTACGGCGCACAAAATCCCGCCGTGGCGCCCCCCGCCCCGTCTCCCCGGACCCCTCGGCCAGCGAAGGACCTGCCCGGGCGCCCCTCATCGCAGCGCACGCCCGACCCGGGCACCCCTCAAGGAAGCGCACGCCCGACCCGGGCACCCCTCAGGGGCAGCGCACGACCTGCCCGGCGTACGACAGGTTGCCGCCGAAGCCGAACAGCAGCACCGGGTCGCCGGAGGTGACCCGGCCCTGCTCGACCAGCTTGGACAGGGCGAGCGGGATGCTCGCGGCGGAGGTGTTGCCGGAGTCGGTCACATCGCGGGCGACGACGGCGTGCGCGGCGCCGATGCGCTCGGCGAGCGGTTCGATGATGCGCAGGTTGGCCTGGTGGAGGACGACGGCCGCCAGGTCGCGCGGGGCGATGCCGGCGCGTTCGCAGGTCTCCCGGGCCAGCGGCGGCAGCCGGGTCGTCGCCCAGCGGTAGACGGCCTGCCCCTCCTGCGCGAACCGCGCGGGCTGCCCCTCGATGCGCACGGCGTGCCCCATCTCGGGCACCGAGCCCCACAGCACCGGTCCGATGCCGGGCTCCTCGCCCTGCGCGCAGGCCTCCACCACGGCGGCGCCCGCGCCGTCGCCGACCAGGACGCAGGTGCTGCGGTCGCTCCAGTCGGCCACGTCGGACATCTTGTCGGCGCCGATGACGAGGGCCCGGCGGGCGGCGCCGGCGCGGACGGTGTGGTCGGCGGTGGCCAGCGCGTGGGTGAAGCCGGCGCACACCACGTTGACGTCCATCGCGGCGGGCTGCGGGATGGAGAGCCGGGCCGCGACCCGGGCGGCCGTGTTCGGCGAGCGGTCGACCGCGGTGGAGGTGGCGACCAGGACGAGGTCGATGTCGCCGGGGGTGAGACCGGCCGCCGCGAGCGCCTTGGCAGCGGCGTGCGCGGCGAGTTCGTCGACGGGCTCGTCGGGCCCGGCGATGTGCCGGGTGCGGATCCCGACCCGGCTCGTGATCCACTCGTCGCTGGTGTCGACCAGGCGGGCCAGGTCCTCGTTGGTGAGCACCTTGGCGGGCTGGTAGTGGCCGACGGCGGCGATCCGCGAGCCGTTCATGTGGATGGTCCCCCTCGTTGCGTCGGACACGGATTCCCCAGTGTGATCAGTGACCGACGGGTACGAGGGCAGGCGAAGCGACAGGAAACGGACGCGCGCGTTGTCGGCTTCCGTCAGAGGCGCGGCACCCGGTCGGACTGCTGCTGCGCGGACCCTTGCCGCCCCACCTTCCATACTGTAGACAATATTTCGTCGACAGGATGCCGGGGCGGTTCGCCCGCCGAGGCGTCAGCCACGCTCCTCCAGGCGTCCAGCCCCCGTCTCCCCCGCCCCCTCCCCCGGCTCTCCCCACGCCCTTCTCCCCCACCTCCGCGGTATCCCTCAAACCGAACGGAGTGTCCCCGTGAAAGTCGCAGTCCTCGGCGCCGGAGCGATCGGCGCCTATGTCGGCGCCGCCCTGCACCGCGCGGGCGCCGACGTCCATCTCATCGCCCGTGGACCGCATCTGACGGCCATGAGGCGGCACGGCGTCCGGGTGCGCAGCCCGCGCGGCGACTTCACCGCCCGCGCGCACGCCACCGACGACCCGGCCGAGGTCGGCCCCGCCGACTACGTCTTCCTGGGCCTGAAGGCCCATTCCTACGCGGCGTGCGGGCCGCTGATCGCCCCCTTGCTGCACGAGCGCACGGCGGTGGTCGCCGCGCAGAACGGCATCCCCTGGTGGTACTTCCACCGGCACGGCGGCCCCTACGACGGCCGTCGTCTCGAGAGCGTGGACCCCGGCGGTGCGGTCAGTGCGGTGCTCGCCCCGGAACGGGCCGTCGGCTGCGTCGTCTACGCGGCCACCGAACTCGAGGCCCCCGGCGTGGTGCGGCACCTGGAGGGCACGCGGTTCTCGATCGGCGAGCCCGACCGCAGCGTCTCGGACCGCTGCGTGCGCCTCAGCGAGGCGATGCGGGCCGGCGGCCTGAAGTGCCCCGTGGAGGGCGACCTGCGGGCGGACATCTGGGTCAAGCTGCTCGGCAACATCTCCTTCAACCCGATCAGCGCCCTCGCGCGGGCCACCATGGCGCAGATGTGCCGGCACGGCGGCACCCGCCGGGTCATCGAGATCATGATGAACGAGACCCTGGCCGTCGCCCGCGCCCTCGGCTGTGAGCCCGGCGTGTCCGTCGAGCGGCGCCTGGCCGGAGCCGAACGGGTCGGCGAGCACCGCACCTCCACGCTCCAGGACCTGGAGCGCGGCAAGCCGCTGGAACTGGACGTGCTGCTCGCGGCCGTCGTCGAACTCGCGGACATCACCGGTGTCCCGGTCCCCACCCTGCGCACCGTGCACGCCATCTCCGACCTGCTCGCGCTCGGCAGCGCCGCATGACCACGGTGAGGAGCCCCGCATGAGGAAGCGTCAGCCGAAGACCTACACCCGGCTCACCCATCCGCTCGTCCGCGACACCCGCGACGCGCCGTTGCGCCCGGCGAGCTGGGAGGAGGCCCTGGAGCGCACCGCGCGCGGACTGGCCCGCAACCGCGGCGCGTTCGGGATGTTCTCCTGCTCGCGCGCCACCAACGAGACGAACTACGTGGCGCAGAAGTTCGCCCGGGTGGTGATGGGCACCCACAACGTCGACTCCTGCAACCGCACCTGCCACGCGCCCAGCGTCGCGGGCCTGTCGGCCGCGTTCGGCTCCGGCGGCGGGACGTCGTCGTACGAGGAGATCGAGCACACCGACGTCATCGTGATGTGGGGCTCCAACGCCCGCTTCGCGCACCCGATCTTCTTCCAGCACGTGCTGAAGGGGATCCGGGGCGGAGCCCGGATGTACGCGGTCGACCCGCGCCGCACCTCGACCGCCGAGTGGGCGGAGAGCTGGCTCGGCCTGAACGTCGGCACCGACATCGCGCTGGCGCACGCCCTCGGCCGGGAGATCATCCACGCGGGGCTGGTGAACGAGGCGTTCGTGGAACGGGCGACGACCGGCTTCGAGGAGTACCGGGCGCTGGTCGAGCCGTGGACGCTCTCGCTCGCCGAGAAGGTGACGGGTGTCCCGGCCCGCGCGATCCGGGAGCTGGCGCACGCCTACGCCCGCGCCGAGCGCGCGCAGCTGTGCTGGACCCTCGGCATCACCGAGCACCACAACGGCACGGACAACGTCCGCGCCCTGATCAACCTGGCGCTGCTCACCGGCCACGTCGGCCGCTACGGTTCCGGGCTGCAGCCGCTGCGCGGGCAGAACAACGTGCAGGGCGGCGGCGACATGGGCGCCATCCCCAACCGGCTGCCGGGCTTCCAGGACATCCTCGACGGCGACGTCCGGGCGAAGTTCGAGGCCGCGTGGAACACCGTGCTGCCGCGGCACTACGGCATGACGCTGACGGAGATGTTCGAGGCGATGGAGGACGGCTCCCTGCGGGCGGTGTACTGCATCGGCGAGAACCCGGCCCAGTCCGAGGCGGACAGCGAGCAGGCGATCCGGCGGCTGGGCGCGCTGGACTTCCTGGTCGTCCAGGACATCTTCCTGACGAGGACCGCCGAACTCGCGGACGTGGTGCTGCCCGCGACCGCCGGCTGGGCGGAGACCGAGGGCACCACCACCAACAGCGAGCGCCGCGTGCAGCGCGTACGGCGGGCGGTGACCCCGCCCGGTCAGGCCCGCGAGGACATCGACATCCTGTGCGACCTGGCCGCCCGCCTCGGCCACGACTTCGCCTACGCCGGCGCCGAGGCCGTCTGGGACGAACTGCGCGCGCTGTCGCCGGACCACCACGGGATGACGTACGCGCGACTGGAGGAGCACCAGGGCATCCAGTGGCCGTGCCCGAGCACCGACCGGCTCGAACCCTCCTATCTGCACGGCCGGTTGTGGGAGAAGGACCCGGCGCGCCGGGGCAGGCCGGCGCCGTTCGGCATCGTGCGGCACGACCCGCCGGTGGACCTGACCGACGAGACCTACCCGATCCGGCTCACCACCGGGCGACGGCTGGACTCCTACAACACCGGTGTGCAGAGCGGCGGTTACGCCTCGCCCCTGCGGCGCGGCGAGTCCGTCGAGCTGAGCCCGGAGGACGCCGAGCGGTACGGGGTCGTGGTCGGCGAACGGGTACGGGTGACCTCGCGGCGCGGGTCCGTGGAGGCGCCCGTGTGGGTCGACCCGGCGCTGCGGCCGGGGCTCGCGTTCATGACGTTCCACTTTCCCGACGAGGTGGACACCAACCGGCTGACGATCGAGGCGAACTGCCCGATCGCGGGCACCGCGGAGTTCAAGGCGTCGGCCATCCGCATCGAGAAGCTTCCGGTCGTGACCTACGTGAGGTGAGCGCACGTGGACCTGCACTTCGGCGACAGCACACCGACGGACGAGGAACGGGCGGCCGTGGACGCCCTGCTGGGCCCGCCGCCCTCCTCCTGGGAGGGCGGCGGCCGCACGGACGCGGATCTGCGCTGGGCGCGGAGCGGGCGCGCCGCCCGGGACCGCCGCGACCTGCTGCTGCCGGGGCTGCACGCACTCAACGACCGGATCGGCTGGATCAGCCCGGGCGCCCTGGCCTACCTGTGCCGCCGCCTGACCGTCCCACCGGCTCAGGCGTACGGCGTGGCGACCTTCTACGCGATGTTCTCGCTGACCCCGCGGCCGTCGACCGTGCTGCACGTGTGCACCGACCTGGCCTGCACGGCCGCCGGCGGGCAGGAGCTGTGCGCGGCCGCCGAGTCCCGGCTCGGGCCGGGCAGCGGCGTCCACGTCGAGCGCGCCCCCTGCCTGGGCCTGTGCGAACGCGCCCCGGCCGCCCTGGCGATCCGCGCCGGCGACCCGGTGCGCACGGCGGTGTCCGCACCGGCGACCGTCGACGCCGTGGTCCTCGCCGCGACGGCCCCGGACTCGGCGCCCGAGGAGCCCCCGGCCGTCGCCGCCGTCCCGCAGGCCGGCGACGACGGGCTGATCCTGCTGCGCCGGATCGGCGTCGCCGACCCGGACTCCCTCGACGACTACCGCGCCCACGGCGGCTACACGGCGTTGCGCCGCGCCTTCGCGCTCGGCCCGGCCGGGGTGATCCGCGAGGTCACCGACTCCGGGCTGGCCGGGCGCGGCGGCGCGGCCTTCCCCACCGGCCGCAAGTGGCAGGCGGCCGCGGCCCAGGCCGACCGCCCGCACTATCTGGTGTGCAACGCCGACGAGTCCGAGCCCGGCACCTTCAAGGACCGGGTGCTGATGGAGGGCGACCCGTACGCGCTGGTGGAGGCGATGACCATCGCCGCGTACGCCGTCGGCGCCCGCCGGGGCTTCCTCTATCTGCGCGGCGAGTACCCGCGCGCTCTGCGCCGCATGGAGCACGCCATCGGGCAGGCGCGGGCGCGCGGGCTGCTCGGCGAGGACATCCTCGGGCAGGACTTCGCCTTCGACATCGAGATCCGCCGCGGCGCGGGCGCCTACGTCTGCGGCGAGGAGACCGCGCTGTTCGAGTCGATCGAGGGCCGCCGCGGCGAGCCGCGCTCCAAGCCGCCGTTCCCGGTGGAGAAGGGCCTGTTCGGCAAGCCGACGGTGGAGAACAACGTCGAGACGCTGGTGAACGTGCTGCCGGTGCTGACGCTGGGCGCCGAGGCGTACGCGGCGATCGGCACCGGCGCCTCCACCGGCCCGAAGCTGTTCTGCGTGTCGGGCGCGGTGGCCCGGCCCGGCGTGTACGAGCTGCCCTTCGGCGCCACGCTCGGCGAGCTGCTGGACCTCGCCGGGGTGCGGGCCGGGCTGCGGGCGGTGCTGCTCGGCGGCGCCGCGGGCGGTTTCGTACGGGCCGACGAGCGGGACATCCCGCTCACCTTCGAGGGCACCCGCGCGGCCGGCACCACGCTGGGCTCGGGGGTGGTGATGGCCTTCGACGACACCGTGCCGCTGCCCCGGCTGCTGTTGCGCATCGCCGAGTTCTTCCGCACCGAGTCCTGCGGGCAGTGCGTGCCGTGCCGGGTCGGCACGGTGCGCCAGCAGGAGGCGCTGACCCGGCTGCTGGAGCGCCGGGGCACGGCGGCCGCGGACGACATCGCCCTGCTCCGGGAGGTCGGCCGCGCCCTGCGGGACGCCTCGATCTGCGGTCTCGGGCAGACCGCGTGGAACGCCGTGGAATCCGCCATCGACCGTCTGGGGGCCTACGCATGACCGCGATACCGCTCGGAGTGCCGCGCCGGCTGGTGGAGTGCACGGTCGACGGCGAGGAGGCCCGCGTGCCGGAGGGAGCGACGGTTCTCGACGCGTGCCGGGCCGCCGGCAAGGACGTGCCGACGCTGTGCCACGGCGACACGCTCACCCCGAAGAACGCCTGCCGGGTCTGCGTCGTCGAGGTCGAGGGCTCCCGCACCCTGGTCCCGGCCTGCTCACGGACGGCGGAGCCCGGCATGAAGGTCCGCACGGACACCGCGCGGGCCCGCCACAGCCGCAAGGTCGTCCTGGAGCTGCTGGCCTCCGCAACCGACCTGTCGACGACGCCGCGGGCGGCGCAGTGGATCGAGGAGTACGGGGCGCGCCCCGGCCGCTTCGGCCCGGACGCGGCCCGCGTGGAGGAGCCGCCGAGGATCGACAACGACCTCTACGTGCGGGACTACGCCAAGTGCATCCTGTGCTACCAGTGCGTCGACGCGTGCGGCGAGCAGTGGCAGAACACCTTCGCCATCTCCGTCGCCGGCCGCGGCTTCGACGCGCGGATCGCCGTCGAGCACGACGCGCCGCTGCCCGACTCGGCGTGCGTGTACTGCGGCAACTGCATCGAGGTGTGCCCGACGGGGGCGCTGTCGTTCCGCTCGGAGTTCGAGATGCGGGCGGCGGGTACCTGGGACGAGGCACGCCAGAGCGAGACGACGACGGTCTGCGCGTACTGCGGTGTGGGCTGCAACCTCACCCTCCATGTGCAGGACAATGAGATCGTCAAGGTCACCTCGCCGCACGACAACCCGGTGACCCACGGCCACCTCTGCATCAAGGGGCGCTTCGGCTACCAGCACGTACAGAACCGGGACCGACCGGGACGGATGGGGACATGGGACGAGTGACGGAACGACGCAAGGTGATCCGCGTACGGGACGGTGCGGTCTCCGCCCGCCCGGACACGCTCGTCGCCGAGGAGCCCCTGGAGATCCGGCTGAACGGCAAGCCGCTCGCCATCACCATGCGCACGCCGGGCGACGACTTCGCCCTGGCGGCCGGGTTCCTGGTCAGCGAGGGCGTGCTGGCCGAGGCGTCCGACCTGCGCAACATCGTCTACTGCGCGGGCGCCACGGTGGACGGCTCCAACACGTACAACGTGGTGGACGTGCAGACGGGCCCGCAGGTGGTCGTCCCGGACATCACCCTGGAGCGCAACGTCTACACCACGTCCTCGTGCGGCCTGTGCGGCAAGGCGAGCCTGGACGCGGTGCGCACCACCGCCCGCTGGCCCATCGCCGACACCCCGCCCGTGCGGGTCACGCCGGAGCTGCTGGCGGGGCTGCCGGACCGGCTGCGCGCGGCCCAGCGGGTGTTCGACCGGACCGGGGGCCTGCACGCGGCGGCGCTGTTCTCCGCGGAGGGCGAGCTGCTGGACGTACGGGAGGACGTGGGCCGGCACAACGCGGTCGACAAGCTGGTCGGGCGGGCCCTGCAGAACGGCGACCTGCCCCTGTCCCGCGCGATCCTGCTGGTGTCCGGGCGGGCCTCCTTCGAGCTGGCGCAGAAGGCGGTGATGGCGGGCATCCCGGTGCTGGCGGCGGTGTCGGCGCCGTCCTCGCTGGCGGTGGACCTGGCGGCCGAGACCGGTCTGACGCTGGTGGGCTTCCTGCGGGGCACTTCCATGAACGTGTACGCGGGCGAGGAGCGCGTCGCCCTGGAGGCCGCGGCCACCCAGGGCTGAGCCCCGCACGCGGCACGGCGGCCGGGGCCCCGGCGGCGGGGAGCGCCCCCTGCGCCGCCGGGGCCCTGCCTCCGCCCCACCCCGGCACCCGGCACCCGGCACCCGGCCGGAGGCGTCCGCCCCTGCGTTCCGCCGTCTACTCGAAGCGCAGCCCGTCCGCGGTGACGACGGTGCCCAGGCGGGGGAAGTCGAGCCGTACCGCGGCCTCGTGCTCGGCCGCGGTGAGCGCAGCCATGGCGTCCTCGACGAAGACCATCTCGTAGCCGAGGTCGCAGGCGGCGCGGGCGGTGGACTCCACACCGAGGTTGGTGGCGATGCCGCCGCACACCAGCGTCGTGATCCCCCGTGCGCGCAGGGCCTCGTGCAGGCCCGTGTCCTGGAAGCCGCCGAGGGTCCGCTTCACGATCTCCAGATCGCCGTCCTCGCGCAGGCCGGCCACGAGGCCGCTGCCGGGCGGCTGTTCGGCGACACCGGGGCGCTCGACGCGCACCAGGACGACCGGGGAGCCCGCCGCGCGGAAGCGGCCGGCCAGGTCCGCGCCCACGGCGAGCGCCTCGGCCCCCGTGCGGGGTTCCAGCGGCAGGGCGACGATGCGCTCCATCAGGTCGACGAGCACGAGCGCGGTGGCGGCGGGGTCGAGCGCGAGGCCGGGGCCGGCGGCGTGGGATGCGGTCACGGCGGAAGGCTATCGGCGCTCAGCGCTCCGTACCGGAGATCCTGATCAACAGGGACGTGAACCGCTCCCGCTCCTGCGGCGACAGGGGCGCCAGCAGCTCTGCGTTGGCCCGGCGGGCCGCCTCCTCGCAGCGCCGGAGCGTGCGCTCGCCCTCGTCGGTGAGCCGGACGGCGTTCTTGCGGCGGTCCCTGGGGTCGGGCTCGCGCAGGACGAGGGAGGCGGCCTGCAGGTCGTTGAGGACGCCGACGAGGTCCTTGGGGTCGAGGCCGACGCTGCGGCCCAGGTCGGCCTGGGCGACCGGGGCGAGGTCACGGACCGCGGAGAGCACCACGTGGTGCCACATCCGCATGCCCTCGGCGGCGAGCGCCTCGGCGACCAGGGCGCGGCCCCGGGCGGCGGCGCGCCCGAGGAGCCAGCTGGGCAGGGAGCGGATCGCGGGCAGCGGGGCTTCGGTCATGGGGGCACCTTAACCGGAAACCGTTGGACTTCCCCACGACCTGTCGATACGTTGGGACTCCCAACGAATTCATGGGTGACCCCAACGACTCTCGGAGGATGCCATGCGCCGTGTCCGCTACGACCACCCCGGCGGCCCGCTGTACCTGGAGGAGGTCCCCGTCCCCGAGCCCGGCCCCGGTGAGCTGCTGGTGCGCTGCGAGGCCGTCGGCGTCACCCTCCCCGTGGTCCGCAAGGTCACCGAGGCGGCCGAGCCGATCGCGCTCGGCGGCGAGATCGCCGGCGAGGTGGTGGCCGTGGGCGCGGGCGTCACCCGCCGGGCGCCCGGCGACCGGGTGACCGGGCTGTGCTTCGGCCACGGCTACGCCGATCTGGCCGTTCTGCACGACCACATGGCCTCTCCGGTCCCGGACGGGGCGTCGGCCGTGGACGCCGTCGCGCTCGTGCGCAGCGGGCTCGTCGCGCTCGGCGCCCTGGAGGCCGCCCGGCCGGAGCCCGGCGAGGCGGCGCTGGTGACGGCCGCCGCGAGCGGCGTCGGCCATCTCGCCGTCCAGCTGGCGCGGACCCGCGGGGCGGCCCGGGTGACCGGTGCCGTCTCCGACCCGGCCAAGGCGGCCTTCGTGCGGGCGCTCGGCGCCGACGAGGTGGTCACGTACGGCGACGCCGACTGGGGCGAGCCGGCCGACTACGCCCTCGACGCCGTCGGCGGCGAGCTGCTCACCCCCGCCCTCGCCGCGCTCGCGCCCGACGGCCGGCTCGTGGCCTACAGCTCGGGCGGCGGCACGATCCAGGCGTACGACCTGCTGGTGGGCGCCAAGTCCGTCATCGGCTTCCAGATGGCCCGCATCGCCCGCGGCGAGCCGGCGCGGTACGAGCGGTGGCGCGAGGAGCTGTGGCGGCTGTTCGCGGAGGGCGCGCTGAAGCCCGCGGTGCACGCGGAGTTCGCACTCGCCGACGCCGCAACGGCGCACGAGGTGATAGAGAACCGGGCGAATCTGGGCAAAGTCGTGCTGATCCCCTGACGTCCGTCCCGAAGGCGAAGCCATGCCGTCACGTCACCGCCGCGTCCGCCTGAGATCCCTCGCGGCCGCCACCCTGCTCGCCGCTCCCCTGCCCGCCCCGGCGCACGCCCGTCCGGTGTCCGGCGAGCAGGTCCTCTTCGCCGCGTCCCACCAGCCCGGTTACGCCTGCTTCCGCATCCCGGCGCTGGTCAGGACGGACGCCGGCACCCTGCTCGCCTTCGCCGAGGGCCGCGTCCACGACTGCGGGGACGCCGGCGACATCGACATCGTCGTCCGGCGCTCCACCGACGGCGGCCGCACCTGGGGCCCGCTCACGGTCGTCGACGACGGCGGCGGCGACACCCACGGCAACCCCGCCCCCGTCGTCGACCACGCCACGGGCCGCGTGCTGCTCGCCGAGACCTACAACCCCGGCCGCACCGACGCCCGCGCCTGCGCCGCCCCCTGCGTCCGCACCCCGCACCTGCGCCACAGCGACGACGACGGCCGGACCTGGTCGGCGGCGCGCCCGCTGGCCGCCGAGATCCGGCCCCCGCACTGGAACGCCTGGTACGCCACCGGCCCCGGGCACGGCCTCCAGGTCACCCGCGGCCCGCACGCC
Source organism: Streptomyces sp. NPDC014801 (assembly GCF_043082085.1). Classification (NCBI taxonomy): domain Bacteria; kingdom Bacillati; phylum Actinomycetota; class Actinomycetes; order Kitasatosporales; family Streptomycetaceae; genus Streptomyces; species Streptomyces sp. NPDC014801. The sequence continues at coordinate 184,279 of NZ_JBIBXG010000003.1, read as the reverse complement.
GGCCGGCTCGTGGTCGGCGTCAACGCCGAGACCCGGTCGGGCGGCCGGATCACCGCCCACCACGCCGCGCTGGCCGTCAGCGACGACCACGGCGCCCACTGGCGCATCGGCGCCACCGACACCTGGCCGGTCGCCGCCGACGGCACGTTCCGGCAGAAGCCGTCGGAGCTGACCGTCGCCGAACGCGCCGACGGCTCCCTGCTGGTGAGCGGCCGGGAACAGGACGGCACCGACCTCGGCCACCGCACCCAGACCGTCAGCCACGACGGCGGCGACACCTTCGCCTCCCCGTTCCGGGCCCTGCCCGACCTCTACGCGCCCCAGGTTCAGGGGTCCGTGGTGCGGCTGGGCGGCCGACTGCTGCTGTCGAGCCCCGGCGACCCCGACCGCCGGCGGACCCTGCTCCTGCGCTCCTCCTACGACGGCGGCCGCACCTGGGAGAGCACCGACCGCGCCACGCCGGTCACCCGGGACCGGGCCGGCTACTCCGACCTGGCCCGGATCGCCCCGGCCACCGTCGGCCTGCTCCACGAGGCCGGCACGGCCGACTCCCGGGAGGAGATCCGCTTCGCCCGGTTCACCGCGGCGGACCTCGCCCGGCGGCGCGGACCCGACCCGGTCACCCCCGACCTGGCCCCGCACCGCCGCCCGGCCACCGTGCTCGGCCACCCCCGCGCGACGGCCGGGGTGCACGGCGGCGCCCTGGAGTTCGACGGCGTCGACGACGCCGTGCGCCTGCCCTACGACCGGCGGCTCCCGCTCGGCACCGCCGGCTTCACCGTGGCGCTGTCCTTCCGCTACACCACCGGGCCCGGCGAGCGGCCGTTGCTGTCGATGGGCGGAGTGGGCCCCGCTCAGCCGCAGGTCCGGCTGACCGGGGAGCCGGGCACGGGGCGGGTGCGCGGTGTGATGACCGTGCGGGCGGGCGCGACGACCGTGCACACCGCGACGGTGGTGACCGCGGGCGGGTACGACGACGGGCGGTGGCACCGCGCCGTGCTGCGGCGCGGCGGCGGGCGGCTGACCCTGTCCGTCGACGGCCGGTCCGTCACCACCGCCGACGTGCCGGGCTCCGTCAGCCGGAACTCCCCCTTCGGGGTGCACCTCGGTCAGCGCATGGACGGCCGGGCCTTCCTCACCGGCGCCCTCGACGAGGTGCGCGTCTGGAACCGGACGCTGACGGACGCGGAGGTGGCCGCCGCGGCGGCCTCCGGCTCAACGCAGGACACGGTCCTGTGGCTGCCCCTCGACCGGGTCCGCGGCTGACCCGCCGGCCGGCTCCTCCGGGTCGTGCGAGCGGCGTTTGGCGATCACCGCGCAGACCATCAGCTGCATCTGGTGGAACAGCATCAGCGGCAGCACCGCCAGCGAGGCCTGCGGGCCGAACAGCACGCTCGCCATCGGCAGCCCGGAGGCGAGGGACTTCTTCGACCCGGCGAACTGGATCGCGATGCGGTCGGCGCGGCCGAAGCCCAGCGCCTTCGCGCCGTACCAGGTCAGCAGCAGCATCACGGTGAGCAGCACCGCCTCGACGACGAGCAGGCCGCCCAGCCGCAGCGGGCTGACCTGGTGCCAGATGCCGCGCACCATGCCCTCGCTGAACGCGGTGTACACGACCAGCAGGATCGACCCCCGGTCCACCAGCCCGAGCACCTTCTTGTGCCGGGCGACGAAGCCGCCGATCCAGCGGCGCAGCACCTGCCCGGCGAGGAACGGCACCAGCAGCTGCAGCACGATCTGCACCACCGAGTCGGCGGAGAAGCCGCCCGCGCCGCTGCCGAGCAGCCCGGCGGCGAGCAGCGGGGTGACGACGATGCCGACCAGCGAGGAGAAGGAGCCGGCGCAGATCGCGGCGGGCACGTTGCCGCGGGCGATGGAGGTGAAGGCGATGGAGGACTGGATGGTGGACGGCACCAGGGTGAGGAAGAGCAGGCCCTGGTAGAGCGGCTGGGTGAGGAACACCGGCACCAGCGCGCGGGAGGCCAGGCCCAGCAGCGGGAAGATCACGAAGGTGCAGGCCAGGACGGTGCCGTGCAGCCGCCAGTGCTTCAGGCCGTCCAGCGCCTCGCGGGTGGACAGCCGGGCGCCGTACAGGAAGAAGAGGAACGCGATCGCCGCGGTGGAGGCTCCGGAGGCCACGTCCGCGCCCGTGCCGCGAGCCGGGAACAGGGCGGCCAGGCCCACCGTCCCGAGCAGCAGGACGATGTACGGGTCGACCGGCATCCAGCTCGGCCACTGCAGGCGTTTCACGGTGCTCCACGTGCGGTCGTCGGTGCGTGCGGGGCGCCCCCGCGGCCCCCCGGCGAGGGCCGGAGGGCCCCCTTCCATCCTGCTCCGCGGCGCCGTGATCGGGAATCCGGCATACGGCTCTGACTGTCATCGCCTTTCATGATGACCGGCTAGGGTGAGCCGCGTGTACGACCCCTCCCAGCTGCGCACCTTCCTCGCGGTGGCGCAGACGCTGAGTTTCACGCAGGCCGCGCGGCGGCTCGGGCTGCGCCAGTCGACGGTCAGCCAGCACGTGCGGCGGCTGGAGGCCGCGACCGGGCGGACGCTGTTCTCCCGGGACACGCACGCGGTGGAGCTGACGGAGGACGGCGAGGCGATGCTGGGCTTCGCGCGCCGGATCCTGGAGGTGCACGAGCAGGCGACGGCGTTCTTCACCGGGACCCGGCTGCGCGGCCGGCTGCGGTTCGGCGCGTCGGAGGACTTCGTGCTGACCCGGCTGCCGGAGATCCTGGAGGGCTTCCGGCACGACCACCCCGAGGTCGACCTGGAGCTGACGGTGGAGCTGTCCGGGACGCTGCACGAGCAGCTGGCGGCCGGGAGGCTGGACCTGGTGCTGGCCAAGCGGCGCCCGCAGGATCCGCGCGGGGAGCTGGTGTGGCGGGACGAGCTGGTGTGGATCGGCGCGGAACGGCTGCGGCTCGACCCGGACCGGCCGGTCCCGCTGATCGTCTATCCGCCGCCCGGCATCACGCGGGCGGTCGCCATCGAGGCGCTGCAGCGGGCGGGGCGCCCCTGGCGGATCGCCTGCACCAGCGGCAGCCTGAACGGCCTGATCGCGGCCGCCCGCGCGGGCCTCGGCGTGATGGCCCACTCCCGTGGCCTGGTCCCGCCCGGCCTGGTCCGCGTCCCCGACAGGGCCGGCCTGCCGGAACTGTCCGGCGTCGACTTCGTCCTGGTCCACGGCGACCGCCGCCCCTCGGCCCAGGGCGCCGCCGACGCCCTGGCCACAGCGATCCTCGCAGGCGGCGACCGCCTCCAACGCCGCACCCGCGGCACGGTGGGCTAGCCACCGGGCCCCCAGGGCGGGGCGGGTGCGCCCTGGTGCGGGGCGCCCTCGGCGGTGCCGACGCGGGTTCGACGGCGACGGTGGCGGACGCGGGCTCGACGGCGAGGGCGCCGGTGCCGGGTCGGCTGCCGGCCAGCGGGCGACACGGTCTGGTCACGCCCGGCAACGCGGGCGCGACGCCCGCCGTGGCGGAGCCGCAGCGGGTGGGTATGGCGGGTGGCGCGGTCAACGTCTTCCGCAGGCTCGGCCGCGCGCTCGCCGATCACCGTCTTCGGCACGGTACTCACCTCGCGGATGCGGAAGACCCGCGCACGGCACGAGAGGACGCACGCGCCGACCGGCGGGGCGGGCGGCACGGGCCCGGTCCCGCCGGGCGTCGTGGGCGCGGCGCGTCGGTCGCGGCGGGCATGGCCGCCCCGGTCGGCGTGCGCGCGGGTGCCGGCGCCGACCCGGTGCCGGGCAGCCCGCGCGCCAAGCGCCGCCGGCGGACCGCTGTGACGGAATCGGCGGCGCGGACGCTGACCGAAGTGAGGCACCGACCCGATGCCCGGCCGCCCGGCCGGGGGTCGTACAGATTCGGTGGAGATTACGGCCCCGAAACTTACGGAACCGTCGGTTTTCTGTCCGACCCTTCCGCATGTGAGCCCATTTTCCTCCCGTGACCAGCCGTGACCCGCGCCCGGCCCGGACTCGTCGCCCCTCCCGCCCCGCCGCCGCGTGGGGTAGCTTTCACGGCGCTGCGCGGGCGCCAAGGACGAGCCGGGCGCCGGAACCGGGGAGCGGGGAGCGGGTTTGCGCGAGTACACCAACCCTCCGTCGGCGTCGGCACCGCCGGTGGGCGGTCTGGCCGACGTCGTCTTCCAGCATGCCGAGACCGACCCGCTGCACGTGGCGCTGGGCCGCAAGGACGAGGGCGGGCAGTGGCGGGACGTGACCGCCGCCGAGTTCCGCGACGAGGTGCTGGCGCTGGCCAAGGGGCTGCTGGCGAGCGGCATCCGGTTCGGCGACCGGGTCGCGATCATGTCCCGCACCCGCTACGAGTGGACGCTGTTCGACTTCGCGCTGTGGACGATCGGCGCGCAGGTGGTGCCGGTGTACCCGACGTCCTCGGCGGAGCAGTGCTTCTGGATGCTGTACGACGCCGAGTGCACGGCGGCGATCGTCGAGCACGAGGACCACGCGATGACGATCGCCACCGTCATCGACCGGCTGCCGAACCTGCGCCGGCTGTGGCAGCTGGACGCGGGCGCCGTGCAGGAGCTGTACGACGCGGGCGCCCACCTCGACGACGACCTGGTGCACCGGCACCGCGAGGCGGTCACGCCGGAGTCGGTCGCCACGATCATCTACACCTCGGGCACCACCGGCCGCCCCAAGGGCTGTGTGCTCTCGCACGGCAACTTCATGTTCGAGGCGGACACGGTCATCGAGCGCTGGGAGCCGGTGTTCCACTCCAAGCGCGGCGACCAGGCCTCCACGCTGCTGTTCCTGCCGCTGGCGCACGTCTTCGGGCGGATGGTGGAGGTCGCGGCGATCCGCGGCCGGGTCCGCTTCGGCCACCAGCCGCAGCTGAACGCGGCCGCCCTGCTGCCGGACCTGCAGGCGTTCCAGCCGACGTTCATCCTGGCGGTGCCGTACATCTTCGAGAAGGTGTTCAACGCGGCGCGGCGCAAGGCGGAGAAGGAGGGCAAGGCGGGGCCGTTCGAGAAGGCCGTCGAGGTGGCCGTGAAGTACGCGGACGCCGTGGAGGCCAAGGCGTGGGGCACCGGGCCGGGGCCGTCCGCCGGGCTGCGCATGCAGCACCAGTTCTTCGACAAGGTCGTGTACTCCAAGGTGCGCGCGGCGATGGGCGGCCGGATCCGCAACGCGATGTCCGGCGGTTCGGCGATGGACCGCCGGCTGGGGCTGTTCTTCGCGGGCGCGGGCGTGCAGATCTACGAGGGGTACGGCCTGACCGAGTCGACGGCGGCGGCCACCGCGAACCCGCCCGAGCGGACCCGGTACGGCACGGTGGGGCAGCCCGTCCCCGGCGTGACGGTGCACATCGCCGACGACGGCGAGATCTGGCTGCGCGGCGGCAACGTCTTCCAGGGCTATCTGAACAATCCCAAGGCCACCGACCAGACGCTGCACGACGGCTGGCTGGCCACCGGCGACCTGGGCTCGCTGGACGAGGACGGCTATCTGACGATCACCGGCCGCAAGAAGGAGATCCTGGTCACCTCCGGCGGCAAGAGCGTCTCGCCGGGGGTGCTGGAGGAGCGGGTGCGCGACCATCCGCTGGTCAACCAGTGCATCGTCGTCGGCAACGACCGCCCGTACGTGGCGGCCCTGGTCACCCTGGACCAGGAGGCCGTCGAGCACTGGCTGCAGATGCGGAACAAGCCCCGGCTCACCCCGGCCGAACTGGTGCGCGACGCCGATCTGGAGACCGAGGTGCGCCGCGCGGTGGTGGCCGCGAACACGCTGGTCTCGCAGGCCGAGTCGATCCGCACCTTCCGCATCCTCGCGCAGCCCTTCACCGAGGAGCACGGCCTGCTCACGCCGTCGCTGAAGCTCAAGCGCAAGGCCATCGAGAACGCCTACGCCCGCGAGGTCGAGGCCCTGTACCAGGTGTGAACCGGCCGCCACGGATTTCGCGGTCAGGAATGCATCGGGCCGGTTGATCGTTGACGATATGCGTACCACCTGACGGACAACCGAAGGATCAAGAGCTCGTGAGCAGCAAGGTCCCCCCGATCACCCTCAACAACGGCATCGAGATGCCCCAGCTGGGCTTCGGCGTCTGGCAGGTGCCGGACGACGAGGCGGAGCGGGCGGTCGCCACCGCCCTGGAGGCCGGGTACCGCAGCATCGACACGGCGGCGATCTACGGCAACGAAGAGGGCACCGGCAAGGCCATCGCCGCCTCCGGTCTGCCCCGTGAGGACGTCTTCGTCACCACCAAGCTCTGGAACAGCGACCAGGGCTACGACGCGACGCTGCGCGCGTTCGACACCTCGCTGGCCAAGCTCGGCCTGGACTACGTGGACCTGTACCTGATCCACTGGCCGCTGCCGTCCAAGGACGCCTACGTCGACACCTACCGGGCGTTCGAGAAGCTGCACGCGGACGGCCGGGTGCGCGCGATCGGCGTGTCCAACTTCCTCCAGCCGCACCTGGAGCGGCTGATCGCCGAGACCTCCGTCGTCCCGGCGGTCAACCAGATCGAGCTGCACCCGCACTTGCAGCAGCGCGCCGCCCGCGAGTACCACGCCGAGCAGGGCATCGCCACCGAGGCGTGGTCGCCGCTCGGCTCCGGCAAGGGCATCCTGGAGATCCCGGCGATCGTGGCCATCGCCCAGAAGCACGGCCGCACCCCGGCCCAGGTCGTCCTGCGCTGGCACCTGCAGCTCGGCAACGTCGTGATCCCGAAGTCCGTGACCCCCTCGCGGATCAAGGAGAACATCGAGGTGTTCGACTTCAGCCTGGACGACGAGGACCTCGCCGCGATCAGCGCGCTCAACGAGGACCGGCGGCTGGGCCCGGACCCGGCCACCTTCGAGATCGTCTGATCGTCACCCGATCGCACGCCGCCCCGGAATGATCCATTCCGGGGCGGCGTGGCGCTTCCGCCAGGAATCGCGCCGGGGGTGCTAGCGTCCCTGACCCGTGCACCCGATTCCCCCAGCGCGTACCCGACGCCGCCGCCTCGCCCTCGCCGCCGCCGCGGCGGCCCTGCTCGCCGCCGGTGCCCTCCCGGCGCTCGCCGGCCGCGGCGCGGCCCTGGCCCACGAGGGTTCCGTCCCCGCCGCCGACCTGCTCGCCAAGGTGCGCACCTGCAAGCAGGTCTCGCACGGCACCTACCGCACCGACCAGGAGAAGGAGCCGAGCGTCCCGGTGTGCGGGGCCAAGGGCGCGGTGTACTTCACCGCCGACATGGACATCGACTGCGACGGCCGCCCCACCGCCCGGTGCAGCAAGAAGACCGACCCCTGGTTCCAGGACGACACCGCCTTCCACCAGTCGGACGGCCGCGCGCTGCGCGCCGACCGCCTGCCGTACGTCGTCGTCCCCGTCCCGAGCGAGATCTGGGACTACCGGGCGGCGGGCGTCAAGGGCGGGGGCGTGGTCGCGATCGTCCGCGACGACCAGGTGGAGTACGCGGTCGTCGGCGACCTCGGCCCGAAGAACATCATCGGCGAGGCCTCCTACGCCGCCGCCGAGGCCCTGGGCATCGACCCGGACCCGGCGCGCGGCGGCACCGACGGCCCCGTGACCTACATCCTCTTCACGAACTCCGAGGTCACCCCCATCGAGAGCCACCGCGAGGCGGTGACCCTCGGCGACCGGCTGGCCAAGGAGTTCGTCGCGAACAACTGACGGGCGCCGGAAGTTAGTTGGGCTGCCCGACGGGCCGTACGACCACGGTGTTGACATCGACCCCGGCCGGCTGACGGATCGCCCAGACGACCGAGTCGGCGATCTGGCCGGCGGTCAGCAGCCGGCCGGGCGGCAGGCTGCCGTAGGACTCCCAGAACGGCGTCTCCACCCGGCCCGGCGCCACCAGCGTCACCCCGACGCCGAACTCGGTGACCTGGCGCCGGGTGTTCTCCGCGAGCCCCGTCACCGCCCTCCCCCACTCTCGGCTTCGCTCGAGCGGGTGGTGCCCCCATGGTCGCCCCGTACAGATTGCCCGGCGTGTTGACGAACCCGGCGACGCTGCCGACCAGCGGTCATGACAGGCCCCCAGGTTTCCTCGTCCGTTCGTGAACGAGCGGGAGTCCATCAGTTGGAGCGCACTCGATGTCAAGGACACCCCCGGGAAGCCGTGCGGTCAGTACGGCCGGACCGCCGTGTGCACGGTGTGCGCGGCGAGGACGAACACGTCCGGGCGGTGGTGGACGCTCGCCGGGTCGTCCGGGTCGAGCAGGCGGTCCAGGGTGGCCCGGTCCTCGGCGTCCAGGTGCTCGCCGACCGTCTCGCGCAGCCGGCCGAGGAAGGTGGCGACATGGGCGCGCGCCCGGTCCGGCGCGGGAGCCGGGAGGTCCAGCAGGAAGGTACGGGTGCGGGTGTGCTTCAGACCGGCCGCGGTGAGCAGCGCGGGCCAGTCCTCGGTGACCGAGACGCTGCCCGGCAGCTCCTCCCGCATGCGCTGGAAGCGGTCCTCCAGCAGCGCGTCCAGGCGCGCCTGCAGACCGGGGCGGCCGATCCCGAGGTCGCGCGGCAGATGGCGAGCCGGCAGCCCGCCCTCCAGAAGGGCCAGGGTGCCGCCGGGGGCCAGCCGCTCGGCGAAGGCGGCCAGGGCGGCCCGCTGGTCGCCCAGGTGGTGCAGGGAGCGGCTGGCCCACAGCAGGTCCGCCGGGTAGTCCAGCTCCTGCAGGGCCTCGGGCAGCTCCCCGGCCAGGGTGGAGAAGCGGTCGGCGACGCCGGTGCGCTCGGCGCGGGCCCGGGCGCGCTCCAGCAGCTCGGCGGAGCCGTCCACGGCCACCACCCGCGCGCCCGGGAACGCCTCGGCGAACAGGCACGACAGCACACCGGGCCCGCTGCCCGCGTCCACGATCAGCCCCGGCTCGGTCACCTCCTTCCCGAGCCAGGCCAGCGCCCGTTCGTACAGCGGTGTGAACAGCTCGGCCTCCGCTTCCAGGTACGCCGCCATCTCGGCCCAGTCGATGTCGGTGCCGTGGGCGTGGCCGTGCGGGTGCTCGTGGTGGTCGTGCTCGTGTGCCATGGTGGTCAGCCTCTCGTCCGGTTGCCGCCAGCGTGCGCCGACGCACCGGCGCACGGCCAGTGCTGTTGCCGGGACGGCAAAAACGCGCACCGGAAAATGAGGTGCGCGCGCCCCGCCGGCTCGCCCACCATGGCGCGGTGGACGACGAGGCAGTGACACGGTTCGTACGGGACGGGTTCGTGAAGATCGAGCAGGCCGTGCCGCCGCGGGTGGCGCAGGACTGCGCGCGGCTGCTGTGGCGGGAGACGGGCTACGACCCCGACGACCCGGCCACCTGGAAGGACCCGGTGGTGTGGGTGGGCGGCATGGCGCAGGGGCCGTTCGCCGCCGCGGCCAACACGCACGTCCTGCACGAGGCGTTCGACCTGCTCGTCGGGGCGGGGCGCTGGCAGCCCCGGTACTCGCTCGGCACGTTCCCGCTGCGGTTCCCGCACGAGGAGGAGCCCGACGACGCCGGCTGGCACATCGAGGCGAGCTATCTGCCCGGGGGCGCGCAGCACTACCACACCAACCTGCGCTCGCGGGACCGGGCGCTGCTGATGCTGTTCCTGTTCAGCGAGGTCACCGAGGCGGACTCGCCGACCCGGATCAGGGTCGGCTCGCACCTGGACGTGCCGGCGGTCCTGGAGCCGTACGGCGAGGACGGTGCCTCCTTCCTTGAGCTGGGGCCGCTGGTGGACGCCGCCTCGGCGCACCGGCCGCTCGCGTACGCGACGGGGCGGCCGGGCGACGTCTATCTGTGCCATCCGTTCCTGGTGCACGCCGCCCAGCCGCACCACGGCACCCGGCCCCGTTTCCTGGCGCAGCCGCCGCTGCACCCGGCCGAGCCGGTGTGCCTCGAGCGGCCGGACGGCGACTACTCGGCGGTGGAGTTCGCCATCCGCCGGGGCCTGGGCCGCGAGGCCTGACCCCGGCGGTGGCGGGCCCGGGGCCGGCTCCCCACTGCCGGTCCCGGGCGGTCGGGCGGTGCCGCTACGGCAGCGGCGGGTAGGCGTTCTGCATCAGCTGCTGGAACTGGGCGGAGAACCAGTGCCCGGCCAGCGGGGCGTTCGGCAGCGCCCCGCTGGGGTTGTTGCCGTTGCGCGCGTTGCCTGCGTAGGTCGGGTCGCACATCTGGTCGAAGCCCTTGCCCTCGTCGTTGGAGATGGCGGAGCTGGCCCCGTCCGACTCCCCCGGCGGCTTGACCCACACGTAGGCGTCGATCCCGGCGGCGGGTGCCGCGGTGGGCCGCTCGCCGAGACCGGCACCGCTCTGGTTGCACCAGTTGCCGACGTGGATGCGCCGGTCGGTGCGGCCGCCGTTGACGTAGTCGTCGACCGATGTCTGCGGGCCGGGGCCGGCCGGGCGGGCGGTGCCGCCCCACCCGTTGCGGGAGGTGTCGATCAGCATGCCGATGTTGCTGTTGAACCCGGCCGCGACGAGCTTGTCGCGCAGCCCCTGGGCGAAGGACTGCTCGTCCACGTACTGGTTCCAGTCGATCCACTTCGACTGGCGCACGGTCTGACCGTTGACGCTGTCGGTGACCTTGACGTACGGCTCCTTGGTCGGGCTGTAGTTCGCCGTGTTGACGACGAACCCGGTCACGTCGTTCACGCTCGCCCCGTTGCTGGTGGCGACCTTGTAGAACTCCTGGGCGGACGGGCCCAGGTTGGTGTCCCAGCCGAGCCAGCCGTGGTGGCCGGCGTCGATGTAGTTGTAGACGTTCGGGATCGCGCCCAGCTTGTCGAGGGCGTAGCTGACGCCCTTCTCGTAGTTGCCGTTGGACTTCATGGTCACGCAGGCGTCGGTGGTGGTGTTGGTGCCGCCGGCGTTGGTGACCAGGTTGGGCAGGGAGTCGGGTTCGATGACGGTGGCGATGCGCAGACCGGCGTACTTGGCGTCGGACAGGATCGACGCGATCGGGTCGATGTACTGGGTCTTGTACTTGTCGATGTCGTTCGGGCCGAGTTCGCCGTTGGAGGCGAGGGCGGCGCAGTCGCGGCCGGGCAGGTCGTAGATGACCAGCTGGACGACGAGGTTGCCGGAGCCCTTCTGCTTGAGCGCCTCGTCGAGGTGGGCGCGCAGGCCCATGCCGCCGTTCACGCCGTTGATCGCGGCGATCCGGTCGAGCCAGACGTAGGTGGGCTGGTTGGCGACGCGGCTGCCACCCGGTTCGGCGGCGGCCCTCGCGGACCACTCGGGGTTCACGTACACCTTGGCGCCGGTGTAGGGGTTGTCCACCCGGCCGGTGGGGTCGGGCGTGGGGTCGGTGGGCGTGGGAGTGGGGTCGGTCGGGGTGGGCGTGGGGGTGCCGCCGCCGTCGACGTTGCAGGTGACGCCGTCGAGGGTGAACGTCGCCGGGACCGCGTTGCTGCCGCTGTAGGTCGCCTGGAAGCCGAAGCTCGCCGAACCGCCGGTGGGCAGCGAGCCGTTGTAGGACTCGTTGGCGGCGGTGACGGCGGCGCCGGACTGAGTGACCTTCGCGTTCCAGGCGTTGCTGACCTTCTGGTCGCCGCCGTAGGTCCACTTCAGGGACCAACCGGTCTTGGCGGCGCCGTTGTTGGTGACGGTGACGGCGGCGGTGAAGCCGGTGCCCCACTGGTTGGACACCTTGTAGTCGACCGTACAGGGGGCGGCCGCGGCCGCGGCGCCGGCGGTGCCGGCCGAGAGCGCGGCGGCACCGGACCCGGCGGTCAGCGCCAGGGCGGCGATCAGGGCAAGTCTCGTACGACTCATGGGTGCGGGTTTCCTTCTCTGTGAGAGGGGGTTACGGGGTGAGGGCACGCAGGTGGTCGCGCAGGCCGACGCCGTACGCGGTCGGCGTGCCGTCGTAGGAGGAGATGAGGGAGGGACCCGAGGAGCAGTCCCAGGTGTTCCAGGTCCAGCCGAGGTAGGACAGGCCGCGGTCGTCGAACCACTTCATGACCCGGTCGGTGAAGGAGTGGCCGCAGGTGTTCTCGCCGATCTCCCCCGCCACCAGGGGCACCTGGGCGGCGACCGGGGCGAGCGTGGAGTCCCAGCAGCTCTCGCCGGCGCAGGCGTTGAAGTTGTACACGTGGTACGCGGCGGCGAGATTGCCCGCCGGGTCGGCCGGCTTGTACGTCAGCCACTGGCTCAGGTCGTTGGAGTAGGCGAGACCACCGAGCATGATCACGTTCCTGGCGCCGGTGGCGCGCACCGCGTCGACCAGGTCCTGCATGCCGGCGACCTCGTAGCCGATGCCCGGGCAGGTGCCGCCGTCCCGCCAGCACTGCCAGGCCTGGGCGGTGGTGGACGTGGCGCGGTCCGGGTAGGGCTCGTTGAACAGGTCGAAGACGACGGCCGGGTCGTCCTTGAAGGTGCTCGCGACCGAGGACCAGAACGACGGGGAGTACTGCGCGTCCGGCATCGGCTTCTGGCAGGTGGCGTGCACGTCGGAGCAGCCCGCCGAGTTGCCGGTGTACTGGCCGTGGGTCCAGTGCAGTTCGACGATCGGTGTCATGCCGTGCGCCTTGACGCGGTCCACCAGCTCCTTGACCGCGCCGATGTAGTGGGCGCCCGCGTACTCCGGCTTGACGTTGGGCAGGCCGAGCCAGCACTCCTCGTTGAGGGGGATGCGGACGGCGTCGGCCTTCCAGTCGGCGATCGCCCGGATCGCGGCGTCGTCGACGGGGCCGTCCCAGATGCCGTAGCCCTGGACGCACATGAACTCGCCGCCGGAGCGGTTGACGCCGAGCAGCCGGCGCGGCTTGCCGTCGGCGTCGACGAGCCGGGTGCCGGCGACGTGCAGGGCGGGCGCCGTGCCGGTGCCGGGCGGGTCGGTGGGCGGTGGATCGGTCGGGGGCGGTGTCGGTTCGGTGTCGACGTTGCAGGGGGTGCCGTTGAGCTTGAAGACGGTCGGTACGGGGTTGGTGCCGGTGAAGGAGCCGAGGAAGCCGGCGCTGACGCTCGCGCCGGTGGCGAGCGCGCCGTTCCAGCTCTCATTACCCGCCGTGACGGTCGTACCGGACTGGGACCACTGGGCGTTCCAGCCCTGGGTGACCTTCTGGCCGCCGGGGAAGTCGAACGTCAGCCGCCAACTGCTCAGCGCGGACGTGTTGTTGGTTATCTTGACGCCGCCCTGGAAGCCGGAGTCCCACTGACCGGTGACGGAGTACTCCACCGTGCACGCGGGGGCGGCGGCCTGGGCGGTGACGACCGGGACGACCGCGGTGGTGACGAGGGCGATCGCGCCGGCTACGGCTAAAAGTCCTGAACGCGGGGGGTGCGGGGGGTGTCTCATCGAGCGACTCCTTGCAGACCGGGCACGTCGTGACACACGCGCCGACTGGGTGGAACCGCTCCCACTGGTGCGAGGGAAGGTAGCGCCACGCGACGGGGCTTGACCAGAGGGCCCGCGCGGATTTTCGAAGGCGGCCCTCGTCGAATCTTTTCGACTCTTCAAGCATCTTGACGCTCCCTCAGCGGATCCCCACCATGGGAGCGCTCCCACTGGTTCAAGCCTTGACCTCTCCGAGCCCGCACACCCCGAGCCGCAAGGAGGAACCAGCACCATGAGTCCCCCACCGACGAACGCCCTGCGTCCCCCGCCCCGCCGTCGCAGAGCCGCGCGACGGCTGTGGACGGCCGGCGCCGCGGCCCTCGCGCTGCCGCTGTCCCTGCTGGCGAGCGGCGCGACGACCGCGCACGCGGCCGCCCTCCAGTGCAGCGTCGACTACAAGACCAACGACTGGGGTTCCGGCTTCACCGCGGATCTGACGCTCACCAACCGCGGCACCGACGCCATCAACGGCTGGACCCTGACCTACGCCTACTCGGGCAACCAGAAGCTCAGCAACGGCTGGAACGGCACCTGGAGCCAGTCCGGCCAGACGATCACCGTCAAGAACGCCTCGTACAACGGCACGGTCGCCGCCGGCGCGGGCGTGAGCACCGGCGCCCAGTTCACCTACAGCGGCACCAACACCGCGCCGACGTCCTTCGCGGTCAACGGCACCCCCTGCACCGGCGCGCACCAGCCGCCGGTGACGGTCCTGACCAGCCCCACCGCGGGCGCCGTGTACACCCAGGGCGACGCCGTCCCGCTCGCGGCGACCGCCGCCGCGGACAACGCCTCCATCAGCAAGGTGGAGTTCTACGACGACACCACGCTGCTCGGCACGGACACCAGCGCGCCGTACACGCTCTCCGCCTCCGGCTTGACCGTGGGCAGTCATTCGCTGGTGGCGAAGGCCTACGACAGCCTGGGCGCGTCCGCGTCCTCGACGCCGGTCGGCATCACGGTCGCCGCCGGGCCGTCGGTGGTCGCCTCCACCAACCAGCTGGCCGTCCAGCAGGGCAAGACCGGCTCCTACGAGCTGAAGCTGTCCACCCAGCCCAGCGGGAACGTCACCGTGACCACGGCGCGGGCGAGCGGCAACACCGGCCTGAGCGTCACCGGCGGCGCCACCCTCACCTTCACCCCGGCGAACTGGTCCACCCCGCAGAAGGTGACGGTCACCGCGGACGCCTCCGGCACCGGCGCGGCCACCTTCGAGTCGACGGCCCCCGGGCTCGCCAAGGCCTCGGTGACGGTCACGCAGATCGGCGCCACCAAGGAGTACGACGCCCGTTTCCTGGACCTGTACGGGAAGATCACCAACCCGGCCAGCGGCTACTTCTCGCCCGAAGGCATCCCCTACCACTCGGTCGAGACGCTGATCGTCGAGGCTCCCGACCAGGGCCACGAGACCACGTCCGAGGCGTACAGCTACCTGCTGTGGCTGCAGGCGATGTACGGCAAGGTGACCGGCGACTGGTCCAAGTTCAACGGCGCCTGGGAGATCATGGAGAAGTACATGATCCCCACCCACGCCGACCAGCCGACCAACTCGTCCTACAACGCCTCCAAGCCGGCCACCTACGCGCCCGAGTACGACACCCCGAACGAGTACCCGGCCAAGCTCGACACCTCGGTGCCGGTCGGCTCCGACCCGATCGCCGGTGAGCTGAAGTCCGCCTACGGCACCGACGACGTCTACGGCATGCACTGGATCCAGGACGTCGACAACGTCTACGGCTACGGCAACGAGCCCGGCAAGTGCGAGGCCGGACCGACGGCCACCGGACCGTCGTACATCAACACCTTCCAGCGCGGCCCGCAGGAGTCGGTGTGGGAGACCGTCCCGCAGCCCACCTGCGACGCCTTCAAGTACGGCGGGAAGAACGGCTATCTGGACCTGTTCACCGGCGACTCCTCCTACGCCAGGCAGTGGAAGTACACCGACGCCCCGGACGCCGACGCGCGTGCGGTGCAGGCCGCCTACTGGGCGGACGTGTGGGCCAAGCAGCAGGGCAAGGGCTCGGCGGTGTCCGGCACGGTCTCCAAGGCCGCCAAGATGGGCGACTACCTGCGCTACGCGATGTACGACAAGTACTTCAAGAAGATCGGCAACTGCGTCGGCCCGTCCGCCTGCGCGGCCGGCACCGGCAAGGACGCCTCGCACTACCTGCTGTCCTGGTACTACGCGTGGGGCGGCGCCACCGACACCTCGGCCGGCTGGGCCTGGCGCATCGGCTCCAGCCATGTCCACGGCGGCTACCAGAACCCGCTCGCCGCGTACGCGCTCAGCTCCTACGCCGACCTGAAGCCCAAGTCGGCCACGGGCGCGACCGACTGGGCCAAGTCCCTCGACCGGCAGCTGGAGTTCTACCGCTGGCTGCAGTCCTCCGAGGGCGGCATCGCGGGCGGCGCCACCAACAGCTGGGCGGGCCGGTACGCCACCCCGCCGGCGGGCACGGCGACCTTCTACGGCATGTACTACGACCCGGCGCCCGTGTACCACGACCCGCCGTCCAACCAGTGGTTCGGCTTCCAGGCGTGGTCGATGGAGCGCGTCGCCGAGTACTACCAGCAGACGGGCAGCGCGGCCGCGAAGACCGTCCTCGACAAGTGGGTCAAGTGGGCGCTGTCCAAGACCACGCTCAACCCGGACGGCACCTATCTGATCCCCTCCACGCTCCAGTGGAGCGGCCAGCCGGACACCTGGAACGCCGCGAGCCCCGGCGCCAACACGGGCCTGCACGTGACCGTCGCCGACTACACCGACGACGTCGGCGTGGCCGCCGCGTACGCCAAGACCCTGACGTACTACGCCGCCAAGTCCGGTGACACGCAGGCGAAGTCGACGGCGAAGGCCCTGCTGGACGGCATGTGGAAGAACCACCAGGACGCGCTCGGTGTGGCCGTTCCGGAGACCCGCGCCGACTACAGCCGGTTCAACGACAGCGTGTACGTGCCGAGCGGCTGGAGCGGCACCATGCCGAACGGCGACAAGATCGACTCCTCGTCGACCTTCGCCTCCCTGCGCTCCTTCTACCAGAACGACCCGGCCTGGTCGAAGATCGAGGCCTATCTGAAGGGCGGCGCGGCGCCGGTCTTCACGTACCACCGGTTCTGGGCCCAGGCGGACATCGCACTCGCCATGGGTTCGTACGCGGAGCTTCTCGAATAGTCCCCGCTCTCCGTGTACACGCCGGGCGGTCCCCCCACCTCCCTGGGGGACCGCCCGGTTCTCTCACGCCCTCCTGACCGGCAAGGCAAGGAAGGACCCCACCGTGCGAAGAACCCGAATCCGGACGGCCGTGCTCGCGCTCGCCGCCGCCCTGCTGGCCGGGGCCCCGCCCGCACTGGCCGCCGACGCCCCGCGGGCGGCGTCCGCCGCCACCCCCCGGGCCGCGGCCGCCGCGGCCTACACCTGGAAGAACGTCCGCATCGACGGCGGCGGTTTCGTCCCCGGCATCGTCTTCAACCACTCGGAGAAGAACCTCGCCTACGCCCGCACCGACATCGGCGGCGCCTACCGCTGGGAGCAGGCGACGAAGACCTGGACGCCGCTGCTGGACTCGGTCGGCTGGGACGACTGGGGCCACACCGGGGTCGTCGGCCTCGCCACCGACACCGTCGACCCGGACCGGGTGTACGCCGCGGTCGGCACCTACACCAACGACTGGGACCCCGGCAACGGCGCCGTGCTGCGCTCCTCGGACCGGGGCGCGACCTGGAAGAAGAGCGACCTGCCGTTCAAGCTGGGCGGCAACATGCCGGGCCGCGGCATGGGCGAGCGGCTCGCGGTCGACCCGCACGACAACCGCGTGCTGTACCTGGGCGCGCCCAGCGGCAAGGGCCTGTGGCGCTCCACGGACGCGGGCGTCACCTGGTCGCAGGTCACGAACTTCCCCAACGCCGGCACCTACCGGCAGGACCCCAACGACACCTCCGGGTACGCCAGTGACAACCAGGGCATCGTCTGGGTCACCTTCGACGAGTCCACGGGGACGGCCCGCAGCGCCACGAAGACGCTCTACGTGGGCGTGGCCGACAAGGACAACGCCGTGTACCGGTCGACGGACGCGGGCGCCACCTGGCAGCGGCTGCCGGGCCAGCCGACGGGCTACCTCGCCCACAAGGGCGTCCTGGACGCCGCGAACGGCTACCTGTACCTCGCCTACAGCGACACGGGCGGCCCCTACGACGGCGGCAAGGGCCGGCTGTGGCGGTACGCGACCGCGACCGGCACCTGGACCGACATCAGCCCGGTCGCCGAGGCGGACACCTCCTTCGGCTTCAGCGGGCTGACCGTGGACCGGCAGCGCCCGGGCACGGTCATGGCGACCGGGTACAGCTCCTGGTGGCCGGACACCCAGATCTTCCGCTCCACCGACAGCGGCGCGCACTGGACCAAGGCGTGGGACTACACCTCCTACCCGGACCGCGCCAACCGCTACACCATGGACGTGTCCTCCTCCCCCTGGCTCACCTGGGGCGCCAGCCCCGCGCCGCCCGAGCAGACGCCCAAGCTGGGCTGGATGACGGAGGCGCTGGAGATCGACCCGTTCGACTCCGACCGCATGATGTACGGCACGGGCGCGACGATCTACGGCACCGAGGACCTCACGCGGTGGGACAGCGGGGCCACGTTCACCGTCCGGCCGATGGTGCGGGGCCTGGAGGAGACCGCGGTCAACGACCTCGCCGCTCCCCCGTCCGGCGACGCGCAGCTGTTCAGTGCGCTCGGTGACATCGGCGGCTTCCGGCACACGGACCTGACGAAGGTGCCGGCGATGATGTACACCTCCCCGAACTTCACCACGACCACCAGCCTGGACTTCGCCGAGTCCCGGCCCGGCACGGTGGTGCGCGTCGGCGACCTCGACTCCGGTCCGCACGTGGCGTTCTCCACGGACGACGGGGCGACCTGGTTCGGCGGCACCGACCCGGCGGGCGTGAGCGGCGGCGGGACCGTGGCCGCGGCCGCGGACGGCAGCCGGTTCGTGTGGAGCCCGCGGGGCACCGGCGTGCAGTACACGACCGGCTTCGGCACGTCGTGGGCGGCGTCGGCCGGTATCCCGGCGGGGGCGGTCGTGGAGTCCGACCGCGTCGACCCGAAGACCTTCTACGGCTTCAAGTCCGGCGTGTTCTACGTCAGTTCCGACGGCGGAGCGACGTTCACCGCGTCGGCCGCGAAGGGGCTGCCCGCCGGGGACAGCGTGCGCTTCAAGGCGCTGCCGGGGACCCGGGGCGACATCTGGCTCGCGGGCGGCGCGGCGGACGGGCCCTACGGCCTGTGGCACTCCACCGACGGCGGCGCGAGCTTCACCAAGCTGACCGGTGTCGAGCAGGCCGACACCATCGGCTTCGGCAAGGCGGCGCCGGGCGCGACCTACCAGACCCTGTACACCAGCGCGCGGATCGGCGGGGTGCGCGGCATCTTCCGTTCCACGGACCAGGGCGCGACCTGGACACGGATCAACGACGACGCCCACCAGTGGGGCTGGACCGGCGCCGCCATCACCGGCGATCCCCGCGTCTACGGGCGGGTGTACGTCTCGACGAACGGCCGGGGCATCGTCTACGGCGACGTCTCCGACAGCGACGGCGGCCCGGACCCGACACCGGCCGGCGCGTGCACGGTGACGTACACGATCACCCACCAGTGGGCGGGCGGCTTCCAGGCCGACGTCCGGCTGACCAACACCGGGACGACCGCGTGGAACGGCTGGTCGCTTCGGTGGTCCTTCCCGGACGGGCAGCGCATCACCCAGCTGTGGAACGCCGGCTCCACGCAGTCGGGCGCGGCGGTGACGGCGACGAACACCGGATGGAACGGCACGGTGGCCGCCGGCGCGTCCGTGAACTTCGGCTTCACGGGAAGCTGGTCGGGGGCGAACGGGAAACCGTCCGCCTTCACGCTCGGCGACCGGAACTGCGCGGTGACCTGACACTTTATCAGGTGTGTACTCGCCCGAGGGGCGCGGGCCGTCGTGGCCCGCGCCCTGTGGTGCTCAGGGGATGCACACCGCCTGTTCAGAGGACCGGGTGGCCTACGCCGGTTTGCGGAAGGCGCGCAGTGTGAACACCGGGTCGGGGCGCGGCCGGTCCTGGTCCGGCAGCTCGGCCAGCCGCGCCGCGTACCGCTCGGTGCGCGGGTCGCCCGGCGGGAGGGTGACGAACCAGCCGCGGCGCAGATCGGCGACGGCGCGGCGCGGACTGCGGCCCTGGCCGCGGCCGGTGAAGCGGGACCGCCCGGCCGGGACCAGGCCGTGCTCGGCGGCGTACGTCTCGACGAGGGCGGCGTCGTCGCGGGCCGCGCTGCGGGGCCGGGAGGCGAGGACGGCGTCGATGTCGCTGCCGACGTTGTGCGCGGCGGCCTTGTCGACCGTGGTGACGTACACCCCGCCCGGTGCCAGCACCCGCGCGCACTCACCGACGACGGCGCGCACGTCCTCGGCGGTGGGCAGCAGGTGCAGAAGCCACACGCTGGTGACGGCGTCGGCCGACGCGGCGGTGAACGGCAGCCGGCGCGAGTCGGCGCGCACCACGGCGCCGGGCAGGCGGGCGGCGGCGTGCCGGGTCATGGCCTGCGCGAGGTCGACGCCGGTGACCGCGAGGCCGGGGCGTCCGGCGGCCAGCCGGCGGGTGACGATGCCGGTGCCGCAGGCGATGTCCAGCATCCGGCGCGCGCCGGGCGGGACGAGGCTCAGCACGGCGGCCGCCGCGGCGGCCGCGCGGGGCTCACCGCCCCGCAGGGCGTCGTACCGCTCGGCTTCCTTGTCGTAGTCCAGCACGGTCCGTTCCCCCCCCCGTCCGTCCGGGTGCCGGTCAGTCGGCCCCGTGGCCGGGCGCCAGGTCCTGGACGCGGCGCGCCAGCTCGAAGTCCAGCTCGGTCACCGCGCCGCCGGCGCTGTGCGTGCTCACCGTGAGGGAGACGGTGTTGTAGCCGAGGGTCAGGTCGGAGTGGTGGTTCAGCTCCTCCTGGACCTGGGCGATGTGGATGACCATCGCGGTCGCGGCGAAGTGGGAGGCCAGCCGGTAGGAGCGGGCGAGGCGGCCCTCGTCGAGCGACCAGCCCGGCAGCTCGGCCAGCCGGTCCTCGATCTCCTTCTGCGACAACGGTTCGACGGCCATGCCCCGCTCTCCCTTCACGCGGTGTCGCGTACCCGACCAGCCTGCCACAAGCCCCGCCCGACGGCGCAGGGCCGCCACGGCGACGAGCGGCGCGGGCCGCGCACCCGGCGCACGGGCGGCGCGACGGCGCACGGCGTGGCAGGGGGCGGCGCACGGCGTGGCGGTGGGCGACGCGACGGCGCGCGAACGGGGACGCCCGACAGCGCGGCGGCGCACGTACGGGCGGCGCCCGACAGCGCGACGGCGCACGTACGGGCGGCGCCCGACGGTGGGCGGCGCCGACCACGCCCGGCGGCGCGCGGCGATCCCGCCGCACACGCCGCCGGCGGCCGGTGACGTCAGCGGCGGGTGCACTCCGCTGCGAGGTCGTCCGCGAGCGTGCCGATCACCGCGCGGCCCTCGACGTGTTCCAGCCAGGCGTGGGGCAGGCCGATGTCGCCGTGGCGGGCGCCGAGCAGGTTGCCGCACAGGGAGCCGGTGGAGTCGCTGTCGCCGGAGTGGTTGACGGCGAGCAGCAGGGCCTCGGACACGGTCGGCGCGGCCAGCGCGCAGTACACGCCGATCGCGAGGGCCTCCTCGGCGACCCAGCCCTGGCCGAGCTTCTCCACCTTCCCGGCGCTCGGCTCGCCGTCGGCGGCCAGGTCGAGCGCGTGTTCCAGCGCGGCCGTGGTCTCCTCGTGGCCGGGGTGCCGGGCCAGCAGCCGCAGGGTGCGCAGGACGGCGCCCTCGATCGAATCACCGTCGTGGACGACATGGGCGATCGTCGCGGCGAGCGCTCCGGCCGCGTAGTAGCCGGTGGGGTGCCCGTGGGTGATCTGCGCGCAGTGCGCGGCGAGGGCGAAGGCCCGGTCGGCCGGGGCGCCGGTCAGGCCGAAGGGCGCGGAGCGCATGACGGCGCCGCAGCCCTTGGAGCCGGGGTTGACCGGCCCGGGCGGGCCGAGCGGGGCGTGCGGGTCGGGCACGGCCTCGCCGGCGAGGCCGGACAGGCAGGCGTTGCCGGGGGCCCGCCGGGCGTACAGCCAGGCCTCGCCCCACAGGCCGCGGTTGCCCTCGTCGGGGCGGGGCTTGCGCTGGGTGTACAGCCAGCGCCCGTAGGCCTGCCGCAGCAGCTGGAGCGCGCCGCCGCCGATGCCCTTCGCGCGTTCCCGCTCGTGCGCCTGGCGCAGGCCCTCCACGGTGAACAGGGTCATCTGGGTGTCGTCGCTGATGCGGCCGATCACCCCGTCCGCGTCGGGGACGAGCCCGGTGACGCCCCGGTCGCCGTGCGCGGCGCGGATGCTCTCCAAGGAGGAGAACTCCACCGGGTAGCCCAGCGCGTCGCCCAGGGCCCCGCCCAGCAGACAGCCGCGCACTCTGGCGCGAAAGACCGCCTCGGTCTGCCAGGACGGCTGCGACGGCTCGTTCATGGGCCCTCTCCTCGACTACGGTCGTCCGTATGACCATTGTCGCGTCCGGTCCCGCCGCCTCCGTCACCGCCCCCGCCGGCCAGGGCGTGGGCCCGCTGCTGCGGGCCTGGCGGGAGCGGCGGCGGATCAGTCAGCTGGAGCTGGCGTTGCGTGCCGACTCCTCGGCCCGGCACATCTCCTTCGTGGAGACGGGCCGTTCGCGTCCCAGCGAGGAGATGGTGCTGCGGCTCGCGGAGCATCTGGAGGTGCCGGTGCGCGAGCGCAACGCGCTGCTGCTGGCCGCCGGTTACGCCCCGCGCTATCCGGAGACCCCGCTGGACGACCCGGCGCTGGGCGCGCTGCGGGACGGCATGGAGCGGCTGCTGCAGGGCTACGAGCCGTATCCGGCGCTGGTGGTGGACGGGCTGTACACGGTGCGGGCGGCGAACCGGGGCATCATGATGTTCCTGGAGGGGGTGCCGGAGCGGCTGCTGCAACCGCCGCTGAACGCGATGCGGTTGACGCTGCACCCGGAGGGCATGGCGCCGCGCATCCGCAACCTGCGGGAGTGGCGCGGCCATCTGCTGGCCCAGATGGAACGGCAGATCGCGCTGCAGCGCTCGGAGGAACTGCGCGCCCTGTACGAGGAGGTGGCGGCCTACCCGCTGCCGCCGCGGACGGCCGGGGACGCGGAGCCCGAGGAGCCGTACCCGTACTTCGCGCTGCCCCTGAGGATCGAGCACGAGGGCCGGGTGCTGTCGTTCATCTCGTCGATCTCCACGTTCAACACGCCGATGGACGTCACCGTCGCGGAGCTGGCCATCGAGACGTTCCTGCCGGCCGACCCGGCGACGGTCAAGTACCTGCACACGCTGGGCACCTGAGGCCCACCGGATGCGTACGCGTGACACACTGACGGGCGTGATCCGGCTGCTTCGGCGCGTGAGGGAGGCGTGGCGTGAGTGAGCGGCGGCCCGCACCCACGGTGGGCCAGGTGGTGCTCGGCAGGCGTCTGCAGGAACTGCGCGAGGCGGCGGGCCTCAAGCGCGAGGAGGCCGCGCACGTGCTGCGGGTGGCGCCGGCGACCGTGCGGCGGATGGAGACGGCCGAGGTCGCGCTGAAGATCCCGTATGTGCAGATGCTGCTGGAGGCGTACGGGGTGGGCGCGGCGGAGGCCGCGGAGTTCGTGGCGCTCGCCGAGGAGGCCAACCGGCCCGGCTGGTGGCAGCGGTTCCACGACGTCCTGCCGGACTGGTTCAGCCTGTTCGTCAGCCTGGAGGGCGCGGCGAAGCTGATGCGCTCCTACGAGCCGCACTTCGTGCCGGGGCTGCTGCAGACGGAAGGGTACGCGCGGGCCGTGCTGGAGTCCGGCACGATCGGGCGGCGCAGTCCCGCGGCGATCGAGCGGCACGTGTCGCTGCGGATGGAGCGCCAGCGGCTGCTGGAGCGCCCGGACGCGCCCCACCTGTGGGTGATCATGGACGAGACGGTGCTGCTGCGGCCGGCGGGCGACGATCCCGCGATCATGCGGGAGCAACTGGACAAGCTGCTGGAGTACGGCGCGCGGGACAAGGTGACGCTGCAGATCGCCGAGTTCTCCTCCGGCCCGCACCCGGGCACGTACGCGCCGTTCTCCCTGTTCCGTTTCGCGGAGCCGGAACTGCCCGACATGGTGGTCACCGAGTACCTCAGCGGCGCGCTCTACCTGGACTCGCGCCGCGAGGTGTCCGTGCACCTGGAGGTGCTGGACCACCTGACGACGCACGCCGCGACGGCGCAGCGCACGCAGGAGATCCTCGCCGCCCGCCGCAAGCAGCTGGGGTAGCCCGGACGGGGGCCGTGAACGGGTGCGCTCCGCCGCCCGCCCCTAGCGTCGAGCCAGAGGGCGAGCAAGGGAGCGCGGGTGACGGACCCACGGACGGGGGTGCACCGCACCTGATCGTGGCGCGGGGCGTGACGCCGGCACCTCACCTGGACGGACCGAGACGACGCGGCGCGGACGGCGGCCGCAGCGACCCGAAGGAGGCCACCTGATGCCCTCGGACACGGTGCTGTACCAGGCGGCCGCGCTCTGCCTGACCTGCCCCGACGACGACCTGTACGCCCGGCTGCCGCTGCTACGCGAGGCGGCGCCGCAGCTGCGCGCCTTCACCGACCACGCGGCCGTCACCGCCCCGCAGGACCTCGCCGCGCACTACGAGCAGGTCTTCGACCCGGAGAACGGGCACGCCTTGTACCTGAGCCGGTGGCGCGACGGCGGCACCCGGCCGCTGGTGCGCTTCGAGGAGCAGTACCGGGCGCACGGCCTGGAGTTCACCGGCGAGGAGCTGCCGGACTTCCTGCCGGCGGTGCTGGAGTGCGCCGCCCGCACCGGCGACACCGGCCTGCTGATCGAGTACCGCGACGGCCTGGAGGAGCTGCGCGCGCGGCTGACCGCCGTCGGCACCCCGTACGCGGCGGTCCTCGACGCCGTGTGCGCCGCGCTGCCGCCCGCCCGCCCGGAGGTGCCCCGATGACCGTCCTGCTCGGGGCGCCTGTGGACGCCGTGGACACGACCGCGCGGACCGTCCCCGGGAGACGGGGGCGGTCCGCGGCGGTGTGGGGTGCCGGGGGCGGGCTCAGGCGAGCTTCGCGTCCAGCGTGATCGGGACGGCCTTCAGGGCCTGGCTGACCGGGCAGTTGGCCTTGGCGTCCTCGGCGGCGGCGACGAAGGCCTCGTTGTCCAGGCCGGGGACGGTGCCCTCGACGGTGAGGTGGATGCCGGTGATGCCCTCACCCGGCTGGAAGGTGACGTCGGCGGAGGTGACCAGCTTGGTGGGCGGGTTGCCGGCGCCGGCCAGGCCGTGCGACAGGGCCATGGAGAAGCAGCTGGAGTGGGCGGCGGCGATCAGCTCCTCCGGGCTGGTCTTGCCGTTCGCCTGCTCGGCGCGCGAGGGCCACGACACCGGCTGCTGACCGATGCCGGAGGAGTCGAAGGTGACGACGCCGTTGCCCTCGAGCAGGTTGCCTTCCCAGACGGTGTGTGCGGAACGCGTGGTGGCCACGTTTCTTCCTTTCGCGTGTGTCCCGTCGGAGACGGGATTCCCGTGCCACCCCATCCGATCACATTTCGCCGCACCGCACCCGCATGACCGCCCTGCGGGACGGCTTCCCCGGCGGGACCGCCGCGCGGCGGGCGCGGGGCCCTCGGTCAGGGCGCGGCGGCGCGCTGTCGCCGGGCCGCCAGCCACGCGTACACCGGGACGCCCGCGAAGAGGAACAGCACGCCCTGGTAGACGGCCGCGTACCCGGCGCCGGCGACGAGCCACAGCGAGAAGCCGAAGGCCAGCACGGCGAGGACCGCGTCGCGCACCAGCCGGGACCGGTCGACCCGCTCGCCGCGCACGAGGTGGAAGATCTGCGCGGCGGTGGCCAGCAGATAGGGCACGGTCGCGGTGAAGGTGGTGACCAGGACGAGGATCTCGAAGACCTTGGCCGAGCCGGCCGTGTAGTTGTACACGGTCAGCGCGGAGGCCAGCACCACCGTGACGCCGACGCCCACGGTCGGCACCCCGCGCCGCTTGCGGGCGAACGCGGCCGGGAACAGCCCGTCCCGGGCCGCCGCGTACGGGGTCTGGGCGCTGAGCAGGGTCCAGCCGTTGAGGCAGCCGGTCATCGACACCAGCGCGGCCAGCGCCACGGCCCAGCCGCCCCAGGAGCCGCCGAACATGGCGTTCACGGCGTCGGAGAAGGGGGCGGTGGAGTGCACCAGCCGGTCGTGGGCGACCGTGCCGAACACGGCGAGGGTGCCCAGCAGGTAGACGAGCGCGGCGCCGATGGTGCCGATCACGGTGGCACGGCCGACGTTGCGGCGCGGGTCGCGGACCTCGCCGGCGCTGACCGCCGCGGACTCCACGCCCAGGTAGGAGAAGAGCAGGATGGCGGCGGAGGCGGAGATCGCGCCGAGCGTGCTGCCGCCGCCGGCCTGGAAGGGACCGAGGTTGCGCGCGTGGAAGTGGAACAGCCCGCCGATCGCGACGAGCAGCAGCGGCGCGAACTTCAGCACGGTGGACACCAGCTGCACGGCACCGACCCAGCGGGTGCCGGCGAAGTTCGACAGGGCGGGCAGCCACTGGATGACGAGGGCCGCGAGGCACGCGGTCCACTGGTGGTCGTTCACCGGGATCAGCACGTCGAGGTAGCCGACGGCGGCGACGGCGAGGGCCGCGTTGGACACCCAGGTGGTGATCCAGTACGCCCAGGCGGCGAGGAAGCCGGCGAAGTCGCCGAAGGCCTCACGGGCGTACACGTAGGGGCCGCCGGTGCGCGGGTCGCGCTCGGCGAGCCGGCCGAAGACCAGGGCCAGCGCGATCGCGCCGAGCGTCAGCACGCCGAAGGCGAGCAGGCTGACGGTGCCGAAGGGGGCCACCGAGGCCGGGAGGAGGAAGATGCCGCCGCCGATGATGTTGCCCATGACCAGGGCGGTGGCGACGGGGAGCCCGAAGCGGCGGGCGTGCTTCTCGGGTGCCGGGGCGGTCCGGGGTGCGGTCGCCCGTGGGGCCGGAGCCTGGACGGTTCCGGTGTCGTGCATGGGGTGGTGCGCCTCTCGTCGTGCTGGGGCCCGGGATCGCCGGGCGGCCCGCCCCGTGGCTGGGCCGGTGTCCGGGATCGCCGGACGACCGTCCATGCTCGGTCACGGGTTCGATGCGCTCCAAATCACGCGCTTTTGTCCTGTACGGCCGGGTCCGGCACCGTAAAAGGTGAGCTGTCGAGGGCCACGGACCGCGAATCGTCCACCGGTACCTGAGGGCCGTCCGCCTCGCGCAGCCAGCGGCGCAGCACGCGGTGCACCTGCTCGGCGCCGACGAGTTCCGCCCCGTCGGCGACCGGCGGGGACAGGGTGAGGGGCGAGAGCAGGAACGGCCGGCCCTGGGCGCCGCCGAGCCCGCCGTGCGAGCCGATCTGCTCCTCGAAGGCGAGCACCTCGCCGTCGGCCGGCTCGTGGAAGGAGTTGACCATGATGTCGGCGGTGTGCGGGAAGGAGTGGGTGCGCCGCACGGCGTCGGCGGCGCCCTCGCCGAAGGGGGCGAGCGGCCCGCAGCCGTCCTTCAGCTCCGCCACCGGTACCTCGGCGCCGCGCGCCCCGAGGACGACACCGCCGTGCTCCGCGCTGCGCACCAGCAGGAAGCCGATGCCGGGATGGTTGGCGAGGGTGGGCAGCAGCGCCGGGTGGCGGGCGTCGATCTCCTCCCTGGTCATGCGGTGCCGGACGTCCGGGAAGGAGACGAGCCCCAGGTTGCCGGAGGCCAGCACGATCGGCTCGGACCGGCGGGCGGGCCGGTGCTGCTCGCCGCCCTCCTCGACCGGCCGGCGCAGCGCGGCGCGCACGGCGTTGCGGGCCTCGGCGCCGCTGCGGGTGCGCCGGGCACGGCGCGGCACGGGCAGCCCGCACCCGGCGCGCACCAGGTCGGCGAGGGTGAGGCCGTAGCGGGCGCGGAAGGTCTCGCCGGGGCTCTGCCCGTGGTCGGACAGCACGACCATGCGGTACGGCCGCGGGGCGTGCTCGGCGGCCTTCTCGATCAGCGCCAGCGAACGGTCGAGCCGCTCCAGCACCTTCTCGGCGTCCCGGCTCGCGGGGCCGGAGTGGTGGGCGACCTCGTCGTAGGCGACGAGGTCGGCGTAGACGGCGGTGCGGCCGGCGAGCATGTCGCCCATGACGGCGGCCACGACGACGTCGCGTTCGACGACGGTGGCGAAGGCGCGCACCAGCGGGTAGAGCCCGCCGCGCCCGACGCGGGGCCGCTGCCGGCGCAGCCGGGCCCGCACCGACTGGCCGATCTCCCGGCCCACCTCGGCGGCGAAGGACAGGGCGGTGCGCACGGCGTTGGCGGGGTCGGAGAAGTAGGCGAAGTACCCGGCGCGGGACCGGTTGTCCCGGCCCCGGCGGGCGGAGACGGTCAGTACCAGGGCGGCCTCGTCGGCGCCGCCGCTGAACAGGTTCCCGCGGCTCGCGCCGTCGGCGGTGAGCAGGCCGCCGTCGTGGGTGCGGGCGACGGCGCGGCGCTGGAGCTCGGCGGCGGAGGAGGGACGGTTGCAGACCATCACCTCGCGGGTGTCCTTCTCGTACCAGCGGAAGGCGGGCACGTCGTGGTTGGAGCCGTGCAGGATGCCGAGCTGGCTGGCGCCGGTCTGGCTGGACCAGTCGGTGCGCCAGCCGGTGAGCCGGTGGGTGGGCCGGTGGAGCCAGCGGGCGACGGTGGGCATCAGCCCCTTGTCCACGGCGGCCCGGAGCACGTCGTGGCCGACGCCGTCCAGCTGGAGGAAGACGGTGCCGGGCCCGGCGGGGCAGGGCGGCCCGTGTCTGCGGCGGCGGGTGGCGAGCCGCAGCAGCCGGCGCCGGTAGGCGTCGTCGTCGCGCACGGCGAGCGCGGCCCCGGTCGCGGAGGCCACGGCGGACATCACGGCGGCGACGATGACGGCGGTCTCGGGCGCGGCGGCGCTGTCGCCGGAAGGGTTGATCCGCAGGGCGAGCCACAGCAGGGACCCGTTGAGGAAGAACACCAGCAGGCCCAGCACCAGCGCCGGCACGAGCAGCAGCAGCCGCACCAGCAGCGGCCACACCAGCGCCGACAGCAGACCGAAGGCCCCGGCCCCGAGCGCGGCGGTCACGGCTATCCGGGTCGCGCTGTCCCCGTCGGCCGACTGCAGCTGGAAGTCCGGCAGCAACCCGGCGAGCACGAGCATCGTGAGGGTGGACGCCGCCCACACGGCCACGCTCCGCCCCACCTGCCCGACGACCCGCCGCCACCACACGCCGACGCCACCTCCCGTCCCACGCCGCACCCCTGCTGCGGCCCTGGTCCGTACACCTTGTCATACCGGTTTGTCCGCCGGTGCGGGCGTACCAGGGGCGAAAGGCGCAGGCCTGGGCGCATCTCGGGCGCGAGAGATCCTGGTGGGCGGGAGAACACCCCGGGGTCCAGGGCGCGGCCCCGGCTACCGTCCGTCGTAGCCGGCCGTCGGCATCGACAGCCGCCGGTGCACCCGCGCCTTCATCTGCGCGTCGTACGCGGGCTCGGCACAGCCGACCGTCTCCACCCGTACGCCCCGCCGCGCGCACTCCGCCGTGAACTCCTCCACGGACGACAGCGCGGACTCCAGCACCCGCCGGCTCGGCGCGACGAACACGTCCCGCCCGGCCCGCACCCCGTCCCACAGCGCGGAGTGATCCGCCCGCAGCCCCCGCACGAGCAGTTCGCGCGCGACGACGTACCCGCGCTCCGCGGCCCACCGCGCGCACATCGCGTGCTGGCTGCGGGAGTCCACCAGAAAGGGATCGCTGTCCAGCTCCTCCAGCGGCGTCAGGCTGGCGATCGCCGTGACGCGGACCTGGGCCGGCCGGCCGAAGGCACCCCGCACCTCTCCCATGGCGTCCCCCTCACCTCCGGGTTTCGCCGCAGACCCTACTCCTGCCCGTAGGCTTCGGGGGAGTCGCGCGAAGGAGGCAAAGAGGTGCCGGTGGAGATCACCTGGTGGGGTCACGCCACCTGCACGGTGGAGGACTCGGACACCCGTGTGCTCACCGATCCCCTGTTCACCCGCCGGCTGGCCCATCTGCGCCGCCGCCGCGGCGCGCCGCCCCCGCCGGACGCCTGGCGCGCGGATGTCGCGCTGGTGTCCCATCTGCACGCCGACCACCTCCATGTGCCCTCCCTGGGGCGGCTCGCGCCGGGCACGCGCCTGCTCGTGCCCCGAGGTGCGCCACGCGCCGTACCGGGACTACGGCGCCTGACGCATCTGCGGATACGGGAGGTGGCTGCCGGCGACGAGATACGGATCGCAGACCTGACGATCCGTGCGGTGCCGGCCGAGCACGACGGCCGCCGGCTGCCGTTCGGCCCGCACCGCTCCCCCGCCCTCGGGTACGTCGTCGAGGGCGAGGCCCGCACCTACTTCGCCGGGGACACCGGGCTGTTCGAGGCGATGGCGAAGGAGGTCGGGCCCGTCGAGACGGCGCTGCTGCCGGTGGGCGGCTGGGGGCCCTACCTCGGCGAGGGCCATCTGGACGCTGGCCGCGCGGCGCAGGCCCTGGCCCGGCTGGCGCCCCGCTGGGCGGTGCCGGTGCACTACGGGACGTACTGGCCGATCGGCATGGACGCGGTGCGCCCGCACGAGTTCCACGCGCCGGGCGAGGAGTTCCAACGGCTGGCGGCGCACCGGGCGCCGGAGGTGACGGTGCACCGGCTGGGGCACGGCGAGAGCGTGCGCCTGGCGGTCGCCCCGTGAGTCTGAGCGCACTGGCCGCCGCGGTGACGGCGGTGCCGACGCAGTCCACCCAGCAGGCGCTCGGCTATCCGTCCCTGTTCCTGCTGGTGCTGATCGGCGCACTGGTGCCGGTGGTGCCGACGGGCGCGCTGGTGAGTTCGGCGGCGGTGGTCGCCTTCCACCAGACGGCGCCGTTCGCACTGGCGCTGGTGTTCGTCACGGCGTCGCTGGCCGCGTTCTGCGGGGACGCGGCGCTGTACTGGCTGGGCCGGCGCGGCCTGCGCTCGCACAGCGGCTCGCGCTGGCTGGAGGCGATCCGGGCGCGGGCGCCGCAGGAGCGGCTGACGCAGGCCCAGGACAAGCTGGCCCACCACGGGGTGGCGGTGCTGGTGCTGTCCCGGCTGGTGCCGGCGGGCCGGATACCGGTGATGCTGGCGTGCCTGCTGGCGAAGTGGCCGCTGCGCAGGTTCGCGCGGGGCAATCTGCCGGCCTGTCTCGCCTGGGCGTTGACGTATCAGCTGATCGGGATTCTCGGCGGCTCGCTCTTCCCGGAGCCCTGGGAGGGCGTCGTGGCGGCGATCGGGCTGACCCTCCTCCTCGGCGCCCTGCCGGGCGTGTGGCGGCGCGTGCAGCGGTGAGCCCCGCCGCCCCTCCCTCCCCGCTCCCGTCCCGGGACCCCGTCCTCAGGAGCCGTCCAGCACGCCCGACGCCCCCACCGGCAGGTCCCACAGGTCGGCACGGTCCAGTCCCGCCGCCTCCCATGCGGCCCGGACCCGGGTCAGCGGCTCCAGGACGGGTTCCGCGGAGAGGATGAACGTCCCCCAGTGCATCGGCGCCATGCGCCGCGCGCCCAGGTCCCGCGCGGCCCGCACGGCCTCCTCCGGGTCGCAGTGGACGTCGCTGAGCCACCAGCGCGGGTCGTAGGCGCCGATCGGGAGCAGGGCGAGGTCGATCCCGGGGTAGCGGCGGCCGATACGGGAGAACCAGTGGCCGTATCCGGTGTCGCCGGCGAAGTACAGGCGCCGCCCGTCGGGCGCGGTGAGCACCCAGCCGCCCCACAGGCTGTGGCAGGTGTCGGTGAGGGTGCGCTTGGACCAGTGGTGGGCGGGCACGAAGTCGAAGCGGACGCCGGACAGTTCGACGCCCTCCCACCAGTCCAGCTCGGTCACGCAGGTGAACCGGCGCCGGTGGAACCAGCCGCCGAGCCCGGCCGGCGCGAACACCGGGGTGTCGCGGGGCAGTCGGCGCAGCGTGGGCGCGTCGAGGTGGTCGTAGTGGTTGTGGCTGATGACGACGGCGTCGACGCGGGGCAGGGCCTCCCAGTCCACGCCGACGGGGGTGATTCGGGCCGGGGTGCCGAGGATGCGGCGCGACCACACGGGGTCGGTGAGCACGGTCAGCCCGCCGATCCGCACGACCCAACTGGCGTGTCCCGCCCAGGTGACGGCGAGGGCGCGGGCGTCGACGCGGGGCAGCGGGGCGGGCGCGTAGGGCAGGCGGGGGATGTCGGCGAGGCCGTCCTTGCCGGGGCGCACGGCGCCCTCGCGGGCGAAGCGGGCGAGGGCCTTCAGTCCGGGCAGCGGGGCGGTGAGCCGGTCGTGGAACGTCCGCGGCCACACGCGCCGTTCCCCGAGCCGGCGGGGTTCGGCGAGGGGCGGGGAGGGCGGGGCGAGGGGGGACGGGCAGCCTGCGGCCGGGGTGTCGGGGGTCCGGGACGGCGTCGTGCCGGTGACCGTGCCGGTGACCGTGCCGGTGACCGTGCCGGTGGTGGGCGACTCGGACTGCTGCGTCATCGAGGAGGCTCCCATCGCTGGGCGTCGTCGCGGAGATCGTCGAAGACGGACCTCACCGTGCTCAACGCGCGGTGCACGTGTGGCAGTTCCAACGGCGCGGGGGAGGTGAGGCATTCCGCGCGTTCGGCGTCGGTGCCGCCGAGCAGGGGGCCGGTGGCCAGGCGCACGCGCAGCGCGGCGAGGTCGTCCCCGAAGCGGTGGCCGCCCGGCGCGGGCATGCCGAGCCGGGCGGTGAGGAACTCCTCCAGGTCCTGGGCGTCGCCCACGCCGTGCCCGGCCAGCGCGGTGCGCAGCGGGCCGAGGTCGGCGTACAGGTGACGGCCGGCCTGGGGCGGGCGGGCGAGGGCGCCGGCGGAGACGACGGCGTGGTGCAGGGCGGCGGCCACGCGCGCGTGCAGCGCGACGGTGGCGGCGGCCCGGGCGGCGAGCGGCTCGGGTTCGGTGAGCGCGTGGGCGGCGGCCGCGGCGACGGGTGCGGCGACGCGGGCGCCGAGCGCGGTGAGGATGTCGAGCACGCGCGCGTGCAGCCCGCCGCCGCGGCCGTCTGCCGGGAAGCGGGCGATCGCCGCGGGCCAGCCGGCCGGCAGCAGCGCGCCGGCCAGGTCGGTGACGACGGTGACCTGGCCGGGCAGCATCTCGGCCGGGCTGAGCAGCACGGTCCCGCCCGGCGCGTACAGGGTGTCGCGCCAGGTCTCGTCGCTGACGAGGTGCAGGCCCTCGCCGGTGGCGGCCTCGACGGTCTCGTGCAGCAGTTCGGGCGGGGCGACGGTGCCGGTCGGGTCGTCGGCGAGGGACAGCACGAGCAGCCGCGGGTCGCCGCCCTCGGCGCGGACCCGGCGCACGGTCTCCAGCAGGGCGTACGGGTCGGGCACACCACCGGACTCGGCGGGGGTGGCCACATGGAAGACGGGTCTGCCGAGCAGGCGCGCGTACGGCGCCCACCAGGCCGCGCACGGCCGCGGCACCAGGACGTCCCCGCCGAGGGCGGCGGTGAGCGCCAGCAGCAGCGCGGGCGCGCCGGGGGCGGCGGCCACGTGGGCGAGGTCGGTGACCAGGCCGCGCCGCTCCCAGTAGCCGCAGGCCGCCTCGACGACGGCGGGTGAGCCGCCGACGGGTTCGGCGGCGGCGCGGTCGGCGGCGGCGCAGAGATGTCCGGCCAGCTCGGGCGGCACCGGCAGTCCGGTGTCGGGCAGTGGGGGGCCGTAGCGGACGGGGCCGTGCCCTTCGGGGTCGGTCCGCCGCATGCGTGCCTCCGCGCAGTCGCTCGTGCCGTGCTGGGGTGCTTCGGTACCGCGTCACCGCCTCGTCGTCCCGGCCTGTGAGTACCCACGTCGTGCGCTCCCCATGGCCCGGAGCGCGGGTTGCGCCGGTCACACCGGCGTGAGCCGCTCAGCCGTGGCCCCGCCCGCGGTGCCGCAGCCGGTGGGCGGCCGCGCCGGCCGCACCGGCGATGAGCAGGCCGCCGGCCACCAGCGCGGGCACGGAGGCGGTGAAGGCGCCGCCCTGCCCGGCGTGCACGCCGTGCTCGACGGCCGGCGGCCGGGCGGTGGGCTGCTGCCAGGCCGGTTCCTGCGCGGGCGCGTCCGGCTTCTGCTGCCCGGGGCAGGCGGTCGGGTGCGGTTCGGGGCAGGCGGGGCCGGCCGTGGCGCCGTGGGAGGAGCCGGAGCGGGCGACGTCGAAGGTGGCGCTCCAGGGGCGGCCCTGCCCGCCGGGCGGCGCCGGGCAGGTGCCGTCCACGGTCCAGGCGGGGGCGGATCCGGTGCCCGACAGGCCGTCGAAGTCCTCGGCGGGCGCGATCTTCGCGGTGCCCTTGTAGGCGGGACCGGAGAGTTCGTCGTCGCCGCCGGGCACCTTCTGCAGTTTCACGGTGCCGTCCGCGAAGGCGGCCTGGGAGCTGGCCTCGATGCTCTGCGGGGCGGGGCCGCCGGTCGGGTCGCAGGTGACCGAGACGGTGACGGTGCCGCCGGGTTCCACCGAGGCGGGGCTGATCTGCGCGGCCGGGCTCGCCGGATCACCGGGGTCGGCCGCGGCGGGACCCGCCGGATCGTCCGGAACGGCTGGGGCTGCGGGCCCCGGCGGATCGACCGGGGCGGCCTGCGCTGCCGACCCCGGCGGGTCGACCGGGTCTGCCGGGTCGTCCGCGGCCGCGGCCGGGCCGGCACCGGCCAGCACGGCCAGCGCGGCGGCGGACAGGACACGGGCGGTGCGGCGCATGGGGGTGACTCCTTCGGCCGTACGACTGCCGGCACGGGGGTGGCGTGCCGTACAGCCATGACAGCCGCCGCAGCCGGAAGGCGCGCGCGGCGGGCCCCCATTGGCGGGACGAATGCGGCCGACGGGGTGACGCCCGGCCGGAAGGGGCGCGGGGAACCGCGCGCACAGCCGGCGGTCACCCGTCCCGGCGCCGGGAGCGCGCCCCCGGGGCGCTACTCCGCCAGCACATCCGCCCGCAGCCGCGCCACGCACCGGCTGATCAGCCGCGACACGTGCATCTGCGAGATGCCCAGCTGCTCGGCGATCCGGCTCTGCGTCATGTCCCCGAAGTAGCGCATGTACAGGATGGCCCGCTCCCGCTCCGGCAGGGCCGCGAGCCGGGGCCGGACCGCCTCGCGGTCGACGACCGTGTCCAGCGCCGGGTCGGGCGCGCCGAGCGCGTCGGTCAGCGCGTAGCCGCCCTCGCTGCCCGGCATCTCCGCGTCCAGCGACAGCGCCGTGAAGCTCTCCAGCGCCTCCATGCCGGTGCGGACGTCCTCCTCGCTCAGCCGGGCGCGTTCGGCGATCTCGGCGACGGTGGGCTGCCGGCCGGAGACGGTCTGGGACAGCTCCTGCACGGCGACACGGACGCGGTTGCGCAGGTCCTGGACGCGACGCGGCACGTGCAGGGTCCACATGTGGTCGCGGAAGTGGCGCTTGATCTCCCCGGTGATGGTGGGCACGGCATAGCTCTCGAAGGCGTTGCCGAGGTCCGGGTCGTAGCGGTCGACGGCCTTGACCAGGCCGAGGGCGGCGACCTGGCGCAGGTCGTCGGAGGACTCGCCGCGGTTGCGGAAGCGGCCGGCGAGGCGTTCGGCCATGGGCAGCCACGCCTCGGTGATCTCGGCGCGCAGCGCGTCGCGCTCCGGGCCCGGCGGGAGGGCGGCGAGCCTGCGGAAGGCGGCTGCGGTGTCGGGGGCGTCGTCGTGCGGGTGCGGGCGTGTGCCGGCTCGGGTCTGCATGGTGGGTGGGTCTCCCTGGGTGCTCTGGGTGGACGGTCACCGAAGGAGCGCGGCGCGCCCGGACGAGGGGCGTCCCGGGGCCGCGTACAGCCGCTCCCACGGACGTGCCTCCGGTCCGAAGCACTGATCCCGCGCCTGCCCCCCGCCCGGGTGGGCAAACCCGCGCACAGGTTTTCCGGGGTGTCTGCGGGTGACTCGTGGTGTGCCGACCCCGACCCGAGTACCGCCTGCGATCCGGAGGTCCTTCATGAGCAGCAAGGTGTCCGACTACCTTCTCGAACGACTGCGCGAGTGGGGTGTGGAGAACGTCTTCGGGTATCCCGGGGACGGCATCAACGGTCTGCTCGCCGCCTGGGGACGTGCCGAGAACAAGCCCCGGTTCGTCCAGTCCCGGCACGAGGAGATGTCCGCGTTCGAGGCGGTCGGATACGCCAAGTTCAGCGGACGGCTGGGGGTGTGCGCGGCCACGTCCGGACCCGGCGCCATCCACCTGCTCAACGGCCTGTACGACGCCAAGCTCGACCATGTGCCGGTGCTGGCGATCGTCGGGCAGACGCACCGGACCGCGATGGGCGGCTCCTACCAGCAGGAAGTCGACCTGCACACGCTGTACAAGGACGTCGCCTCGGACTTCGTCGAGACGGTGACGGTGCCCGAGCAGCTGCCGAACGTACTGGACCGGGCGATCCGCACCGCGTACGCGCGGCGCGCACCGACGGCGCTGATCATCCCCGGTGACGTGCAGGAACTGGACTACTCGCCGCCCTCGCACGAGTTCAAGATGGTGCCCTCCAGCCTGGACCGCAGCTCGTGGACGGCCGTGCCGTCGGAGGAGTCGCTCAGGCGGGCGGCGGAGGTGCTCAACGCCGGCGACAAGGTGGCGATCCTGGTCGGGCAGGGCGCGGCCCACGCCCGCGAGGAGGTGCAGCACATCGCCGAGCTGCTCGGCGCAGGCGTCGCGAAGGCGCTGCTGGGCAAGGACGTCCTCAGCGACGAGCTGCCGTACGTCACCGGGTCGATCGGCCTGCTGGGCACGCGCCCGAGCTACGAGCTGATGCGGGACTGCGACACGCTGCTGACGATCGGCTCGTCGTTCCCGTACTCGCAGTTCCTGCCGGAGTTCGGCAAGGCGCGGGCGGTGCAGATCGACATCGACCCGCACATGGTGGGCATGCGCTACCCGTACGAGGTGAACCTGGTCGGGGACGCCAAGGCGACCCTGGACCGGCTGATCCCGATGATCGACTCCGGGCGCGGCCGGGAGTGGTTCGACACGGTGTGCGACAACGTGCAGCACTGGCAGCAGGTGATGGAGCGGCGCGCGCACCTGTCCGCCGACCCGATCAACCCGGAGTACGTGGCTGCCGCGCTGGACCCGCTGCTGCCGGAGAACGCGATCATCACCTCCGACTCCGGGTCGACCGCGAACTGGTACGCGCGGCACATCACCATGCGCGGCACCATGCGCGGGTCGCTGTCCGGCACGCTGGCCACGATGGGCCCCGGGGTGCCGTACGCGATCGGCGCGAAGTTCGCGCACCCGGACCGGCCGGTGGTGGCGCTCGTCGGCGACGGCGCGATGCAGATGAACGGGCTCGCCGAGATGATCACCGCCGCGAAGTACGCGGATCTGTGGGAGGACCCGCGGATGGTGGTCGCCGTCTGGAACAACCAGGACCTCAACCAGGTGACCTGGGAGATGCGGGCCATGGAGGGCGCGCCGGCCTTCGTGGAGTCGCAGGCGATCCCGGACGTGCAGTACGCGGCGTTCGCCCGCTCGCTCGGCCTGACCGGCATCCGGGTGGAGAAGCCGGAGGACGTCGAGGCGGCCTGGCGGGCCGGTCTGGAGGCCGACGGCCCGGCGGTGATCGAGTTCCTCACCGACCCGGCGGTGCCGCCGATCCCGCCGCACGCCACCTGGGAGCAGATGGAGGCCACGGCCGCGTCGATCCTCAAGGGCGACCCCGACCGCGGCTCGGTGGTCAAACACGGCTTCAAGGCGAAGGTGCAGGAGTTCCTGCCCGGCCGGGAGAAGAAGTAGCCACCGAAAGGAGCGGAACATGCAGCGAGGCAGCGACCGGATGAGCGTCCACCGCGACGACGAGATGAAGCACCAGCTGCAGGGGCTGCTCAGGTCCGGCCACCCCACCCGGACCGAGGAGTGGCACGACCCGGAGCCGGCCGCCGACGACGACCCGGAGGTCTGGGGCGGCCCGGTGGCGCCCGGCGGGCTCGGTTCCTCCCTGGAGACCGTGCGCCTGGAACTGGCGCGCATCCTGGGCCGCGGTTCCTTCCCGGCCGGCCCGCACGAACTGATCGGCGTGCTGCGCCGCCACAACGCGCCGGACGCGCTGGTGGACGCGCTGGAGGGGCTCCCCCGCAAGGCGCGCTACGGCAACGTCCAGGAGCTGGCCGAGGCGGTCACCGGCACGCAGTCCGCACGTACTACGAAGGGATGACCATGCGTATCGCTTTCCTGGTGGCCCCCGAGGGTGTCGAACAGGTCGAACTGACCGACCCGTGGCAGGCGGCGAAGGACGCCGGGCACGAGCCGGTGCTGGTGTCGACGAAGTCCGGCGAGATCCAGGCGTTCAACCACCTGGACAAGGCCGACACCTTCCCCGTCGACGAGGTCGTGGAGAACACCTCCGCGGACTCCTTCGACGGGCTGGTGCTGCCCGGCGGTGTCGCCAACCCGGACTTCCTGCGGATGGACGACAAGGCGGTGGCCTTCGTCCGGGACTTCTTCACGCAGGGCCGTCCGGTCGCCGCGATCTGCCACGCCCCCTGGACGCTGGTCGAGGCCGACGTCGTACGGGGCCGGGTGCTGACCTCGTGGCCGAGCCTGCAGACGGACCTGCGCAACGCGGGCGCCACCTGGGTGGACGAGCAGGTCAAGGTGTGCGACCACGGTGACAACAAGCTGGTCACCAGCCGCAAGCCGGACGATCTGAAGGCCTTCTGCGAGACCTTCCTGGAGGTGTTCGCGCAGGAGACCCGGTCCGCCGCCTGAGGATGGCGGGCCCGACAGGGCAGACGACGGCGGCGGCGCACCCTTGCGGGGGTGCGCCGCCGCCGTCGTGAGGCCGGCGCCCCGTGGGACGCCGGCGCCGGACGGCCGGGCAGGGTCAGGGACGCCGGCGCCCGAGGGCCGGGCAGGGTCAGGAGGGGGGAGCCGCCGACTCCCCGCTCGCGCGTTCCCGGGCGCCTTCCCGGGTACGGCCGGCCGCGACGGGGCGGCGCGGATTGCGGCGCAGATACTCGCCCTCGAGCTGCGCCATGCGTTCGTTGTGGGCGCGCAGCGCGTCGTTCGAGCCGTACAACAGGGTGTCGTGACGTGTGCGGTGGATGGTCTCCAGCTCTTTCATCAGCTGCTGGTCGTCCAAGCGCTCCGGGTCGACTCCGCTCATGGTGGCCCCGTCCGGTCGGTCGTGTTCGTGTCTGCGGTCCGGGTACCCGCCCGGTGAGCACTACCCCCGAGCGCATCACGGGAGGGAGCCATGGATCTCGCCTTTCTGCATCCACTCTATGAACACTCCGGCCCCTGGGCCTCCGTGTACGTCGACCTTTCGCAGCACACCGAGGACACCGCGCACGAACGGGAGCTGACCGCGCAGGCAGTGGCCCGGGAACTGGCCGGACAGGGAGCGGACGAGGCGACCTGCCGGGCGGTACGCGAGGCGGTGGACGAACTGCGCCATGCGAGTGATCCGCACGGCCGGGTGCTGTTCGCCCACGACGGCGAGGTGGTGCTGGAGCTGCCGCTGGCCCGTGAGCCGGTGCGGGGCAGTTCCGCGCAATGGACGCCGCTGCCGCGGGTCTCGCCGCTGCTGGAGCTGGCCGGTGAGGACCCGGTGTGCGTGGTGGCGTACGTCGACCGCAAGGGCGCGGACTTCGAGCTGCGCTCGGGTCTGGGCCGCGAGCAGGCCGGCTCGGTCAGCGGACGGCAGTGGCCGGTGCACCGCACCAGCTCGGTCGACTGGTCGGAGCGCCACTTCCAGCTGCGGGTGGAGAACACCTGGGAGCACAACGCGGCGGAGATCGCCGACGCGCTCGCCGTGTGCCAGGAGGAGACCGGCGCCGACCTGCTGATCCTGGTGGGTGACGCACGCGAGCGGCGCTCGGTGCACGAGCGGCTGCCGCAGCGGCTGCACGGGAAGGTCGTCGAGGCCGACCACGGCAGCGGCAGCCGGCTGCTGGACGAGGAGGTGGAGCAGGTGCGCGCCGCGCACGTACGGCAGCGGGCGCAGGAGGACCTGGACCGCTTCCTGGCCGCCCGCACGCCCGGCGGCGAGGGCCGCACGGCCGCCGTGGAGGGCGTGCCGGCGCTGGTGGAGGCCGCGCGGGAACACCGGATCGACGAGCTGCTGGTGCGGCCCGACGGCCCGGACACCCACCGCGAGGTGTGGATCGGCGAGGACCCGGACCAGGTGGCGGTGCGCCGCTCGGAGCTGAAGACGCTCGGCGAACAGCACGCCTGGTCGGCCCGCGCCGACGACGCGCTCCTGCGCTCGGTGGTGACGACGGGCGCCCCGGCCCTCTCGATCACCCCCGCCCTGCCGGACCACGCCGACGACACCCCCGCAGGCGGCCTGGGCGCCCTCCTCCGCTGGACCTGAGCCTGAGCCCAGGAGAGACCACGGGCGCCCCTGGGGGCCGCCGCAGGCGCCCCCCAGGGGCGCGGGGCTCTGTTCGCTATGCGGCTCCGCCGCGTGGGCGCGACCAGCCACAACGCACCCGCAGGGGCCGCCGCAGGCACCCGCCCCGCCCCCGGCAGGGGAACGGCACGCGCTACCGGGAACGTTCCACCCGGCGTTCGTCCCACACCGGTTCCTGCGTCTCGCGTACCCGGCCGTCCGAGCCGAAGACCAGGTAGCGGTCGAAGGAGCGGGCGAACCACCGGTCGTGAGTGACGGCGAGAACCGTCCCCTCGTACGCCTCCAGCCCCTCCTGGAGCGCTTCCGCCGACTCCAGGTCCAGGTTGTCCGTCGGCTCGTCCAGCAGCAGCGCGGTCGCGCCCGCCAGCTCCAGCAGCAGGATCTGGAAGCGGGCCTGCTGACCGCCGGAGAGCCGGTCGAAGGGCTGCTCGGCCTGGTGGGTCAGCTCGTAGCGCCGCAGCCGTGACATCGCCGCGCCCCGGTCCTGGGAGTGCTCCGCCCACAGGATGTCCAGCAGGGTGCGGCCGGCCAGCTCCGGGTGGGCGTGGGTCTGCGCGAAGTGCCCCGGCACGACCCGCGCGCCGAGCTTCCACTGCCCGGTGTGCGCGACGTCCTCCCCGGCCAGCAGGCGCAGGAAGTGCGACTTGCCGGAGCCGTTGGAACCGAGGACGGCGACCCGCTCGCCGTAGAAGACCTCCAGGTCGAAGGGGTGCATCAGGCCGGTCAGTTCCAGGCCCTGGCAGGTGACCGCCCGCACGCCGGTGCGGCCGCCCTTCAGGCGCATGGTGATCTCCTGCTCGCGGGGCGGCTCGGGCGGCGGACCGGCCTCCTCGAACTTGCGCAGCCTGGTCTGCGCCGCCTGGTAGCGGGAGGCCATCTCGTGGCTGACGCTGGCGGCCTGACGCAGGTTCAGCACCAGCTTCTTCAGCTGGGCGTGCTTCTCGTCCCACCGGCGCCGCAGTTCCTCGAAGCGGGCGAATCGCTCGCGGCGGGCCTCGTGGTAGCCGGCGAAGCCCCCGCCGTGCACCCAGGCGTCCGCGCCGCCCGGCCCGGGTTCCACCGACACGATCTTCTCGGCGGCGCGGGCGAGGAGTTCACGGTCGTGGGAGACGAAGAGCACCGTCTTGCGGGTCTCCTTCAGCCGCTCCTCCAGCCAGCGCTTGCCGGGCACGTCGAGGTAGTTGTCGGGCTCGTCGAGCAGCAGCACCTCGTCGGTGCCGCGCAGCAGCGCCTCGAGCACCAGCCGCTTCTGCTCACCGCCGGAGAGCGTGCGCACCTGCCGCCACTGCGCCTTCTCGTACGGCACGCCGAGCGCCGCCATGGTGCACATGTCCCACAGCGTCTCCGCCTCGTAGCCGCGCGCCTCGGCCCAGTCGGCCAGGGCCTGCGCGTACCGCATCTGCGCGGCCTCGTCGTCGACGGTGAGGATGGCGTGCTCGGCGGCGTCGACGGCGGCCGCGGCCTCGCGGATGCGGGGCGGCGCGACGGACACCAGCAGGTCCCGCACGGTCGACTCGTCCCGTACGGATCCGACGAACTGCCGCATCACCCCGAGCCCGCCGCTGACGGTGACGGTCCCGCCGTGCGGCTTCAGCTCACCGGAGATCAGCTTGAGCAGGGTGGTCTTGCCGGCGCCGTTGGGGCCGACGAGGGCGACGGTGGCGCCTTCCCCCACCCGGAAGGACACGTCCCCGAGCAGCGCCCTCCCGTCGGGAAGGTAGTACTCCAGGTGCGCGGCTTCGAGATGTCCCATGGGCAGGCATTCTCCGGGGCGGCCGGAAGCCGCGGCAAATCCTTATCCGGCGTCCGGCACGGCCTCGCCCGTCGGGCCCGGTTCGCCCGCCGGCTGCACCGTCTCGTCCGCCCAGGTCAGCACCGTCCAGCCCGCCTGCGGGGAGCCCTCCAGGGCGACGACGCCGGTGTTGCGCAGCGGATGCGCGGCGGCGAACGGGATGTCGGCGCCCTTGCCGCGGGCGGCGGTCCACATCCGGATCACGGCACCGTGGCTGACCAGGGCGACCGTGCCGGCGCCGGTCCGCGCCGCCTCGGCGACCACCGCGTCGAAGCGGGCGAGGACCTCGTCCCCGCTCTCGCCGCCGGGCATGCGCAGCGCGGTGTCCCCGGCGGCCCAGGCGAACGCCGTCTTCATGTACAGGGCGCCCTGCTCGCTGTCCCCCGGCAGCATCTCCAGGTCGCCGGCAGCGATCTCCCGGATGCCGTCGCGGACCCGGACGTCGAGGCCGCGCGCGGCGGCGAGCGGCGCGGCGGTGAGCTGGGCGCGGACCAGCGTGGAGGCGTACAGCGCGCCGATGTCCTCCGCCGCCAGCGCGTCCGGCAGCGCGGCGGCCTGCCGTGCGCCGAGGGCGGTCAGTCCGGGTCCCGGGACCGCCGTGTCCAGCAGATGGTCCACGTTGGAGGGGGTCTCGGCGTGACGGACGAGCAGCAGGCGCATAGGGGGTTCCTCCGTGCGGTCCTCTCCCCCGGGTCGGCGAACGGCCACTTCAGGGTACCCACGAGGGTATGAGTCCCGATGTCGATCTCACCGCGCCCACAGCCGGCCGGTCCTCCCTGCGCCGGACGCTGCTCGCCCTCGACAGCCGTCTCTTCGAGTTCGCCGCCGAGCGGCACTGGCCGGGCGCCGAGCCGGTGCTGCCGCGCCTGAGCCGCAGCGCCAACCACGGAGTGCTGTGGTTCGCCACGTCGGCCGCGATGGCGGCGAGCCGCACCCCGCGGGGCCGCCGGGCCGCCGTGCGCGGGGTGGCCTCCCTGGCGCTGGCCTCGCTGGCCATCAACACGCTCGGCAAGCGCTCGGTGCGCCGTGCCCGGCCGCTGCTGGACGGGGTGCCGCTGGTGCGGCGGCTGAAGCGGCAGCCGTTCACCACGTCGTTCCCGTCGGGGCACGCCGCGTCGGCGGCCGCGTTCGCGACCGGGGTGGCGCTGGAGTCGCCGGCCTGGGGCGCGGCCGTGGCGCCGGTGGCGTTCTCGGTGGCGATGTCCCGGGTCTACACCGGTGTGCACTTCCCGAGCGACGTGCTCGCCGGCGCGGCCCTCGGCGCGGGCGCCGCCTTCGCCGTACGGGGTCTGGCGCCCACCCGGGGGCAGCTCGCGCCGCCGGCCCGGCCGCGCGCGGACGCCCCCGCGCTGCCGGAGGGGCAGGGCCTGGTGCTGGTGACGAACACCGCGGCGGGCAGCGCCGACCGGGTGCGGGCGCTGCGGGACGAGCTGCCGGGCGCCGAGGTCGTGGAGTGCCCGCCCGAGGAGATGCCGGTGCAGCTGGAGAAGGCCGCGTCCCGGGCGGTGGCGCTCGGCGTGTGCGGCGGCGACGGCACGGTGAACGCGGCCGCGGAGGTCGCCCTGCGGCACGGACTGCCGCTCGCGGTGCTGCCGGGCGGCACGCTCAACCACTTCGCCCTCGACCTGGGCGTGGAGGACGCCGGCGACCTCGCGGGCGCGCTGA
This sequence comes from Streptomyces sp. NPDC014801, assembly GCF_043082085.1. Classification (NCBI taxonomy): domain Bacteria; kingdom Bacillati; phylum Actinomycetota; class Actinomycetes; order Kitasatosporales; family Streptomycetaceae; genus Streptomyces; species Streptomyces sp. NPDC014801. Next base: position 141,118 of record NZ_JBIBXG010000003.1, on the reverse strand, counting down.
CGCGGGGCGAGGCGGTCCGGGTGGACGTGGGCCGGTTCTCCTCGGGCGAGCGGCGCGGCATCTTCGTCAACACCCTCAGCCTGGGCGTGTACCCGGAGCTGGTGCGCGAGCGGGACCGCTGGGCGCACCGCGTCGGCGACTGGCCGGCCGGGGTGCTGTCGGCGCTGCGCGTGCTGCGCGCCGACCGGCACCCGCTGGAGGCCGAACTGGGCGGCCGGCCGCGTGCGTTGTGGTCGCTGTTCGTCGGCAACGGCACCTATCACCGCATGGGTCTCGCGCCCGGCCGCCGGCTGGACCTGGCGGACGGGCGGCTGGACGTGCGGGTGGTGCACGGCGGCCGCCACCCGGCGCTGCGGCTGCTGGCGGCCGCAGCGGCGGGCCCGCTCACGCGGTCTCCGGCGCACGCGGCGGTCCGGGTGCCACGGCTGCGGCTGGCCGGGCTGGCCCCGGGCACGCTGCTGGCCTACGACGGCGAGGTGACCGAGGTGCACGACGAGGTGACGGTGGAGAAGCTGCCGCAGGCCCTCACCGTCTACCGCCCGCTTCCCGGTTCCTGACGCACCGACAGCTGCTTGGCTGACGATACGTCAGTCCATATTGCAAAACGCGTATCTCACGATGCGGCTGGCGCGCGTACCGTGTGGAGTACCGGCCCGGGCACCCGGGCCGGTCTCGACGAGGAGGGCACAGCCATGCCGAAAGCGCAGGAGACGGCCGTCTACACGCACGGGCACCACGCGTCGGTGCTGCGATCGCACACCTGGCGCACCGCCGCCAACTCCGCGGCCTACCTGCTCGGCGCGCTGAGGCCCCACATGCGGATCCTGGACATCGGCTGCGGCCCCGGCACCATCACCGCCGACCTGGCCGGCCTGGTCCCCGAAGGTCACGTCACCGGCGTCGACCGGGCGCCCGGCGTCCTGGAGCAGGCGCGGGCCGAGGCCGCCGCCCGGGGCCTGACCAACGTCGACTTCGCCACCGCCGACGTGCACGCCCTGGACTTCCCCGACGACACGTTCTGCGTGGTCCACGCCCACCAGGTGCTGCAGCACGTCAGCGATCCGGTACAGGCGCTGCGCGAGATGAGGCGGGTGACGAGGCCGGGCGGGTACATCGCGGTCCGCGACGCCGACTACGCCGCCATGACCTGGTACCCCGAGGTGCCCGGGCTGGACGAGTGGCTGGCCCTGTACCACCGGGTGGCGCGCGCCAACGGCGGCGAGCCGGACGCGGGGCGCCGGCTGGTGGCATGGGCGCGCGCCGCGGGTCTGACCGACGTCACCGCGACCTCCAGCACCTGGACCTTCGCCACGCCCGAGGAGCGGGCCTGGTGGAGCGGTCTGTGGGCCGAGCGCACGATCGCCTCCGCCTACGCGGGCCAGGCAGTCGCCGGCGGGCACGCCACCGAGGCGGAACTGGCCGCCGTGGCCGCGGCCTGGCGGGAGTGGGGCGAGCGGGAGGACGGCTGGTTCGCGGTCCTGCACGGCGAAATTCTGTGCCGCACGGAAGTCTGATCCACCAGGAGTCCGTCAAAGTCTTCAGCCGCCGTTTCCGGGACCGTTTCCGAAGCTGTTTTCGGGAAACACGGATTCCAGGAGGTTCGAAACTATGGTTCCCATCCTGCTGGTACTGCTGCTGGCGATCGTGCTTTTCGGTCTCGGGTTCGCAGTGAAGGTTCTGTGGTGGATCGCGCTGGCGGTTCTGGTCGTGTGGCTGCTCGGCTTCCTGCTGCGCAGCACGAGCGCGGCGGGCGGCAGGGGCCGCTGGTACAGGTGGTGAGGTGAGCCGGGATCGCCTCCCGGCATCGCGGTGAACGGCTCCCGGGCAGCGCAAGCGCCCGGGAGCCGTTCGCGTGTGCCCAGGAGCCGTTCGCGTGCCGGGAGCCTTTCGCGTGCGGGAAGCTCCGCGTGACGGCCCCGCACGTGCGCAGAGGGAATGCCGGCTATTCGCGGGGAAGCAGCGGTCCGAGCGGCCCGAGGTCCAGGTTCAGGTCCTCGGGCCGCAGGCCGTAGCGGTCGCGGAGTTCCGCCATGCGGTCCTCCAGCAGCATCAGCGTCAGCCCGATGCGCTCCTCCTGCTCCTCGGTGAGGTCGCCCTCGTCGAAGCGGCGCACCGCCTGCCGTTCCATGAGCTGGCGCAGCAGTTCCACGACGGTCAGCACGAGCTTGACCAGGTCCCGCTCCACGGTGTCGGGATCGAGGTCCATGTGGCGGCGGTCGGTCACGGCAGCTCCCTCGCGGCAGTCCCCCCGGCCTCCGCCCCGAGGGGCCCGCCGAGCGGCCCCGCCTCGAAGGGCGAAGGCACCTTCGCGTTGACCGAGCTGATGAGCGCGTTGAGGTCGATGCGCACCAGGTCGACGTCGGCGATCCGCAGGGTGATGTCCCCCGTGATCACCACGCCGCCGGCCAGCAGCCGGTCCAGCAGGTCCACGAGCGCGATCTCTCGGCGTTCGACGACGGTCACCGCGCCCCCTCCCCCGCCGCCCGGGCGGTCTCCACGAACGAATAGGCGGCCCACGGACCGGTGAGTTCCACGCGCATTCCGGGCACGTCGTCCTTCGTGCGGTCCACGAGTTCCACGAATTCCTCGGACTGCGCCCGCGGCACGAGATAGGCCGCATTGAGCACATTGCGTCCGGCCGCCCCGGAAAGAGCCGGGTTCTGCGGCGCGTGCACCCGGGAATCCTCGGCGTGCGCGCAAAGCCTCTCGTGCAGCCGGGTGGCGAATTCCTCGGCTTTTTGCCACATGTCCTCGTGCGCCTTCGCGCGCATACTGCGCCGGCGCAGATAGTCCCGTCCCGAGGCGGCGGGCGCCGGGCCGGAGGCGTCCTGCGGGGACGGCGTCCCGCGCTGGGCCTCCTCGCCCTGCACCTCCGCGTACACCTTCACGCCCCACTCGACCTTGCCCTGGAGCCGGTCCAGGGTGCGCCGGAAGTCCCGGCCGCGGGCCTCCATCATGGTGCGCACGCCGCTGTCGTCGCGGAAGACGGTGCCCAGCCGCAGCGGCAGCGGCGTGGTGACCACGGTCAGCGCGTCGATCACGCCCTGGTGGGCGCGGGCCGTCGCGGTCACCCAGTCCAGATCCTCCAGGTGGGCGCGCAGCGGCTCCTCGGCGAAGTCCCGCTCGGGCACCTCGCTGTAGACCGCGACCAGCCCGTGGTGCGTCAGCTGCCGCGGCGGCGCACCGCCCACCCCGGTCAGCTGCGCCTGGAGGGGCGCGCTGAAGGGGCGGCACACGGCGTAGACGTAGCGCAGTCCGGTCATGGGGCCTCCTCCGCCTGCCGTCGGCCGCTGCCGGCCTCCAGCTCGGCCAGCCGCGCGCGCAGCTCGGCGTTCTCACGGGTGAGTTCGTCGCGCCGGGCGCGGCTGGACAGCGCCGGGTCGCTCTCCCACCAGTCGATACCCATCTCCTTGGCCTTGTCGACCGAGGCGACGATGAGCCGCAGCTTGATGGTGAGCAGTTCGATGTCGAGCAGATTGATCCGGATGTCACCCGCGATGACGATGCCCTTGTCCAGGACGCGTTCGAGGATGTCGGCGAGGTTGGCGCCGCTGCCGCCGCCGTAGGGCTCGGGCAGGCGTCCGGACATGGAGCTGGGTGTGGTCATCGCCGGCTCCCGGAGTACTCGTCCTCGTCCTCCTCCTCTTCGTCGTACTCGTTCTCGGCGTCCTCGGCGCCCTCGTCCTCATAGCCCTCTTCGGGCTCGTCCTCGTACTCGTCCTCGTCCTCGTAGGCGCCCTCCTCGTCGTCCGGCTCCTCGTCCTCCTCCTCGTCCTCGTCCCGGCCGGCGGCCCGCCGGTCCTGGTCCTCGTCCTCGGGGGCTTCCTCGTCGCCGTCGTACTCGGCCTCGGCGCCGGACTCGTCGCCTTCGCCTTCCTGGGCCTCCTCGCCTTCGCCTTCCTGGCCCTCCTCGCCTTCCGCGGACTCGGCCTCCAGGACCTCCTCGTGGCTGCGGACGACCTCGCCGTCCTCGATCTCGCCGCGCCAGCCCTCGTCGGCCTCTCCCTTGAGGGTGATGAAGCGGGCGTAGTTCTTCAGGTCGAGCCGGACCCGGCGGCCCTGGGCGCGCCAGATGTTGCCGGTCTTCTCGAACAGACCGGACGGGTAGTACTCGATCACCAGCAGGACCCGGGTGAGGTTGTCGCCCAGCGAGTGGAAGGTGACCGCGCCCTTGGTGGTGCCCTTGGCGCCCTCCGACGTCCAGGTGATGCGCTGGTCGGGGACCTGCTCGGTGGTGGTCGCCTTCCAGCTGCGGCTGGACCAGAAGATCTTGGCCTGCCAGTCGGAATGGGTGTCGTCGGCGCGGCTCGCGCTCTTGACGCCCTTGGCGAAGTTGCTGAAGTCCTGGAACCGCGTCCACTGGTCGAACGCGGTGCGCAGCGGCACCCCGACGTCGATGTGCTCGATGATCACGGTCGGCTTGTTGCCGGCGCGGCCCTTGCCGCCCTTCTTGCCGCCGCCACCGAGGCCCTTGAACTTCTCCACGACACTGTCCTTGGCACGGGAGGCGCCGAGTTCCAGAGCGGTGCGCAGCGGGCCCTTGCCCTCGGCGAGTTTGCGCCCGCCGTCCAGGGCCAGCTTGGCGAAGCCCGGGCTCTTGCCCTCGGCGATGTCGTTCAGCTTGCCGGTGGTCTCGCCGAGCTTGCGTCCGACGCCGGTGAGCATCCGGGTCGCCTGGGCGGCGAGGTAGTCCTGCAGTTCGGCCTTGAGCCGGTCCGCGGCCTCGCTGTGCGCGAGGTCGGTGAGCGGGTTCTTGTCGGTCGCGCCCTTGGCGGCACCCGTCGCGCCCCGCGCGGCCGATCCGAGGGTCTCGGTCATTGTTCACCGCCTCCCTTCGCCTGCCGGCCCCGGCCGGCGGTCTTGGCGGCCGCCTTGCGGGCCGATGCGGCCTTCTTCGCCGCGTCGCCGGGCGCCTTCTTCGCGGCCGGCGGGGCGCCCTTCCTGCCGGGGGCCTTCTTGGCCGCCTTCTTCGCCGGCTGGGCCGACTTCGCCGCCTTCTTCGCCGGACCGCCGCGCTCCCCCGCGGACCCGCGCCGCGCGCCCCCGGAGTCGCCCGACCGCCTCGGCTTCTCGGACTCCCCGGAGTCCTCCGGTTCGTCCTCGGGGGCCTCGTCGCGCTCGTCCGCGGCCTCGTCGTCGGTCTCCGCCTCGTCGCCCGCGTCGGCCTTCCCGCGCTTGGAGCCGCCGGTGAGCTCCCCGCGCATCTCGGCGGTACGGGAGTGCAGCCGGTCGGCGAGCGCGCCGATCTGCCGTTCGACGAGGGCGCCGGAGGCCGCCTTGCCGGCCCCCCGCAGGTCGCCGCGCAGCTGGTCGCCCAGCTCCTTGAACTGCGGATTGTTCTTCAGTTGCTGGTTCACCAGGTCGGCGACCATGCGCGGGCTGAGATTCAGCCGTTTGCCGGCGACCAGGCTGCCGACGGCGAGCGCCATCTTCGCCTTCTTCGTACGTCCCAGGACGTACCCGGCCCCGATCGCGAGGCCCAGTCCCACTCGGTTCATTGTGCCGTCCACTCACCTGTTCCCGCGCTCGCGCGCGTCGCCGTCTCCAGCCGGTCGAGAAGTTCGTCCTCCTGCCGGTCGAACTCCTCCTCGCTGATCTCGCCGGCCTCCAGCCGCTCCTCCAGGCGGGCCAGCTCGGTCCGGATGGTGGCCGGGTCGTAGTAGATGCGCTCCGCCTCGCGAAGCACCTGTTTCATCACCCACCCACTGCCGCGCACCGGTGCGAACGGCAGCAGCAGCACCTCGCCGAGCAGGCCCATGCCCTCACCCCTCTTCGGTGTCCACCCCGCCGGTCAGCGAGGCCGCGTCCGCGTGCTCCGCGGGCCCCGGGTCGACGAAGCTGTACGGCGGCAGCGGCCCGTTGGCGCGGATCTCCAGCTGCGGCAGTTCCGCGCGGGCCCGTTCGAGCGCGGCCACGAAGTGCTCGGCCGCGTCCTTGTCCACCAGGTACGAGACGTTGGCCAGCCAGCCGGTGGACTCCGGTCCCGCGCTGACCGCCGCGGCGGCGGGCTCCAGGATCCGCTGCAGCACCGTGGCGTCCTCCGCCTCCCGCGCCTTGACCGCGGCGGCGACCAGCTCGCCGAGGCGCAGCTTGTCGTCGTAGCTTCCGCCGCCGGAGCGCCGGTTGGCCTCGGCGAGAGCGCGGATGTCGGGGTTCTCGGCCATCACCCGGTGCAGGACCGCTTCCTCCACGTGGTTGGCCTTGACGTTGTACTCGACGCGGCCGTCGAGGGCGCGCAGGCGCTCCTGGTAGTGGTCGGCCCGGTCGGTGAGCACCGTCGTGACGGTGTCGTCGTCGGGGGCGATGCTGCCGAAGCGCATGGGCAGCACGCAGCCGGCCGCGCCCGCCTCGCCGAGCACGCTCTGGTGGGCGAGAAGGTCGCGCCGCTTGGGGCGCAGACCCTCGGGTGCGTCGCTGACGATGGCCGCCAGCGGGCCCGCCTTGAGGATGCGCACGGGACGGGCCGGCTCACCGACGCCGCCCATGCCCTCGGGGAGGCCCGGGTGGGAGCTCGCTGCGATGCCGTAGACGTAAGTGCTCACTCCTGCTCCTCCTCCCGCTTGCGGCGGGCCGCCGCCTTGCGCGGCCGCGGCCGCTCCTCGGCCTCGCCCTCGTCACGCGCCTGCTTGAACGCGTCGGAGATCGTCTGCGCGGCACCCGACAGGGCGCCCTTGGACTTGCCGCGTGCGCCGGACTCGGTGATCTCGCCGACCAGGTCCGGCAGGCCCGGGTTCTTGTGCGGCCCGGACTCCAGGTCGAGCCGGTTGCACGCCTCGGCGAAGCGCAGATAGGTGTCGACGCTGGCCACCACGACCCGCACGTCGATCTTCAGGATCTCGATGCCGACGAGGGAAACCCGCACGAACGCGTCGATGACCAGCCCCCTGTCGAGGACGAGCTCGAGTACGTCGTAGAGGCCGCTTGAGCCGCCCCCACCGCCGGACTGCTGTGCCGGGACAACGGTCATGCCGACCGTGCCTCCTTCTGTCGTCAGGTGATCATTTACGTACCGGTTTGTCGAGAGCGGTGCTCAGCGGCCGCGGGCGTCGGACCGGCCGCGCTCGTAGCGGCGGACCTTGCGGTACCCGGTGAGCTGCCCCTCGGGGTCCAGCTCCACCTGGTAGCTCGCCATGAGGCTCATGGTGTCCGGCACCCGGGCCAGTTCCAGGACCTCGACCTCCAGGGCCCAGCCGTCCTCGGTCTGCTCGAAGGAGGACACGGACTCCGGGTTCATCCCGGTCAGCTCGGCGAGCTGGCTCCGCGCGTTGCGCAGCACCTCCATCGGGCTCAGGCGCTCCTCGGCCGTCTGCCGCTCTTCGGGTTCGTTCGGTGAATTCTGCGAATCTCGCGTGTTGTTTGTGTTCGCCATGGCCACCTCTCTCCTCCGTGTGGCCGCTCGTTCCTTGGCCAAACCTTCACGGGGGCAGGCGCGAGCGGCACGAGCGTGTCCGCTCGCACAGCGTGGCCGGTCAGCCGCGCAGCGCGGCGAGCCGGCGGCGGGCCGGGCCGAGCGCGCGGCCCCGGCCCATCAGCCCCTCCCACGGGTTCGTGCGGGCCTGGTCGACGGCGTCGGCGATGGTCCAGCGGCGGGCGTCGACGGCCGGGTCGTCCAGCTGCTCCCAGGTGATCGGCACCGCGACGGGCGCGCCGGGCAGCGCCCGCACGGTGAACGGGGCGACCGCGGTCTGCGCGTAGGCGTTGCGCTGGACGTCCAGGTAGAGCCGGTCGCCGCGGTCCTTCTTGCGGGCGGCGGTGGTCAGCTCGTCGGGGTGTGCTGCGGCGAGCACGTCCGCAACGTCGTGCGCGAACTGCCTTGCCGCACCGAAGTCCTGACGGCCGTTCAGGGGCACGACGACGTGGACGCCCCGCGATCCGGTGGTCATCGGGGCCGAGGGCAGGCGCAGCTCGTCGAGGAGCTCGGCCAGCCGGCGGGCGGCGCGCCGGACGGCCGCGAAGGTGCCGTCGGGGCTCGTCCCGGACTCCTCGGGCGCACCGGGCGGGTCGAGGTCGAAGACCAGGCGGTCCGGGGTGTCGACGCTGCCGGTGCGGGAGAGCCAGCGGTGAAAGGTGAGGCAGGCCTGGTCGGCGAGGTAGACGAGGCCGGCGGTGTCCTCGCACACGGTGTGGCACACCGTGCCGTCCTCCTTCGGCAGCTCGACCCGGCCGATCCACTCGGGGTAGTGCTCCGGCGTGTTCTTCTGCATGAACCGGGGCCCGTCGAGGCCGTCGGGCTGCCGCTGCAGCATCAGCGGCCGGCCGCGCAGGTGCGGCAGCATGAACGCCGCGACGGACCGGTAGTAGTCGACCAGATCGCCCTTGGTGTACGCGGGGGCGCCGTCGTGGGCGGGGAAGAGGACCTTGTCGGGCCGGTGCACCTGCACCGTCCGGCGCCCGGCCCGCACGGTCCGCGACGCGCGGGCGCTCACCGCACGACCGCCTCCTCCACCAGCAGCCGTCCGGCCGCCGCGACGGACTCGGCGTCGATGCCGGCGGCGTGCAACTGCTCCTCCGGGGTCGCCGAGCCCGGCATGTGGCGCACCCCGAGCCGTACCAGCCGCGGCACGGGCCGGCCGTCGGCGAAGGCCTCCGCCACGGCGTCGCCGAGGCCGCCCTCGGGGTGGTGGTCCTCGACGGTGAGCAGGCACCCGGTGTCCTCGGCGGCCCGCCGCAGCGTCTCGGTGTCGACGGGCTTGACCGAGTACAGATCGATCACCCGGACGGCGATGTCCTGCGCGGCCAGCGTGTCGGCGGCGGCGAGCGCCTCGGGCACGGTGACCCCGGCCGCGACGATCGTGAGCCGGTCGCGGGCGGAGGAGCGCAGCACCTTGCTGCCGCCGACGGGGAACTCCTCGTCGGGCCCGTAGAGCACCGGCCCCTTGCCGCGCGAGGTGCGCAGGTACCGGATGCCCTGCAGGTCGGCCATGGCCGCGACCAGCTTCGCCGTCTGGTTGGCGTCGCACGGGTAGAGGACCGTGGAGCCGTGCACGGCCCGCATCATCGCCAGGTCCTCCAGCCCCATCTGCGAGGGACCGTCCTGCCCGATGGCCACACCGGCGTGGGAGCCGACCAGGTTGATCCCGGAGCCGCTGACGGACGCCATGCGCACGAAGTCGTACGCGCGGGTGAGGAACGCCGCGAACGTGGAGGCGTACGGCACCCAGCCGCGCGCGGCGACGCCGACGGCGGCCGCGACCATCTGCTGCTCGGCGATGTAGCACTCGATGTACCGGTCGGGGTGCTCCTTGCCGAAGAGTTCCGAGCGCGTGGAGTCGCCCACCTCGCCGTCCAGGGCGACGATGTCGCCGCGTCCGCCGCCGAGTGCGGCGAGGGCCTTGCCGTAGGCGTCGCGGGTCGCGGCCTCCTCGCCCAGGTCCCAGCTCGGCAGCCGGTACGGCGAGGTGGTGGCGGAGCGCAGCACAGTGACGGTCGGCGGCTCGTGCACCTGGACCCGGATGTCACGCACCCCGCCGAGCTGCTCGATCGCCTCGTCGGCCTCCGGCAGCGGCTTGCCGTGCAGCCCCTCGCGGTCCTGCACGCCCTCGACGCCCTTGCCCTTGAGAGTGCGGGCGATGATCGCGGTCGGCTGCCCGGCGGTGGACAGGGCCTCCCCGTAGGCGCGGTCGATGGCGTCGACGTCGTGGCCGTCGATCTCGATCGTGTGCCAGCCGAAGGCCCGGAAGCGGCGGGCGTAGGCGTCCAGGTCGTGGCCGTGCCGGGTGGGCCCGCGCTGCCCGAGCCGGTTGACGTCGACGATCGCGATCAGGTTGTCGAGGTGCTCGTGGCCGGCGTGCTCGGCGGCCTCCCACACCGATCCCTCGGCCAGCTCGCTGTCGCCGGTGAGGACCCACACCCGGTAGCCGTCGTGCTCCAGCCGCTTGCCGGAGATCGCGATGCCCACGCCGACGGGCAGGCCCTGCCCGAGCGAGCCGGTGGCGGTCTCCACCCAGGGCAGCCGCTGCGGGGTCGGATGGCCCTCCAGCCGGCTGCCGAGCTTGCGGAAGGTGAGCAGTTCGTCCTCGTCGATCGCCCCGGCGGCCTTGTAGGCGGCGTACAGCAGCGGCGAGGCGTGTCCCTTGGACAGCACGAAGCGGTCGTTGCCGGGATGGTCGGGCCGGTCGAAGTCGTAGCGCAGGTGATGGGCGAGCAGGACGGCCATCAGATCGGCCGCGGACATCGACGACGTCGGATGCCCGGAACCCGCGGCGGCGGACGCGCGCACGCTGTCCACGCGCAACTGCTGTCCCAGTTCGACGAGTTCACCGGTGTTCATGTGGCTCCTTCAGCTTGGGTCGTCGGGTGCGTCGGTGCGCCGGACGGGGCCGGGCGCGGGGTGGTCCGCGTCCAGGGCGTCCGGCCCGGGCCCGCTTCCGCCGGCCTCGGCGGGGGCCTGCCGACCGGTCTCGGCGGAGGATTGCCGGCCGCCCTCGGCGGAGGGCTGCCGTGCGGGGTCGGGCACGCGTGCCAGCTCCGGCGAGGCCGTGTCCAGCGGCACGGACCAGGACCGCACGAGGCCCAACTGGACGCCTTGGCGCGGCAGTACGGCGTCCAGCAGCCAGTCGGCGGCGACGCGGACCCGGTTGCCGGGCATCGCCGCGAGGTGGTAGCCGCGGGTGACGAGGCCGGCCGGGGGCCCGGACAGCGGGACGCCGAGCGGATTGGCCGCGGCCTGGGCACCGCCGAGGTCCACGACGAACCCCAGGTCCCGGTGCCGGTAGGGGCGCGGCTCGCCCTCACCGAGCGAGGCGGCCACGTTCCGCGCGGCGACCTTGCCCTGCCGCCAGGCGTGCTGCGCGGTCATCGGGGTGTACGACCCGGGCTGGTCGAGATCCGGTACGGCGGCGGCGTCACCGCAGGCGAACACCTCCGGCCGGCCCGGCACCTGCAGGGTGGGCTCGACCAGGAGCCGTCCCCGCTCCAGCGGCAGCCCCAGCGACTCGGCGAGCGGATCGGGCCGCACGCCGACGCACCACACGAGGGTGCGGGTGTCCACGGATCCGCCGTCGGTGAGCAGGACACCCCGTCCGGTGGCCTCCTTCACGGACGTGCCCATCCGCACGTCGACCCCGCGCTCGCGCAGCACGCGGTCCGCGGTGCGGGACATCCGCTCGTCCAGCTCGGGCAGCACGCGCTCCGCGATGTCCAGCAGCATCCAGCGGGGCCGCGTCCCGTGCGGCAGGGGGTGCCTGCGCACCAGCGCGTCGGTGAGCAACTGCCCCTGCGCGGCCACCTCGGTCCCGGTGTACCCGGCGCCCACGACGACGAAGGTGCAGCGGGCGGCGCGCTCCGCGGGATCGCCGGCGCCCGCGGCGAGCTCGATCTGCCGGATCACGTGGTCCCGCAGATACAGCGCCTCGGGCAGCCCGCGGAACCCGTGCGCGTGCTCGGCGACACCGGGGATGGGCAACAGTTTGTTGACGCTCCCGGCGGCCAGCACGAGCCGGTCGTAGGGCAGGGACCCCCGGTCCCCCTCCGGACCCACGTACCGCACGACCCGCTCGTCCAGGTCGACCCCCTCGGCCTCCCCCAGCACCAGCCGCACGCCCCGCAGCGTCCCGGTCAGCGACACGGTGACCCGCCGCGCCTCCAGGATCCCGGCCGCGACCTGCGGCAACAGGGGCAGGTACAGGAAGTAGTCGGTCGGGTTCAGCAGCACGATCTCGGCCCGCCCGCGCGCCATGCGCCCGAGCACCCGGGCCGCCCGGTACCCGGCGAACCCGCCGCCGACGATCACCACCCGCGGTCGCCTCACGCTGCCTACCCCTCCACCACGCCGTCCGTACGGAGACCCTCCGCGTTTCCCTGCCCGGCTGCCCCAAACGTGGGGCTGCGCCGCGGGACGGGGGGGCGGGCGCAGGCCAGGCGGTGCCGCGGGCGGCACCTCCTGCCCGACCGAGACGGGTGGGCAGGCGGGCCGACACCCCCGAACAACCGGGTCACCGGCGGAGCCCTGGGTACTCGGCCCCCCGACCACGTCCCCACCCCGCACGGAGGCGCCCCCCATGCCCCAGTACGGCTACTTCCTCTCCTGCGAGCAGTACGGCCCCGCGGAGCTGATCGAGCAGGCCCGCATGGCCGAGCAGGCCGGTTTCCAGGCCCTGTGGATCTCGGACCACTACCACCCGTGGAACGACGCGCAGGGCCAGAGCCCGTTCGTCTGGTCGGTGATAGGCGCCCTGTCGGAGGCGGTGTCCCTGCCGATCGAGACGGCCGTGACCTGCCCCACCGTCCGTATCCACCCGGCCGTGGTCGCGCAGGCCGCCGCCACCAGCGCCGTGATGACGGACGGCCGCTTCCGTCTGGGCGTGGGCACGGGCGAGGCCCTCAACGAGCACATCCTCGGTGACCCCTGGCCCCCGGCCCACGTACGCCTGGAGATGCTGGAGGAGGCCATCCTGGTGATGCGCCGCCTGTTCACGGGCGAGGAGGTCAACCACCACGGCACGCACTACACGGTGGAGAACGCCCGCCTGTACACGGTCCCCGACGAGCCCGTCCCGATCGACATCTCCGGCTTCGGCCCGGCCGCCACCAAGCTGGCGTCCCGCGTCGGCGACGGCTACATCACCATCGAGCCGGACGCGTCGATGGTGGAGCAGTACCGCAAGGGCGGTGGCGGGGCGAAGCCGGTCAGCGGCGGCACGAAGGTCTGCTACGACACCGACAAGGACGCCGCCGTCCGCACCGTGCACCGCCTGTGGGCGAACGAGCAGCTGCCCGGCGAGCTCGGCCAGGTGCTCCCCTCCCCCAAGCACTTCGAGCAGGCCCAGCAGCTGGTCACCGAGGACATGGTCCGCGAGAACCGGGTGTGCGGCGACGACGCGGACGAGCACGTGGCGGAGCTGCGCCAGTTCGCCGACGCGGGCTTCGACATGGTCTACGTCAACCAGATCGGCCCCGACATCCGCGGCTTCTTCGACTTCTACCGCACGAAGGTGCTGCCGCAGCTCACGCAGTCCTGACGGAACCGCGGCCACGCCAGGCGCCGCCGAAGAACCCGCAACCGACAAAAAAAGGGGGGCGTCCCGCCGACCGCGGGACGCCCCCACCCCACCTCACCCCGTGATCCGCCGCAGCGGCGTCCACGGTGTCCGTCCCCGCCGGCGCAGCCCCGCCGTCACCACGGCGCCCAGCCCGCCGACGACCAGCCCCGCACCCACCCGGTTGCGGTTGCGCGAGGCCCACTCCTGCACGCTCCGGTCGGCGGACTCCCCGTCGAACCGCCCGTGCGCCCCGTGGTCGCGGCCCCTCGCCCCGTCGGCCGGCGACCAGAGGTTGGCGGTGTTCCCGTGCGGGCCGTCCTCCTGCTGGGAGTCGTACCCCGTACGGGCGAGGTAGCGGTCGAGCAGCCCGGGTACGACGGCGTTGGCGAGGAGCGTGGCCGCCGTGGAGCCGCCCACCCAGTACTCGCGCCGTCGCGGATGGAAGGCGGCGTGGACGATGGCCCGGGCGGCGACCTCCGGCTGGTACACGGGCGCCACGGGCCGGGCGCGTCCGGGGAGCCGGTCGACCACCCAGTCGAACTGCGGGGTGTTGACCGCGGGCAGCTGCACCATCGTCGTGCGGACCTTGCTGCCGTCGTGCAGCAGCTCGCAGCGCAGGGACTCGGTGAAGCCCTGGATGGCGTGCTTGGCGCCGCAGTACGCCGACTGCAGCGGCACCCCGCGGTAGGCGAGCGCGGAGCCGACCTGCACCACGGTGCCCTTGTCGCGCGGCAGCATGTGCCGCAGCGCCGCCCGGGTGCCGAAGACATAGCCCAGATACGTCACTTCCGTCACCCGGCGGAACTCGTCCGCGCTGATCTCGGTGAACGGCGCGAAGACACCGGTGAAGGCGTTGTTGACCCAGACGTCGATGCGGCCGAAGGTGTCGGCGACCTGCTGGGCGGCGGCGTCGACGGCCTTGGCGTCGGCCATGTCGACGGGGACGACGAGTGCCTCGCCGCCGGCCTCGCGCACCTCCTGCGCCGCGGCGGCCAGGCCCTCCCGGCCGCGGGCGAGCAGGGCGACCCTGGCGCCGCGCTCGGCGAAGGCGCGGGCGGTGGCCCGGCCCACGCCCGCGCTCGCCCCGGTGACCACGACGGCTTTCCCTCGCTTCATCAGCTCCCCTTCGCCACCTCGTGAGCCGTACGTCCGTTCTCTTCAGAGTCCCCCGGGGGCGGCCGTCGCGCCCGCTCGTCACGCCCGATGGTGGGGCGTCTCGGGGCCGGCGCCGCCCTGGCGCGGTACGGCAGGTCCGGCGCCGCCGGCCCCGCCGGGGACGGACGGCGGTACGGGCGGCATCGGCGGCACCTGCGGGTGAGACGCAGACCCGCCCAGCGGCCCGGCGGCCGGGACACCACCCGCGTCGAGCTCGCCGCCGCCCGCGGCGTGCTCACCGGCGCCCGGGGCGAACCCGGCGGCCCCCTCCGCGGTGGGCCGCGAGCCGGTGGACCGGGAGGCGGACGGCCGCGCGGCGCCGCGCAGCAGGTAGGCGGCGACGCCGAGCACCGCCGCGGTGATCAGGGCCGCGGCCCAGCCGGGCAGGCCGAGGGCGAGGGCCAGGCCCAGAGCGAGCGCGAGGGCCGCGCCGGCGTACAGCGCGGCGGCGCCGGACGCCGCGTACAGCAGGGCGGTGCGGCGCCGGGCGCGGGTCTGCCGGCGCAGTTCGTCGCGCACGGTCTCGCGGGCCACCTGCGCCAGCTCGTCGACCAGATGCTTGTCCAGATGCTCCAGGTGATCCAGCGGTTTCATGCCGGCCGGGTACCCGGCGCCGACCGTCCGTAACGCCGTGCAGCCGGGCGCCGGCGGAGATCCGGTGAAGCGATCACCCGGCCCTGCACGGCCCAACTAGGCTCTGCCGTATGGAGATCCTGGGTGCCACGCTTCGTGTGTGCGTCGACGACCTGGACGCCGCGATCCCCTTCTACGAGCGGCTCGCGGGCGGCAGAGCCCTCCGGTTCGCACGCGGCGGCGTCGAGGTCGCCGCGGTCGGCTGCTTCCTGCTGATGAGCGGCCCGGAGGAGGAGCTCGACGTGCTGCGCCGGGTGGCCGCGACGATCGCGGTCGCCGACGTCGACGAGGCGCACACGGTGCTCACCGAGCTGGGCGCGGACGTGGTGGCGGGCCCGGTGCCGACGCCGGTCGGCCGCAACCTGATCGCCCGTCACCCGGACGGCGCGGTCTACGAGTACGTGGACCGCCGCCGTCCGTGAGCCGGCGCCGCCGGGCACCGGACCGGGGTGGCCGTGGGCGGTGGCGCCGCGGCCGCCACGGACGGTGACCGCTCGTCAGGACGGCCGCATCCGGAAGTCGTAGCGGTCGGGCAGGGGCTCGTCGGAGAGCCGGGCCCACAGCCGTCCGATCACCTCGTCGCCCTCCCGCAGGTCGGCGACCTCGAAGCCGGCGTCGAACACGGCCCGCGCCTCCTCAGGCCGGCCCTCGGCGAGCAGCAGCGCGGCCTGGAGCAGCCGGAACCGGCCGCGCTGCCGGGTCGCCGGGTCCAGCCGCTCCCACACGGCCCGCGCCGTCCCGGTGCGGCCCGCGGCGAGCAGCGTCTCGATGGCCTCGCGGCCGAGCGCGGCCGTGGCGGCCGTCCACTCGGGTCCGCCGTCGCCCCGCGCGCGGCACAGGTCGTCGAAGGCGTCGGCGTAGCGTTCGGCGGCCCGCTCGGTGTGCCCGCCCTCGCGGTCGGCGACGGCGAGGCAGCGCAGCAGCGGCCACGACGAGGGCGCGAGCGGCAGCGCCCGCTCCCAGCTGCGTACGGCCTGGGCGCGGTCGCCGGCGTGCCACTGGGCGATGCCGAGGTGGTACTCGGTGTGCGGATCGGCCGGCGCGGTCTCCAGCATGTCCCGCCAGGGCGGGGCGACGAGGCTCTCGCCGGGCGGCCGGTCCGGGTGCGGCGCGGGCAGCACGCCGGTGCGCAGCAGGGTCAGCCACGGCTGCTGTTCCTCGCCGAGGGTGGTCTCCTCGAACGGGGTGCCGGGCAGTTTGAAGCCGCCGCGCAGCACTTCCAGCGCGCCCCAGCCGGAGCCGGTGGCGAGGGTCTCGGCGGGCTCGGTGTCGGCGTGCGGGAGCCAGGCGGTGTACGCGGCGTCGACGTCGGCGGCCGGGAGCACGGCGGCGAGGCGCGCCTCGGCCCGGTCGACGACGGTGGTCCACTCGCCCTCGGGGTCGGTGTCTAGGGAGCCGTACGCCTCCAGCCAGGACAGCTCGCTCTCCGGTGCGAGTTCGACGTGCTCCAGCTGGGTCCGGGCGAGTCCGGCCTGGATCTCGCAGTAGCCGCCGGTGCCGGGTTCGGTGAGCCACTGCTGCCAGCGGCGGCCGCCGGGCAGATGGCCCCACACGAAGAGTTTGCGGCCGCGCAGCACGTCGGTGGAGGTCTGCACGAGGCCGTGCCCGTCGGCGTCCAGGGCGGCGATCCAGCGCCGGCGCCGCTCGGGCACCTCGTAGAAGTAGTCGGCGGCGTAGGGGCTGTTGAGCGGGTAGGTGCGGTCGACGCCGTCGTGGACGGGGACCGGGACGCGGCGCAGCCGGCGTTCGTAGCCGAAGTGGTATGCCTCCCGGGCGGGGACGAGGACCCGGCAGTCCTCGGGGACGGCGATGTTGGACCACCAGTAGGTGGGCGTGGGCCGCTCGTGCGGGTTGCGGACGCGCACGCCGACGTAGAGGAAGTCGGAGCCGTCGGGCAGCCACAGGTCGACCTGGAAGGGCAGGTCGCGCAGCCGCTCCCACTCCCACAGCCGCAGCATGTCGGTGCCGTCGGGGCCGGGCACCCGGGCGGCGTGCAGGGGCGCGCAGGACAGGGTGGTGTGCCCGGTGGCGCCGATGTTCCATTCGATGCCGCCGGAGTACCAGGCGCCGTTGAGCGCGAAGTTGGCGGGCTGCACCACGGGGTTGCGGTAGAGGAGTTCGCGGCCGGTCGGCTTGTGCAGCAGGGAGACGATCCGGCCGCCGAGGCCGGGCAGGACGGTGGCGCGCAGGCGGTCGTTCTCGAGGACGAGGGCGTCGAGCAGGCGGGGCACGCGGTCGCGGTCGTAGCCGTCGCGCACCCGCACGGGCAGCAGCCCGGTCAGCGGGGCGTAGCCGATCTGCCGGGCCATGTCGCGCGGCAGGCCGGCCTTGTCGCGGTCGTCGATGCGGTGTGTCTCGTCCAGCGGCCGCAGTGCGGGCAGCGGGTTGTCCGGGCCGAGGTCGGCGGCGGGCAGCGTGAGTACCTCATGTCGGATCGTCGTCACGACGACCATGGAAGCGGTTGCCGGGTGATCCGGCCAGGGTCGGCGCGGGTCAGGATTGCGCAAAGCCGCCGGCGTTTATTCGGTGGGCGGGGTGGCGCCCGCGCTCGTACAGTCGGCTCTTTGACCGAAGTGAACGAAGCGACCGAATCGACCGCAGCGGCCGAAGCGGCCAGAGCGACCGAATCGACCGCACCGACAGCACCGACCGCATCCACCGAAGGAGCACGAGCGTCCGATGAGCGAGCAGCACACCTACCGGGTGATCGTCCGGGGCACCTGGGACGGACTGACCGAGGAGGCCAGGGAGCGGCTGCTGGCCGGGGCGGCCGAGCACGGGCTGGCGAGCATGCGGTTCACCGAGGAGGGCACGCTCAGCTACGAGCCGCGCCCGCTGAAGCACTTCTCGATGCGGTTCGTGGTGGTCTCGGACGCGGCGGACGGCGAGGAGATGGCCGCGGCGATCGCCGAGGACCGGGCCGCGACCACGCTACGGGGGCTGGGCTACGGCTTCGGTGAGCTGAAGTCGTCGGTCACCGACCTCGACACGATGAAGATCAACTACAAGTCCGCATCTCGGCGGTGAGCGCCCACCGCTCGTGATCGCGCCACGCCCCGTCGATGTAGAGCATCTTCGGCGAGTACCCCTCCAGCCGGAAGCCGCAGGCGCGGGCGAGGCCGAGGGAGGCCGCGTTGCCGGGCTGCGCGTTGATCTCCAGCCGGTGCAGCCGCATCGGCCCGAAGGCGTGGCCGACGACGAGGTTCAGGCCCTCCTTCATCAGGCCGCGCCCGGCCGCGTGCGCGAAGGCGCCGTAGCCGAGCGCGCCGCTGAGGAAGGCGCCCTCGACGATGTTGTTGATGTTGATGTAGCCGGCGATGCCGCCGCCGTCCTTCTCGCAGACCAGGAACCCGGCCTTGGACGGGTCCTCGATCAGCCGGGACGCGTACGCCGTGTAGGCGTCCGCGCTGAGCGGCGGGAACAGCCAGGGGTGGTGCAGATCCTTGCTCTGACGGGCCCGGGCGGTGAACTCCGGGCCGTCGTCGTAGGTGAAGTGGCGTATGCCCACGCGGGGCCCCTCGGCGAGGTAGCGGGATGCGGTGTGCGGCATTCCGTCACCTTACGACGCACCACGCGAGGCCGCCCGGGCTGCCCGGCACCGCGGCGGCGTCGCTGTTTCCTCCGGGTGTTCCGGACGACACCCCCTAGCGGCGGCGCCGGGTGAGGAAGAACGCTCCGAACAGCGCGCCGATCAGGCCGGTGGCCAGCAGGGCCGCCCACAAGGGCATGGTGACCACCGGGACCAGGACCCGGATCTCGGTCTCCTGGGTGTTCTCGAAGATGAAGACCAGCGCGAGCACGGCCAGCACCAGCGCGGCGATCCGGCCGGGGGTGAACATCTCCCGCCGGCTGCCGCCGCGGACGCCGCTCTCCGGGCTCTTCGTCTTCTGACGCATACCTCCAGGGTGCGGCCCCGGAAGCCCGCCCGCACGGTGGGCCGCGCCCCCCGGGTGACCGGGCCGCGGCCCACGCCACCGCCCCGCCGCGCGCCGACGGCCGGGTCGGGCGAGCGCCGGGGGTCGGGCGAGCGCCGGGGTCAGGCGAGCGCCGGCTCGTCCAGGGTCAGGGTGCCCGCGCCGGCGTCCAGCTCCGCCGCCGCTCCGAACGGGATGGTCAGCGCTCCCGGGCCGTGGCCGAAGCCGAACTCCTCGGCGACCGGCACCTCCAGCCCGCCGAGCCGGTCGGCGAGCAGCGCGCGCACCCGCTCGTACGGCCCGCACTCCGCCCAGGAGCCGAGCAGCACCCCGTGCACGCCGTCCAGCCAGCCGGCGCGCAGCAGCTGTGTGAGACAGCGGTCCAGGCGGTAGGGCTCCTCGCCGACGTCCTCCAGGCACAGCAGGCCGCCCCGCGCGGACGGCCGGGCGTGCGGGGTGCCCAGCTCGGCGGCGAGCAGGCTCAGGCAGCCGCCCAGCAGGACGCCGCGCGCCCGTCCGGGCACGAGCGCGCCGCCGCCGGAGGCCACGGTGCGCACGGTCTCCGGGGCGAACAGCGTGGCCCGCAGATGGTCCTGGGCGCGGGCGTTCTTCACGAAGTCGATCCCGGCGGCCATCGGCCCGTGCAGGGTGAGCAGTCCGAGCCGGGTGGCGAACGCCTCGTGCAGCGCGGTGATGTCGCTGAAGCCGACGAACACCTTCGGTCCGGCGGCGGCCATCGCCTCCCAGTCGAGCAGGTCGGCCATGCGCTGCGCGCCGTAACCGCCCCGCGCGCACAGCACGGCGTCGACCGACGGATCGCACCAGGCGGCCTGCAGGTCGGCGGCCCGGTCCGCGTCGGTGCCGGCGAGGTAGTCGAAGCCGGGGTGCCGCCCGAGTACATGGGGCGCGACGACCGGGTCGAGGTCCCAGCCGCGCAGCACGTCGAGTCCGGCCTGCAGCCGCTCCTCGGGCACCGGCCCGCTCGGCGCGACGACGGCCACCCGGGCGCCGGGCGCGAGGCGGCGCGGCCGCGTCAGAGGGGTCACGTGCGTCATTTGGCGAGCTCCAGGGCCGGGATGCCGGGGACGTGCAGGCCGAACACCTGGGCGTACAGGGAGAGTTCGGCCTCCAGCGCGCGCACCATGGTCTCGGCGCGCCTGAAGCCGTGTCCCTCGCCCTCGAAGGCGATGTAGGCGTGCGGCACCCGGCTGCCCTCGAGGCGGGCGAGGAGGCGTTCGCACTGCTCGGGCGGGCAGATCACGTCGTCCAGGCCCTGCAGCAGCAGGAAGGGCGCGGTGATCCGGTCGGCGTGCGCGAGGGGCGAGCGCGCGGCGTAGCGTTCCGGGTCGAACGGCCCGACGAGGGAGTCCAGGTAGCGGGACTCGAAGTCGTGGGTGCCGCCCGAGGCCCAGCCGACGAGGTCGAGCACCGGGTAGACGATCGTGCCGCAGGCGTAGACGTCCGTCGTGGCGAGGGAGGCGGCGGCGGTCCAGCCGCCGGCGCTGCCGCCGCGGATCGCGAGCCGGGCCGGGTCGGCGGCGCCCTCCTCGGCGAGGGCGCGCGCGACGGCCGCGCAGTCCTCGACGTCGACCACGCCCCACTGCTCGCGCAGCCGCTCCCGGTAGGCGCGCCCGTACCCGGTGGAACCGCCGTAGTTGACCTCCACGACGCCGATGCCGCGGGAGGTGAAGTAGGCGATCTCCAGGTCCAGGACGAGCGGGGAGCGGCCGGTGGGCCCGCCGTGCGCCCACACCACGTACGGCGGCAGCTCGCCCTCGGGCGCCGCGCAGTCCGGGTGGTGGGGCGGGTACACGTGGGCGTGGATCTCGCGCCCGCCGGGCCCGGTGAAGGTGCGGCTGTGCGGCTCGGGGTAGTGGGCGGGGTCGACGGCGTCCTCGTGGGGGTGGCCGATCACGCGGGCCCGCCCGGTGCAGGTGTCCAGCTCGACGACCTCGCCGCCGGTGCGGGGGCTCGCGCCGACGGCCAGCACCCGGTCGCCGTGCACGGCGAGGGTGGGGGCGAACTCGGTCCACGGGCCGGCCGCGTCGACCAGGTCGCCGGTCTCCGGGTCGAGTATCCCGAGGACGGCGGGCCCGCGCCCGTGCAGGACGGCGATCAGCCCGCTGTCCAGCGGCGCGAACCAGCGCTGGCCCAGCTTCCACAGCGGCCCGGCGAACTCCTCCTCGCGCGGGCACAGGGGTGCGCCGTCGCGGTAGAGGTTCCACCAGCCGGTGCGGTCGCTCGCGTACAGCAGCCGCCCGTCGGCCGACCAGTCGGCCTGGGCGACGGACTCCTCCGGGCCGCCCGCCACGGTCCGCGGCGGACCGAACCGCCCGTCCGCCCCGACGTCGGCGACCAGCAGCTCGGTGCCGTCCCACGGCATCCGCGGATGGTCCCAGGCCAGCCACGCCGCCCGCCGCCCGTCCGGCGACAGCCGCGGCCCGGTCACGAACCGGTGCCGCTCGGGGGTGAGTTCGCGCACCGCGCCGCGGTCGCCGGCCGCCGAGCCGTCCAGCGGTACGGCGGCCAGGACGCGCCGTACGTCGGTGGGCGCGGGACCGGTGAACTCCTCCAGCACGCACCAGACCTCGCCGCGGCCGGGCAGGATCCGCGGCTCGGCCCAGCGCGGCCCCGGCGGGGTGAGCGGGCGCGGCTCACCGCCGGGCTGGAAGGCGTACAGCCGCTTGTCGGCGAAGTGCGTGAACACCAGGAGCGGCCGGCCGTCATGCGGCACGCCGTCCCAGGGACGCCCGCCGTACTCGACGACCCGGCTGCGCACGTTCCACGGCGCGGGCAGGACCGCTTCCTGGCGGCCGTCGGCGTGCCGTCGCACCAGGGTGCGCCGGCCGCCCTCGCCGGGCCGCGGCTCGGTCCACCACGCCTCGTCGCCGACGAAGCCGACGTACTCGGGGAGCCCGTCGTGGGCGGCGGCCAGCGCCGCGTCGATCGGCGACGGCCACGATCCGTACGGCAGGGTCTGCACGCTGCTCATTCCTCCCGGGGAGCCCTTCTAGGCCGTGCGCAGGAAACGGTCGAGGACGCGGACGCCGAAGTGCAGGGCCTCGACGGGCACCCGCTCGTCCACGCCGTGGAAGAGAGCCTGGTAGTCGAAGCCCTCGGGCAGCTTCAGCGGGGTGAAGCCGTAGCCGGTGATGCCGAGGCGGGAGAACTGCTTGGCGTCCGTGCCGCCGGACATGCAGTACGGCACCACGTGCCCCTCCGGCGCGAACTCCTCGACCGCCGCCCGCATTTTCGCGTACGTCGGTGAGTCCACCGGCGCTTGCAGGGCGACCTCGCGGTGGTGGAAGGCCCACTCCACGTCCGGGCCGGTGAGGTCGTCGAGGGTGGCGCGGAACTCGTCCTCGTGGCCGGCGAGGAAGCGGCCGTCGACATGGGCGACGGCCTCGCCCGGGATGACGTTGATCTTGTAACCGGCGTCCAGCATGGTCGGGTTGGCGCTGTTGCGGACGGTGGACTCGACGAGCTTCGCGGCCGGGCCGAGCTTGTCCAGCAGCGCGTCGACGTCGCCGAGGTCCGCCTCGATGCCGTACAGCGCGGCGAGTTCGGTGAGCGCGGCCCGCACCGTCGGGGTGAGACGGGCCGGCCAGGTGTGCTCGCCGATGCGGGTGACGGCGGCGGCGAGCCGGGTCACCGCGTTCTCCCGATTGACCTTGGAGCCGTGTCCGGCCCGGCCGCGCGCGGTGAGCGTCAGCCAGCCGGTGCCGCGCTCGCCGGCGGCGATGGGATAGAGCTGCCGTCCGGAGCCGTCGTGGAAGGTGAACGCGCCGGACTCGCTGACGCCCTCGGTGCAGCCCTCGAAGAGGGCGGCGTGCCGGTCGGCGAGGAAGCCGGAGCCGTCCTCGGCGCTGGCCTCCTCGTCCGCCGTGAACGCGACGACGACGTCCCTTCGGGGCCGGAAGCCCTCGCGGGCCCAGGCGCGTACGACGGCGAGGATCATCGCGTCCATGTTCTTCATGTCGACGGCCCCGCGCCCCCACACCACGCCGTCGCGGACCTCCCCGGAGAAGGGGTGCACGCTCCAGTCCCGGGCCTCGGCGGGGACGACGTCCAGGTGGCCGTGGAGCAGCAGGGCGTCCGCGGACGGGTCGGTGCCCTCGATCCGGGCGACGACGTTGGTACGGCCGGGGGTGCGCTCCAGCAGCACCGGCTCCAGGCCCGCGTCGGCGAGCCGCTCCGCGGCGTACTCGGCGGCGGGCCGCTCCCGGCAGTCGCCGCCGCGGTTGGTGGTGTCGATGCGGATGAGGTCCGAGGTGAAGGCGACCACCTCGTCCAGGGCCCGGGGGTCGACGGTGTCAGCCATACTGCTCCTCCACGGCGGCCGAGGCGATGGTGGTGACCGCCTTGAACGTGCGGATCCCCTCGTACATGGTGGCGCTGGTGTACGCCACCTTGCGCTCGCCGATCCGGGCGACCCCCGGCACCACGGTCGCGGCCATGGCCAGGTGCTCCGCGTCGAACTCGACGGCGATCGTGAACGGTCCTGCGGCCACGGGTTCCTGACGGACCGCCAGCCGTGCGGCCTCCTTGGCGGCGGCGCGGATGTCGGCGGCGGTGCGGGCCGGGGTGCGGCACACGGCGGCGTAGCGCGACACATGGTCCTTGACGGCGACCTTCGGTGCCTCGGGCGCGTAGCCGAGCGCGTCCTCGCACGCCACGTCGTCGCCGGTCACCAGGATCACGGGCACCCCGTACTCGGCGACGACGTGCGCGTTCAGCAGGCCCTCGCTGGCGCGGACGTCGTTCAGCCAGACGCCGGTGATCTGGTTGGCGAGGTAGGTGTGGGCGAGGACGCCCTCCATGCCGG
The DNA here is from genome assembly GCF_043082085.1 of Streptomyces sp. NPDC014801. Taxonomy (NCBI): domain Bacteria; kingdom Bacillati; phylum Actinomycetota; class Actinomycetes; order Kitasatosporales; family Streptomycetaceae; genus Streptomyces; species Streptomyces sp. NPDC014801. The sequence goes on along the minus strand of NZ_JBIBXG010000003.1, from coordinate 117,611 downwards.
CACCGGCGTGGTAGCCGACGAACGCGATGCCGTCCACGTCGCCGTGCTGCACGCCCTCGACCATCGACAGGGCCTTGTGCCGGCCGGTGAGCATCTGCGCCCGCTCGTCGAGCCGCTCCAGCAGCAGGTTGCGCATCGTCCAGTGGGCCTCGTTGATCAGCACCTCGTCGGCGCCGCCGTCGAAGAAGCCCAGCACGGCCGCGTTGACGTCGGAGGTGAACATCTCCCGGCACCGCTCCCACTGCGGCGTCCCCGGCAGCACGTCGGCCGGCCAGGTCACCCCCGTGGCGCCCTCCATGTCGGCACTGATGAGGATCTTCATGCTGCGCCACGTTACGCGCCGCCCGGCCGCGCGGCCAGGCATCCGGGCCCACACCGCGACGCCGTATCACCGCCCCCACCACCGGACGCCCGCACACGCCCGGGCGGACGCACGGGTCCGCGCTCGGCGTGCCGTGGGACCGCCCCGGCCGAGTGGTGCGGGACGCCCCGGCCGGGTGGCGCGGCACGGCCCGGCCGGGTGGTGCGGGACGCCCCGGCCGGGTGGTGCGGCACGGCCCGGCCGACGAGGGCGCGCATGACCTCGCCGGGAAGCGGCGATGGCCGGGGCCCGGGCGCCGCGCCGGGCGCGCGGCGCGGAGGACGTCACCAGACAGCCGTGCGCACCCTGCGGCTGCAGCGCGGTGTCGGCCGGTCGGCCGGCAGGCCGGCTCGGTGGCCGGCCGGGCCCCCGCCGAGGGCGGGCGGGCCGCGCCGTTCCGGGGATCTCGGCGGCCGCCGGCGGGGCCGGCCGCGGGGTGCCGCACCGGCGGGGCGACCGTTTCCCGACCCTCGACTTGGCCGATTCCCACGCCCCGGAGGGGCCGGCGCACCGCCCGCGCCCGATGCGAAGCACCCGGCCAGCGCGCGGGGCCCGTCCGGCGCGCGGGCCCCGGCCGGTGCGCGGGCCCCCGCCCGGCCGGCGCCGCGCCGCGGCTCCTCCCCCGCCGCCTCCGTCAGGCGGCCGCACCGAGGACCAGCGACGCGACCACCGGGGCCGCGTACACCAGCGGGAAGGGCACGTGGGAGAACCAGCGGGCCCGTACGACGGTGATCACGGCCCCGAGGAAGTACAGGACCAGGCCGATCGCGGCGAGCCTGCCGATCACCGGGACCGCCAGCCCGACCAGCAGGCCGGCCGCGCCGGCGGCCTTGGCGGCGCCCAGCCACGGCCACCAGGCGCGCGGGACGCCGTAGTCGGCCAGCGGCTTCACGGTCCACTCGGCGTGCAGGAAGACGGAACCGGCGGAGAAGGCCGCCATGACGGCTGCGATGACGGTGACGACGACATAGGCGGTGGACATGGCTGCTGCTCCTCTTCGGTGACGGCCGCGCGGGCCGTGCTGCGCTGTCACCGGCCTGACGGTCGGGGCGGCGGCGGTGTGACCGGAGCAGCAGCCTTCCGCCATGTGACGGTCGTCACACCCGAGCGGCTGCCAGGACGAACCAGTGCGCGGGCAGCTCCAGGGGGCTGCCGTCGGGCAGGTTCTCGGTCTGCGCGAGCGCGGTGTCGCCCTCGGCGAGGATCTCCAGTCCGGCCGCGCGCAGCAGGCGCGGGATCTCCTCGTCCGGCGCGTCGGCCGGCTTCAGCCCGTGCTCGAAGACCCGGCTCAGCTTGGGTCCCGGCCCGTCCGGGCCCTGGGCGGCCCGCCGCAGCACCTCGCGGGAGCCGGAGGTCAGCTCGACGACGAAGGCGCGCCCCCGGGTGCCGGTGAGCGCGGCGACGGCGGCGGCGACCGCGGCGCGGGCCTCGGGCTCGCTCTGGTGGAGGACGGCGCGCATGTAGACGTTGCAGTCACCGAGGCGCTCGTGCAGGGCGCGCACGGCGTCGGCGTCGGTCAGGTCGAGCTGGTGGAACTCCACGCCGTCGCCCTCGCCGATGTGCCGCGCGTGCCGGATCGCCGCGTGCGAGAGGTCGACGCCGACGGCGTGCGCGAACCGGGTGGCGAGGTACCGGGTCTGGGTGCCGTTGCCGCAGCCGAGGTCGACCACGGGCAGGGAGGCGTCGGCGTGCGGCAGCAGCAGCTCGGTGTGCGGGACGGCGGTCAGTTCGGCACCGGCGTCCCAGATCGCCTCCCCGGGTGCGTCGGAGGTCTTCTCCCAGTAACTCTCCCACGCGTGGCGGTAGTTGTCCGAGACGTGCATGGCTGCTCCCCAGGATCGGCGTCGTGATCGACATATCGCGACGCCGCGGGGCGGGGCAAGGGTGCGGCAGCGGCCTTTCACCGGATGTTCGACGTGTGGATCAGGATGTCAGCGCCTGTTCGAACCACACGGTCTTGCCGTGGCCCTGTGCGCTGGCGCCCCACTCCCGCGCCAGCCGGCTCACCACGCGCAGGCCGCGGCCGTGCTCTTGGAGCCGGCCGCCCTCCAGCAGCGCGGGCAGCTCCGCCTCCTCGTCGGTGACCTCCACGAGCAGGGCGTCCGCGAGCACGAGCCGCAGCCCGATCGACCGCCCGCCGGTGTGCCGTACGGCGTTGGTGACGACCTCGCTGACGAGCAGCCGGGCCGTCTCCACCGCGTCCTCGTGGCCCCAGTGCAGCAGTTGGTCGTGCACCAGCCGGCGGGCGCGGGACACCTCGCGCGGGTCGCGGCGAAGGCGCCACTCGGCGATGTGGTCGGCGGGGATGCCGTTGAGCCGGGCCATGAGCAGGGCGACGTCGTCCTTGCGCCCGCCGCGCGGGTTGAGCGCGCGGATGATGGTGTCGCAGGCGTCGTCCATGGAGGCGGCGGGGTGGGCGGCGGACTCGCACAGCGCGGCCAGCCCCTCGCCGATGTCGGCGCCGCGCACCTCGACCAGTCCGTCGGTGCACAGCACGAGCCGGTCGCCGGGCGCCACGCGCACCACGGCGGTCTCGAAGGGGACGCCGCCGATGCCGATGGGTGCGCCGGTCGGCAGCTCGATCAGCTCGCTGCGGCCGTCCTGCGCGCGCACCAGCACCGGCGGGATGTGCCCGGCGTTGGCGATCCTCAGCTCGCCGTGGATCGGGTCGTACACGGCGTACAGGCAGGTGGCGAGGTAGGTCTCGCCGAGGCGCCGGGCCAGGTCGTCGAGGTTGCGCAGCAGCCGGTCGGGCGGCACCTCCATCGCGGCCATGGTCTGCACGGCCGTCCGCAACTGGCCCATCATGGCGGCGGAGTTGAGGCCGTGCCCCATGACGTCGCCGACGACGAGGGCGGTGCGGGCGCCGGGCAGTTTGATGGTGTCGAACCAGTCGCCGCCGACCCGGCCGAGGCGGGTGCCCGGCAGATAGCGGGTGGCGGTGTCGCAGCCCGCCATGCGTGGGGCGACCTGGGGCAGCATGCTGTCCTGGAGGGTCTCGGCGACGTTCTCCTGGTAGGTGTACATGCGGGCGTTGTCGAGCACCAGGCCCGCGCGGGCGGCGAGTTCGGCGCCGGTGGTGCGGTCCATGGCGTCGAAGGCGGGGCGGTCGGGGCGGCGCATGAGCACCATGAACCCGAGGACGACGTTGCGTGCCTTGAGCGGGACGATCAGCAGGGAGCGTCCGGTGATCAGCGGCCGCAGGTCGCGCTTTTCGAACTCGCCGGCGATCCGCTCGCTCAGCTCGGGGCTCACCCGCTCGACGAGGACGGGTTCGCCCGTGACCATGCACCGGTAGAACGGCGTGTGCTCGGGGAAGGCGAAGGTCTCGCCGACCGGGACGGTGTCGTCCCAGCGGCCCGGCTCGTCGTTGTGCTCCACCCAGACGCGGTGCATCACGGTCCGCGCGTCCGGCGGCCCGTCCGGGAAGTCCTCGCCGGCCAGGACGGCCGCACGCAGATGGGTGCCGGCGAAGTCCGCGAAGCGGGGCACGGCGGCGCTGGTGACCTCGCGGATGGTCGCGCCGAGGTCGAGGGAGGAGCCGATGCCCCGGCTGACCTCGTTGAGGAACTCCAGCCGCTCCCGGACGGCCGCGTACTCCAGGTCCTCCTCGGCGCCCGCCGGCACGGACACGGCGGCCACCGCGCGCACCGCGGCCGGGGCGGCGGCCTTGCGCCGGTCGGCGCGGCGCGGCACGCCCCAGTCGGGGGTGACGGGCACCCGGTCGAACTGGCTGAACTCCAGCACCGGATAACCCAATTCCAGTACCTGGGCGACGATGCGGGAGCTGGGACCGGGGCCCATGTTGGGCAGGATGTCCGGCAGCCGGCGCGCCAGGCCGTCGGCGTCGGGCAGTTCGGTGTGGCGGGCGAAGCCGGGCGCGATCCGCTCGATCAGCTCGTCGTCGTAGCCGCGCTCGGCGTGCAGCCGGGCCGCGTCGGCGGCGAGGACGAGCAGCCGCGCGGAGTCGGGTCCGACCAGCGGGTAGGCCCACCACAGGATGTCGAGCCGGTCCTGGTGGCCCGGGTGGGCGATGCGGGCGCGGCCCGCGGCCGGGTAGGCGCTCCGGCCGCCGAGCGAGGTCTCCAGGCCCGGCCCGAGCGCGTCGTAACCGTCGTACGGCCCGTAGGCGTCCGGCGTCGGGGCGTCCTGCGGGGCCTCGGGCAGCGCGCCGGAGACCGGCAGCAGATCGACCGCCGCCCGGCCCACGGCGTCCTCGCGGGTGGTGCCGAACAGCCGCCGCGCGCCGGTGCTCCAGTGCGACACCAGGCCGTCGCGGTCGACGACGACCACGGCGAGCGGAATCCGCCCGGGATCGGCCCGCCCGCCGTCCTGGCCGGCCGTGCGGCCCGTGCGTACGCCTGTCTCGGTGCCATGGTCCATGGCCCAGGCCCCTTCTCCCCCTCGACGTCACGTGGGTCCCCGTGGTTGCTGCGCCTCAAGATCTGCGCCCGCCTACCCCACGGTACGGTGACCGCGGACCGCGTCGGGCGGCAATACGGGAATTGCCGCGGCCGGCCCGCGCGGACGCCGGCCGGGCGCTCAGTCCTCGTGGCCGAGTTGCAGGTCCCGCTCGGTGCGGCCGCCGCCGGCGACCTGGAGGACGGTGGCGACGGGCGGGTAGCCGGCGGCGATGACGGTGTACTCCCCGGACGACAGGTCGACGAACCGGAACGTGCCGTCGGCGCCGGTGGTGAGGGTGTCGACGACGTTGCCGGCCGCGTCGAGCAGCGTCACACGCGCGTCCTCGACGGGGCGTCCGCCGCCGGCGCGCACGGTGCCGCGCAGCACGGCGCCGCCGGCGAGTTCGATGTCCTGCCGGGTCTCGCGGGAGGCCTGCACGGTGACCGGCAGGGCGGCCGGGCGGAAGGCGGGGGCGCTGGCGGCGAGGGTGTACTCGCCGGCGACCAGTTCGGTGATGACGTAGCCGCCCTCGCGGCCGCTGCGGGTGGTGGCGACGACCTCGCCGTGCACGTTGGTGAGGGTGACGGTGGCGTCCCGCACCGGGGAGCCGTCGGCGGTGAGCACGCTGCCGGCGAGGCGTCCGGCGCCGCCGAGGACGACGTCGAGTTCGACGGGCCGCTCGCCGACGGTCACGGAGACGGCCTGCGGCTGGTGCCCGCCGGCGGCGGCGATCAGGACGTACGCCCCCGAGCCGGGCGTGGCCAGCGCGTACCGCCCGTCCTCGCCGCTGGCGCCCCGGCCGATCTGCTGCCCGGCGACGTCGATGAGGGTGAGCGCGGCGCGCGGCACGACGGTGCCGTCGGGGTGCTGCACCGTGCCGCAGACCGGGATGCCGGCGGCGTAGGGGGCGCGGGCCTGTGGGACGGCGGCGTGCAGGGGCTCGGTCTCCGTGTCGGGGGCGGGGGCGTTGTGGGACACCAGCGGTTTCTCCTTGAGGAAGAAGGCGATGAGCAGGCCGAGGACGAGGACCGGCACCAGGTAGAGGAAGATGCGCGGCATGGCGTCGGCGTACGCCTGGATGTAGGCGTCGCGCAGCGCGGGCGGCAGCCGGTGGACGAGCTGCGGGGTGAGGGACTCGGCGTCGGGCAGGCCGGCGCCCGCGCGGGCGGGGAGGCGGTCGGCGAGGGCGTCGGTGAGCCGGTCGGCGAAGAGGGTGCCGAAGATCGCGGCGCCGACGCTGCCGCCGATCTGCCGGAAGTAGTTGTTGGCGCTGGTGGCGGTGCCGAGGTCGGTGGCGCGCACGGAGTTCTGCACGGCGAGCACCAGCACGGGCATCACCAGGCCGATGCCGGCGCCGAGGACGGCCATCCAGATGCTGTAGTGCAGCCGGGGCGTGTCCACTTCGAGGCGGGACAGCAGCCACATGCCGAGCGCGGAGAGGGCGCCGCCGAGCACGGGGTAGAGCTTGTAGCGGCCGGTGTGGCTGATGAGCTGCCCGGAGATGACGGAGGCGCCGACGATGCCGCCCATCATGGGCAGCATCAGCAGTCCGGACTCGGTGGCGGAGGCGCCGTCGACCATCTGCAGGAAGGTCGGCAGATAGCTGGCGGCGCCGAACAGGGCGACGCCGATCACCAGGCCGACCAGCGCGGAGACGTTGAAGACGGAGTCGCGGAACAGCCGCAGCGGGATGAGCGGTTCGGCGGCGCGGCGCTCGGCGAGCAGGAAGAGCGCGGCGGCGACCAGCGCGCCGGCGCCGAGGCCGGCGATGACGCGCGAGCCCCAGGCGTACTCGGTGCCGCCCCAGCTGGTGAGCAGCACCAGGCAGGTGGAGGCGGCGGCGAGCAGCAGGGTGCCGAGGACGTCGAAGCGGGGCCGGGCGGTCGGCCTCGGCAGTTTGAGCACGACGGCGACGACGGCGAGGGTGACCAGGCCGAAGGGCACGTTGACGTAGAAGCACCAGCGCCAGGAGAGGTGGTCGGTGAAGTAGCCGCCGAGCAGCGGTCCGGCGACGGAGGCGAGGCCGAAGGCGGCGCCGATCAGGCCCATGAACCGGCCGCGCTGCCGCGGCGGCACGATGTCGGCGATGATCGCCTGGACGCCGATCATCAGTCCGCCCGCGCCGACGCCCTGCACGGCGCGGAAGGCGATCAGCTGGTCCATGCTCTGCGCCCGGCCGGCGAGCGCGGAGCCGATGACGAAGACGACGATCGCGAACTGGAAGACGCCCTTGCGGCCGAGCAGGTCGCCGAGCTTGCCGTAGACGGGCAGGCCGACGGTGGAGGTGAGCAGGTAGGCGGTGATCGCCCAGGACATCTTGTCCAGGCCGTGCAGCTCGCCGACGATCTTCGGCAGGGCCGTGGCGACGATCATCTGCTCCAGCGCGGCGAGCAGCAGCGCGAGCATCAGCCCGACGAAGACCAGGCGGACCCGGCGGGGGGTGAGCCCGGCGGGGGTGCCGGGCTCGAGGGCGGGAGGCCCGGGGGGTGCCGTGGCCGGCTCCTCCCGCAGCTCCTCCTGCGTCAGGGTGATCCCGCCCACGTGCCGCTCCCCTCGTCGCGCCTTTTGCACAATTCCCGCGTAGGGCGACAACTACGGGCAGGCGCGACGAGTTACGGCGAACCGGGGCGTCGAACGGAGATCCACTCGAACCGGTGAGTCAGTCAACCGGAGGTCAACCCCGGCGGGTCACGGGGGACTTGTCACTTCTCGACCTCGGCGGCGAGCTTGGCGAGCATCGCGTCGTAGATCCGGGCGAGCCCCTTGGGCGCGAAGGTCTTCTCGAAGAAGCCGCCGATGCCGCCGGCGCCCTTCCAGGTGGTGGTGACGACGGCCCGGGAGCGGCCCTCGCCGGCCGGGGTGACGGTCCAGGTGGTGACCATGGAGGAGTTGCGGTCCTTCTCCACCAGCTGCCCGTCGGTGGGCTCGGTGACCTCCATCAGGCAGTCGCGGATGCGCTTGCTGGTGGCCTGGAGCTTCCAGTGGACGAGGGTGCCCTCGCCGTCGCCGCCCTCGCGCACCTCGTACTCGCTGAAGTGCTCGGGCAGCAGCCTCTCGCGCGCGCCGCTGTAGTCGGCGAGGGTGTCGAACACCTTCTCCGGGTCCGCCGCGACGACCCGCTCGGTAGTGGCCTCGACCTGCGCCATCGATCCCTCCAGGACCTCATGTTTCGGGGGTTGGGCCAAGCCAACCACCCCGCCGGGCGGGGGCCCAAATCGGGGTGGCGGAAGCGATCGATCGGGGGTTCACGGGTGACCGGGGGTGACGCTCGCACGATCATGGGAACACATGTTCTATTGTGTCGGGCAGAGCCACCGAGCCCTTCGCCCGAGCTACCGAGGAGGCGTCATGCGCTGGGAGAACCTCACCGTGGACTCCGGCGAGCACAGCCGGGCCGACGACCCCGCGCTGTTCGGCGCCGACGCGGTCGTCCGGCGCACGTTCGACACGCCGGAGTTCCGCGGGATCACGTTCCACGAGATCCGGGCCCGCTCGATCATCAACCGGGTCCCCGGCGCCTCCCGGATGCCGTTCGAATGGACGGTGAACCCCTATCGCGGCTGCACGCACGCGTGCGTGTACTGCTTCGCCCGCAAGACGCACAGCTACCTCGACCTGGACACCGGCATCGGTTTCGACACCCAGATCGTGGTGAAGGTGAACGCGCCGGAGCTGCTGCGCCACCAGCTGGCCTCGCGCCGCTGGCAGGGCGAGCACATCGCGATGGGCACGAACGTCGACTGCTACCAGCGCGCCGAGGGCCGCTACCGGCTGATGCCGGGGATCATCGCCGCGCTGCGCGACCGGGCGAACCCGTTCTCGATCCTGACCAAGGGCACGCTGATCCTGCGCGATCTGGAGCTGCTCACCCAGGCGGCGCGGGTGACCGACGTCGGCATCTCCGTCTCGGTCGGCTTCATCGACCCCGAGCTGTGGCGGACGGTGGAGCCGGGCACACCGGCGCCCGAGCGGCGGCTGGAGGTCGTGCGGACGCTGGCCGAGCACGGGATCGGGTGCGGGGTGCTGATGGCGCCGGTGATCCCCTTCCTCGGTGACCGGCCCGAGCAGCTGCGGGCCACCGTGCGGGCGATCGCGGCCGCCGGGGCGACCTCGGTCACGCCCCTGACGCTGCATCTGCGGCCCGGCGCCCGGGAGTGGTTCATGGCCTGGCTGGGGCAGCACCACCCGCACCTGGTGGGGCGCTACGAGCGGCTGTACGCGGCGGGCGCGTACGCCCCGAAGTGGTACCAGCGCCGGATCACCCGTCAGGTGCACGAGCTGGCCCAGGAGTACGGCATCGGACCGGCCGGTCCGGGCCTGCCCCGCAGGATCCGCCCGGCGGAGCAGCGGGAGACCCCGACCACGACCGAACCGACCCAGCTTTCGTTCATCTGAGAGCGTTCGAGGGCATCCCTCGGCCCAATTGGGTCAAGTATGGCCAGAACGCGTTCTTCCAGGGTCGCTTTCCGGGACGATGCGGCGTGGACCGTGACACTCGCGGTCCGCCCCCTCCGCCCTGGGAGGCTCGATGAGCAAACGCGCAGCCGCGCTGTGCGGCGCCGTCGCGGTGCTGGCCGGAACCCTCTCGGCCGCCCCCGCGCAGGCCGGTGCCGCGGCGCCCGCCCCCGCCGCGCACCTGACCTGGAAGACCTGCGGCACCACCGACTATCCGACGCTGCAGTGCGCGTCCCTGAAGGTGCCGCTCGACCACGCAAGGCCGGACGGCCGCCAGATCACCCTGGCCCTGTCCCGCGTCCCGCACACCGCCCCGTCCTACCAGGGCCCCCTCCTGGTCAACCCCGGCGGCCCCGGCGGCAGCGGGCTCACCCTCGCCGGCTTCGTCGCCTCCTCGCTGCCCAAGTCGGTGGCCGCGCAGTACGACGTCATCGGCTTCGACCCGCGCGGCGTCGGCAGGTCGAGCCCCGCCCTGGACTGCAAGCCGGGCCAGTTCGCCCCCGTGCGCCCCGACTCGGTCCCGGCGACCGGCGCCCTGGAGCAGGCCAACCTGCGGCGCGCCACGTCCTTCGCCGCGGCCTGCGGCCGCACGTACGCCGACCTGCTGCCGTACATGGACACCGTCAGCGCCGTGCGCGACATGGACGCGATCCGCCGCGCCCTCGGCGCGCCGAAGCTGAACTACTTCGGCTACTCCTACGGCACCTACCTCGGCGCGGTCTACGCCAAGCTCCACCCGGAGCGGGTGCGCCGCCTGGTGCTGGACTCCATCGTCGACCCCACGGGTGTCTGGTACGACGACAACCTCACCCAGGACCTCGCCTTCAACGACCGCCACCGCGCGCTGATGGCCTGGATCGCGAAGTACGACGCCACCTACCACCTGGGCACCGACCCGGCCCGGGTCGAGGCGAAGTGGTACGCGATGCGGGCGGCGCTCGCGAAGAAGCCGGCCGGGGGCAAGGTGGGCGCGTCCGAGCTGGAGGACACCTTCATCCCCGGCGGCTACTACAACGGCTACTGGCCCTACCTCGCCGAGGCGTTCGCGGCGTACGCCACCAAGAAGGACACCGCGCCGCTGGTGGAGGCGTACGAGAACTTCGGCGCGGTCGACGCCTCCGGCGACAACGGCTACAGCGTCTACACCGCCGTGCAGTGCCGGGACGCCTCCTGGCCGCGCGACTGGCGGCAGTGGCGCAAGGACAACTGGGCGGTGTACGAGAAGGCCCCGTTCATGGCCTGGAACAACGCCTGGTACAACGCGCCGTGCGCGTTCTGGCCGGCGACCGCCCGGCGCCCGGTGCACGTGGCCAACGCCGAGCTGCCGCCGGTGCTGCTGTTCCAGGCGACGAACGACGCGGCGACCCCCTACCGGGGCGGCGCGACCGTGCACCGGCTGCTGGCCCGCTCCAGCCTGGTCGTCGAGCAGGGCGGCGGCAACCACGGCATCACGCTCAGCGGCAACGCGTGCCTGGACCGGTATCTGTCGGCGTACCTGGCGAACGGCACGGTGCCGCGCGGCCGCGGGCCGGTCGACGCGGTGTGCGCCGCGCTGCCCGACCCGAAGCCGCTCGGCACCAAGGAGGCCTCCAGCGGTTCGCGGGGCTCGGCACTGCACGGGCTGCTGGGCTTCCGGGGATGAGGAACTGACGTCCCGTCGGGGACGGCCGGTGTCACACCCGTGCTCCATGATGGACGCATGAGTGAGCCGACCAGGATCGCCGCCCCCGACGGCGTCGCGCCCGCCGCCCAGTACAGCCATGTCGTCATCGGCACCGGACGCCTCGTCGCCGTCGCGGGACAGCTCCCGCTGGCCGAGGACGGCACCGTGGTGGGCGAGGGCGACCCGGCCGCGCAGGCCCGCCAGGTCTTCACCAACCTCGGCCGGTGCCTGTCCGCCGCCGGCGCGACGTTCGACGACGTCGTCAAGCTGACCTACTTCGTCACGGACATGGCCCACATGCCGGCGATCCGCGCGGCCCGCGCCGCGCACCTGCCGGACGACCGCCTCCCGGCGGCCTCCGCGGTCCAGGTGGCGGCGCTGGTGCGCCCCGAGTTCCTGATGGAGATCGAGGCGTTCGCCGTCCTGCCGGAGTGACCGGCGCACCCCTCGCACGGCGGCACCGCGCCGCTCGGGCCGGCGGACCCCGGCCGGTGCGCCTTTCGCCGTCGGGACGCCGTGCAGCTCTCCGGCCGACGCCGTGCAGCTCTCCGGCGGACGCGGTACAGCCCTCCGGCCGACACCGTGCAGTTCTGCGGCGGACGCCCCGCAGCCCTCCGGCCGACACCCTGCAGCCCATCGGCCGCCACCCCGCTGCCCTCCGGCGGACGCCGTTCAGCGCTGTTGCGGGATGCGGCCCAGGGCGTGGACGGCCGCCTCGGCGAGGGCCGGGTGGGCGAGGGCCTCGGTGAGGACGTCGCGGGCGCGGTCGTCGCCCAGGGTGCCCAGCCCCTCCACGCAGGCCAGGGCGACCCGCCGATAGGGGTCGTGGGGGTGCAGGCGGCGCCGCAGGGTGGTGATCAGGGCGGGGACCGACTCGGGGGCGCGCAGCGCGACCAGCAGACGCACGGGGTGCAGGGCGTAGGCGACGCGCAGTTCGTTGGTGGCGAGGGCGGCCGCAGCGCGGGCGGTGCGCGGGTCGCCGAGGCGGGCCAGGGCGTGCGCGGCGGACGCGCAGCGCTCGGGGTCGCGGTGGTTGAGGAGCAGCACGAGGGATTCGAAGGCCCGGCGGTCGCCGGCCCGGCCCAGGCGGAACGCGGCCAGTTCGCGGGCCCACAGGGGCTGCCCGGGCGCGGTGAGCACCCCGGCGAGCACATCGCCGTCCTCGGTGGTGAGCAGCCGCTCGAACTCCGGACCGCCCCCCGACTCCCGCCGTAAGCGCTCCGTGAGCGATCGCAACTCTTCGTCCATCTCCCCAAGAGTAGGCGGGCCGGTACCGGGGAGGGACCTACATCACAAAGTCGGGGGGCTGGCGCGCTCGTTACCCGGCGGTTAAGCTCAGACGAGCGAGTTACCCACTCGCACCCCCTCGTGGCGGTTTGGTGACGCGGCCGCCATGTGGGATCGGCTCCCTTGCCGTGCGGCAGCGGGAGCAGTCGGTTCGGTACCTCACGTACCGCAGTGCGACCCGGCCTCGGGACAGGGCCGGTCGATCTCCCGCCGTTCGCCGGGCGTGTGCACGCCCCACGGCGACGGCACCGGGCGTGTGCGCTCGCAGCCCGGCCACACCCGCACTCCTGCACGCACCCGGTGCGCCCCTCGGCGCACCCGGGCGCGCTCCTTCGTCGTCACCCTCATTCTGGAGTCCCGCGATGGCCACTCCCCTGTCCCCCAGCTCTCCCTCCGCCCCGCGCAAGATCGCCGTGGTCGGTCTCGGCACCATGGGCACCGGCATCACCGAGGTCCTGCTCCGCGCCGGCCGCGAGGTGACCGGTATCGACATCAGCGAGGCCCAGGTGGCGCAGTGCGTCGCCGCGCTGGAGGTTTCCACCGCCCGTGCCGTCGAGCGCGGCCGGCTGACCGAGCAGGAGCGCGCCGACGCCCTGGCGCGCCTGCGGACCGCCACCGAGCTGACCGCCGCCGCCGACGCCGATCTGGTGATCGAGGTCGCGCCGGAGTCGTACGAGGTCAAGCACCAGATCTTCCGTGAGCTGGACGGGATCGTGCGTCCCGAGACCATCCTCGCGACCGGCACCAACGCCCTGTCGGTGACGAGGCTCGCGGCCGACTCCGCCCGCCCGGAGCGGGTGCTGGGCCTGCACTTCTTCAACCCGGCGCCGGCCATGAAGCTGGTCGAGGTGGTCTCCAGCGTGCTGACCGCGCCGCAGGCCGTCACCGCGGTCACCGACCTGGCCGTGGAGCTGGGCAAGGAGCCGGTCGCGGTCGGCGACCGCCCCGGGTTCGTCGCGGACGGGCTGCTGTTCGGCTACCTGAACCAGGCCGCCGCGATGTACGAGGCGAAGTACGCCTCCCGCGAGGACATCGACGCGGCGATGCGGCTCGGCTGCGGTCTGCCGATGGGCCCGCTCGCCCTGCTCGACCTGATCGGCATCGACACCGCGCGCACGGTCCTGGACGCCATGTACGCCGAGTCCCGGGACCGGCTGCACGCCCCGGCGCCGATCCTGAAGCAGCTCAGCGAGGCGGGTCTGACGGGCCGCAAGGCGGGCCGCGGCTTCTACACCTACGAGGCGCCCGGCAGCGGCACCGTCGTGCGGGACGCGCTGACCCCGCTGGAGGGCGGCGGCCTGACCGCCGGCCGCACGGTGCGCTCGGTCGGTGTCGCGGGCTCGGGCACCATGGCCTCCGGCATCGCCGAGGTCTTCGCCAAGGCCGGCTACGACGTGGTGCTCGCCGCGCGCAGCGAGGAGAAGGCGCAGGCGGCGAAGGCCCGGATCGGCAAGTCGCTCGCGCGCTCCGTCGACAAGGGCCGGATGACTGCCGAGAGCGCCGCGCAGACGCTGGAGCGGATCACCCCGGCGGGCTCCTACGACGCGTTCGCCGACGTCGACCTGGCCGTCGAGGCGGTCGCGGAGGACCTGGAGGTCAAGCGGCAGCTGTTCGGGACGCTGGACAAGGTCTGCAAGCCGGGCGCGGTCCTGGCGACGACCACCTCCTCACTGCCCGTCGTGGCCTGCGCCCGCGCCACCTCGCGTCCCCAGGACGTGATCGGCATGCACTTCTTCAACCCGGCGCCGGCGATGAAGCTGGTGGAGGTCGTCCGCACGGTGCTGACCGCCGACGACGTCCACGCGACGGTCCGCGAGGTGTGCGGCCGGATCAAGAAGCACGCCGTGGACTGCGGCGACCGGGCCGGTTTCATCGTCAACGCGCTGCTCTTCCCGTACCTGAACAACGCGATCAAGATGGTCCAGGAGCACTACGCGACGCTGGACGACATCGACGCGGCGATGAAGCTGGGCGGCGGCTACCCGATGGGCCCGTTCGAGCTGCTGGACGTGGTCGGGCTGGACGTCTCGCTGGCCATCGAGAAGGTCCTGCACCGCGAGTTCCGCGACCCCGGCCTGGCCCCGGCGCCACTGCTGGAGCACCTGGTGGCCGCGGGCTGCCTCGGCCGCAAGACGGGCCGCGGCTTCCGCGAATATGCCCGCCGCTGAGGGATCCGGCGACGCGCTGCGCGGGGCCGCGGACCGCGCGGACTGGGGCGGCCTGCTCGATCCGGCCGCCCCGCTCCCGCCCTTCGGGGGCCCGGGAAGCCGCGGACCTGCGCAGCAAGCCGCGCCCATGCAGTACGTTCGGGTCATGTCCCAGCCCGCCAAGTCCTCACGTACACCAGGCACGCCCGACGCGCCGGAAACCGCCGCGGGCTCCCGCGCGGCCGCTCAACGGCTGAAAATGCGCCGGGAACTGGCGGCCGCCGCGATGGAGCTCTTCGCGACCAAGGGGTACGAGGCGACCACCGTCGACGAGATCGCCGCCGCGGCCGGCGTCGCGCGCCGCACCTTCTTCCGCCACTTCCGCTCCAAGGAAGAGGCGATCTTCCCCGACCACGACGACACCCTGATCCGCGCCGAGGCGGTGCTCAACGCGGCCCCCGCGCACGAGCACCCGCTGGACACGGTGTGCCGCGGCATCAAGGAAGTCATGAAGATGTACGCGGCCCGCCCGGAGATCTCGGTGGCCCGCTACAAGCTGACGCGCGAGGTGCCCACCCTGCGCGAGGCGGAGATCGCCTCGGTGGCCCGCTACGAGCGCCTGTTCACGCGCTATCTGCTCGGCCACTTCGACGAGCACGCGCACGACGACGACGCCAACGACGACCCGCTGCTGGCCGAGGTGGCCGCCTCGGCGGTGGTCACCGCGCACAACCACGTGCTGCGGCGCTGGCTGCGGGCCGGCGGCCAGGGCGATGTGGAGGCGCAGCTGGACCACGCCTTCGCGATCGTCCGCAAGACGTTCGGCACCGGGATCATGGCGGGCCGCACGGCGGCCCCGAAGCCCCCGGCCGCCGCGACGGCGTCCGCGCAGGGCGAGGTGCTGGTGACGGTCGCGCGCACCGACGCGCCGCTGGAGGAGGTCATGCGGACCATCGAGCAGGCGCTCAAGGAGCGCTGATTCCCGCGCGCGTCCCGCGGCGCGCCTCACAGCGCCTCTGTGACAACGGCCACCCGCAAGGGTGGCCGTTTTGGCGTGTCAGGAGCCGTTTTCGACCGGCTCTCCAGTGGCATTCGATCGATCATCGCTCATTTGTTACGTAAAGATTTCATCTGAGAGCAAGTTCTGGCACTCAGTGCCTTGTCACCTGACACGCTGTGCCATACGTTGAGAGTGTTCCGGGCGGCCGGCGCGCAGCGAACCTCCGTGCGTCGGCTGTCCCCGCAAGCCTGCAGGCCTGCGCGCCCGGACGCCTGCGTCACAGGCACCCTCCCGCGCCACAAAGCGCTGCCGAAGCACCACCCCGCCGAACCGACGGCACACCCTCACACCCCTCAGCAGCACCGACGTAACCCTCAGCGCCCCTCCCTCAGGGCGCTCATCGCCGGAGGCAACACCGTGACCGTGAAGGACATCCTGGCCGCGATCCAGTCGCCCGAGAGCACCTCGGCCGACTTCGCCAACCTGCAGCTCCCGGAGTCGTACCGGGCGATCACCGTCCACAAGGACGAGGTCGAGATGTTCGCGGGCCTTCAGACCCGCGACAAGGACCCGCGCAAGTCGATCCACCTGGACGAGGTGCCCGTGCCCGAGCTGGGCCCGGGCGAGGCCCTGGTGGCCGTCATGGCCTCCTCGGTCAACTACAACTCCGTGTGGACCTCGATCTTCGAGCCGGTGTCGACCTTCGCGTTCCTGGAGCGCTACGGCAAGCTGTCCCCGCTGACCAAGCGGCACGACCTGCCGTACCACATCATCGGCTCCGACCTCGCGGGCGTCGTCCTGCGCACCGGCCCGGGCGTCAACGCCTGGCAGCCGGGCGACGAGGTCGTCGCGCACTGCCTGAGCGTGGAGCTGGAGTCCCCCGACGGCCACGACGACACCATGCTCGACCCCGAGCAGCGCATCTGGGGCTTCGAGACCAACTTCGGCGGCCTCGCCGAGATCGCGCTGGTGAAGACCAACCAGCTCATGCCCAAGCCCAAGCACCTGACGTGGGAGGAGGCCGCCGCTCCCGGCCTGGTCAACTCCACCGCCTACCGCCAGCTGGTCTCCCGCAACGGCGCCGCGATGAAGCAGGGCGACAACGTCCTGATCTGGGGCGCCTCCGGCGGCCTCGGCTCCTACGCCACCCAGTTCGCCCTGGCCGGCGGCGCCACCCCGATCTGTGTCGTCTCCTCCCCGGAGAAGGCCGAGATCTGCCGCAAGATGGGCGCCGAGCACGTCATCGACCGCAACGCCGAGGGCTACAGGTTCTGGAAGGACGAGCACACCCAGGACCCCAAGGAGTGGAAGCGCTTCGGCAAGCGCATCCGCGAGCTCACCGGCGGCGAGGACATCGACATCGTCTTCGAGCACCCCGGCCGCGAGACCTTCGGCGCGAGCGTGTACGTCACCCGCAAGGGCGGCACCATCACCACCTGCGCCTCCACCTCGGGCTACATGCACGAGTACGACAACCGCTACCTGTGGATGTCGCTGAAGCGGATCATCGGCTCGCACTTCGCCAACTACCGCGAGGCGTACGAGGCCAACCGCCTGATCGCCAAGGGCAAGATCCACCCGACCCTGTCGAAGACGTACTCCCTGGAGGAGACCGGCCAGGCGGCGTACGACGTCCACCGCAACCTCCACCAGGGCAAGGTCGGCGTGCTGTGCCTGGCGCCCGAGGAGGGTCTCGGCGTGCGCGACGAGGAGATGCGCGCGAAGCACATCGACGCCATCAACCGCTTCCGCAACGTCTGAGAGCCGCAGATGACAGAGCGTCAGCCTTCGGAGACCCGGAGGGACAAGGACCGTCCGTGGCTCATGCGGACCTATGCCGGCCACTCCACGGCCGAGGCGTCCAACGAGCTGTACCGGCGCAACCTCGCCAAGGGCCAGACCGGTCTGTCGGTGGCGTTCGACCTGCCGACGCAGACCGGCTACGACCCCGACCACATCCTCGCCCGCGGCGAGGTCGGCCGGGTGGGCGTGCCCGTCGCGCACCTCGGTGACATGCGCCGGCTGTTCCAGGACATCCCCCTGGAGCAGATGAACACCTCGATGACGATCAACGCCACCGCCATGTGGCTGCTGGCGCTCTACCAGGTCGTCGCCGAGGAGCAGGGCGCGGACATCACCAAGCTCCAGGGCACGACCCAGAACGACATCGTCAAGGAGTACCTCTCCCGCGGGACGCACGTCTTCCCGCCGGGGCCGAGCCTCCGCCTGACGACGGACATGATCGCGTACACGGTCTCCCACATCCCGAAGTGGAACCCGATCAACATCTGCAGCTACCACCTGCAGGAGGCCGGGGCCACGCCGGTGCAGGAGATCGCGTACGCGATGTCCACCGCGATCGCCGTCCTCGACGCCGTGCGCGCCTCGGGTCAGGTGCCCGAGGAGCGCATGGGCGACGTGGTCGCCCGGATCTCCTTCTTCGTCAACGCGGGCGTCCGCTTCGTCGAGGAGATGTGCAAGATGCGCGCCTTCGGCCGCATCTGGGACAAGATCACACGCGAGCGGTACGGCATCGAGAACCCCAAGCAGCGCCGCTTCCGCTACGGCGTCCAGGTCAACTCCCTCGGCCTGACCGAGGCGCAGCCGGAGAACAACGTCCAGCGGATCGTGCTGGAGATGCTGGCCGTCACCCTCTCCAAGGACGCCCGCGCCCGTGCCGTGCAGCTGCCGGCCTGGAACGAGGCGCTCGGCCTGCCCCGGCCCTGGGACCAGCAGTGGTCCCTGCGCATCCAGCAGGTCCTCGCCTACGAGAGCGACCTGCTGGAGTACGACGACATCTTCGAGGGCTCGAAGGTGATCGAGGCCAAGGTCGAGGAGCTGGTCGAGGCCTCCCTCGCGGAGATCGAGCGGATCCAGGAGATGGGCGGCGCGATGGCCGCCGTCGAGTCCGGCTACCTGAAGTCGCAGCTGGTCGCCTCGCACGCCGAGCGCCGCGCCCGGATCGAGTCCGGGCAGGAGAAGATCGTCGGCGTCAACATCTTCGAGTCGACCGAGCCCAACCCGCTCACCGCCGACCTCGACACCGCGATCCAGACGGTCGACCCGGCCGTCGAGGCCCGGGTGGTCAAGGCCCTGCAGCACTGGCGCGACACCCGCTACCAGCCGCCCTTCAACCACCCGCGCCCCTGCAAGGCGCTGGAGAAGCTGAAGGAGGCCGCGCGCGGCACCGACAACCTCATGGAGGCCACCCTGGAGTGCGCCCGCGCCGGTGTGACGACCGGCGAGTGGGCCGGGGCGCTGCGCGAGGTGTTCGGCGAGTTCCGGGCGCCCACGGGCGTCTCCTCCGCGCCGGTGGCCGTGCCGGCGGAGGCGGGCTCCAAGCTGGCCGAGGTGCGCCGCAAGGTGGAGCTGACGGCCCAGGACCTCGGCGTGGGCAAGCTGCGCTTCCTGGTCGGCAAGCCGGGCCTGGACGGGCACTCCAACGGTGCTGAGCAGATCGCCGTGCGGGCCCGCGACGCCGGGTTCGAGGTGGTCTACCAGGGCATCCGGCTCACCCCGGAGCAGATCGTGGACGCGGCCCTGGCCGAGGACGTGCACGCGGTGGGCCTGTCGATCCTCTCCGGCTCGCACGCGCAGCTGGTGCCGGACGTGCTGGAGCGGCTGCGTGTGGCCGGTGCCACAGACATCCCGGTGATCGCAGGTGGCATCATCCCCA
Source organism: Streptomyces sp. NPDC014801 (assembly GCF_043082085.1). Lineage (NCBI taxonomy): Bacteria > Bacillati > Actinomycetota > Actinomycetes > Kitasatosporales > Streptomycetaceae > Streptomyces > Streptomyces sp. NPDC014801. The sequence continues at coordinate 98,618 of NZ_JBIBXG010000003.1, read as the reverse complement.
GCGGTGACGCCGAACAGCTGCGGGCCGCCGGAGTGGCCGCCGTCTTCACCCCGAAGGACTTCGACATCACCGGAATCATCGGCCGCATCGTCGACGAGATCCGGACAGCGAACAAGCTCGACCCCCTGGAGGTCCCCGCATGACCACGCCTGTCAACCGCCTTCGCCCGCGGCGTTCCTGCCTGGCGGTGCCGGGCTCGAACCCGCGCTTCCTGGAGAAGGCCCAGGGCCTCCCGGCGGACCAGGTGTTCCTGGACCTGGAGGACGCCTGCGCGCCGCTCGCCAAGCCGGAGGCGCGGCACACCATCGTCAAGTTCCTCAACGAGGGTGACTGGACGGGCAAGACCCGCGTGGTCCGCGTCAACGACTGGACGACCGAGTGGACGTACCGGGACGTCGTGACGGTGGTCGAGGGCGCCGGGCAGAACCTCGACTGCATCATGCTGCCGAAGGTGCAGAGTGCCGAGCAGATCGTCGCGCTGGACCTGCTGCTGACGCAGATCGAGAAGACCATGGGCTTCGAGGTCGGCCGGATCGGCATCGAGGCGCAGATCGAGAACGCGCAGGGCCTCAACAACGTCAACGCGATCGCGCAGGCCTCCCCGCGCATCGAGACGATCATCTTCGGCCCGGCCGACTTCATGGCGTCGATCAACATGAAGTCGCTCGTCGTGGGCGAGCAGCCGCCCGGCTACCCGGCGGACGCCTACCACTACATCCTGATGAAGATCCTGATGGCCGCCCGCGCCAACGACCTCCAGGCGATCGACGGCCCCTACCTGCAGATCCGCAACGTCGACGGCTTCCGCGAGGTCGCCGGCCGCGCCGCGGCGCTCGGCTTCGACGGCAAGTGGGTGCTGCACCCCGGCCAGGTCGACGCCGCCAACGAGGTCTTCTCGCCCTCGCAGGAGGACTACGACCACGCCGAGCTGATCCTGGACGCGTACGAGTACTACACGTCCGAGGCGGGCGGCAAGAAGGGCTCGGCGATGCTCGGCGACGAGATGATCGACGAGGCCAGCCGCAAGATGGCCCTGGTCATCGCGGGCAAGGGACGCGCCGCCGGCATGCGGCGCACGTCGAAGTTCGAGATCCCGGAGGGCTGAGCGCCATGCAGTTCGGACGCACCTACGAGGAGTTCGAGGTCGGCGCGACGTACAAGCACTGGCCGGGCAAGACGGTCACGGAGTACGACGACCACCTGTTCTGTCTCCTCACCATGAACCACCACCCGCTCCACATGGACACGAACTATGCGGAGAAGACGACGGACTTCGGCAAGAACGTCGTCGTCGGGAACTACGTCTACTCCCTGCTGCTCGGCATGAGCGTGCCGGACATCTCCGGCAAGGCGATCGCCAACCTGGAGATCGAGTCGCTCAAGCACGTGGCGCCGACCTTCCACGGCGACACGATCTACGGCGAGACGACCGTGCTGGACAAGTGGCCGTCGAAGTCGAAGAACGACCGCGGCATCGTCCACGTCGAGACCAAGGGCTACAAGCAGGACGGCACCCTGGTGTGCGTCTTCCGCCGCAAGGTCATGGTCCCGACCGAGACGTACATCAAGGAGCGCGGCGGCGAGCAGCCCGGCCGCCCCGAGCTCAAGGAGCAGGAGAAGTAGCCATGGCGCGTCTCGCCCAGACCCACGGCCTCACGGACGTCCAGCAGGAGATCCTCTCCACCGTCCGTGACTTCGTGGACAAGGAGATCATCCCCGTCGCGACGGAGCTGGAGCACCGCGACGAGTACCCGCAAGCGATCGTCGACGGGCTCAAGGAGCTCGGCCTGTTCGGTCTGATGATCCCCGAGGAGTACGGGGGCCTGGGCGAGTCCCTCCTCACCTACGCGCTGTGCGTGGAGGAGATCGCCCGCGGCTGGATGTCGGTGTCCGGCATCATCAACACCCACTTCATCGTCGCGTACATGCTCAAGCAGCACGGCACGCAGGAGCAGAAGGAGCACTTCCTTCCGCGGATGGCGGCCGGCGACATCCGCGGCGCCTTCTCGATGTCGGAGCCGGCCCTGGGCTCGGATGTGTCGGCCATCACGTCCAAGGCGGTCAAGGACGGCGACGAGTACGTCCTCAACGGCCAGAAGATGTGGCTGACGAACGGCGGCACCTCCTCCCTGGTGGCCGTCCTCGTCCGCAGTGACGAAGGACACCCCGAGGGCACCGCCCCGCACAAGTCGATGACGACCTTCCTGATCGAGAAGGAGCCCGGCTTCGGTGAGGTCCGCCCCGGCCTGACCATCCCGGGCAAGATCGACAAGATGGGCTACAAGGGCGTCGACACCACCGAGCTGATCATGGACGGTCTGCGGCTGCCGGCCGACCGGGTGCTCGGCGGGGTCACCGGCCGAGGTTTTTACCAAATGATGGACGGTGTGGAGGTCGGCCGCGTCAACGTCGCCGCCCGTGGCTGCGGCGTCGCCCAGCGCGCCTTCGAGCTGGGTGTCCAGTACGCCCAGCAGCGTCACACCTTCGGCAAGCCGATCGCCCAGCACCAGGCGATCCAGTTCAAGCTCGCCGAGATGGCCACCAAGGTGGAGGCCGCGCATGCGATGATGGTGAACGCAGCGCGCAAAAAGGACTCCGGTGAACGAAACGACCTCGAAGCAGGGATGGCGAAGTACCTCGCCTCCGAGTACTGCAAGGAGGTCGTGGAGGATGCCTTCCGGATCCACGGCGGCTACGGCTTCTCCAAGGAGTACGAGATCGAGCGCCTCTACCGGGAGGCCCCGATGCTGCTCATCGGTGAAGGTACCGCCGAGATCCAGAAAATGATCATCGGGCGCAGACTGCTCGAAGAGTATCGGTTCCAGGGCTGAATGTCCGGGTACGGGGTGTTTTCTTCGGGAGGAAGATCACACCCCGTAGGCACTCTTCGGACGCCGACTCGGCTGCCTGGCTTACCCAGTTGTGCCCGTGAACCGCTACGATCGCGGAAAGCCGCCGTCCCCCTCCTAATAGAGCGGCATCATCCGCTACGAAGGTCATCCATGCCCCACAGCCAAACCTCTGCACCTCGCGACAGCCGAGCCGGCGTACGCCTCGCGCGCGGAGCATCGCCGTGGCTTCTCCCGACCGTCGCCACCGCAGCCCTCAGCCTGGCCCGCGCGCGCCGCTCCGGCGCCGCCCGGGCCGTCGCCGTTCCCGCCACCGCGCTCGCGGCGGGGATGCTGTGGTTCTTCCGCGACCCCGAGCGCGAGATCGCCCAGGGCCGGGTCATCTCCCCGGCCGACGGTGTGGTGCAGAGCATCATGCCGTGGAAGGACGGGCGGACCCGCGTCGCGATCTTCATGAGCCCGCTCAACGTCCACGTGAACCGCGCTCCGCTCGCCGGTACCGTGACGTCGGTCGAGCACATCCCCGGCGGCTTCGTTCCCGCGTTCAACAAGGAGAGCGAGAACAACGAGCGCGTAGTCTGGCATTTCGACACCGAACTCGGCGACATCGAGATGATCCAGATCGCCGGCGCGGTGGCCCGTCGCATCGTGCCGTACATCCCGCAGGGGACGAAGGTCGAGCAGGGTGACCGGATCGGTCTGATCCGCTTCGGCTCGCGTGTCGACCTCTACCTGCCGGAGGGTGTGGAGGTGGCGGTCGAGGTCGGTCAGAAGACCGTGGCTGGGGTGACTCGCATTGACCGTGATTGATCCGCAGACCCAGTCGGGCTGGGTGCCCGAGGCGGCCGAGGACGACGAGGAGGAGATGCCTCTCTCCCTCCGCCTGTCGATAGCGGACACCCTCACCCTCGGCAACGCCACGTGCGGCTTCATGGCGGTGTACTTCACCACCACCGGCATCCTGATCCCGCACCTGACCGGCAGCCAGGAGTCCGGCATGGCCCGCCACAGCGCGGCCACGGCGGTCATCCTGATGCTCTGCGCGGCGGTCTTCGACCTGTTCGACGGCCTGGTGGCGCGCAAGCTGCGCTCCTCCCCCATGGGCGCGGAGCTGGACAACCTCTCGGACCTGATCAGCTTCGGCCTGGCGCCGGCGTACTTCGTGCTGGTCTACGGCATGGTCGCCGACGACGCCCACCAGAGAGTGGCCGCGGTCGGCGCGATCGTCGTCCTGCTGGCGGTCGTGCTGCGGCTCGCGCGCTTCTCGTGCGTGACGGTGAAGGACGGCACCTTCCAAGGCATGCCGAGCCCCTTCGGGGCGCTGACGGTCGTCGCGATCGTCCTGCTGGAGCTGCCGTTCGCGGCGACGCTGCTGGCGATCATCGGTACGGCGTGGCTGATGGTGAGCCGCGTGGAGTACCCCAAGCCGCGAGGCCGCCTCGCGGTGGCGATGCTCTCGTGGATCGTGCTCAGCATGGGGCTGCTCGCGGCCTGGGCCTTCGGCGCGCCGAGCGGCCAGCTGCTGCTGCAGACCGGCTGCGCGCTGCAGCTGGTGATGGGGGCGGTGATCCCGCTGTTCGCCACGGCGCGCCGGGTGAACAACTTCCGCGACAACCGGCGTGAGGCGCGGGCGGCACAGCTGCCCTGACCCTTCGCCGACCTACGGGTGTGGCCCGTGCCAGTCGATGGCACGGGCCACACCCGTTTTGCGTTCAAGTACCCCTGGGCACCGCCCAGTTGCCGGAGCGGCAGGGGAAGAGGACGGTGGACATAAAGGCACTTAAAGGGATATTCCCCCCGCATTTTCCTCCACCGGGAGTCACCCATGCCCTCGCCCATTCTCAAGGAGCACAAGGTCAAGCTCGCCTCGAAGATCCCGGCGAACTACAACGAACCGGTCGAGCTGCTCGTGCGGGAGTACGACGGCACCCCGAACGGATCCAGCGCGTCGCACAAGCCGGTGCTGATGCTCCACGGCAGAAGCGTGGCCGCGCTCGCCGGGTTCGATCTCGCGCCGGTACCCGGCGGCTCCGCCACCCGGTACAGCTGGGCCCAGGAACTGGCCCAGGCCGGACACGACGTGTTCGTCATGGACCTCCAGGGCAACGGCCGCTCACCGCGTCCGACCATGGACGATCCGTGCAACGCCAATCCGGCCCAGCAGCAACAGGTCCTCGTCCCCTATCCGCTGTCGCAGCCGTGCCCACCGCCGCCGCCCTACGCCCACCAGCTGGGCAACAGCGAGAGCGAGTGGTTCGAGCTGGACACGGTCGTCGAGTACATCCGCAAGCTGCCGGGCAACGACAAGCCGATCGACTTCATCGGCTGGTCCGCGGGCGCGTTCGTCATGGGCCCCTACGTCCTCCAGCACCCCGAGAAGGTCAACAGCCTGCAGTTGCTCGCCCCGGTCTTCCCGCCGCAGGGCCGCTGGTCGGGGAACCCCGCCGATCCCTTCGGCCGGCCCGCCGAGGCGGCGACACTGCCGGTGTCCAAGCCCGCCGTCACCTTCGGCTTCCCGATGAACGTCGGCAGCAGGGCCGGGTTCAAGATCGGCCTGGACGGCAACCCCGCGCTGCGCGAGCCCGGCATCGAGGACTACGCCTGGGAGGCGATGATGGACAGCGACGACGTCGGCAGCAAATGGGGCCCGGAGCTCAGCCCCGGCGTCCGGGCGGGCGTCAATCGCTACCGCAACACCTACTGGTGGGGCTGGAACGACCAGACGGTGCCGTACGAGAACCCGGCGGGCACGGCCGTGCTCGGCGACCGGGTGCCCGTGCTCATCGTCTACGGGGAGCTGGACACGCAGGCGAACAGCGGGCCCTCGGTCCCGCCGCTCATCCACTTCAGCGTCCCGGCCCTCTACCAGGCGATCAAGGGACCGCAGAAGCTGATGTTCTGCTACGCCGGCTCCGGTCACTCCATGGTGTGGGAGACCGCGGCCCAGGCCCTGCACACCATGTCGAAGCAGTGGCTGAAGCACCACAAGGTGGAGGGCCTGACCAGCGGCAGCTACTTCAGGGACGCCGACGGCGCCCTGACGCCCCTGGACTGAGAAGTCAGCTCAGGTAGTCCTGCGCGATCCGTTCCGCCACACGCTCCAGGATCGGTCCGGCGTCCGCGATGCACTTCGCCACGTCCGGCTCGATCTCGGTGAGCGGGTAGGCGCGGCGGATGCCGGCGCGGCCCAGGGCCTCGTGCGGGAGGGCGAGGCGGCCGCAGACCGCGACGACCTCCTTGTCCGCCGCGCGCGCCGCCGCCGCGACGCCCGCCGGGGCCTTGCCGTGCAGGGTCTGCTCGTCCAGGGAGCCCTCACCCGTGATCACCAGCGTGGCCCGCTGAAGGGCCGGGGCGAAGCCGAGCACCTCCAGCATCAGCTCGATGCCGGGCCGGAAGCTCGCGCCGAGCAGCAGGGCGCCGTAGCCGATGCCGCCCGCGCCGCCGGCGCCCGGGGACGCGGCGAGCTCGGCGGCCTTCGGGCCGATGGCCTTCTCCAGGACCTCCGCGTAGTGGGCGAGGGCCGCGTCCAGCCTCCGCACGTCCTCCTCGGAGGCGCCCTTCTGCGGGCCGTACACCGCCGCGCAGCCCTTCGGCCCGGTGAGCGGGTTGTCCACGTCACTGGCGAGGACGAAGTCCACCTCGGCGAAGCGGGGGTCCACGCCCGACAGGTCGGCCGAGGCCAGGTCCGCGAGGGCGCCGCCGCCGGGGCCGACCGGCGCGCCGTCGGCGTCCAGGAACACCGCGCCGAGCGCGGCCAGCATGCCGGCGCCGCCGTCGGTGGTGGCGCTGCCGCCCACGCCGAAGACGATCGTGCGGGCACCCGCGTCGAGCGCGGCCTTCAGCACCTCGCCGGAACCGAACGTGGTGGCGGTCAGGGGGGCGAAGACGCCCGCCGGAAGCAGCTGCAGGCCCGAGGCCTCGGCCATCTCCACCACCGCGGTGCCCTCGCGCAGCGCGAAGGCAGCCGTCACCGGCTCGCCGAGCGGGCCGGTGACCCGGACCTCCCGGCGTTCGAAACCGGCCGCCACGGCGGCCGCGACCGTGCCGTCACCGCCGTCGGCGACGGGGAGGGTCTCCACCTCCAGGTCGGGTACGACCCGGCGCAGCCCGGCCGTGACCCGCCGGGCGACCTCGACCGCCGTCAGCGAGCCCTTGAACTTGTCCGCGGCAACGAGCACCCGCCGGGTGCCCTCCACAGCAGCGTCCGCCACCTTGCTATCCCCTTGCTCTCCGGGCCCGACGCATGTCGGGGCCAGTCGCGCCGCTGCGACCATAACCGGAGTCCGCCCCCGCCGTCATGCCCCGCCCGCACCCTGGAACACCCGCGGGCCTGCACGGACGACGCCCCGGCCGGGTACTCCTCTCCCATGACCGCTGTGGGTACCGGGCCGGAGCAGGCCGGCCGCGTCCTCGCCGACCGCATCCTCGGAGGCTGGCTGGGGCGCATCGCGGGCAACATGCTCGGCAAGCCCGTGGAGCAGGGCGAGGTGTGGACCCGCGCCCGGATCGACCGCTATCTGCGGCGGGCCGGCGCGCTCCCGCTGACCGACTACCTGCCCGAGCCCCCCGGCGGCCCCGGCGAGGACCCGCCGCTGCGGCCGGAGTGGCGGATGTGCGTGCGCGGCCGGGTGCACGGCAGCTGCCGGGACGACGACATCGACTACGCGATCCTCGGGCTGCACCTGCTGGAGACATACGGCTTCGGCTTCAGCACCGAGCAGGTCGGCGACCTGTGGCTGCTGCGGCTGCCGTACCTGCAGACGTTCACGGCGGAGCGGGCGGCGTACCGCAACCTCGCCAACGGGCTGAAGCCCCCGCTGACCGCGACCTACGACAACCCCTACCAGGAGTGGATCGGCGCCCTCATCCGCGCGGACGTCTTCGGCTGGACCTCTCCGGGCGCCCCGCGCCGCGCGGCGCTGCTGGCCCGCCGGGACGCGGTGCTGTCGCACACCGGCAACGGCGTGTACGGCGCGATGTTCGCGGCGGCGCTGGTCGCGGCCGCGTTCACGGCGCCGGACGCGCGGCAGGCGCTGGAGAGCGCGCTCGCGGTCGTCCCGGCGAGCAGCCGGCTGGCGCGCACCGTGCGCCGGGTGGTGTCCCTGCACGAGGCGCACCTGCCGTGGGAGGACACCCTGGCCACCCTGGAGGCGGAGACCGCGGGCCTGAACTGGATCCACACCGTGCCGAACGCCGCGGTCCTCACCGCCGGCCTGCTGTACGGCGACGGGGACTTCACCCGCACCATCGCGCTGACGGTACGCGGCGGACTGGACACCGACTCCAACGGGGCGACGGCGGGTTCGGTGGCCGGGGTGCTGGCCGGCGCGGCGGCGATCCCCGCGCAGTGGACGCGGCCGCTGGAGGACACGGTGCGCAGCGCGGTCTTCGGCTTCGACGGCGTACGGATCAGCGAGCTGGCGGAGCGGACCCTGCGGCTGGCCGAGACGCAGGTCTGACCCGGGCGCCGGGCCGTGCGCCGGGCGGGGGGCCGCGCCTCCGGACGGGCGCCGGGTGATCCCCGGCGAGCGCCGGGTGACTCCGGGCGGGGACGGCGTGCCCCGGCCCCCTCCCCGCGTGATCCGGAGCGCGGGGCGACGGGAGGTGGGTGGCTGCCGGTGGCTGGTTACCCTTCCAGGATGACCACTCCAGACTTCGCGACGTACATCGCCTCTCTGCCCCGCGTCCTGGCCGGTGCGGCGGCCCTGTTCCGGGACGCCGAGGGCCGCGTGCTGCTGGTGGAGCCCAACTACCGCGAGGGCTGGGCGCTGCCCGGCGGCACGATCGAGTCCGACGACGGCGAGACGCCCCGGGAGGGCGCGCGGCGCGAGACGCTGGAGGAGATCGGCCTGGACCGGCCGCTGGGCCGGCTGCTCGCCGTCGACTGGGTGCGCGGCCCGGGCCGGCCGCCGCTGGTGGCGTACCTGTACGACGGCGGTGTGCTGAGCGAGGAGGAGTTCAAGGCGATCCGGCTGCAGGAGGAGGAGCTGCTGTCCTGGCGGCTGGTGGAGCGCGGGGACCTGCTCGACCACCTCCCCGGCGCCCTGGGTCACCGTGTCCTGGCCGCGCTGGACGTCCTCGCGGAGGGCACGGGCACGGCGGAACTGGAGAACGGCCACCGGGTGGGCTGACGCGGGTCCGACGCGTCCGAGGCCGTCGGCCTGCCGTACGCGCTCCACGGCTCACCGCCGAGGGCCGGTGCCGGTCGGCCCAGGGCCGCCCCGTCCGCCGGGCCGTCACGGACGCCGTTCCTCGGTCGGCGACGGGTCGGCGGCCGGTGATCAGCCCTCGGTGTCCCGGGGCTTGGCGTCGATCTCGCGCAGTGACTCGTCGCGGGCGGCCACGTGGGCCTCCGTGCGGTGGCCGCGGGCGATGTGGTCGCGGTCCACGAGCTCGACGGCGTCCTGGGGGCTGCCGACGCCCGCCAGAACCATGACCTCGACGACGAGTTCGGCATCGAGCGAAACGGTGACCTTGGCCATGCGCGGACCCTAGGGGGTGTCTCGTCGATCAGGCCGGATCAGGGAGCGGCGTCTGGTGCCGTGCATCGCAAGGCGGAGGAGGGAGTCGATGCGGAGCATCGGGGACCGACGACAACGCGGCGAGGTGCGGTGCCAGGCGCCGCGAGCCCGGCGTGATCGACGAGACACCCCCTAGCAGCGCGGGCCCGGGCCGGTCAGGCCTCCGGCGTGCGCCGCGGTGGTCCCGAGGGGCGCCGGCTGTCGGCCCGCAGCCGGTAGAGCACGCTCCGGCGCAGCGGACCCTCGGGCACGCCGGGGTCGTCGAAGTCGTCGGCCGGGTCGTACGTCATGCCGATCCGCCGCATCACCGCCTGCGAGCGCAGGTTGCCGGCCGCCGTGACGGCCAGGATCTCCGGGAGCCGGAGCCGTTCGAAGCCGAAGTCCACCACGGCGAGAGCCGCCTCGGTGGCGTAGCCGTGGCCCCACGCCGAGCGGGCCAGCCGCCAGCCGGCCTCCACGCCGGTGAACGGCATGCCGTCCTCCACCGGGTCCAGCCCGCAGAACCCGATGAACTCCCCCGTCGCCCGCACCTCGACGGCCCACCAGCCCCAGCCGCGCCGCTCCAGGTCGGCCTGGAAACGCGCCGCGGACGCGTCGCTCCGCTCCCGGGTGAGGACGTCCGGGAAGTACTCCCGTACCTGCGGATCGGCGTTCAGCGCCGCCCACGGTGCCAGGTCGGACTCCCGCCAGTGCCGCAGCCACAGCCGCTCGGTTCTCCACTCGGACATCGCGCCACCGTAGACCGCGGGCTCGCCCGCGGGCGATCGGTTAACCGGTCCGGGCACGGTGGGCAGGGGCGGCCGCCACGGGGCAGGGGCGAGGGCGCCACGGGCAGGGGCGAGGGCGCCACGGGCAGGGGCGAGGGCCGCGCGGCGATACTCGGTCGCCTCCGCCGCGGAGGCCGTCCTAGGCTCGGCGCATGAGCAAGCCTCTGGTCGCCCTTCTGACCGGCGCGGGTGTCTCGACCGATTCCGGAATCCCCGACTACCGCGGACCCGACGGGCTGTGGCGCCGGGACCCCGACGCCGAGAAGCTGGTGACGTACGAGTACTACATGAGCGATCCCGAGATCCGGCGGCGCTCCTGGCGGATGCGGCGCGCGAGCCGCGCCCTGGGCGCGGAGCCGAACGCCGCCCACCGGGCCGTCGTGGAGCTGGAGCGCTCCGGGGTGCCGGTGCGGGTGATCACGCAGAACGTGGACGGGCTGCACCAGCGCGCCGGGATGCCCGACCGCAAGGTGCTCGAACTGCACGGCAGCGCCCACGGCGTGGTGTGCACGAGGTGCCACGCGCGCGGCTCGATGGACGACGCGCTCGCCCGGGTCGACGCCGGTGAGGACGACCCGCCGTGCCGGGAGTGCGGCGGCATCCTGAAGTCGGCGACGGTGATGTTCGGCGAGCGGCTGGACCCCATGGTGCTCGGCCAGGCCGTCGCGATCAGCAAGGCCTGCCAGGTCTTCGTCGCGGTCGGCAGCAGCCTCCAGGTCCAGCCCGCCGCCGGGCTCGCCGGCGTCGCCGCCGACCACGGGGCACGGCTCGTCATCGTCAACGCCGAGCCGACGCCGTACGACGAACTCGCCGACGAGGTGGTGCGCGAGCCCATCGGCACCGCCCTGCCGAGGCTCCTGCGCGACCTGCGGCTGCGCGGCCTCGACGGGGCGTGAAGGGCGGCCGGTGGCCGGGCGGCCGGGCGGCCTAGGGGCGGATCCCGTCGCAGGTGATGTGCAGGTGCCGGGGTCCGCGCAGGACGGCGTTCTGGCGGTAGGGGGGCGGGTCCTCGACCAGGCGCGGGTTGTCGAGCCTGCGGGCCAGTTCGGCCAGGGCGAGCTGGGTCTCCAGCCGGGCGAGCGGCGCGCCGAAGCAGCTGTGGATGCCGCTGCCCAGGCCCAGGTGCTGGATGTCGGGGCGGCCCGGGTCGAAGCGGTCCGGGTCGGTGAAGCGTCGCGGGTCGCGGTTGCCGGACGCGAGGACCAGCCAGAGCGAGGCGCCCTTGGGGATGGTGACGCCGCCGACCTCGATGTCGGCGAGGGTGGTGCGCTGCGGCAGCAGCTGCACCGGCGGCTCGTAGCGCAGCAGCTCCTCCACGAGGGGCACGGCCAGCCGGGGTTCGGTGCGCAGCCGCTCCAGCACGTCGGGGTGGCGCAGCAGGGTCAGCATGCCGTTGGTGATGAGGTTGACCGTGGTCTCGTGGCCGGCGATCAGCAGCAGCGCCGCCGTGCTGAGCAGCTCCATCGTGGTCATCGGGCCGTCCCCGCCCTGGGCCGTCGCCAGCTGGGAGAGCATGTCCTGCCCCGGGTTGCGGCGGCGCTCCTCGATCAGCCCGGCCAGGTACATGCCCAGCTGCATCCGGGCGTCGTGCGCACCCTTGCCCCGCTCGCCCGGGTCGGCGTCCGGATCGGGGTCCAGGCTCGCCGCGAGGGTGTCCGCCCAGGTGTGGAAACGGGCCTCGTCCTCCCGCGGCACCCCGAGCAGCCGGCAGATCACCGTCACCGGGAACGGGTACGAGAACTGCTCCACCAGGTCGATCCGACCGGGGTCGGCGATGCCGTCGATGAGGCCGGTGACGATGTCGTGGAGCTCGGGGCGCATCGCGTCGACACGGTGCGGCGAGTGCGGCGGGCCGAAGGGCCGGTTCGTCATGCGCCGCAGCCGGTCGTGTTCCGGCGGGTCGAGCTTGAGGAAGCCCGGCGGCAGGGCGCTTCCCTCGGCGGGCTCCTCGGCCAGCGGGTCGGCGGCCGCCGAGGCCAGGTTGCGGGCGTCGGAGCTGATCCGCGGATCGTGCAGGAGGCTGCGGATCTCGTAGTAGGTGCTGACGACGTACGGCCCGTCGCCCTCGTGGTGGACGGGCGTCTTCCGCAGCTCCTCGTAGAGCGGGTACGGGTCGGCGCGGTGGGCGTAGTCCAGGATCTGGTGCAGCAGGGATGACGTCATGGCGAGTCCTCGTGGGCCGTGCCGGTCAGTGCGCCGGGGTGAAGGTGATCCGGCGGTCGGCCGGCGCGTAACCGCTGAGGGTCACGGTGGGTCCGTGGGTGGGGACCGAGGGGTCGGGGAAGTCCGCGTCGAGCGGCCGCTGTCCGTCCGGGCGCCGGTCGACCGTGGGGAACGGCGGCGGGAAGGGCGCGGTGGTCTCGATCAGCTCCTGGTAGAACGGCAGCCAGCGGGCGTGGTCGAAGGCGACCGCGCCGATCACGCGCCCCTGGTAGCCGTAGACGCCGAGGAAGCGGTGGTCCGCGAGGGAGCCCTGGGTGATCAGGATCTCCGTGCCCATCGACGGGATCCCCACCGACTTGATGTTCACGCCGAACTGCGAGGACCAGAAGGCCGGCACCTCCATGTGCGGCAGGCGGTCGGCGCTCTCGCTCAGCATGTTGTGCGCCGCGATCCGGCCCTGGGAGACGGCGTTGCCCCAGTGCTCCAGGGACAGGAACTGGTAGCCGAACAGGGCGTGAGGGCTGCGGGCGACGTCCCCGGCCGCGTAGATGTCGTCGGTGACGATGCCGCGGATGTCGAAGGCGCGGCAGCCCGCGTCGCAGGCGATGCCGCGGGGGCCGGCCCCGAGCCCGGAGCCGGCGAGCCACTCGGTGTTGCGGAGGGCGCCGAGGGAGACGACGACCACGTCGGCCTCCACCGTGGAGCCGTCGGACAGCTGTGCGGCGCGCACCCGTCCCGACGCGTCGCCCTCCAGGGCGGTCACCATGACCCCGCACCGCAGGTCCACGCCGTGCTCGCGCTGCATCTCGGCGGCGACCGCGCCGACCACCCCGCCGAGCGCACCGACCAGGGGGGCCGCGCCGCGTTCGGCGACGGTGACGGGCAGGCCGCGCTCACGGCAGGCGGAGGCGATCTCCGAGCCGGTGAACCCGGCGCCGATGACCAGGACCCGGCGGGGCCCGGCGTCCAGCCGCCGGGCGAGGGCGAGGCTGTCGTCGCGGTCCCGCAGCACGAAGACGCCGTCCAGCTCGGCCTCGTCGGGGTTCGGCCAGGGGCGCGCCCGTACCCCGGTGGCGATCAGCAGCCGGTCGTAGGGCACCTCGTCGCCGTCGGCGAGGCGCACCCGGCGGGCGCCCATGTCCAGGCCGGTGGCCGCCACGCCGAGCCGCCAGGTGGCGTCCAGGGAGCGCAGCCGGGGCAGCGCGGTGCGGTCGGCGCGGGCCCGGCCGAGCAGTACCTGCTTGGACAGCGGGGGCCGGTCGTACGGCTCGTGGGGTTCGTCGCCGATCATGGTCAGTGATCCGGTGAAGCCCTTGGCCCGCAGGGTCTCGGCGGCGCGCAGGCCGGCCAGCGAGGCGCCGACGACGACGATGCGGCCCTCGCGCCGCAGCCACTCCAGGGATCCGTCACCGGGCACGGGACACCGCCTCTCCCGAGGCGTCCGCGGCGCTCCCGGCGGGGGCCGGGCCGTCCACGGCGTCGACGAGGATGGCCTGGACCGGGCAGGCCGCGGTGGCCTGGGCGAGCTTGTGGCGCTGGGCGTCGTCGACGTCCGGGTCGTACAGCAGCGCTTCGTCGCCGTGCATGGCGAAGACCTCCGGTGCGAGGAAGGCGCACTGCGCGTACCCCTGGCAGCGGTTCAGATCGACGGCAATCCTGACCACGGACTCGTTCCTCTCAGCCGGCCCGGTCACCCCTTCTGCGACCACTGTCGGCGCGCGGTCGGCGCACGGCGACGGAGCACGGACCGTTCGGGTGAGCGGCGGCCCGAGACGGGGGGCCGCAGGGCGGGGCCGGGTCAGGCCGGGGCGGCGGGCCGTGCCGTCGCGGGGCGCCGGCCGCGCAGGATGTACAGGCCGAGGACCAGCGCCCAGCCCGGGAAGACCAGTTCGGACCAGGGCACGTTCGACCCCACCACGAGCAGCGTCAGGCCCACGAGGTTGCCGAGGAGGACGAGCGGGCGGGGCAGGATGCCGAGCCGGCGGCCGATGGTCGAGGCGGTGAGGACGAACACCGCGGCCATGCGCAGGGCGTAGGTGGTCAGCAGGGCGTAGGCCAGGTGGCGGCCGAAGCCCGAGCCCTGCCCGCTCGCGTCCAGCACGGACCCGGCCGCCGCGGCTGCGGCGAAGAGGGTGGCGACGAAGAGCAGGCCGCTGCCGAGGAACACGGTGGAGACGAACCGGTCCTCGCCCTCGCCGGCCTGCTCGCGCAGGGCGCCCATGAACCACAGGAAGGCGATCCCGGCGAACGGGAGCAGCGCCAGCGCCGTCCGCAGGGCACTGCGCTGTCCGGCGTCGGCGGTGACGTCGCCGCCGTCGGCGCCGCCGGGCAGGGCGAGGCGCACCAGGACGATCGCGGCGGCCGTCAGGATCGCGAAAACCACCCCGGCCGCCCCGGCCGCCCGGGGGGTCGCGAGGCGCTGGTGTGTGCGCTGCATGGGTCTCCCGCTCTCCGGCCGCTGGTCCTTCGTCCAGACACCAGCGAGGGCGAGGCGCACGCCACCGGGGTCACCCGGGAGGAAGACGCCGATGGGCCATGCGGGTCAGGGTCACCGGTGGGCGGGCGCGGCCCGGGCGATGACGCGCAGGTGCCCGAGGCCGGTCGCGGGGTGGAGACGTGGGGGTGCCCATGGCCTGTCGCAGTGCGGCGGCGCGAGGGTGCCCCGCGGCGTCCGCGCCCCGGCACGGGGCCGGGACGCGCAGGTGCCCGCGTCTCCCGTGCCCCGTCGTGTGTCGTGGGGTGCGGGAGGCGCGGGCACCTGGCCGGCAGGCCGCGGGTCAGACCGTCACGTCGACGCAGACGTGGGCGCCCACCTCGAGCTCGCCGACCTGCGGCAGGACACCGCCGGCGGCGACGCCGGCGCCCACGCCGACGTGCACGGCCAGACCGCCGGCGACGGTGTCGAGGTCGGCCTCGGGGATCTCGGCGGTCTCGACCTGGAATGCGGAGTTCATGGCTCTTCCCTTCGTACTGGCTTCCGGAAGATCCAAACACGGGTGCGGAGCGGCAGACTCCGGTCCTTGGGCGTCTCCGGGGAATCTGCACAGCACGTGCGCACGCCGGTCAGAAGAGCGCCGCACCGCACTCGAAGTCCAGCAGCTGCCGCTTGCGGTGCAGCCCGCCGCCGTACCCGGTGAGGGCGCCGTCGGCGCCGACGACGCGGTGGCAGGGGACGATGATGCCGACGGGGTTCTTGCCGTTGGCGAGGCCGACCGCGCGGGAGGCGCCCGGTGCGCCGAGGGCGGCCGCGAGTTCGCCGTACGTGCGCCGCTCGCCGTAGGGGATGGCCCGCAGCTGCTCCCACACCGCCCGCTGGAACGGCGTGCCGTGCAGGCGTAGTTCCAGGGTGAAGTGCCGCAACTCGCCCGCGAAGTACGCCTTCAGCTGCTCCTCGGCCTCGGTGAAGGGCGTGGGGTCGCGGTCGCCGAAGGTCTCCTCGGCCGGGCGGTGGCGTTGCTCGGTCATGTACAGCCCGCACAGGACGCCGTCGTCGGCGACGAGGGTGAGCGGACCGCACGGGCTGTCGATCACGGTGTGCTGCTTCATGGACGTCCTCATACGGGAAGGAAGTTGATGGGGTGGTCGTCGGTCGCCCACAGGTACTGCACGGCGTAGGCCCGCCAGGGGCGCCAGGCCGCCGCGCGGGCCGTGAGGGCGGCCGGGGTGGCGGGCAGGCCGAGTTCGGCGGCCGCGCGCCGGATGCCGAGGTCGGTGGGGAGGAAGGCGTCGGGGTCGCCGAGGGCGCGCATGGCGATGACGTCGACCGTCCAGGGGCCGAAGCCGGGCAGCTGCAGCAGCCGGGCGCGGGCCTCGGCCCAGTCGCTCTCCACGCCCAGGTGGAGGGAGCCGTCGGCCAGATGCCGGACCAGGGTGGTGAAGGTGGTGGGGCGGGTGCGGGGCATGGCGAGGGTCTCGGGGTCCACCGCCGCGAGCGCCGCGGGGTCCGGGAAGAGGCGGGTGAGGCCGCCCTCGGGGTCGGTGACCGGTTCGCCGTGGGCGGTGGCGAGCCGGGCCGCGTGGGTGCGGGCGGCCGCGGTGGACACCTGCTGGCCGAGCACGGCCCGCACGGCGAACTCCGCCTCGTCGACCGTGCGGGGCACGCGCCGGCCGGGCGCCTTGTCGACCAGGGGGGCGAGCAGCGGGTCGGCGCGCAGCGCGTCGTCGATGGCGACCGGGTCGGCGTCCAGGTCGAGCAGGCGCCGGCAACGGCTGATGGCGACGGTGAGGTCGCGCAGGTCGGTGAGGGTGAGGCGGCAGGCGATGTGGTCGGGCCGCGGGGTGAGGGCGGCGATGCCGTGCCCGTACGGCAGCCGCAGCGTGCGCCGGTAGGAGCCGTCCCGCCACTCCTCCACGCCGGGGACGGCGGTCGCGGCGAGGTGGCCGAAGAGGTTGTCCGGGTTGAGCGGGGCGCGGAACGGCAGGCGCAGCGACAGGGTGCCGGGCGCGGCCGGCGCGGCGCTCTTCGGCACGCGGGCGCGCAGTTCGCTCGGGGTGAGGGCGAAGACCTCGCGGACGGTGTCGTTGAAGGTGCGGATGGAGGAGAAGCCGGAGGCGAAGGCGATGTCGGCCATCGGCAGCGGGGTGGTCTCGATGAGCAGGCGCGCGGTCTGGGCGCGCTGGGCGCGGGCCAGGGCGAGCGGCCCGGCGCCCAGCTCGGCGAGCAGCTGGCGTTCGACCTGGCGGGTGCTGTAGCCGAGGCGGGCGGCGAGGCCGGGCACGCCCTCGCGGTCGACGACGCCGTCGGCGATCAGGCGCATGGCGCGGGCGGTGAGGTCGGCGCGCTGGTTCCACTCGGGCGAGCCGGGGCTGGTGTCGGGCCGGCAGCGCTTGCAGGCGCGGAAGCCGGCCTGCTGGCAGGCGGCCGCGCTCGGGTAGAAGGTCATGTTCGCGGGCTTCGGCGGCACGACCGGACAGCTGGGCCGGCAGTAGATGCGGGTGGTCAGGACGGCGGTGTAGAACCAGCCGTCGAAGCGCGCGTCCTTGGACTGGACGGCGCGCACGCACCGCTCCCGGTCGGTGTGCATCCCGTTCTGCATGGCTCCAGCATCGGCCACGCGCGCCTGCCGGGCTGGCGGGAATCCGACATCAACGCCGCGTGGGCTGGACCTCGCCGGTTCGCCAGGCGGACTCGCGCAGCAGCCGCAGCCCGTTGAGGCCGACGAGCACGGTGGAGCCCTCGTGTCCGGCGACGCCGAGCGGCAGCGGCAGGTGCCCGAGCAGGTCCCACAGCACCAGGCCGGTGATGAAGACCCCGGCGAGGACGAGGTTCTGGGTGACCAGGCGACGGGCGTGGCGGGAGAGCCGGACGAGGGCCGGGACGGCGGTCAGCTCGTCGCGCACCACGACGGCGTCCGCGGTCTCCAGCGCGAGGTCGGAGCCCGCGTGGCCGAGGGCGACACCGGCGTGCGCGGCGGCGAGGGCGGGCGCGTCGTTGACGCCGTCCCCGACGAACAGCACCCTGCGCCCGGCCTGCTGTTCCTGCCGTACGGCCGTGACCTTGTCCTCGGGCAGCAGCCCGGCGCGGACGTCGGTGATGCCGGTGGCCTCGGCCACGCGGGCCGCGGCGTGCGCGCTGTCGCCGGTGAGCAGGACGGGCGCGGCGCCGGTCAGCGCGGTGAGCGCGGCGGTGGCCTGCGGGGCGTCGGCGCGCAGCCGGTCGGTGAGGGTGAGCGTGCCGACGGCCTCCCCGTCCCGGCGGACGCGGACCACGGTGCCGCCCTCGCCCTCGCCGCGGCCGACGCTCACCCGGTGGCCGCCGACCAGGGCCTCGACGCCGCGGCCGGGGGTGGCCGTGAAGTCCTCGGCGGGGGCGAGCCGCAGGCCCCGGGCGCGGGCGGCGGCCACGATCGCCCGGGCCAGCGGGTGCTCGCTGGGGTGCTCGGCGGCCGCGGCGAGCGCGAGGAGAGCGTCGGCGTCCAGGCCGGCGGCGGGCAGCGGGGTGACGGCGGTGACCTCGGGGGCGCCCTCGGTGAGGGTGCCGGTCTTGTCCAGGGCGGCGGAGTCGACCTCGCCGAGGCGTTCCATGGCGACGGCGGACTTCACCAGGACGCCGTGCCGGCCGGCGTTGGCGATGGCGGACAGCAGCGGCGGCATCGTCGCGAGGACCACCGCGCACGGCGAGGCGACGATCATGAAGGTCATGGCGCGCAGCAGCGCGTCGGTGAGGCCGGCGCCGAAGGCGAGCGGGACGGCGAAGACCGCGAGGGTGGCGGCGACCACGCCGACGGCGTAGCGCTGCTCGATCCTCTCGATGAACAGCTGGGTCGGCGCCTTGGTCCGGGAGGCCTCCTCGACGAGGGTGACGATCCGGGCGATGACCGAGTCGGCGGGGTCGCGGTCGACGCGGACGCGCAGGGCGCCGGTGCCGTTGAGGGTGCCGGCGAAGACCTCGTCGCCGGGGCGCTTGACGACGGGCAGGGGTTCGCCGGTGATGCTCGCCTGGTCGGCCTCGCTGGTGCCGTCCAGGACGGTGCCGTCGGCGCCGATGCGCTCGCCGGGGCGGACCAGCAGCACGTCGCCGACGGCCAGTTCGGCGGCCGGGACGCTCTCCTCGCCGTGCGCGGTGAGCCGGGTGGCGGTGGCGGGGGCGAGGTCGAGCAGGCCGCGCACGGAGTCGGCGGTGCGGGCGGTGGCCAGGGCCTCCAGGGCGCCGGAGGTGGCGAAGATGACGATCAGCAGGGCGCCGTCCAGGACCTGTCCGATCGCGGCGGCGCCGAGCGCGGCGACGATCATCAGCAGGTCGACGTCGAGGGTCTTCTCGCGCAGGGCGCGCAGGCCCTCCAGGGCCGGTTCCCAGCCGCCGCAGACGTAGGCGACGGCGTACAGGCCGCCGTACACGGCGGGCGGCAGGCCGGCCAGGTCGAGGGCGAGGCCCAGCAGGAAGGCGGCCGTGGCCGCGAGCGCCCAGCGCGCCTCGGGCAGGGCGAGGACGCGGGTGCGGCGGCGCGGCGCGGAGGGCGGGGCGGACGGGGCGGGTGCGGGGGCGAGGATCGCGGACACCCGGCCACCCTACAGGAACACATGAAGACTCATTCATCTGTTCATATGGGGTGGGTAGGATACGCCCATGGGTCATGGAGCCGTCACCACCACCGCAGCCGAGCGCGTCCGCCTGGACGCGGCCAACGTCGCCAAGGTGGCCACCACCCTCCAGGCCCTGTCCACCCCCTCCCGCCTGCTGATCCTCGCGCGGCTGCGCGAAGGCCCGCTGCCCGCGACCGAGTTGGCGGCCGAGGTCGGCATGGAGCAGTCCGCGTGCTCGCACCAGCTGCGGCTGCTGCGCAACCTCGGGCTGGTGGTCGGCGAGCGGCGCGGCCGCTCCGTCGTCTACGCGCTGCACGACCACCACGTGGCCGAACTCCTCGACCAGGCCGTCTACCACGTGGAGCACCTGCGGCTGGGGATCAGTGACGCCGCCGACTGAGGCGCCGCCCGGGACGCCGCCGCGCCGGGTCATGGGGCCGCTGTACGCGGCCGGGTTCACCACCGCCTTCGGGGCGCACGGCATCGCCGCGAACCTCGGCGCCGCCGACGCGGACGCCGTCACCTCCCTGCTCGTCCTCGGCGGGCTGCTGGCCCTGTACGACGGCGCCGAGGTGCTGCTCAAGCCCCTGTTCGGCACGCTCGCCGACCGTGTCGGGGCACGTGTGGTGCTGCTCGGCGGACTGCTCGCCTTCGCCGCCGCCTCCGCGCTGTACGTCGCCGTGGACTCCCCCGGGTGGCTGTGGGCGGCGCGGCTCGGGCAGGGGGCCGCGGCCTCGGCGTTCTCCCCGTCGGCCTCGGCGCTGGTGTCCCGGCTGAACCCGGCGGCGAAGCAGGGGCGCGCCTTCGGCGGTTACGGCTTCTTCAAGTCCGTCGGCTACACGCTGGGCCCGCTGCTGGGCGGGGTGCTGGTGTGGGCCGGCGGGCTGCGGCTGCTGTTCGCGGTGCTCGCGGTGCTCGGCGCCGCCGTGGCCGCCTGGGCCTGGGCCGCCGTCCCCGTCGTACCGCCGCTGCCGAGGCGACGGCAGACCGTGCTGGACCTGGCGCGCCGGCTGGCCGATCCGGTGTTCCTGGTGCCGACGGCGGCGCTGGCCGGGGCGACGGCCGCGCTGTCGGCCGGGGTGGGTTTCCTGCCGGTGTCCGGGCGGGCGGCCGGGCTGGGCGCGGTGGCCACGGGGGCGGCGGTGTCGGTGCTGGCGGCCTGTGCGGCCGTGGTGCAGCCACGGGCCGGGCGGGCGCTGGACGCGGGGCGGCTGCGCGCGGGCCCCGGGCTGGGCGCGGGACTGCTGCTCGCGGCGGCCGGGCTGGCGTGCGCGATGCTCCCGGGGCTCGTGGGCGTGCTGCTCGCCGCGGCGCTGATCGGCGTCGGCACCGGCCTGATCACGCCGCTGGGGTTCGCCGTGCTGGCCGCCGGGGCGCCGAAGGAGCGGCTGGGGCAGACCATGGGCGCGGCCGAGCTGGGCCGGGAACTGGGCGATGCGGGCGGGCCGTTGCTGGTCGCCGCCGTCGCCTCGGCGGCGACCCTGGCCTACGGGTACGCCGCCCTGGCGGTGCTGCTGGCGCTCGGGCCGGTGCTCGCCCTCACCAGACGGGCACCGGCGCCCCGCGCTAGAAGTTGATCATGTGCCCGGCGAGTCCGTGGACCGCCTCCTTGACCGCCTCGCCCAGCGTCGGGTGGGCGTGGACGTTGCGGGCGACCTCGTGGACGGTCAGGTCCCACTGCTGGGCCAGGGTCAGCTCGGGCAGCAGCTCGGTGACGTCGGGGCCGATGAGGTGGCCGCCGATCAGCTCGCCGTACTTCGCGTCGCTGATCAGCTTGACGAAGCCGGTGGAGTCGCCGAGGCCGTGCGCCTTGCCGTTGGCGGTGAAGGGGAACTTCGCGACCTTCACGTCGTAGCCGAGGTCGCGGGCCTGGGCCTCGGTGTAGCCGAAGCTGGCGATCTGCGGCTGGCAGTAGGTGGCGCGCGGGATCATCGCGTAGTCCAGCTCCATGGTCTCCGCGTCCGCGATGGTCTCGGCGGCGACCACACCCATGGCCTCGGCGGCGTGGGCGAGCATCAGCTTGGCGGTGACGTCGCCGATCGCGTAGATGTGCGGCACGGAGGTGCGGCACCGGCCGTCGACGTCGATCGCGCCGCGGTCGGTGACCTTGACGCCGGTGTTCTCCAGGCCGTAGCCCTCGACGTTCGGGGCGAAACCGAGCGCCTGGAGCACCTTGTCGGCCTCCAGCACCCGCTGGGAGCCGTCCTTGGCGGTGACGGTGACGCGGACCTGCGGGCCGGACTCGTCGATGGCGTCGACCCGGGTGGAGGTGAGCACGTCGATGCCCAGCTTGCGGTACTGCTTGGCCAGCTCCGCGGAGACCTCGGCGTCCTCCAGCGGGGCCATCCGGTCCAGGAACTCGACGATCGTGACCTTCACGCCGTAGTTGTGCAGCACGTAGGCGAACTCGATGCCGATCGCGCCGGCGCCGGCGATGACGATGGACTGCGGGAGGTCCTCGGCGAGGATCTGCTCCTCGTAGGTCACCACGCGGGCGCTGCGCTTGGTGCCGGGCAGCAGCTTCGGGGTGGCGCCGGTGGCGATGATGCAGTTGTCGAAGCCGATCGTGCGGGTGTTGCCCTCGTAGTCGGTGACCTGGAGGGTGTGGTCGTCGACGAAGGAACCACGGCCGTCGAACTCCGTGATCTTGTTCTTCTTCATCAGGTAGTGGACGCCCTTGACCCGGCCGTCGGCGACGCGGCGGCTGCGGCGGAAGGCCTCGCCGTAGTCGAAGCTGATCGGGCTGTCGGACTTGATGCCGAAGGTCTTCGCCTCACGGGTGACGATGTGCGCGAGCTCGGCGTTGCGCAGCAGCGCCTTGGTGGGGATGCAGCCGACGTTCAGGCAGACGCCGCCCCAGTACTTCTCCTCGACGACGGCGACGCGCTTGCCCAGCTGCGCGGCGCGGATCGCGGCCACGTAGCCGCCGGGGCCCGCGCCGAGGACCACGACGTCGAAGCGCTCGTCCTGCTCGACCATGGGGGACTTCCTTTTCGGGATCGCCGTGAAAGTGCTGTCCCACGGATTGTTTCTCCCCGGACGCCTTGCCGCCACGCCGATCGCGGATCTCACCCGCAGGACGGGTGTGATCTTGGTCCTTGCGGCCACAGCGGCGCTGTCGGTGGCGGGTGACACAGTGAGCCCATGGAGATCGACTGCTTCTGGGCGCTCGTGGAGGAGTCCGGGCGCCGCGCGCCCGGCCGCGACGAGCGCCTGGCGTGGCTGCGGCAGGAGCTGTGCCGCAGACCGGCCGAGGAGATCGTGGGCTTCCAGACGTGCCTGGACGCGGTGACCGAGGAGGCCTTCACCTGGGAGGTGTGGGCGGCGGCGGACCACATCCTCGGCTGGTGCTCGGACGACGGGTTCACCGACTTCCGGCTGTGGCTGGTCGGGCTCGGACGGGACGTCTTCGACCGGGCGGTGGCCGATCCGGACACCCTGGCCGGGACGGCGGAGATACGGCGGCTGGCGCAGGAGTGGCCGCGAGGCGGCGGCGACGAGGCGCTGCTGCCCGAGTGGGAGTGCCTGGACTACGTCGCCATGGAGGCCTACGCCCTGCGCACCGGCGGCGGCGACGCGTGCGAGGAGGCGTTCCACGACGCCGTGGACGCGGGCGGCGGGGGGTGTGATCCGGGGCGGGAGCCGCGGGGCACGCGGTGGGACGTGCGCGACCCGGTGCGACTCGCCCGGCGGCTGCCCCGGCTCGGCGCGCTCCTTCCCTCCACGCACGGCTCCCTACGGTGAGCCCCGCGTCCTTCCGAGCCGTGGGCCCCGGCCGGGGGCGTGGTCGGCCGGGGGCGCCGGGTCAGTCCGTTGCCGTGGGCCGCCGTGCCGTCGTCATCGCGTGGTCGAGGCCGGTGAGGGGGCGCAGGCGGTAGGTGTAGGCGTAGGCGCGGTCGGCGAAGAGTTTGTACGCGTCGTGGGTGTGGGCGCCCCAGCTGTTGTCGCCGCCGACGCCCATCTGCCGGTGGTTGACGCGCAGCACGACCTCCTTGCGCGGGGTGAGCTGGTAGTCGTGGCGCACGCCGAGGGAGAGATCCTCCGGGGTGAAGTGGGAGGCGTTGAGCTCGATCAGCGGCTCCCCCGCGACCAGCAGGCCGCGGCCGTCGCCGTCGGTGAGGGCCGCCCAGCGCACGTCCGTCTTGTTGCCGTTCTCCTGGGGGCGGATGTAGGAGGTCCACTGTCCCGAGACGGTCCCGGAGTACAGGCCGACGTCGGTGCCGTCGTTGCGGTCCCAGTAGTTCTCCTCGGGGCCGCGGCCGTAGTAGTGGAGGTGCTCGTACCGCTCCGGCAGGAACAGCATCGTGCCGACCTCCGGGATGTACGGCAGGTTCGCGGCGCCCGGGCGCAGGGTGTGGTCGACGCGGATCTCGCCGTTGCCGAAGACGGTGTAGGTGGTGGTGTACGCCGAGGCCGTCGTGGTGGGCAGGGTGCCGGCCACCTCGATCTCGACGGCACGGTCGCGCAGGGGGCGCACGGTGACGCCGGTGACCGTGCGGCGGGCGCCCGCGTCGCGCCAGGTCTGGTTGCGGGTGTGCTGGCCGTTGCCGCGGTCGTTGTCGGTGGGGGCGCGCCAGTAGTTGGGCACCGGACCCGAGGTGAGCAGGCGCAGGCCGGCGGCCTCGTAGGTGGTGATCAGGCCGGTGCGCTTGTCGACGGCGACGGTGAGGTCCGCGCCGGTGACCGTGACGGCGGTCGCCGTCTCGGTGTGGCGCAGCGCCGGGACGGAGGCCAGCGGGGCGGGGGTCACGGCGGGGCTGCCGGCGTCGAGCGGGATCTGCTGCCGGGCCACCTCGAAGCCGGCCTTCGCCCAGGGGGTGGCCTCCTTGGTGGTGAAGGACAGCTGCAGGAAGTACTCGGTGCCGGGCGCGGGACGGGCCGGCAGGGTGAACGGCACGGTGATGTCCTTGTGCGCGAGCGGCGCGAGGTCCAGCTGGTCGCGCGTGAGCCGCCCCTTCTGGACGACCTTGCCGTCGGCGACGAGTTCCCAGCGGCCGTCGAACTCCCTGACGTTGGTGAACAGGTACTCGTTGGTGAGGGTCACCCGGCGCTGGTCGCCGCCGGCCGGGGCGGCGTTGATCGCCTGGTGGATCCGCTTGATCTCGGCGGCCTTGCCGGTGTGGGCGCGGTCGGCGGTGACGATGCCGTCGGCGACGAAGGCCCCGTCGTTCGGGTTGTCGCCCCAGTCGCCGCCGTAGGCGAAGAACGTCTTGTCCTTCACCGTGCGCTCGGTGACGCCGGCGGTGGCCGCGTCGAACCAGAACCGCACCCCGGCGTCGTCCGGCCGGCGGTCCTCATCGGAGAGTTCGGCGGCGCTCAGCGCGCGGGCGTAGACCCGGGCGCGCCGGATGGTGCCGCTGAACTCGCGCGTCGGGTTGTCCACGTCGGTGGCGAGCGCGAGGGGCGCGGTGGTGCTGCCGGGCCGCCCGGTGGTGGTGCGGGTGGCCCGCGCCACGCCGTCGACGTACAGGGTCAGCGTGCCCGCGTCCGCGTCGAAGACGCCGGCGGCGTGGTGTTCGCGCCCGGTCCAGTCGGCGGGCACCGCCCAGCTCACGGTGAACCACTGCCCGCCGCCGTGGATGAAGAACTCCAGCGTGCCGTCGGACTGCTTGAGCGCGTACTGGGTGTCGCCCTTGGCGAGGATCGGCTGGTGGTAGCCGGTGACGTGCGGGGTGAACCACGCCTCCAGGGTGAGCGAGCCGGTGAGGTCGAGGCGGTCGTCGCGGGCGAAGACGGTGCCTCCGCTGACGCCCTTGCCCCGCTCGAAACGGCCGTGGGCGGGAAGGATCTCGCCGCGCAGCCGGCCCGGACCGGTCTCGGTCAGCAGCGTGCGCGGGGGCGTGGGCCAGCTCAGCGACTGGTCGACGAAGTCCCAGATCCAGCCGCCCTGCAGCACGTCGTAGCGGCGGACCAGGTCCCAGTACTCCTTGAAGTTGCCGTTGGAGTTCCCCATCGCGTGGCAGTACTCGATCATGACGTACGGCCGGGTGTCGGCGGTGTCCTTGGCGCGCTGCTCGACGCGGGCGGGGCTCTCGTACATCTCCGAGCGGATGTCGCTGACGCCGGGCCGGTCGTCGCCCTCGTACTGGATGACGCGGGTGGGGTCGTAGGAGCGGATCCAGTCGTGCATGGCGGAGAAGGTGCTGCCGCCGCCGGCCTCGTTGCCGAGGGACCAGATGACGACCGAGGCGTGGTTCTTGTCGCGGTGCACCATGTTCTGCGCGCGGGCGACGCAGGCGGCGGTCCACGCGGGGTCGCTGCCCGGGTACTGGCCGCGGACGCCGTGCGTCTCCAGGTTGGTCTCGTCGACCAGGTACAGGCCGTACTCGTCCGCGAGTTCCAGCCACTGGGGGTTGTTGGGGTAGTGGGAGGTGCGGACCGAGTTCATGTTCATCCGCTTGATGATCCCGATGTCGCGCACCAGGTCGGCGCGGGTGAGCGCGGTGCCGCGCTCGGGGTGCATCTCGTGGCGGTTGGTGCCGCGGAAGGTCACCGGCTGCCCGTTGATGCGCATCAGACCGTCCTTGAGCGCGAACTCGCGCAGGCCGACGCGGTGCGAGAGGGTCTCGGTCACCTTCCCCGAGGCATCGCGCAACTGCAGGACGGCGGTGTAGAGATACGGCCGCTCGGCCGACCACAGCCGCGGCTCGGGTACGGCTCTGGAGGCCCGCACGGTGAGTTCGCCGCCGGAGCCGAGGTCGGCGCTCTGCTGGAGGGGGCGGGGCCACACGGGGTGGCCGCCGGCGTCGTACAGCATGGTCTCGACGGTGTACCGGCCGCCGCCCTCGCCGCCGTAGTCGCGCACGCTGGCGGTGACGCTCAGCTCCGCCGACCGGTATCCGTCGCCGAGCGGGGTGTCCAGCTTGAAGTCGCGCAGGTGCACCTGCGGTGTGGCGAACAGGTAGACCGAGCGGAAGATGCCGCTCAGCCGGATCATGTCCTGGTCCTCCAGCCAGTCGCCGTCGGAGTAGCGGTAGACCTCGACGGCGATCTGGTTGGTGCCGGGCTTCAGGTGGTCGGTGATGTCGTACTCGGCCGGGGTGTAGGAGTCCTCGTGGTAGCCGGCGAGCTGCCCGTTGATCCACACGTAGTGGGCGGACTTGACGCCCTCGAAGTGCAGGAAGACCCGCCGGTCGGCCCAGTTCGCCGGGACGGTGAAGGTGCGGCGGTACTGGCCGACGGGGTTGTAGCGGGTCGGCGCGGCGGGCGGCTGCGGGTTCTCGCCGAGGCCGTTGGGGCCCCAGTAGGGGTAGGTGATGTTGACGTAGATCGGGAAGTCGTGGCCGTGCAGCTGCCACACGGAGGGCACGGGGATGGTCTCCCAGTGCCGGTCGTCGAGATCGGTGCGGTGGAAGTCGACGTCCCGGTCGTCGGGCCGGTCGGCGTAGGCGAACTTCCACGTCCCGTCGAGGCTCATCCGGTACGGCGAGGCGGTGCGGTCCGCCCGGAGCGCCTGGGCGAGGGTCGCGTACGGCATGAGCGTGGTGTGCGGGGGCTCGGTGCCCACCTGGAACAGGGCCATGTTCCCGTTCCACTCCGGCCGCTCGTCCGCGGCCGTGCGCGGGCCGGCGGCGTGTGCCGCGGCGGACGGCCCGGACAGGGCGAGCGCGCCGAGTACGGCGGCGGAGGACTCCAGCAGACGGCGGCGGCTGACGACCGCGCGCTCCGGGCGGGCGGACGGGGACGCGTTCGGGTGCGGGTGCGGCATGACCGTGGCCTTCCTCGGGGCGACCGTGGACTGCACGTCGCTGACGCGGGCGGGCTGAGGGTGCGTCAGTTTGTGTTCGTTGCTGTTGAGTGCGCGGAGCGAGGGCTCACGCACTGCCGCACGATGCGCAACTGAGGGTGACCGTGCGGCTGCTGAGCCACGGTCACCCTAGAACCCGAACACAGTCCGATCAATGATTCTGTCGGAGTTTGTGTGTTCCTGATGGGCGCACGTCGCCCACTTCGCCCATCAGGATCCGCCACGGCAGCCGCCTGCCAGGGGGTGTCTCGTCGATCAGGCCCCTAGGCCTCCAGCTCGGCCTTCACGCCGTTGAGGGTCGCCTCGATGCCGGTGCGCAGCAGGGCGAGCCGGCCGGCGACGATCTGCTCCTCGCGCTCGGGGTACTTCTCCACGAAGTCCTGCAGCGGGCCACGGCCGGGACCGATCCGCATGCCGTGCCGAAGCCGGGTACCGGACCCGCCGGCGGTGGCCTCCAGGGTGTAGGTCCACACGGCCAGCGCGTCGCCTTCCCGGTCGTGCCGGTAGACCACCTCCCAGCCGAAGGCGCGCGGCTCGTCCATCACCGAGATACGGCTGACGGTGGTCCACTCCCCCAGGTGCTCATTGCGGTTGCGGCCGGCGAAACAGCAGCCGACGGCCGGCCCCGGGGCCCCGTCCAGCCACTCCACCTCCTGCAGTTCGGGGCTGTACTTCACGGACGTGCCGATGTCCGAGACCAGCCGCCACACCCGCTCGGGCGCGGCATCGATCTCGATCTCGCACTCCACCCCGGGCCTCTCGGCAAGACGCATCGCTCAACCTCCACACAACGAACCGACTCAGGCACCCCGCGGCCCGCGGACGATCGCGGGCCGCGGGGGGCCCGGCCAGGCTAATCCACGGGGGTGGAAGGGGAGTTGACGAGGGGCGGCCTTCGGTCAGGGCTGGGTGAGGAGCGTCTCGATCGAGCCGTCGGAGGTCTCCTTGCGCCAGGGGTACTCGCAGACCATCTTGTCGACGGGCGGGGCGTCCTTGATGACGGTGCGCTGCGGGTAGTCGCGGCACTTGTGGTGCTGGGCGTACTTGGGGCAGCTGCCGTCGGGCTTGCGGAACTGGTGCGCCTGCCAGGCCAGGGTGCCGGCGAGCTTCTCCTGCGGCAGGGTCGGCAGGTACTGGTTGCTGAAGAACGAGCCGATCATCCCGCCGGCCAGAGCGAGCGCGAGCAGCGCGCCGACGGCGGTGAAGCCGCGGTGGCGCGCGTCGGCCGCGGCGCCCGCCTGGGCCCTGACGTGCGGCGCGAGCTTGCGCACGGCGAGGACGCAGGCCAGCACGGCGAGGGCGGTCAGGGTGACCTGGATCTGCATCATGGTCCGCGGGAAGAGCTGCACCTGCTGGTCGGCCTCCATGTGCCCGGCCAGCCAGAACCGGATCAGCCAGGCGCTGCCGAAGCAGGCGAGCGGCGCGATCACCACGACCTGGCGCAGCCCGATCGCGACGGCGACCCCGAGCCCGATCAGGGCGAGCACGGCGTAGGTGTGCAGCCCGGCGAACTCGCCGAAGCCCGGGTACTCCCCCGGTTCGTCCCAGGCACGGCCGGACAGCGGGGTCGTCCCGATGTACGCGGGCTCGGTCAGGGTGTAGCCGGAGCACCACTGGTCCCGGGTGCCGGTGGCGCTCAGCAGGACGCGCAGATAGACGCCGGCCACCAGCAGGAACCCGGTGAGGGTGCTGCCGAGGAACAGCAGGGCGCGCGCGGGCCGGTCACGCCAGGGGAAGCACAGCAGGACGGCGACGAGCGCGCCCGGCAGGGACCACAGGTGCCAGCCCGAGTAGATCAGGAAGAGCAGTCCGAACAGCACGCCGAGGAAGGT
Source organism: Streptomyces sp. NPDC014801 (assembly GCF_043082085.1). NCBI lineage: Bacteria > Bacillati > Actinomycetota > Actinomycetes > Kitasatosporales > Streptomycetaceae > Streptomyces > Streptomyces sp. NPDC014801. The sequence continues at coordinate 69,716 of NZ_JBIBXG010000003.1, read as the reverse complement.
GCCGCGCGCGAGGAGCCCGCGGGTGGAGAAGCGGGGTGCGGCCCGCAGCCACATCAGCAGCTTGGCGATCAGCGGCACCAGGACCACGAGGACGAACGGGCTGTACGGCTTGTGCGGCAGCGTCTGCTGCAGCGCGGGCAGCAGTCCGACGGCGAGCGCGGGCAGAGGGGACAGACACGACCGCCAGGCCAGGTAGGCCGCGGGCCCGGTCAGCGCGACGAACGCGATGAACAGCCACTTCAGGCCGAAGGCGGGCTGCCCGCCGAGGATGCCGGCCTTGGCGGCGAACCCCAGGATGTAGGGCACGGCCGGCGGGTAGAAGGCGTGCATCGAGCCGGTGTGCAGTACTTCCTCGGCCCAGGCCAGGATGCGGTTGTTGTCGCCGTAGGGGCCGTTGATCGGCCAGGGGGTGCCGCGCAGCGCGAAGACCTGCCCGGCGCCGAGGAACCCGGTGCTCAGACCGGCGACCGCGGCCGCACCGAGCCGGACGGCCGAGGACCGCACGCGCTCGCCGCCGCGCACGGTCGCCCATCCCACGGCGGCGAGGAGGACCAGCAGGAGGAGGGCGAGGCGGAACTGAAGGTCCGACAGGCCGCTGACCTGACCGACCCGGGTGACGGGGCTGTTGCCCACGCTCAGCCCCCAGTAGGTGAAGCCCAGGGCGGTCACCAGGCTGACGAGGACCTCGCCGGTCGCGGGCCACCAGGGCCGCAGCAGGAGCCGGGCCCGGTTTTCGAGGCCGGGTCGGGCGACGGGCCGGGGTCTCGCGGGCGTGACCGGGGCGGCCGCCGTGTCGGGCGCGGCTGTGTTCACGGTTGTCTCCAGGGCAGCGCCGGCCTCGGCCGGCCGCGGCGGGCGTGTGCGTGTGCACGGTGAGGAGCCGGCGCCCACGGCGGACGCCGACGATGCGGGGATGGTCGTCGGAGAGGGGGCGGGGAAAGGGCCGGTGGCCCGTCGTTCACCCGCCGCGCCGGTTCGCCGCGCCGGTGACGCGGCCCGCCAGCTTCTTCAGCCGGGACAGCCTCGACGGGGGCGGGGGCACCGGCTTGATCCGCAGGACGAGCTTGCCGTCCTGCGGGCCGAGGCTCACGGTGTGCGGGCGGCCGCCGTCCGCTCCGAGCGGCAGGACGTGCCGCTCGGAGCTCCGTGCCACCTCGTGTCCGAGGGCGCCGCCCAGGCCTCCGCCTGCGGAGACACCGTGGGCGGTGCAGCGCAGGGACACCTCCCAGGCGCCGGGTTCGAGGGGGTTTCCCCCGTCGGCGGACGCGACGTCGATCGCCGCCCGGAAGCCGGAGCGGCCGTAGTCGTAGGTCTCCTTGCCGCGGCTCACCGTCAGGTACGGCGACGGCACGGCCTCGGCGACGAGGGCGATCTCCCGCCGGGTCACGGGGTGGCGCAGCACGATCGACGTGGTCAGGTCGTCGGTGTCGACCTGGTCGAGGTAGGCGTAACCGGACAGGGCGACGACGCCGCCCGTCCAGGTGATCCGGTCGACGCGGCGCCGGGGGCTGACGGCGAGCACCGCGCCGGTGATGTCGCACAACTCGTCGTAGGCGGCGGAGGATTGCGGCGGGTACGGTGCGGCCGCGTACAGCCGGCCGTCCCGGATCCGTGTCTTGCCGGGCCGGCCGGCCAGGTCCCACTCGACGACCCGGGCGAGTTCGTCGAGGAGCCCTTCGGCCAGGCAGTGCGCCCGCAGCCGCTCGGCCACGTCCAGCTCCGCCCGCACACCCGGGGTGACCCACTCCCTCGCGTACGGCGCGGCCAGCGCGGCCAGTTCCTTGCGGCCGGCCTCGTCGGCGTCGAGGTAGCGGCGGTCGAAGCGGCGCAGCAGCTCGGCCTTGACGTGCCGGGTGACGAGCCGGTCCCGCAGCGTGCCGGGCTCGGTGAGGCTCTTGACGAGGTCGACCATCTCCGCGGCCTGGGCGACCATCGTCGGGTAGTCGAGGCCGCCGTGCGTGATGTTGCCCTTGTCGCCGCGCCCGACGAGGTAGTAGCAGTCGTAGTCGGCGAGGATCGAGATGACCTTGCTGTGCAGGTAGGCCCGGGCGACGAAGTGCTGGTCCTCGCTGATCCGCATGTGCTCCGGGAAGCGGATGTGGTGCTCTTCGATCACCCTGCGCCGGAACAGCTTGAACGGCATCAGCGAGTAGTAGACGGCGGCCGGGTCCGCGCGGTCCACGGTTCTGGCGAAGACCTGGCGCACCTCGGGGCGTATCGCCCGGCCCACGCCCACGAACTTGGCCAGCACGGTGTCGGCGCCGTTCTTCTCGGCCAGGGCGACGAGGCGTTCCAGGGCTTCCGGGCCCAGGCAGTCGTCGCCGTCGAGGAAGAAGACGTAGCGGCCGCTCGCGTGGTCGAGGCCGACGTTGCGGGGCCGGCTCGGGCCGCCGGAGGCCTCCTGGTGGACGACCGTCACCCGGAAGGCCTGCTCCTCGGCCCAGGCGTCCAGGACCTCACCGCTGCCGTCGGTGCTGCCGTCGTCCACGGCGACGACCTCGAGGGCGTCCGTGCCGATGGTCTGCCCGGCCACCGAGGCCAGGGTCTGCCGCAGGTAGGGCAGGGCGTTGTACACCGGTATGACGACGGAGACCGTCGGCAGGCGCACGTCATCCATCGACAGGATCCCCCCAGAGAATGCGCAAAGAACAGGAGCAGAATAGGGGTACCTGTGTGGCTGGTGTGAAGAGGGAGGGGGGAACTGGGCCCTTCGTCAGCCCAACTGGCGGGTGAACGCCTCGTATGCGGGAGTGTCGAAGAGGACGAAGCGGATTTCCTCCGCCGTCGTGGGGGTGGAGCGGACCGTTTCCAGGGCGATGCGGGCCGCGTCGTCCATGGGCCAGCGGTAGACGCCCGTGGAGATGGCGGGGAACGCGACCGTTCTCGCGCCGAGTTCGCCGGCCACGCGCAGGGACTCGCGGTAGCAGGAGGCCAGCAGGGGCGAGCGGTCCTGCTCGGCCGAGTACACCGGGCCGACCGTGTGGATCACCCAGCGGGCGTCGAGGTTTCCGGCCGTGGTGGCGACCGCCTGGCCCGTGGGCAGACCTCTGCCGTACCGGGAGGCGCGCAGCCTGCGGCACTCCTGAAGGATGGCGGGGCCGCCGCGGCGGTGGATGGCGCCGTCGACTCCGCCGCCGCCCAGCAGCGAGGAGTTGGCCGCGTTGACGAGGGCGTCGGCGCGCTGCCGGGTGATGTCGCCCTGGACCAGGGTGATGGCGGTCATTCCTGCCTCAGTCTCCTCCACACGGCCTTGGCCGCGTTGTGCCCCGCCATGCCGTGCACGCCCGGGCCCGGCGGGGTGGCCGACGAGCAGATGAAGACGGCCGGATGCGGGGTGGTGTACGGGAACAGGGACAGTTTCGGGCGCAGCAGCGTCTGCAGGCCCACCACCGCGCCGGAGGCGATGTCACCGCCCACGTAGTTGGCGTTGCGGGCGGCGAGTTCGGGCGGGCCGGCGGTGGCGCGGGCGAGGATCCGGTCGCGGAACCCCGGGGCGAAGCGCTCCAGTTGGCGCTCCAGGGCGTCGGTGAGGTCGCCCCTCCAGCCGTTCGGGACGTGGCCGTACGCCCAGAAGACGTGCCGGCCGGCGGGCGCGCGGGTGGGGTCGACGACGCTCGGCTGCACGGTGATCATGAACGGCCGGTCGGGGGCGCGGCCCTCGCGGGAGGCCGCGCGCAGCGCCGCGCCGATCTCCGCGCTGTCCGCGCCGATCTGGACCGTGCCGGCGGCGCGGGCCTCCTTCGCGGTCCACGGGACCGGGCCGTCCAGGGCGTAGTCGATCTTGAACGCGCCGGGGCCGTACCGGTAGCCGTCGTAGTACCGGCCGAACCCGGCGATGCGGGCCAGGGCGGTGGGCGAGGTGTCGAAGACGTAGGCGCGGGCCGGGGGCAGGTCGTCGAGCCGTTTGACCTCGTAGTCGGTGTGGATCTCGCCGCCGAGGTCCCTGAGGTAGGCGGCGAGCGCGTCGGCGATGGCCTGGGAGCCGCCGCGGGCGAGGGGCCAGCCGCGGGCGTGCGCGGCGACCGCGAAGACCAGGCCGATCGCGCCGGTGGCGAGGCCGTTGAGCGGGGCCATGACGTGGGCGACTAGCCCGGCGAACAGCGTCTTGGCCTTCTCGTCGCGGAAACGGCGGGTCAGCCAGGTGGACGGGGGCAGGCCGGCCAGGCCGAAGCGGGCGAGCGTGACCGGGTCGCGGGGCAGCGCGGTCAGCGGCAGGGACATGAAGTCCCGCACGAGCGTGTCCCACTTGTGCAGGAAGGGCTCCACCAGCCGCCGGTAGGCGCCGGCGTCGCGCGGCCCGAAGGACGCGGCGGTCTCGGCGACCGAGCGGGCCAGCACCGCCGCGCTGCCGTCCGGGAACGGGTGCGCCATGGGCAGCTCGGGGTGCAGCCACTGAAGTCCGTAGCGCTCCAGCGGCATGGCGCGGAACGCGGGCGAGTTGACGGCGAGGGGGTGGGCCGCGGCGCACGGGTCGTGCCGGAAGCCGGGCAGGGTCAGCTCCTCGGTGCGGGAGCCGCCGCCGACGGTGCCGCGAGCCTCGAACAGGGCGACGGAGAAGCCGCGGCGGGCCAGCTCCACGGCAGCGGTCAGTCCGTTCGGCCCCGCACCCACCACGACCGCATCGAGCATCGACGGCACCTTCGGACCCCTTCGTCAGCCGACGGCCTGCCTGAGGGGATCAGGATATGCCGGGGCACCGACAGGCCCGGCCCCGCGGTCGCCTCCGGCGGCACCACGACCGGTCCTTCGGGCCGCCGGGCGGGACGGCGTCGCCTCCGCGGTGCACGTCCTCATGCGTACGACGTCGCTTGCGTGGTGCGCGTCCTCATGCGCGCGACGTCCCTCCGTGGTGCGCGTCCTCGTACGCGCGACGTCCCTCCGCGGTGCGCGTCCTCATGCGCGCGGCGTCGCCTCAGCGATCCATCCTCACGCCCCCGCGGCCAGCAGCCCCCGTATCCGGCGGGCCGTCGTCTCGTCGCGGGCCGCGGTGAACGGCAGGGCGTTGCCGCCGGTGATGCGGAACGGTTCGCCGGTGACGGTCAGGTGGGCGCCGCCCGCCTCCTCGACCAGCAGCAGGCCGGCCGCGTGGTCCCACGCCGCCTCCCACGAGAACGCGACGGCATCGCACAGGCCGCGGGCGACGGCCAGGTACTCCAGGCCGGCCGAGCCGCAGGGGCGCGGGGCGACCCCCGGCACGCGCAGGCCGAGCAGCGCGCGCTTCTGCTCGTCGGTGGTGTAGTCGGGGTGCGAGGTGGCGACCTCCAGGTCCCGGCCGGGGGCGGGCGGCCCGGCCAGCAGCCGCTGTCCGTCGAGGTGGGCGCCGCCGCCCCGGACCGCGGTGGCGAACTGGCCGCGCGCGGGCGCGTACGTCCACGAGGCGCGCAGCACACCGCCCTGGGCGAGCGCGACGAGCGTGCAGAAGCCGTCGTCGCCGTGCACGAACTGCCGTGTGCCGTCGACGGGATCGACGATCCACACCGGTGCCTCGCCGCGGATCGCGTCGTACGTCGCCGGGTTGGCGTGCACGGCCTCCTCGCCCACCACGACGGAGCCGGGCAGCAGGGCGCGCAGCGTCTCGGTGAGATACAGCTCGGCCTTGCGGTCGGCGTCCGTCACCAGGTCGTGCGGCCCGCTCTTGACGTCCACCTCGTGGTCGGCGAGCTGCCGCCAGCGAGGCATGATCTCGGCCGCGGCGGCCTCGCGGACCGCCTCCTCCACGTCGGCCGAGCGGCGGGCGAGAAACCCTTCGATGGTTCCCGTGTCTTCGATCATGTCTCCATCACAGCACGCGGCACTGACATTCCGATCCCGTCCGGTGCACAGCGGGTGGAATCGGCGTGAACGTGCGGAGCCGCACGTCCCGGCCCGTGCGCGGCCGGCCGTCGCCCACCCGCACGTCCGCCGTGTGCGCGGCCCGGCGGGTCGGCGCCCCGCCCGCACGTCCTGGCGTGCGCCGGTGGTCACCGACCCACCGCGTACCCCTGCATCCCCCGGGGATTCGCCGCCGCCGACAGCACCCCGGTCTCCGGGTCCCGCGCGACCGCGCACAGCCGTCCCTCGGACCACGCCGGGCCGACGGTCACGTCGTGGCCGCGCCGCCGCAGCTCGTCGACGACCGCCGGGTCCATGCGGGACTCGACGGTGAGGGCCCCCGGGCGCATGGCGCGCGGATAGAAGGAGCCGGGGAAGGAGTCGTTGTGCCAGTTCGGCGCGTCGATGGCGCCCTGCAGGTCGAGCCCGCCCCGCACCGGGGACCGCAGGGCCGCGGCGAGGAAGAAGTGCAGCTGCCACTGGTCCTGCTGGTCGCCGCCGGGGGTGCCGAAGGCGAGGACGGGCACGCCGTCGCGCAGCGCGAGGGACGGCGTGAGGGTGGTGCGGGGGCGGCGGCCGGGCGTGAGGGAGTTCGGCAGGCCCTCCTCCAGCCAGGTCATCTGCAGCCGGGTGCCGAGCGGAAAGCCCAGTTCGGGGACGACCGGGTTCGACTGCAGCCAGCCGCCGCTGGGCGTGGCGGCCACCATGTTGCCCCAGCGGTCGGCGACGTCGAGGTGGCAGGTGTCGCCCCGGGTGGCACCGTCGGCGTTCACCAGCGGTTCGCCCGGCACCGGGGAGGTGCCCGGCTCGGCGACGGTGGGCTCGCCGACGCCCAGCGCGGCGAGCGGATCGGACCCCGGCTCGACCGTGGCGGCCACGCGCGCGTGCGCGCTCAGCCGCGGGGCGTGGCCGCCGGGGGCGCCCGGCCGCAGTTCGGTGGAGGCGCGGGCGCCGATGAGGGCGCGGCGGGCGGCGTTGTAGTCGTCCGACAGCAAGGCGTCCACGGGCACCTCGGCGGCGTCGCCGTACCAGGCCTCCCGGTCGGCCATGGCCAGCTTGCAGCCCTCGACGAGGAGGTGGACGTAGTCGGCGCTGCCGTACGGCGGCAGTTCGGGCGGGAGCAGCGCGAGCTGCTGGAGCAGGACCGGCCCCTGGCTCCACGGGCCGGCCTTGCAGACGGTCCAGCCGTTCCAGTCGTACGTCACCGGTGTCTCGTAGGTCGCGGACCAGCCGGCGAGGTCGGCGGCCGTGAGGGTGCCGGTGTGGCGTGCGCCGCTGGTGTCGAGCGTCGGCCGAGCCGCCTGCCGTACCAGCGCCTCGGCGATGAATCCGCGGCGCCACACCTCCCGCGCGGCGTCGATCACCGCCTCCCGGTCGCCCGCGCCGGCGGTCTCGGCCAGCAGCCGCTTCCAGGTGGCGGCCAGGGCCGGGTTGCGCAGCAACTCACCGGGCCGGGGCGCGCGGCCGCCGGGCAGATAGACCTCCGCGGACGACGTCCACTCGGTCTCGAACAGCCGCCGTACGCTCTCCACGGTCGCGCCGACGTTCTCCACGGGCGCGTGCCCGTGTTCGGCGTAGCCGATGGCGTACTTCAGGACGTCGGCGAGGGACTTGGTGCCGTGGTCGCGCAGCAGCACCATCCACGCGTCGAACGCGCCGGGCACGGCGGCGGCGAGCGGGCCGGTGCCGGGCACGAGGTCGAGGCCGAGCCCCCGGTAGTGGGCGACGGTGGCGCCCGCCGGGGCCACGCCCTGCCCGCACAGCACGCGCACCTCGCCGCCCGCCGGGGCGAGCAGGATCGGCACCTCGCCCGCGGGGCCGTTCAGGTGCGGCTCCACCACGTGGAGGACGAACGCGCCGGCCACGGCGGCGTCGAAGGCGTTGCCGCCGTCCTCCAGGACCGCCATGGCCGAGGAGGAGGCCAGCCAGTGGGTGGAGGACACCATGCCGAAGGTGCCCTGCAGGGTGGGCCGGGTGGTGAACACGGGCGCCTCCTGGGCTCGCGGTACGTCCGACGGGTGGATCGTACGGGCGTGATCACGCCCGGGGAACACGGCGGCCGCCCGCCGCGTTGATCTCTGCGGCAGGACGGGAGGTCCAGGCAGTGCACGGTGAGTACAAGGTGCCCGGCGGCAAGCTGGTCGTGGTGGACGTGGACGTCGAGGACGGCGTGCTGCGCCACGTGCGCGTGGCCGGGGACTTCTTCCTGGAGCCGGACGAGGCGCTGGACGCGGTGAACGCCGCGCTGGAGGGCGCTCCCGCGGACACCGGCGCGGCGTCTCTCGCCGCCCGGGTCGAGGCGGCGCTGCCCGAGGGCACCGTGATGTACGGGCTGACCTCGGAGGGCATCGGGATCGCGGTGCGCCGCGCGCTCGCGCACGCCACCGACTGGACGGACTACGACTGGCAGCTGATCCACGAGGGTCCGCAGTCGCCCGCGCTGCACATGGCGCTGGACGAGGTGCTGACCGCCGAGGTGGCCGCGGGACGCCGGCCGCCGACGCTGCGCGTGTGGGAGTGGGCCTCGCCCGCGGTGATCATCGGCAGTTTCCAGTCGCTGCGCAACGAGGTCGACGCCGAGGAGGCGGCCCGCCACGGTGTGGAGGTCGTGCGCCGGATCTCCGGCGGCGGCGCGATGTTCGTCGAGCCGGGCAACACGATCACGTACTCGCTGTCGGTGCCGGAGGCGCTGGTGCAGGGGCTGTCCTTCCAGGACAGCTACGCCTACCTCGACGACTGGGTGCTCGGCGCGCTCGGCGACATGGGGATCAGGGCCTGGTACCAGCCGCTGAACGACATCGCCACCGACCAGGGAAAGATCGCGGGCGCCGCGCAGAAGCGGCTGGTGGCCCCGCACGGTGGCTCGGGGGCGGTGCTGCACCACGTGACGATGTCGTACGACATCGACGCCGACAAGATGCTGCGGGTGCTGCGGATCGGGCGGGAGAAGCTGTCCGACAAGGGCACCAAGAGCGCGAAGAAGCGGGTGGACCCGCTGCGCCGGCAGACCGGTCTGCCCCGCGAGACCGTCATCGAGCGGATGATCGACTCCTTCCGCGCCCGCTACGGTCTGTCCGAGGGCAAGGTCACGCCGGAGGAGCTGGCCCGCGCCGAGGAGCTGGCCGCCACGAAGTTCTCCGCCCCGGAGTGGACCGCCCGGGTGCCGTGAGCATCCGGGAGCGGACGGCCGGGCGCCTTGCCCGCCGGGAGCGGACGGCCGGGCGCCGTGTGCGGCCGGGACCGGACCGCCGGGCGCCGTGAGCGATCGGGCGCAGTGCGCGGCCAGCCGCCGTGAGCGTCCGAGAGCGGACCGCCAGGCGCGTACGCGCCGGAACCGGACCGCCGGGTCCCGTGAGCGATCGGGCGTGGATCGCCGGGCGCCGTGCGGCCGAGAGCGGGCCGCCGGGGGCGCCGCGTGCGATCGGGTGTCGTGCGCGGCCGGGCGCCGTGCGTGGACGGGCACGGCAGGCTTTCGGTACAAGTCCGGCACCCACCGACCCGCCTGCGTCACCGCACCGGCACGGAGCGAGTTCGCCCTTCCGCCCCACAGGCAGTCATGTGACACTGTCGTCCCGTCCGCACTGCGGACACCCCTCGCCACCTCCCCCACGAGAAGTGCGCCGTGCGTTTGCTTCCTCTGCCGCTCGCCCTGACCGCGCGCCTGTCCCCGGTGGCCGTGCTCGCCACGGCCGGCTGGGCGCTGTCGTCCGGCCCGCTCGCCCCGCCCCCCGCCGCCGGGCACGAGCCGGCGCAGAACAAGACGGCCACCCAGTCGGCCTCCGCCCCCTCCACGTCGGCCGAGTCGCGCTCGTACACCACCGCCCCCGCGCCCTGCACCAGCATCAGCGCGAAGACGATCGGCGCGCTGGTGCCCGGCGCCAAGACCGCCGGCAAGGAGATCCCCTCGACCGACGTCAAGCTGCGCCGCACCTGCTCCTGGAACGCGCTGAAGGGGTACGACTACCGCTGGCTCGACGTCTCCTTCGAGGTGCTGGGCTCGGGCGACCAGGCACGCAAGTCGTACCAGGAGCGCACCACCGAGAAGAGCGGCGGCGGCCCCGTGCCCGGTCTCGGTGACGAGGCGTACTCGGTGGTGAACCTCACCACCGAGGACAAGCAGCAGACCCGCGAGGGCGAGGTGATCGCCCGCGCGGACAACGCCGTCGTGGTGGTCACCTACAACGGCAGCGACTTCGAGACGAAGAAGGCGCCGAGCACCGACGAGATCAACAAGGGTGCGATCAAGGCGGCCAAGGAGGCGATGGCCGCGCTGAAGGGCGGCCAGGCCGGCCAGGCCGGCTGACCGCCCCGGGCACCGCTCAGGCGGCGGCGCGGCGGCGCGGCAGCATCAGCGCCAGGTACAGCACCAGGGAGGTGGCCAGGCCCACCGCCCAGCCGTAGTCGGCCAGGCCGGCCAGCGCCGGGATCGGCCGGCCGTCGATCAGCGGGTGGAAGTCCGCGCCGCCGACAGCCAGCACCCCGCCCGCCGCGAAGGCGACGACGGCCCGCCAGTTCCAGCCGCGCCCGTACCAGTAGCGCCCCTCGGCCCGGTACAGGTCGGCGAGGTCGAGCCGGGCGCGGCGTACGATCCAGTAGTCGGCGACGAGGATGCCGGCGACCGTGCCGAGCAGCCCGCCGACCAGGCCGAGCCAGGTGAAGATGTAGCCCTGCGGGTCGGCGTACAGCTTCCACGGGCAGATGACCACGGCGAGCACGCAGGTGATCAGCGCCCCGGTGCGGAAACTCACCTTGCGCGGCGCCACGTTGGAGAAGTCGAACGCCGGGGAGACCAGGTTGGCCGCGATGTTCACGGACAGGGTCGCCACCAGTACCGTGACGAGGGCGTACAGCAGGCCGACGGTGCTGTCCGTCTTCGCCGCGAGCTGCACCGGGTCCCAGACCGGCTTGCCGTAGACCGCCTGCGAGCCGGAGGTGACCAGCACGGACAGGAACGCGAACAGGGTCATGGTGGTGGGCAGGCCGAGGGCCTGGCCCCAGGTCTGCGCCTTCTGGCTGCGGCCGTAGCGGGTGAAGTCGGGGATGTTCAGCGACAGCGTCGACCAGAAGCCGATCATGCCCATCAGGGAGGGTGCGAACAGCTTCCAGAAGTCGGCGCCCCAGCCCAGCTTCGAGGGCTGGTCGAACAGCGGGCCGAGACCGCCGGCCTTGTCGCTCATCCACCACAGCATCACGAACGCGCCGACCAGCACGAACGGCGCCGCCCAGTTCTCGAACCGGCGGATCGTCTCCATGCCGCGGTAGATGATGGCGACCTGGAGGACCCAGAAGAGGGCGAACGACAGCCACATGGTCCAGGGGTGGCCGCCGATGCGCGAGGCGTCCGACCAGCCGGACCCGATCAGCTTGCCGGCGAGGAAGTAGATGGCCTCGCCGCCGATCCAGGTCTGGATGCCGAACCAGCCGCAGGCCACCAACGCCCGTACGACGGCGGGCAGGTTGGCGCCGCGGATCCCGAAGGAGGCGCGCGCGAACACCGGGAAGGGGATGCCGTACTTGGGTCCGGCGTGTCCGGTGAGCAGCATCGGCACCAGCACGATCACATTGGCGAGGGCGATGGTGAAGACCGCCTGTTTCCAGTCCATGCCGACGGCGATCAGCCCGGAGGCCAGCGTCCAGGAGGCGGTGTTGTGGGCCATGCCGACCCACAGCGCGCAGAAGTTGTACGTCGTCCAGGTGCGCCGCCGGGCCGGAACCGGCAGCAGGTCCTCGTTGGCGTAGCGGCCGCTGGGCGGCGCGGAGTCGGCCGCGAGCTCCACGCGGCCGTCGGGCAGGGTGACTTGGGCGGTGGGCGGTATCGCGGTCGGTGCGGTCTCGGTCATGGCAGCCCCATGGGGTGAGGTGGGTCGGGGTGGGTGCGGGCACCGGCCCCTCCCCCCGGGGGCGGTGGGAGGGGCGACCAAGGGCGTGCGGGTGGGGGGTGGGTCAGGCGGTCAGGGCGGGGATGACGTGCTGCCCGTAGGCGTCGATGACGGCTTCCTGCGCGTCGTGCATGTCGTACACCGCGAACTGGTCGACGCCGAGGGCGCGCAGGGCCCGCAGCTTCTCGACATGCGTCTCGACCGGGCCGATCAGGCAGAACCGGTCGACGATCTCGTCGGGCACGAAGGCGGTGTCGGGGTTGCCGCTGCGCCCGTGGTGGGAGTAGTCGTAGCCCTGGCGGGCCTTGATGTAGTCGGTGAGTTCGTCCGGGACGGCCGCCGAGTGCTCGCCGTACTTGGCGACCAGGTCGGCGACGTGGTTGCCGACCATGCCGCCGAACCAGCGGCACTGCTCGCGGGCGTGGGCGAGCGCCTCGGGCGAGTCGTCGGCGGTGACGTAGGCGGGGGCGGCGACGCACACGGTCACCTGGGACGGGTCGCGTCCGGCGGCGGAGGCGGCGTCGCGCACCGCCTTGACCATGTACTCGGTCAGATACAGGTCGGCGAGCTGCAGGATGAAGCCGTCGGCCTCCTCCCCGGCCATCTTCAGCGCCTTGGGCCCGTACGCGGCCATCCACACGGGCAGCCGGGCGCCCGGCTTGATCCAGGGGAAGCGGACGACGGTGCCGCCGCCGAGGTCCGCCTCCTGTCCGCTGCCGAGGGCCCGGATGACCTTCATCGCCTCGCTGATCCGGGCGAGGGTGTTGGGTTTGCGGCCGGCCACCCGCATCGCGGAGTCGCCGCGGCCGATGCCGCACACCGTGCGGTTGCCGAACATGTCGTTGAGGGTGGCGAAGGTGGAGGCGGTGACCTCCCAGGTGCGGGTGCCCGGGTTCGTCACCATCGGCCCCACGGTCAGGTGCTCCGTGTGCGCGAGGATCTGGCTGTAGATCACGAACGGTTCCTGCCACAGCACGGCGGAGTCGAAGGTCCAGCCGTAGCGGAAGCCGTTGTCCTCCGCCCGTCTCATCAGGTCGACGACACGGGAGGCGGGCGGGTCGGTCTGCAGGACGAGTCCGAAGTCCATGGGCGCCACTCCTAGGTGAGGTACTGACAGGTCGAGCGGGGAAGGTAGACGCCGTGACCGGCGTGCCCGGTGTACTCCCGCTGGTCGATGACGAGTTCGCCGCGCGAGAGCACGGTCTCCACCCGGCCGGTGACCCGCTTGCCCTCGTACGCCGAGTAGTCGACGTTCATGTGGTGCGTCTCGGCGGAGATCACCTGCTCGGCGTGCGGGTCGTAGATCACCACGTCCGCGTCCGCGCCCGGGGCGAGGGTGCCCTTCTTCGGGTACAGGCCGAACATCCGGGCCGGGGCGGCGCAGGCGATCTCGATCCAGCGGCGCCGGGAGATGTGCCCGTCGACGACGGCCTGGTGGAGCAGGTCCATCCGGTTCTCCACGCCCGGCAGCCCGTTGGGGATCTTGGAGAAGTCGCCCAGGCCCAGTTCCTTCTGGCCCTTGAAGCAGAACGGGCAGTGGTCGGTGGAGACGACCTGCAGGTCGTTGGTGCGCAGGCCCTTCCACAGCTGCGCCTGGTGCTCCTTGGGCCGCAGGGGCGTGGAGCACACGTACTTGGCGCCCTCGAAGCCCGGCTCGGCGAGGTTGTCCGTGGACAGGAACAGGTACTGCGGGCAGGTCTCCCCGAACACCGGCAGCCCCTCGTCGCGGGCCCGGGCCAGCTCGGCCACCGCCTCCGTCGCCGAGACGTGCACGACGTACAGCGGCGCCCCGGCGACCTGCGCGAGCCGGATCGCGCGATGGGTGGCCTCGGCCTCCAGCAGCGCCTTGCGGACCTCGCCGTGGTAGCGGGGGTCCCGCTCGCCGCGCTCCAGGGCCTGCTGCACGAGGACGTCGATGGCGATGCCGTTCTCGGCGTGCATCATGATCAGCCCGCCGTTCTCGGCGGAGCGCTGCATGGCGCGCAGGATCTGCCCGTCGTCGCTGTAGAAGACGCCCGGGTAGGCCATGAACTGCTTGAAGGAGGTCACGCCCTCCTCCACCAGCAGGTCCATCTCCTTCAGCGTCTCGTCGTCGACGTCGGAGACGATCATGTGGAAGCCGTAGTCGATCGCGCAGTTGCCCTCCGCCTTGGCGTGCCAGGCGTCCAGGCCCTCGCGCAGGGTGTGCCCGACGCTCTGCACCGCGAAGTCGACGATCGTGGTGGTGCCGCCCCAGGCGGCGGCCCGGGTGCCGGTCTCGAAGGTGTCGGAGGCGAAGGTGCCGCCGAACGGCAGCTCCATGTGGGTGTGGGCGTCGACGCCGCCCGGGAGGACGTACTTCCCGGTGGCGTCGATCGTCCGCTCCGCCGTCCACGCCGCGGCGGCCGGGGTGCCGGAGGCGGCGAGGGCGGCGATACGGCCGTCCTCGATCAGGACGTCGGCGTGGATCTCGTCGGACGCGGTGACGACGAGGCCACCACGGATCGCGGTGCGGCTGCTCATGTCTGTATCGCTCCTCCCGGTGGGTACGTGGCGGTGATGGGTGGCGGGTCGCGCGGGGTCGTCTCTACGGCGCCGTCAGCGGCGCGTACGCCCCGGGCGCGCGGTCGCGGTAGAACTGCCAGCGGTCGCGGACCTCGCGCAGCTTGGCCAGGTCCAGGTCCCGCACGACCAGCTCGGTCTCCTTGTCGCTCGCGACCTCGCCGACGAACTGCGCCTCGGGGTCGACGAAGTAGCTGGTGCCGTAGAAGTCGTTGTCGCCGAGGTCCTCGACGCCGACGCGGTTGATCGCGCCGACGAAGTACTCGTTGGCGACGGCCGCCGCGGGCTGCTCCAGCTGCCACAGGTAGCGGGACAGGCCGCGCGAGGTGGCCGACGGGTTGAAGACGATCTCGGCGCCGGCGAGGCCGAGGGCCCGCCAGCCCTCCGGGAAGTGCCGGTCGTAGCAGATGTAGACGCCGATCCGGCCGGCGGCGGTGTCGAAGACGGGCCAGCCGCCGTTGCCGGGGCGGAAGTAGAACTTCTCCCAGAAGCCGCGCACTTGGGGGATGTGCGTCTTGCGGTACTTGCCGAGGTAGGTGCCGTCGGCGTCGATGACGGCGGCGGTGTTGTACAGGACGCCGGGCTGTTCCTCCTCGTACATCGGCAGGATCAGCACGATGCCGGCCTCCCGGGCGAGCGCCTGGAAGCGCCGGGTGACGGGGCCGTTCGGGATCTGCTCGGCGTAGGCGTAGAAGGCGGGGTCCTGGACCTGACAGAAGTACGGCCCGTAGAACAGCTCCTGGAAGCACAGCACCTGGGCGCCCTGGGCGGCGGCGTCGCGCACCGCCTGCTCGTGGACCTGGATCATCGATTCCTTGTCGCCCGTCCACGCGGTCTGGAAGAGGGCGGCGCGGATCACTCGGCTCATCGGATGCCTCCGCTCGGTCGGTGTGCCGTGAGCGTAGGAAGGGCCGAGGGGGCGCGGTGAGGTGCAGCGTGTCACGTCCGCACCCGTGCGGCGTGTCACCGTGTCACCCGTGCCCGGCTCCATGTCTCACCGCCGTTTCCCCAGGTCGTCGTGGGTTTCAGGGCTTTTTCAGGGGTGTTGCGCGTCGTGCGCGAGGAGGGCGATGTGCACCGAGGCGGCCTGTTCGAAGTCGTCCAGGTCGACGCCGAGGCGCGTCTGTATCGCCTCCAGGCGGCGGTAGAGGGCGGGCCGGGAGACGTGGTGGAGCTGGGCGGTGCGGGACTTGTTGCGGCCGGTGGCGAGGTAGGTGCGCAACACGGCGAGCAGATCGTCCCCGGCGTCGCGCAGCAGCCCGTCCAGCTCCCGTTCCGCGAAGGACTGCACCCGCGGGTCGTCGCGCAGCAGCCGGATCAGCCCGCGCAGATGGACGTCCCGCAGGCGGACCACGGGCGGCAGGTCGAGGGGTGCCGCGCAGTCCGCGACGGCGTCCGCGACGTGCCGCGCCTCGCGCAGTCCGGCCGGTACGTCGTCCCAGGCGGTGCGCGGGTCGGCGGCGGCGACCACCACCGGGGCCGTCTCGCGCAGCCGGGCCGCGAAGTGCGCGGTGAGGGCGTCGGCGTCCTGGTCACGGGCGAGGCTGAGCAGGACGGCGGTGGTGGTGCCCCCGGCCCGGGCCGCTCCGGCCGCTCCGGCCGCTCCCGCCGCGCCGGCGGCCTCGGCGGCCCCGGCGGCTCCCGCCGCCTCGGCGACGAGTCCGGTCAGGCCCAGCAGCCGCAGCACCCGGTCGAGTTCCGCGGGACCGCGGTCGCGGACGACGACGGGGACGAAGGTGCGCCGGTTGACCGGGAGTCCGGCGGCACGCGCCCGCGGCAGCAGCTGCCGGGCCGGTACGGCGCCGGAGACCAGGTCGGTGAGCAGGCTGCGCGCGGACTGCTCCTCCCAGCTGCGGGCCGCGGGACCGGCGAGCATCCGGTGCAGCACGAGCGCCTCGGCGGCCCGGTCGGCGAGGAGGCGGCCGACCGCCGGATCACCGCGATGGCCGCACAGCGTCAGCCGGCCCCAGCGTTCGCCACGGCTGCCGAGTTCGGCGCGGATCCACCCCTCGCCCTCCCCCTCGCCGGCGCCGGCCCGCCGGGCGATGCGCTCCCAGTCCCGCAGGACGTCGTCCACCGCGGCCTGCTCCCCCGCCGTGGCCAGCACCCGGTGGGCGAGGTTGGTGACGACGACGGGGCAGGCACTGTGCCGGGCGATCTCGTCGAGGAGGCGTTGCAGCGGAGCACCGGAGGTGATCAGCGCGGTCAGCGCGGTGCGCACGGACTCCGACAGGCTGACCGCGGCGAACTTGCGGCGCACCAGCCGCGCCTGCACCTCCTCCGTCAACTGGGCGAAGGGGAACGGCCGGTGCAGCACGACCAGCGGCAGCCCGCACCGCTCGGCCGCCCGGCGCATCACCTCCGGCGCGGCCGGGAACGCCCGCCCGAGGCCGAGGACCACCGCGGCGGCCTCCGCGCGGTACAGGGAGCGGATGTACTCGGCCTGCTTGTCCGCGTCCCCGGCGAGCAGCACGCCGGTGGTGAGCACCAGTTCGCCGCCGCTGAGCATCACGCCGACATCGGGCGCCTCCGCGACGTGCACCCAGCGCACGGGACGGTCCAGCCGGCCGGCGCCGGCCACCACCTCGGGCTCCCCGGCGAGCACCCGCTCCAGGGTGAGGATCTGCCGTACCGACAGGGCCGGTTCCACGGGTTCCCAGGTGGTGGTCATGGCGTTTCCCCGCTCGTTCTCCGCTCAGCGCACGGCTACTGGATGCTCCGCAGAGCGTTCTCGAGGATCGCGGCGCCCTCCTCGGCCTCCGCGACGGTCAGGGACAGCGGCGGGGCGATGCGCAGGGCGGAGGTGTTGTGGCCGCCGCCCTTGCCGATGAGCAGCCCGCCGGTGCGGCAGGCCTCCAGCACCGCCGCCGCGGCCTGCGGGTCGGCGTCGTCCGTGCCGGGCTTGGTCAGCTCGACGCCGATCATCAGGCCGCGCCCTCGCACCTCCCGTACGGCCGGTACCTGGGCGGCGATCCCCCGCAGCCGCTCGATGAGCAGGCCGCCGACGCGCCGGGCGTTGCCCTGCAGGTCGTGGTCCAGCAGATACGCCAGGTTGGCGAGGCCGGCGGCCATGGTGACCTGGGTGCCGCCGAAGGTGGAGATGCTGTTGGCGTCCAGGCAGTTCATGATCTCGGCGCGGGCGATCACCCCGCCGACGGACATGCCGTTGCCGATGCCCTTGGCGAAGGTGACGAGGTCCGGCGGGCCGCTGCGGGCGTGCGCCTGCCAGCCCCAGAAGTGGTCGCCGGTGCGGCCCCAGCCGGTCTGCACCTCGTCGGCGATCCACAGCACGCCCCGCTCGGCGAGCACCTCGCGGAACGCGGCGTACAGCCCGTCCGGCGGGGAGGTGAAGCCGCCGACGCCCTGGATCGGCTCGGCGATCAGCGCGGCCGGGGCGCGGGTGTGGCCGAGGAGGTCCTTCAGGTCGTCGACGCAGGCGGCGATGAAGTCCTCGTCGCTCAGCGCCGCGTAGGGGCCGCGCGTGCGGACGCCGCCGTGGACGTACAGCGTCTGCAGCGGCGACAGCGAGGTCGGCGACCAGCTGCTGTTGCCGGTGATGCCGACGGCGCTGAAGGAGCGGCCGTGGTAGCTGTTGCGCATCGCGAGGATCGTGTTGCTGCGCCGGTAGGTCGTCGCCAGGAGCAGGGCGGTGTCGTTGGCCTCGGTGCCGGAGGTGGTGAAGAAGACCCGGGCGTCGGGGATGCCGCTGAGCTGCGCGATGCGCTCGGCGAGCTCGACCATGGGCCGGTTGAGGTAGAGCGTGGAGGAGTGGATGATCCGCCCCGCCTGCTCGCTGACCGCCTTGGTGACCTCCGGCAGGGCGTGCGCGGTCATCGTCGTGAGGATGCCGCCGAAGAAGTCCAGGTAGCGGCGGCCGTCGGCGTCCCAGACGTGGCGGCCCTCGCCGTGCGTGATCTCGATCGGGTCGTCGTAGTACAGCGCCAGCCAGTCCGGCATCACGCTGCGGTGGCGGGCGTACAGGTCGCTCACGGCTGCACCAGTCCTTCGTAGGCGTCGGGGCGGCGGTCGCGGTAGAAGGCCCACTGCTGCCGCACCTGGTCGATCAGGTCGAAGTCGAGGTCCCGGACGAGCAGTTCCTCCTTGGAGGCGGAGGCGGTCTCGCCGACGAACTGCCCGCGCGGGTCCACGAAGTAGCTGGTGCCGTAGAAGTCGTTGTCGCCGTAGATCTCCTGGCCGACGCGGTTGATCGCGGCGACGAAGTACTCGTTGGCGACGGCGGCGGCGGGCTGCTCCAGCTTCCACAGGTGGCTCGACAGGCCGCGGTGGGTGGCGGACGGGTTGTAGACCAGCTGGGCGCCGCCCAGGCCGAGCTGGCGCCAGCCCTCCGGGAAGTGGCGGTCGTAGCAGATGTAGACGCCGACCTTGCCGACCGCCGTGTCGAAGACGGGCCAGCCGAGGTTGCCGGGCTTGAAGTAGTACTTCTCCCAGAAGCCGCGGACCTGCGGGATGTGGTGCTTGCGGTACTTGCCGAGATAGGTGCCGTCGGCGTCGATCACGGCGGCGGTGTTGTAGTAGAAGCCGGACTGCTCGACCTCGAAGACGGGGACGACGATCACCATGCCGGTGTCGCGGGCGAGCTCCTGCATACGGCGTACGGTCGGGCCGTCGGGGACGGGCTCGGCCCAGCGGTAGTGCTCGGGCTCCTGGACCTGGCAGAAGTAGGGGGCGTTGAACACCTCCTGGAAGCCGATGACCTTGGCCCCCTGGCGGGCCGCCTCGCGGGCGTGGTCCTCGTGCTTCGCCACCATGGACTCGGTGTCGCCGGTCCAGGTGGCCTGGACCAGGGCGGCACGGACGACGTTGGCCATGAGCTGCTCCTTCGCACGACGTCAGAGCCTCTACGCCCGTAGAAGCAGGCTGTAGAGGGACGAACGTAAGCCTCCCGGACGGGCTTGCCAAGACCATCGTCGCCAACCCGCGGGGCGGAGCGCGATTGACACTCTCGTGGGCGATGCGGGGCCGCGGCCGCGGGGGTGACGGGCGGGGTTGGTGGTGACTTGGGGGACTTGTGTGGCGCGGTGGGGGCGTGAGGGCGGTCTGATGACGGGGGCGGCGTTGTGGGCGGACGGGGGTGGGAATCGGGGGCGGGGCCCGGGTCGGGGGTACGGGGGCGGGCGGGGTCGAAAGCGGGGCCGGAAGCGGGGTCGGGGCCGGGTCAGGAGGTTCGGGCGCCTCCCCGGGGACGCGCAGGGGCGGAAGCAGGGGCGGGTCAGGTGGTGTGGCCCGCGACGCGGAGGGCGTGGAGGACGTCCCAGTGGTGCTCGTCGGAGACGGTGCGGGCGGCGTGCAGGAGCAGGGGCGCGAGCAGCGCGGGGTCGGCGGCGGCGCTGCGGGCGGCCTCCTCGGGCGGGCGGACGCGGACGTAGGCGCCGAGCAGCGCATGGGCCTCGCGGTGGCGGCCGTCGGCGTACAGGTCCCGCACCGCCGCACCGATCTCGTCCGCGGGCCGTACGACGCCCTGGCGCAGGATCTGCTCGCCGTCGGCGTCCCGGCCGGCCGCGACCAGGGCGTCGGCCGCGGCGACGAGTCCCGCGGCGGGCAGCGAGGCCGCCTCCCACAGCAGGGTGGTCCAGTCCGCGCCGAGCCCCGCGCGGTGCAGCTCTGCGGCGAGCAGCGGAAAACGGGCGGCGGGCCAGTGGGCGGCCTCGGCGAGCAGCGCGTGGGCCTCGCCGGTACGGCCGTCGGCGCGCAGCCGGGCCAGTCGCCCCACGGCGTCGGCGACCTGCCGCCGGGCGGCCTCGTCCACGGGCTCGACCGGCGCCGGAACGTCCGCCTCCTGCACGGCCCCGGCGAATCGGGCCCCGCGCGGCGTACGGCCCGCCACGGGCGCGGGCCCGGCCACGGGCGGCACGGGCAGGGTGGCGTCACCGTCGTCCACGGCCCCGGCGAAACGAGCACTCCCCCGCCGCAGCTTGCGCTTCCTGCCGCCGACGGGGGCGGGCCGTTCGACGGCGGGCACGGCGGGGGCGGCCGGCTCGGTGGCGGCGGGCGCAGGGGCGGGTCGCTCCGTGGCCAGGGCTCCGGGGGTGGGCCGCCCGCCGCCGAGGTGGGTGGGGGACGGCGGCGCGGCAGCGCCGGGGGCCGGGACAGGGGCGGCGGGACTGGCGGCTGGGGCGGTGCCGATCCCAGCGGCAGCAGCCGCGGCGGGCGGAGCCCCGGCGGGCGCGCCGGCAGCAACGGCAGCGGACCCGGCGGCCGCGGCTACGGCAGCGGGCCCGCCGGCTGCGGCTGCGGCTGCGGCAGCGGGCCCACCCGCAGCCGCCGTGCCGGGACCAGCCGCAGCCGTGGCCGCGTGAGCCGTGGACACCGGCGTCACACCTGGCGTGGGCGTCAGCCGGTGCAGGCGGGCGCGGAGCTCCGCGCAGCGGGCCCTCGCTCGGGTGTGGTCGTCGTGGGACCAGGCCAGGTCGTGGCGGAGGGCGTCGGCCTCCTCGCGGGTCGTGGCCGCGGCGAGCGCCCGGGTCAGGGCGGCGCAGCGCTCCGCCGCGTAGCGCTGTTCGCGGAGCATCACGTCGAGGCGGTCGGCGAGGGCGTCCCGGCCGCCGGGGCGGGCGTCGTACGCGGTGACCGCGGCGGTGTGCAGGGCGCGCGCCCGTTCCGTCTGCGCCGCGGCGGCCCCGGGGCCGTAGCGGCCGGCGAAGTCCTGCAGCAGGGCCTCCAGCACGTCCCAGGGCGGCAGTTCGCGTCCCTCCCGGCAGGCCCGCATGCCGTCCGGGTCGCGCTGCCAGAAGACGCCGCACCAGCCGTCGCCCGCGTCGAGGCGCGCCAGCAGGGCGTCCAGGTACTGCGCGAACTCCCGTACCGCACCCGGGAGTTGATCCACCGCCATCGACCGACTCCCGCCCGAAGGGAACACTCCGGTCCCTCAGCCAACACCCGTCGTGTTACGGCACGGCTACGGGGAGTTTTCGGCATCGGTGCCGGAGCCTCGGCCCCGGGCTTCAGGCGGCGGTGACGTCCAGGCCGACGAGGGCGCACCGGCGGGCCAGCTCGTCCATGGACAGCCCGAGCGCGCCGGCCAGCGCCGCCACCGTGAAGAACGCCGGCGTCGGCGCCCGCCCGGTCTCGATCTTGCGGAGCGTCTCGGCGGAGATCCCGGCGTGCGCCGCGACCTCGGTCATGCTGCGGCCGCCGCGGGCCTCGCGCAGCAGTCGCCCGAGCCGCTCGCCGCGCTCGCGTTCTTCCGGAGTGAGAGGGGTGCGCACCATGGCACCCATTCTAATACCGGTATAGTAATTGGCATGGTGGAACTGAAGACGGACACGTCGATCGACGCGATGTACGAGGCGGGCCAGGTCGTCGCCCGCGGCCTCACCGCCGTACGGGAGGCCGCCGACGTCGGCGTCTCCCTGCGGGAACTGGACGAGATCGCCCACGACGTCCTGCGCGAGGCCGGCGCGACCTCCCCCTTCCTGGGCTACCGGCCGTCCTTCGCGTCGACCCCCTTTCCGGCGGTGATCTGCGCCTCCGTGAACGACGCGATCGTGCACGGCATCCCCACGACCTACCGCCTGCGCGACGGCGACCTGGTCTCCGTCGACTTCGGCGCGCAGCTGAACGGCTGGGCCGGCGACTCCGCGATCAGCTTCACCGTGGGCCGCCCCCGCCCCGCGGACCTGCGCCTGATCGAGACCGCGGAACGCGCCCTCGCCGCCGGCATCGAGGCCGCCGTGGTCGGCAACCGCATCGGAGACATCGCCCACGCCATCGGCACGGTGTGCCGCACGGCGGGCTACGGCCTCATGGAGGACTACGGCGGCCACGGCATCGGCCGCCGTATGCACGAGGACCCGCCCGTCCCCAACGAGGGCCGCCCCGGCCGCGGCCTGCCCCTGCGCCGCGGCATGGTCCTCGCGATCGAGCCGATGCTGATCGCCGGGGGTACGGACAGCTACCGCACGGCCCCGGACGGCTGGACGCTGTGCACCACCGACGGCAGCCGCGCCGCGCACGTGGAACACACCGTGGCGATCACGGAGGAAGGACCCCGCATCCTCACGCAGCGGTGAAGCCCGTCCGCTCGAGGGGCCAAAAGGCGCACGTCCCCGCAGAACATGCCATCGTGGGCATGACCGACCCCACCCCCGGTTACCCGCCTCCGGTACGTCTCAGCGAAGGAACGGAGCGCCATGACCAGCGGCTACCTCGGCCCGGAGGGCGACCCCTTCGGAGAATTCCTCGCCCGCTTCTTCGGCGGCCCCCGCCCGGGGCCCCGCCAGATCGACATCGGCCGTCTGCTCAGCCAGCCCGCCAGGGAACTGGTGCGCGGCGCCGCGCAGTACGCCGCCGAGCACGGCAGCCGCGATCTGGACACCGAGCACCTGCTGCGGGCGGCGCTGGCCAGCGAGCCCACCCGCAGCCTGCTCAGCCGTGCGGGCGCGGACCCCGACTCGCTGGCCTCGGAGATCGACGAACGGTCGGGTCCGGTCCAGCATCCCCCCGGCGAGGCTCCCGCGCCGACCTCGCTCTCCCTCACCCCGGCGGTCAAGCGCGCCCTGCTGGACGCGCACGAGATGGCCCGGTCCAGCGGCGCCGGCTACATCGGCCCCGAGCACGTGCTCAGCGCGCTCGCCGCCAACCCGGACTCCGCCGCCGGGCACATCCTCAACGCGGCACGGTTCGCCCCCTCGGGGCCGCCGCCCGCGCCGGAGGCCCCGCAGGTGCCGCGTGCCGAGCGGGCGCGGCCCACGGGCACCCCGACGCTCGACAAGTACGGCCGCGACCTCACCGACCTGGCGCGTCAGGGCCGTATCGACCCGGTGATCGGGCGGGACACGGAGATCGAGCAGACCATCGAGGTGCTGTCCCGGCGCGGCAAGAACAACCCCGTGCTGATCGGCGACGCGGGCGTGGGCAAGACCGCCATCGTGGAGGGACTCGCGCAGCGGATCGCGGACGGCGACGTGCCGGACATCCTCATCGGGCGGCGGGTGGTCGCCCTGGACCTGACCGGGGTGGTCGCCGGCACCCGGTACCGCGGCGACTTCGAGGAACGCCTGAACACCATCGTCGAGGAGATCCGCACCCACTCCGACCAGCTCATCGTCTTCATCGACGAGCTGCACACCGTCGTCGGCGCGGGGGGTGGCGGCGAGGGCGGCACCATGGACGCGGGCAACATCCTCAAGCCCGCCCTGGCCCGCGGCGAGCTGCACATCGTCGGCGCCACCACACTGGAGGAGTTCCGCCGGATCGAGAAGGACGCGGCCCTCGCCCGCCGGTTCCAGCCGATCCTGGTGCCGGAGCCGACCGTCGAGGACGCCCTGGAGATCCTGCGCGGGCTGCGCGACCGCTACGAGGCCCACCACCAGGTCCGCTACACCGACGAGGCGCTGGTGGCGGCCGTGGAGCTGTCCGACCGCTATCTGACCGACCGGCGGCTGCCGGACAAGGCGATCGACCTGATCGACCAGGCGGGCGCGCGGGTGCGGCTGCAGGCGCGCACCAAGGGCACCGACGTACGGGCCATGGAACGCGAGGTCGAGCAGCTCAGCCGCGACAAGGACCAGGCCGTCGCCGACGAGCAGTACGAGACGGCCACGCAGCTGCGCGACCGGATCACCGAGCTGAAGCAGCGCATCGCCGAGCAGGGCGGCGACGGGGAGGCCGACGAGGGCCAGAACCTCCAGGTCACCGCGGAGGCCATCGCCGAGGTGGTGTCCCGGCAGACCGGCATCCCGGTCAGCAGCCTCACCCAGGAGGAGAAGGAACGCCTGCTGGGGCTGGAGGAGCACCTGCACCAGCGGGTGGTCGGCCAGGAGGAGGCCGTGAGCGTCGTCTCGGAGGCGGTGCTGCGCAACCGCGCCGGCCTGTCCAGCCCGAACCGGCCGATCGGCTCCTTCCTCTTCCTCGGCCCGACCGGCGTCGGCAAGACGGAGCTGGCGCGGGCGCTGGCGGAGGCCCTGTTCGGCAGCGAGGACCGCATGGTCCGCCTCGACATGAGCGAGTACCAGGAGCGGCACACCGTCTCCCGGCTGGTCGGTGCCCCGCCCGGGTACGTCGGCCACGAGGAGGCGGGGCAGCTCACCGAGGTGGTGCGCCGGCACCCGTACTCGCTGCTGCTGCTCGACGAGGTGGAGAAGGCGCACCCGGACGTCTTCAACATCCTGCTGCAGGTGCTGGACGACGGCCGGCTGACCGACTCCCAGGGCCGCACGGTCGACTTCACCAACACCGTGATCGTGATGACCAGCAACCTGGGGTCGGAGGCCATCACCCGGCGCGGCGCCGGCATCGGCTTCGGCGCGACCGGCACGGACGCCGACGAGGAGGCGCGGCGCGAGCAGATCCTGCGGCCGCTGCGCGAGCACTTCCGGCCGGAGTTCCTCAACCGCATCGACGAGATCGTCGTCTTCCGCCAGCTCACCGGCGACGAACTGCGGCAGATCACCCAGCTGCTGCTGGAGCAGACCCGCCGGCTGGTGCACGCGCAGGGCGTCACGGTGGACTTCACCGACGCCGCCGTGGACTGGCTGGCCGAGCGCGGCTACCAGCCGGAGTACGGCGCCCGGCCGCTGCGCCGGACCATCCAGCGGGAGGTCGACAACCAGCTCTCGCGGCTGCTGCTGAACGGCACGATCGGCGAGGGCGGCCGGGTGACCGTCGACGTCGAGGACGGGCGGCTGGCGTTCCGCACGCGTGAGCAGCCCGCCCCCGAACTGTGAGAGCCGTCAGGACGCCGGGCGGACGACCATCGCCGAGCCGCCGCCGCGGCGCACCTTCTCGGCGGCGGCGAGCCAGCGGCCGTCGGGCAGCCGCTGCACGCCGGTCGCGGCGCCGATCTCCGGGTTGAGCTTGAAGGAGTGGCCGATCTTCTCCAGCCGGCCCCGCAGGTCGCTGTTCCACAGGCCGGGTTCGAGTTCGGTCTGCGCGGCGTTGCGCTGGCTGGCGCGGGGCGCGGCGATCGCGTCGACCAGCGGCAGCCCGCGGTCGAGGAACCCGGTCAGGGTCTGCAGCACGGTGGTGATGATGGTCGCGCCGCCGGGCGAACCGAGCGCCACGACCGGCCTGTCGTGCCGGTCGAGCACGATCGTCGGCGAGATCGACGAGCGCGGCCGCTTGCCCGGGCCGGGCAGGTTCGGGTCGTGCACGGCCGGGTTGGCCGGGGCGAAGGAGAAGTCGGTCAGCTCGTTGTTGAGCAGGAACCCGCGGCCGGGCACGGTGATGCCGCTGCCGCCGGTCTGCTCGATGGTGAGCGTGTAGGCGACGACGTTGCCCCACTTGTCGGCGACGGTGAGGTGCGTGGTGTTCTCGCCCTCGTACGTCGTGGGCGCGGCGGTGCCCGGGGCGCCGCAGTCGGCGGGATGGCGCGGGTCGCCGGGCGGCACGGGACTGGTGAGCACCGCGTCGTCCTTGATCAGGCAGGCCCGTGAGTCGGCGTACCGCTGGGAGAGCAGTTCCTTCGCCGGTACGTCCTCGAAGGCGGGGTCGCCGACCCAGCGCCCGCGGTCGGCGAACGCGATCCGGCTCGCCTCGATGTAGCGGTGCAGGTACTGCGCCTCGCTCGCCTTCGACAGGTCGGTGTTCTCCAGGATGTTGAGCGCCTCGCCGACGGTGGTGCCGCCGGAGGAGGAGGGCGCGATGGAGTACACGCCGAGTCCGCGGTACGACGTCTTGGTGGGCGCCTGGTACTTGGCGCGGTAGGCGGCCAGGTCGCGCGGGGTCAGCTTGCCCGGGCGGGCGTTCCAGCCGGAGGCCGGGTCCACGGGCGGGTGGTTGACGGTGCCGACGATGTCCCGGCCGAGGTCGCCGTGGTAGATCGCGCCGACGCCCTTGCGGGCCAGTTCGGCGTAGGTGGCGGCGAGGTCGGGGTTCTTGAACGTCGAGCCGACGGCGGGCAGCCGGCCGCCGGGCAGGAACAGCTTCGCGGTGTCCGGGAAGTAGCGGAAACGGGTCTCGTTGGCGGCGGTCTGCGAGCGGAAGGTGTCGTCGACGGTGAACCCGTCGCGGGCCAGCCGCTCGGCGGGCTTGAGCACGCTCGCCAGCCGCTTGCTGCCCCAGGCGTCCAGGGCGGCCTGCCAGGTGGCGGGCGTGCCCGGGGTGCCCACGCTCAGCCCGCTGCTGACGGCGTCGGCGAAGGCGAGCGGTTTGCCGTTCTCCGTGAAGAGGTTCCGGTCCGCGCTCAGCGGGGCGGTCTCGCGGCCGTCGATGGTGTGCACGGTACGGGTCTTGGCGTCGTAGTAGACGAAGTAGCCGCCCCCGCCGATGCCGGCGGAGTAGGGCTCGGTGACGCCGAGCGCGGCGGCGGTGGCGACGGCCGCGTCGACCGCGTTGCCGCCCTTCCTCAGCACCTCGATGCCGGCGGCGGAGGCGTCCGCGTCGACACTGGCGACGGCGCCGCCGTACCCGACGGCGAGGGGCACCTTCGGCACGGGATCCCGGTGCGGGGTGGGCGGGGCCGCCGCCCCCACCGACACCACGGCGGCCGAGACCGCCAGGACGGACAGTTTCCGGGCTACGGGGCGACGCATCCGCACCTCCAGTCGAGAGGGATCGTCCGCGCAGCCTAGTTCACCATCATGGGCACGTCAGTCCCGTACCATGCGCGCCCATGAACGACGACGTGCGCAACATCGTCCTCGGTGTGATAGCCGCCGGCATCAGTGCCGCGCTGGGCTGGATGTCCCGCACCTGGCTGTGGAAGCGGAAACTACGGCGCAAGCAGGCGTTCTTCGGGCTGCCGGACGACTCCGAGTCGCTGCTGGTGGTCAACCGCAACGCCGGGGGCCCGGAACTGGCGGTGATGCGCCACGACGTGTTCGCCCTCCTCGAACTCGCCGCGCTCATCAAGGACTGCCGCGCCCACGCCCAGGTGCTGGCCCACGACACGGCCCGTCAGGGCTTCGGCGAGCGCACCGAGTTCTGTGTCGGCGGGCCCGCCTCCAACCGCCGTACCGCGGCCCATCTGGCGTCCCTGCTGCCGGGGGTGCGGGTGAACGTGGACGCCGAACCCGGCCCGGACCGGGGCGCCTTCCAGATCGGCTCGGAGCGGTACCGGCTGGAGTCCGGCCGCGCCGAGTACGTGCTGCTGGCCCGGCTCACCGTGCACGACAGCCACGGCGACCGGCCGGTGTTCGTCTTCTGCGGCCAGACCGCCATCACCAACCAGGCCGCCACCCGCTACCTCGCCCGCAACCACGAGCGGCTCGCCCGCAAGCACGGCAGGAACTCGTTCGTGCTGCTGCTGAAGGTGGTCAACTCGCAGGCGTACGGCCCGGACGTGGTGGAGCTGGTCGCGGACGTCACCCGGGCCGCGCAGACCCCGCTGCCGGCCTCGCCCAGGAACTCCCACCGGGCGCAGGCCTGACGAAGGCTCACCGCCGCGCGGGCGCGCTCCCTCGGCGAGCGGCCGGGGACCGCCTGCGTCCCCGGGACCGGGAACACCCCCCGTAACGAGCACAACCCGACCGGCACGCGGCTGACCTTCTGCTCGCGGCGGGCGGCCCCTGGCGTGGGTCGCATCCGCCGCGCGCAGTGATCTGCGGCCGCGGCCGGGCGGGTATGGCCCTGTGTACTGCTGCCCCCTACGGACGAGGGGCCGTGGGGGGACCCACCCCCGGCAGCAGCGTTCGTGGTGCGGCCGTACCGGCGGGTACGGCCTCGGTCGTCACCACAGGGATGAACGGCACATCGTAGTTGAGAACCGCCGTGCGGGCACAAGCGGTACGGACCATGCAGCGTGCTCCTCGTTCGGTTCCGGCACGTCGGACGGCGTGCCGGGGTCTGAACTCCCTCAGTGCGCGAGGATCTTGGAGAGGAAGTCCTTGGCGCGGTCGCTGTGCGGGTCGGTGAAGAACTCCTCGGGGTGGCGGTCCTCTACGATCCGGCCGTCCGCCATGAAGACCACACGGTTGGCGGCGGACCGGGCGAAGCCCATCTCGTGGGTGACGACGACCATGGTCATGCCCTCCTGGGCGAGTTGCCGCATCACCTCCAGCACCTCGTTGATCATCTCCGGGTCGAGGGCGGAGGTCGGCTCGTCGAACAGCATCGCCTTGGGGTCCATGGCAAGGGCCCGGGCGATGGCGACGCGCTGCTGCTGCCCTCCGGAGAGCTGTGCGGGGTACTTGTCCGCCTGGGCGGCCACGCCGACCCGCTCCAGCAGCGCGCGCGAACGCCGGTCGGCCTCCTCCCTCTTGCGGCGGCGGACCTTGACCTGGCCGAGGGAGACGTTCTGCAGCACGGTCTTGTGGGCGAAGAGGTTGAAGGACTGGAAGACCATGCCGACCTCGGCGCGCAGCCGGGCGAGCTCCTTGCCCTCCTCGGGAAGGGGCTGCCCGTCCAGCAGGATGGTGCCCGAGTGGATGGGCTCCAGCCGGTTGACCGCCCGGCACAGCGTCGACTTGCCCGACCCGGACGGGCCGATGACCACGACCACCTCTCCCCTGCCGACCGCGAGATCGATGTCCTGCAGGACGTGCAGCTCTCCGAAGTACTTGTTGACGTTCCGCAGCTCGATCAAGGGATCGATCGCCATGCGCAGCCCTACTCACTCTCAGCTGTGTCGTGGTGGCCAGAACCTATCCACCGGCTCCGCACCCGGTCCGACGACACGCACCTTCCGGGCATAAGCCGTATTTAAGCCGCAATCCGGGCCATGGCCTCACCCTTTCGTTCAGACCTCGGCGACCTCGGCGTACAGCTGCGACAGTTCGGGGACCCCGCTCTCGGCCCAGTCCCGGCCCGCCCGCACCACGTCGATCTCCCGTCCCGAGGCGAGGCGGACCAGCGGCGGCTCACCGGCCCGGATCTCCCAGGCCGCTCCGGGCACCGTGCGCACGACGACCGTGCCCAGGTACAGGCCCGCGTCGTTGCCGAGCCAGGGCAGGGTCTCCGCGTCGTCCCGCCAGCGCGGCACGAGCTGGTCCAGCGCCTCCAGCGAGGCCGCCGTGTCGTCGAGCCGTACGCCGGCCTCGGCGGCCTGCGAGCGCAGCAGTTCGCACTCCGACAGCAGGGCGGCGACCGCCTCCGGGGCCGCCGTGAACCGCGTCTCACCGATCTTCCTGCGCCGGTTGCCCAGAAAAGGGAGGTTCATACGACCAGCGTGGCATTCGCACCCGCGTGCGCACCATAGGCGCGCGGACCGCCTTTCCTCCCCGTACGGCCCATTTCCCCCCGTGTGTGCGCATGGCTCGTTGACCGGTCCGCGCCCCCTCCCTAGCTTCGCGGTGCGTGCGCCCGGGAGCCGTTCCCGGGATCGGACGGCCCCCGGTGACCGGGGAGCAGCGAGGGCGGCGGGAGCGGCCGGAGGAGCGGGTGGTGCGCGTGGTGCGGGTCGTACGGCGCGGGGTCGGCGGTCTGGTGGCGGCGCTGGTCCTGACGGCGGCCGGCGGGATGCCGAGCGCGGCGGCGGACGATCCCCGGGCGGCGGGCCCCGCGTCGGCGGGCGGTGTCGGCGATCCCGGTGCCGGAGGGGCGGCGGGCGGCGGCCCCGTGCCGCTGGAGCGGCTGTTCGACAACGTCGCCGTCGGTGACGACGCGCGGCCCGGTGCCGCGGACTTCGACGGGGCGGGGGCGTCGCTGTCCGTGCGGGACCTCGCGGCCGCCGGCTGGACGCCGGGGCGGGTGCTGACCGTGGACGGCGCCCGGCTGACCTGGCCGCGGCGGGCGCCGGGCGAGCCGGACAACGCGCGGGCCGGCGGGCAGTGGGTGCGGGTGACCGGCCGGGGCGACGCGCTGGCCTTCCTGGTCGCCGGGACGGCCGGCCACCTCACGGGCGGCACGGGCACCGTGCGCTACACGGACGGCTCCACGGCCCCCTGCGCGCTGACCGCGCCCGACTGGCGCACCGGCCCGCTCGCCACGAAGGCGGTGGCGCTGCCGCACCTCCTGACCCCCGCCGGACGGCTCGCCGGGAAGGCCCGGCTGTACGTCGTGACGGTGCCGCTCGCGGCCGGCCGCACGGTGACGGCGGTACGGCTGCCCGTCGCGCCCGACCTGCACGTGTTCGCCGTGTCGGTGCGCTCACCCGCGCCGGGCTGGAGCGGCAGCTGGGCGGCCTCGACCGGCGGCTACCCGGCCGTCGGCCCGTGGACCGACCGGACGCTGCGGCTGGTGGTGCACACCTCGGCGGGCGGTCCGCGGGTGCGGCTGCGGTTCGACAACACCTTCGCGGCGGCGCCGGTGCGGATCGGCGCCGCGACGGTCGCGGTGCGCGCGTCGGGCGCGGCGCCGCAGGCCACGCCGGTGGCGCTGTCCTTCGGCGGGGCGGCCGGGGTGGAGATCCCGGCAGGGGCGCAGGCGGTCAGCGACCCGCTCCGGTTCACCGTGCCGGCCGGGTCCGACCTGCTGGTCAGCTTTCATCTGCCGGGCCCGGTGACGGCGGCGCCCGTCCACCGGCTCGCCCAGCAGCGGTCGTATCTGAGCGGGCCCGGCGACCACACCGCGGACGTGTCCCCGGCCGCCTACGGCACGACGCTGACCAGCTGGCCGCTGCTGACCGGCGTGGACGTCGGCGGCGGCCCGGGGTCGGTGGTCGCGCTCGGCGACTCCATCACCGACGGGGACCGCTCCACGCCCGGCGCCGACCGCCGCTGGCCCGACGTGCTGGCGGCGCGGCTGCTCGGGCAGAGCGCCGTGCCGCGCTACGGCGTCCTCGGCCACGGCGTCTCCGGCAACCGCGTCCTGACCGACCGCTACCCCGGCGACGGCGTCGCCGCCGACCAGGCGGGCGTGAGCGCCCTGCACCGGCTGGAGCGGGACGTGTTCGCGCAGACCGCGGTGCGCACCCTCGTGGTCTTCGAGGGCGTCAACGACCTGATGGACGGCACCTCCGCCGCGCGGCTGACGGAGGGCCTGCGCACCCTCGCCGACCGGGCGCACCGGCGCGGGCTGCGCGTCCTCGGCGCGACGATCCTGCCCTGCGGGGGGCACGCGCGCTGCCCGGCCGCCGTGGACGCCGAGCGGACCGCGGTCAACGCCTGGATCCGCACCGGGGGCGCCTTCGACGCCGTCCTGGACTTCGACGCGGTGGTCCGCGACCCGGCGCACCCGGAGCGGATGCTGGCCGCCTACGACAGCGGCGACCATCTGCACCCGGGCGACGCGGGGCTGGCCGCGCTGGGCGGGTCGGTGGACCTGCGGCTGCTGTGACCCGGCCCTCGCGGCGCCGGGACGGGCCGGACGACGGGAGCTACACGTCCAGGTCGACGACGACCGGCGCGTGGTCCGAGGCGCCCTTGCCCTTGCGCGCCTCGCGGTCGACGTAGGCGTCCTTGACGGCCTGGGCGAACGGATCGTTGCCGTAGACCAGGTCGATGCGCATGCCGCGGTTCTTGGGGAAGCACAGCTGGCGGTAGTCCCAGTACGTGAACGGGTGCTCGTACTTCAGCGGGCGCGGCACCACGTCGTTCAGCCCGGCCTCCCGCAGCGCGGCGAGCGCCGCCCGCTCGGCCGGGGTGACGTGCGTGGACCCCTCGAAGGCGGCCGCGTCGAAGACGTCGTCGTCGGTCGGCGCGACGTTGTAGTCGCCCATCACCGCGAACGGCCGGCTGCCCCGGGCGTCGCCGGCGACGGCCGCCCGCAGGGCCTCGAACCACTGGAGCTTGTACGCGTAGTGCGGGTGCTCCACCTCACGGCCGTTGGGCACGTACACCGACCAGACGCGGACCGGGCCGCAGGTCGCGGAGATCGCCCGCGGCTCGGTCACGCCGTCGAAGCCGGGGTCGCCGGGCAGGCCCTTGACCACGTCGTCGATGCCGACGCGGGAGAGCACCGCCACGCCGTTCCACCGGCCGGTGGCGTGCACCGCCGCCTCGTAGCCCAGCTCGCGCAGCTGCTCGAAGGGGAACTGGTCCTCGGCGACCTTGGCCTCCTGCAGGCACAGCACGTCGGTGCCGCTGCTCTCCAGCCAGGCCAGCAGCCTCGGAAGGCGGGCGGTGATCGAGTTCACGTTCCAGGTCGCGATGCGCATGCCTCACAACCTACCGGGCGGCACCGACAACGCGTCCCCGCCCGGACCGGGCCCTAGACGTCGGTGCTGTCCCCCGGCGTCAGCCGCCGGTGGTCGGTGCCCCCGAGGGCGCCGATCTGGCGGTCGTAGATCGGGCGGGCGAGGTCGGTGAGGAGGGCGTCGTGGATGTCGTAGGCGCGCCGCGGCTCGACCTCCCGGACGTAGTCGATGACCTCGGAAATCTTGTTCCAGGGGGCCATGACGGGCAGCATCAGCGTCTCGACCGGGCGGCCGGGGACGGTGAGCGCGTCGCCGGGGTGGAAGACGGCGCCGCCGTCGATCAGATACCCGACGTTGGTGATGCGCGGGATGTCCGGATGGATCACGGCGTGCAGCTCGCCGTGGACCTCCACGTCGAAGCCGGCGGCGGTGAAGGTGTCGCCGTGGCCGACGGTGTGCACACGGCCCGGGAAGGCCGCGGAGATCTGCTCGGCGACCGACTTCAGGGTCCAGATCTCGGCGGCGGGGTTGTTCTCCATCGCGGCCCGCAGCCGGCCCTCGTCGAAGTGGTCCGGGTGCTCGTGCGTGACCAGGAGGGCGTCGGCGCCGAGCGCGGCGTCCTCCTCGCTGAAACCACCGGGATCGAGGACGAGGGTGCGTCCGTCCTTCTCCAGCCGGACACAGGCATGCGACATCTTGGTGAGCTTCATGCGTCCCATCCTGCCCGCCCGGTCCTCGCGCAGGGTTTGGGCGGGGTGCGGGGGCGCACCCCGCCCGGCATCACTCGGCGAGGGTGGTCTCCTCACGGATGACCTGCTGGACCACCTTGAAGGCGCTGTTCGCTGCGGGGATACCGCAGTACACAGCCGCCTGGAGCAGGACCTCCTTGATCTCGTCGGGGGTGAGGCCGTTGCGCAGGGCGGCGCGGGTGTGGAACGCCAGCTCCTCCAGATGGCCGCCCGCGACGAGCGCGGTGAGGGTGACGCAGCTGCGGGCGCGGCGGTCGAGGCCGGGCCGGTTCCACACCTCGCCCCAGGCGTAGCGGGTGAGAAGTTCCTGGAAGTCGCCGGAGAAGTCCCCGGCCTGCGCCAGCGCCTGGTCGACGTGCGCGTCGCCGAGCACCTCGCGGCGCACCTTGAGCCCCGCGTCGTACGGGTCGGGCCGCCCGGCGGGATGGGGCTGCGCCGCCGGCGGCGCGATCTCGGCGATGGGCGCGGCCGGCTGCGGCGGCGGCGCGGCCAGCACCGGCTTCACGGGCGCGGCGGGGATGGCGATCTGGCCGGTGCCGGGGTCGATGACGGGCTGCCAGGCGGTCGAGAAGTGCGTGACGAGCAGGTCGGTCACGGCGGCGGGCTGTTCGACCGGGACCAAGTGGGAGGCACCGGGCACGACCGCGAGACGGGCGTCCGGGATGCCGGCGACCAGCGTGCGCGCCTCGGCGGGCCCGGTGACCTGGTCCTCGGAGCCGACGAGGACGAGGGTGGGCACGCCCACCCGGCCCAGCTCGGGCCGTACGTCGAACGCGGCGAGCGCCTCGCAGGCGGCGATGTAGCAGCCCGGGTCGGTGGTGCGCACCATCTGCACCGCCCAGTCGGTGATCGCGGGCTGGGCGGCGGCGAAGCCGTGCGTGAACCAGCGGTCGGGGGACGTCCGGGCGATCGGGTCGAGGCCGTTGGTGCGGACGATCACCCCGCGCTGGCGGAACTCGTCGGCGGTGCCGAACCGGGGCGAGGCGGCGATCAGCACGAGCGAGGCGAGCCGCTCGGGGTGGCGCAGCGCCAGCTCCACGCCCACGGCACCGCCGAGCGCGCAGCCCGCGTAGCCGAAGCGCTGCACGCCGAGCCCGTCGAGGGTGGCCAGCAGCCGGGCGGTCAGCTCGGCGACGGACCCCGCCGGACGGGCCGGCGCGCCGCCGTGCCCCGGCAGGTCGAACCGCAGGACGCGCCACTGCTTGGCCAGCTCCGGGACCTGCCGGTCCCACATGTGCCAGGTGGTGCCCAGTGAGGGACCGAGGATCAGGACCGGGGCCTCTTCCGGCCCGTCAAAGCGGTATTGCAGGGTGTTCGACGGTGTCTCACTCACGCCTCAGACCTTCTCACGTCTCACGGACGCCCCTATAACGCAGGGGGGCGGGAAACCGGTCTGACCAGGTCCGAAGACCTCGCGGGTTGTGCACAGGCCGGGGTTCACCTGATTGCAGGTCCTGCGGCTCACTGCGTCGGTGACACCGGCGCAGTGGCCACCTCGTTCGGCGGGGTCGCTGTGGTGCTGACGAGCTGTTCGAGCCACAGGCGCCGCGGGAGATCGGCGGCGGCTACGGCCCGTCCGCGGGCGGGCAGGCAGACGGAACGCGGCGGGCCCTGAGGATGCTCATGTCGGCGGTCCGGGCGGTGCTCGTAGGCATGTGCCAAGGAGCGTCGCTCATTCAGTCAAGCCACACCATCATGGCGTCGCCTGCCTGTGCCGCAGCACCGTAGAAGGCACGGAGGTGGTGCAGGTCCCGAAGAAGAACGTCGACCCCGAGCGCCGGTCCACCGTCCGACTCAGTTCCATGGACACCCGTGAAGTCCAGGTTCTCGAAACGTCGCCGATACTCCTCGTCCGAAAGCTGCGCGAGCATTTCGGCGACTTCGGCAACTTGTACTGAAGAGAACAGCCGAGTGCCCCCGAAATCCTGGTCAACCGATCGCCCACCCGGCAACCGTTGCCCACCGATGATCGCCACAGCTGGCCCTGGGACCGCGCGGTCTCCGTTGGCCAGGACAAAGGCCGAGGTTTCCCAGCGTTTGGCGATTTGCCCGCTTTCGGCGACATACCTGTACGGGAAGGGGGGCTCCCCACCCATCATTCGATCATAGACGTCGGGCGAGATACGCCGCATCGTGAACTCACTACTCATTGCCCCTCCTGCGTGGCAGACGCAGCCTCGGCGAACAGAAGGACCATGCCCTCCCCATGAATCGCAGCCTTCGCATAGAACTTGCGAAGGCACCGAAATGCTCGGATGCAGTCCTCGACACTGATCACCGGAGCACCATCCGTTCCTCCACCCTGCGCTCCAGTGAAGTCCAGCCGCCGATGCCGTCTTTCGATTTCCCCGTCGACGAAGACATTGAGCAGACCGCTTGCTTCCGCGACTTGGTGCGGTGAGAGAGCTCTTGCGCCGAACCCGGGTGACCCGGGGACGGTTCGTCCCCCCAAGATGGCGAGTGCATGCGTCTGCGGAGATTCGATGAACCCGTGTGCGAGAATCCGTGCGAGCACGTCCCACGTCTCCCCGACCCCCCGTTCTTCCCTCTTGTATTCGTTAACGAATTCACCCGCCATCATGCGCTGATAGGTGTCTGCTGTTACGCGCCGCATGAGAAGTTGCGTCGCCATTCTGTTCTCCTTTCATGCAGCAAGTACGAACAGCTCTTCCGGCACGGGAACAACCACTTCAGCAGCCCCGACCCTTCCACGGCCCGCCACCTGGCGCCCGAGCATCCTGGCTCATCGCCATGCATGTGGGTGCCCAGGGAGTCGGACGGGGGCGTCACGGCCGACAGTCCGCCCTTTCAACCCGGTCGCTCCAGCCTTCGCCAGCACCCTGCTCGACGCGATCGGCGTCCTTCTCGGCCAACTCCGCTCAGTCGCGACCGGGTGTGGCTGGTCGTGCGAGACGCGGGGCTGGCGGATCGGCAGGTGGCCGACTCGTGGTGGAACGCTCCCTGTCAGCCGACCTGCTGCACCTTGGTCGCGTCGCTCACCCGTACCGTCCCGGCTGCAAGGACGTCCAGGTGGACACCGAGCACGATGCCGGGCTCAGCCGGGAGTTCGTGGACGGTCGCAGTACGCGTCAACTGGCCCGAAGACCGACCGCCAGCGTCAGTTCAAGGACCCGGTGTGGCGATGCGAGATCCGGAAACAGCTCCCGCAGCTGCGACATCCGGTACCGGACTGTCTGGGGATGGACGAACAACGCCGCCGCCACCTCGTCCCGCCTGCCCTGGTGCAGCAGCCACGCCCTCAATGTCTCCTCCAGCCGCCGTGCGGTCGCGACAGGCAAGGTCCTGAGGGGTGCGAGGGCTCGGGCACGCAGGTCTGCGAACGCGTCCACGTCGGCGCTCAGCACCAGCTCGGGCAGGTGGTCCTCGGTGTCGCGGATATCGGAGGAGAGGGAGCGCGCGCGTACGGCTCGTGCGTACGAGGCCGACGCACGGGTCCATGGCCGGGCCGGGCCGACCACTGCGGTGCGGTCGGTCAGCTGCCGCAAGAGGTGTGATCGGTCGGCATCGGGAACGAGCAGCACACCGGTGGCGTCCGGCAGATCGTCGAGGACAAGGGTGCTCGGGTCGAGCGCGCGGTAGGCAGGCCGGGCCTGTGCGGCGGGCAGCAGGACCGCCGTCAGCGAATCCGGAGGCTGCCATCCGGCCCGTTGAGCAGAGGCCAGCAGCACGTCCGGGCTCGCGCCGGCGAGGAGGTCGCGGGCCAGGTGTTCCAGGTGGCGCTCGTGGGCCCTGCCCCGGGCGGCCAGTTCGTCGGCGTGGCCCGCGGCGCTCGCGGCGGAGAGCTCGTCGATGTAGGCGAAGGTCAGCTCGGCGAACTTGGCGACCTCGGCGGCGGGCAGACCTGCGGACACGGCGCCCGCTGCCAGGCATCGCCAAGCCACGCGGGCACCGACGCGGTACGCGCTGAGCAGGGCGTCCATCGAACGGCCGTCGCGCACCTCGCCGCGGCCCAGTTCGTAGGCCGCGTCACCGCCGCCGCCGCCCGTGGCGTTCCCGCTGGCGAGGTCCAGGTAGTGGCCGAGGGCGGTGCGAACGGCTCGGCGAATGGTGCCGCCCATGCTGCCCGAAAGGGCGCCTGCGTAGGGAGGGACCTCGTCGATGATCGCCTGGACGACCTCGTCGGCGGTGGTCTTCAGCGCGGCCCGAAGTGCGGTGACCGTCGTCTCATCCAGGGCCAGTTCGCTGGCCCTCTGGGTCACACGACTCACGTTTTTATTCCCTGCGAACAATTCCACCCACCAGATTCACGTCCTACGGTCAGGACTTTACGCCCTGAGACGCAGCAAGCTGGAGTCATGACGAGTGCAGCCCTTCGCAGCAGGGCGTGGAAACTGCTGGAGATGGTCACGACGCCGCTCATGCCGTCGGACTACCTCGACCTGGTCAGCCCACTGCGTGCGGGCGCTGACCTGCGGGGGCGCATCGAGGCCGTGCACCCCGAGACGGATGACGCCGCGACTGTCGTGATCAGGCCGGGGCGGGGCTGGCGCGGCCACACAGCCGGTCAGTACGTGCGGATCGGGGTCGACGTCGACGGGGTGCGCCTGTGGCGTGCCTATTCCATCACCTCGCCGACGAACCGCCGGGACGGCCGCGTCACGATCACCGTGAAGGCGATCCCGGACGGCAAGGTCAGCAACCACCTGGTCCGCAGGGCGAAACCGGGCACGTTGATCCAGCTCGACCAGGCGACCGGTGACTTCGTGCTGCCGCAGACCAAGCCCGCCAAGGTGCTCTACCTGACGGCCGGCAGCGGCATCACGCCCGTGATGGGCATGCTGCGCGACACCGAGTTCGACGATGTCGTCATGGTCCACTGCGCGCCACGGCCGCAGGATGTGATCTTCCGCAGCGAACTGCACGATCTGGTCGCGGCCAAGAAGCTGCGGCTCATCGAGGTGCACACCGACACCGACGGCATGCTCGACATCGCCCGTCTCGACGAACTCGTGCCCGACTGGGCCGAGCGCGAGACCTGGGCTTGCGGGCCCGCGGGTTTGCTCGACGCCGCCGAGGAGCACTGGAGCGGGCACGGCGTACCGGAGCGCCTGCACACCGAACGCTTCCGCCCCAGCATCGTCGTCGCCGGCGCCGGCGGCGAGGTCACGTTCAGCGCCACCGGCAAGACCGTCGACGCGGACGGCGCCACGCCGTTGCTGGACGTCGGCGAGGAGGCCGGCGTGCTCATGCCGTCCGGGTGCCGCATGGGCATCTGCTTCGGCTGCGTCACGCCGCTCAAAGCGGGCGCCGTCCGCGACCTGCGCACCGGCGAGCTCACCGAGGCCGAGCCGGGCGTCCTCATCCAGACCTGTGTGTCCGCCGCGGCGGGCCCTTGTGACATCGAACGGTAGGAGCACCTTGACCGCAA
Source organism: Streptomyces sp. NPDC014801 (assembly GCF_043082085.1). Lineage (NCBI taxonomy): Bacteria > Bacillati > Actinomycetota > Actinomycetes > Kitasatosporales > Streptomycetaceae > Streptomyces > Streptomyces sp. NPDC014801. The sequence continues at coordinate 31,436 of NZ_JBIBXG010000003.1, read as the reverse complement.
TCGACCCCACCGCCCACCTGACCGCCGAGCAGATCGAGGAGCTGGGCCGCGAGCTGGACGCGATCCGTGACGAGGTGATCGCCAGCCGTGGCGAGAAGGACGCCGCCTACATCCGTAAGGTCATCGCCGCCCAGCGCAAGCTGGAGCTGGTCAGCAGGGGCGTGCTGCTGTTCTCGATGTTCCCGCCCGCGTGGCTGCTCGGCACCGCCGGTCTGTCGGTGGCGAAGATCATGGACAACATGGAGATCGGCCACAACATCCTGCACGGCCAGTGGGACTGGATGCGGGACCCGAAGATCCACTCCACCACCTGGGAATGGGATCACGTCTCGCCGGCCGACCAGTGGAAGCACTCGCACAACGAGCTGCACCACACGTACACCAACGTGATCGGCAAGGACAACGACCTCGGCTACGGCATCATGCGCGTCGACGAGGACCAGAAGTGGCACCCGTTCCACCTCGGCCAGCCGCTGTGGAACTTCATCAACGCCTGCTTCTTCGAGTACGGCATCGCCGCGTACGACCTGGAGCTCGGCAAGAACCTGAGCAAACGCCGCCGCAAGAACCCGGAGTTCCGCGCGCGGGCCAAGGCCGTGGGCCGCAAGATCCGCAAGCAGGTGCTCAAGGACTACGTGATCCACCCGCTGCTGTCGGGCCCGTCGTTCCTCCCCACGCTCGCCGCCACGTTCACCGCGAACCTGGTCCGCAACATCTGGTCCCACTCCGTGATCATGTGCGGGCACTTCCCCGAGGGCGTACAGGTCTTCGAGCGCCGGTCGATCAAGGACGAGACGCGCGGCCAGTGGTACCTGCGCCAGATGATGGGCTCGGCAAACATCAGCGGCAGCAGGGCCATGCACTTCATGACCGGCAACCTGTCGCACCAGATCGAGCACCACCTGTTCCCGGACCTGCCGAGCAACCGGTACGCCGAGGTCGCGGTGAAGGTGCGCGCGCTGTTCGAGAAGTACGAGCTGGAGTACGTCACCGGACCGCTGCCCAAACAGGTGTTCTCCGCGTGGCGCAAGGTCTTCCGGCTCTCGCTGCCGAACAAGAAGCCCGAGGTCAAGACGCCGGACCGTGAGCAGGAGCTCGTCGCCGCCTGATGGTTACCAGCGCCTGGCTCCCGAACCCGAGGTCAGGCGCCCTTGTCCGCAGGCTCCAGAATCGCCACGCACTCCACGTGATGCGTCATCGGAACACGTCACAAGGTGTGTGGACGGGAGGGCCGCCCTGCCGTCGCACCACGGGAATCTGCAGGTCACATGGGGTTTCTGGATGCGCGTCCGTCGACGGGGTCGACGACGCCGTCCTCGGCGACGCGCGGGCGAGCGGCGCCAGGTTTCCGTGCAGGGCGGCTGCGAGTTCGCGGGCCCGGCTCTCGGCTGCCCCCTTTTGCAGTACGAAGTAGACCGGCCCCGTGGAGGAGTCCGAGCGGATCTCGCCGGCGCGGATCATCTGGATGACCGCGGCGCGGATCGCGTCGTACACCGAGTCGGAGACGGCGTGCTGCGGGGCGGTGATCATGTCGGGCTTCACCGTCCAGTGCTCACCCGGAGACTCGCCGGCCGCCGATGGGCGACCGGCGCGCCGGCAGGGCTCCGGCCCGGGACCGGTTGCACCGTCTTGGACAGAGAAGGACCCCAGCGTGGTGATCGCCGGGGTCCTTGCCCTGTGGTGGTCGGGGCGCTCGTTTCAGGGGCCGATGGTGGGGTCCAGTCGGTGGCGGGCCGGGAGCGTCGTCCGTGTCTTCGCGCCGGCGTCCGGTCAGGCCGAGGTCTTCGACTGCGGCTCGGCGCCTTGTGCGCGCATTTGCTCGTTGATGCGCTGTGCTTCTTCGAGTTGGTCTTCGAGGACGATGATGCGGCAGGCAGCTTCGATGGGCGTGCCCTGGTCGACGAGTTCGCGGGCACGGGCAGCGATGCGCAACTGGTAGCGGGAGTAGCGGCGGTGACCGCCTTCGGAGCGCAAAGGTGTGATCAGGCGGTGTTCGCCGAGGGCGCGCAGGAAGGCGGGGGTGGTGCCGAGCATGTCGGCGGCCCGGCCCATGGTGTAGGCGGGGTAGTCGTCGTCATCGAGAGGGGTGACGGCGCGGGAACTGCCAGGGGGCATAGACCTCTTCTTCCGGGGGACGCGTCGGGGGGCCCGGGCACCGTACCGGCACCCGGACCCCGAGCTTTCAACACCATCTACCGGCGAACTGCGCCGGCCTTGTATGTCCGCAGGGTTCGCCTGGGAGGGCGGGACTGCGGGGATCGCGGATGCGTGACCGGGGACCACCTTCCAATCCGGGGCCTGCGGTACCCGGGCGGACTGCTTCCTCGCCCGGGCGATCCTGATGGCGTCTCGCTCCTTACCTTCGGTTACTCGGTGATACTGCTGGATACCGCGGGTACTGCTCACGACCCTTCTGGGCCGTGTCCTGCTTGACCTGCCGGCACGGCAGTTCGTGTCTGCCGTGCCCACTTCGACTTCCTGGGTACGACTAAGACAGTAACCCTGCGGCGGGTTGATGTCTACTGTCGTCACGACAGGTTTTCTCCATGATCAGCGTCTGAAGTTCTTCCGCACATACGATCGGAAGAGTGCTGTCCCGGGTTGCTTCCCGGCTCGGCGACCACATGCTGGGCCTGGAGGCACAAAACCGATCCAGGTGGAGTGGGCAGGGCGTCGGCTACCTGGCGGGCCGGTAGACACCTGCGGCAGGTTCCGGCGCCCAGGGACGGTCACAGCAGGCGGCCGGCCGGATCTCCGCCGGGGCCGTCAGCCAGCACGATGGCGGCCCTGACTCGCTTGCCCACCGGCTCGCGGCGCACCTCGAAGCTCTGGCACACGGCCATGATGATCTCCAGGCCGTCCTGCCCGACCCGGCCCGGGTCTGCGGGGCAGGCCGCGGGCAGTGTCAGGTCGGTGTCCCAGACGCTGACCTGGACGGTGCCTTCACTCACCTCCAGGTCCAGCAGGCAGGGGCCTGGCGCGTACTTGATCCGCACCACCGGCCCCCGCCCGGCGTGACTTCCTGTGGCGGCCACCGCAGGCCCAGTTGGTGGCGAGACCAATACCTCGAAGCACGCCCCTGTCTCGCAGCCGCCGCACATGCGCACCCCCTGACCTGTATTGCGGCGCTGGGGCAGCCGTATGCGCCCGTCTCGCCCGGTTGCGCCACCCGGGCGGGCCGGTGCATAGAATCCGACCCCATGCCGAAGCTTGACGAGCTGCTCGTTGCGATAGCTGCCCTTGTGGAGTCCGGGCAGAGCAACCAGATGTCCCTGACCGTGGTCACCAGTGGTGCTGTCATCACCGGTCGGCTGGCTCCGGAAGCCATGTGGAAGCAGAGGGTGTCCGAGGTGCTGGCGGACTCCGCCGACCTGGGCGAGTTCTCCGCCGTCTTCGACACCCCCGCGAGGAAGGACGGACCGCCCACGCATCTGCACTTCCACGTCGCCCGGATCCTGCAGGGTACGGTGGGGATCCCGGAGACAGGCGGGATGTACCGCGTCGCGATCGAGGACGTCAGTGCCTGGACCGTGGGCGACTTCAGCTACTCCGACCACTGACTCACCGACCCACGGCACACAGTGAAACCCCACCGGCACGCTTCCGTTCCAGCGGTCGTCACAACGCCCTGGTTCAAGGGGTGCGATGGACTTCGAAATCCGGAAGGATCGGCGCCTCAGGGGCCCAGGAGATTGGACCCTGAGCGGGAGGAACACCTTCGGCTCGTGGATCCTGGAACAGGGAACACGGAAGCCTGCCGGATCATCGGCATCAACCGCCGCACCGGCAAGCGTTGGCTCTACGGCCGGCAGGCATCCGGGAGATACAGGGCAGCCCCGGCCTATCGTGGACACGGGGCTGCCCTGGCACACACCCGCACCCCCGGCTCGCCCTGAGGAACCCGTCGGCCCGTCGTGCTCCCTCACCGAGGCCGACCACATCCGCATCGCTGACCGGCTCCGGGAGACGGCGTCCGTGCGGGCCATCGGGGCCGAGCTTGGCCGCAGTCCCTCCACCGTAAGCGCCTTCACCGTCACCACGGACCTCCCGGTCTACTTCTGCGCCTCGGCCGGCCCCTGGCAGCGCGTCTCGAACGGGAACACCAACGGCCTGCTGCGGCAGTACCTCCCCAAGGGCACCGACCTGTCCCACCACACCCGCGAGGACCTGGACGCCGCCACCGAACTCAACAGCCGCCTACGCAAAATGCTCGACTGGGAGACCCCAGCCGAGCGTCTGTTCAAACTGCTCGCGGCTTGATCAACTCACCGCAGTGTTGCCACGCCCCCTGGAATTCGCCCAAGCCGGTGGGGCCTCACTGCTCGGTTCGGCTCACACCTGTCCGTACGTCAGGCGGACACGCCGGGCAGGGTGACGGCGGTTCAGCGAGAGAGGGCGAGGACGGCCAGAGCGTTGCCACGTCCGTCGGCCACGGGCGGGGCCCCGAGTCGGCGGCAGCGCATCGCACGCTCGGTTTCGGCCCTCGTGGCCGGCGGCGAGGCGAAGGGCCCGATGACGTCGGCGATGTCCCGCAGGCGGATCCGGTCCGTGTATCCGGAGCCGTCACGAACGGCCGTGAGCCGGTCCCGGGTGACCAGGCCGGTGCACATACCGTCCTCGTCACAGACGACCAGCTGACCTGTACGGGCGGCGGCCATCACGGACAGTGCCACCTCCACGGTCATGTCCTCCCAGACCTCCGGTCCGGCCGCGTCCGCGGGATCCGCTTCCGTCTGCACGGCGTTGGTACGTGGTGAGCGGAACTGCGTCTGGTCCGGCGTCAAAGGGTGCCTCCTGCGAAGTCGGGCGGGCTTCCTGACACGAAGGTTCTATGCCGCCGCACCGCCGGCGGACTGCCGTACGGACGCGCGGCGGGCCGCCGGGACGGGGCGGCGTCGGCCGCGTGAGGTGGCGCCGCGCTTCTTGGGGCGTTCGACCACCGGTGCGGTGATGACGACCGGGATGCCGGAGGGGGCCTGGGCGCCGGTGATGCGGTGCAGGGCTTCTTCGCCGACGCGGACCTGGGTGGTCTGCGGCACGATGCCGGCCGCTGCCATGAGGCGGGTCATGCCGCGGCGCTGATTGGGGGTGACCAGGGTGACGACGCTGCCGGACTCCCCTGCCCGGGCGGTGCGACCGCCGCGGTGGAGGTAGTCCTTGTGGTCGGTCGGCGGGTCGACGTTGACGACGAGGTCGAGGTTGTCGACGTGGATGCCGCGCGCCGCGACGTTGGTCGCTACCAGCACGTTGACGTGTCCGGTCTTGAACTGTGCCAGCGTGCGGGTGCGCTGTGGCTGTGACTTCCCGCCGTGCAGGGCGGCGGCCCGTACCCCGCTGTTCAGCAGGTGTTCGGTGAGGCCGTCGACGGCGTGCTTGGTGTCGAGGAACATGATCACGCGGCCGTCGCGTGCGGCGATCTGGGTGGTTGCCGCGTGCTTGTCGGCGCCGTGAACGTGGAGCACGTGGTGCTCCATCGTCGTGACCGCGCCGGCCGAGGGGTCGACGGAGTGCACGACGGGGTCGCTGAGGTAGCGGCGCACGAGCAGGTCGACGTTGCGGTCGAGAGTGGCGGAGAACAGCATGCGCTGGCCTTCGGGGCGGACCTGGTCGAGGAGGGCGGTGACCTGCGGCATGAAGCCCATGTCGGCCATCTGGTCGGCCTCGTCGAGGACGGTGACGGATACCTGGTTCAGTCGGCAGTCGCCACGGTCGATGAGGTCTTTGAGGCGTCCCGGCGTGGCGACGACGATCTCGGCGCCGGCGCGCAGCGCGCTCGCCTGTCGGCCGATCGGCATTCCGCCCACCACCGTGGCCAGCCGCAGCCTCACGGAGCGGGCGTACGGGGCGAGCGCGTCGGTGACCTGCTGCGCCAGTTCACGCGTGGGTACGAGGATCAGCCCCAGCGGCTGCCTGGCCTCGGCGCGCTGCCCGGCCGTACGGGCCAGCAGCGCCAGCCCGAAGGCGAGGGTCTTGCCGGAGCCGGTGCGGCCACGGCCCAGTACGTCGCGGCCGGCGAGGGAATTCGGCAGGGTCGCGGCCTGGATCGGGAAGGGTACGGTCACGCCATGTGAGCTGAGTGCGCCCAGCAGTGCCCTGGGCATGTCGAGATCGGCGAAGCCCTCCACGGCGGGGAGCGCGGGTGTAATCGTCTTGGGCAGCGCGAACTCCCCCTGGGCCGCGGCGGGCCGGCGGCCGTAACCACCGGAACGGCCCTGCCCGCCGGAGCGGCTCCTGGCCGACGAGCCGAATCGGCTGCCGCCCCTGCCGGATTCGGTACTGCCGTTACGGGTGCGGGTGAAGCGGTCGTTCGTGCGGGTGCGGTTCATGCGGAACCTTCCTCGATGCGGCACATATCAAGGAATTCCCGCAGCGATCAGCAGCACAGAGAATTGCAAGAATGGACCGGTGGAATGCGACAGCGAATCTGACCGACGGAAAGTCCGTGCGCACAGGAGCTGGAATGAGTGACGCGAAGCGGACGCAGTGTTCGGGCGTCCGCCGCGATGAAGCCATGAAGGGATGCGTGCACCCCTGCAGGATGCCCCGTATGCGGTGAGCCTACGGGTTTCCTGGTTGTCGTCCGCAGGCGAAACCACTGCGGAAAATGCGAGTAGCTGGGGCCCGCACCCCGAAGGACGCGGGCCCCAGCTACGATTACGCGACAGTCAGCGTCAGGCGAGAACGATGTTCTCGGCCGTCAGGCCCTTCTGGCCCTGCGCGATGTCGAAGGTCACCTTCTGGCCCTCCTGCAGCTCGCGGAAGCCCTGGGCGGCGATGTTCGAGTAGTGGGCGAACACATCAGCGCCGCCACCGTCCTGCTCGATGAAGCCGAAGCCCTTTTCCGCGTTGAACCACTTCACGGTACCAGCAGCCATGTCATTTCTCCTTTGGGGCAGTGCATCGGGATCCGCACTGCGCGGACCCTGTGTCGCCGCGATGATCAACCCGCCCGGAAAAAGACCGGACAACAAAAGTGCTTCGGTGGCGCATGCGCCGACCGGAGGGCACTTGAAGTTTTGGGAACCACAACTGCAACTGAGATCGACAGTAGCACGCCGAAGCGGCCTGCGTACGGTGAAGTATCCCACTCCGCTTAATGCGGTAGAGAATCTGCCTGCTTGTTCCGTTGAAATCTCAGCCCGCGGGCACAGATATTGCCCCTGCGGACGGCGAGGAACTGATGGCAGCCGCAGTCGTTTTTCACAGCGGTACAGGGGCACGCAAGGCGCGCACCACCGGCCGCGCACCCTCGGACAAGGCAGTGCCCTCAGCCCGGAATTCCAGTTCGGCGAGGCCATTCCCCCAGGCGAGTCCGCCGGCTGAGCCCCACCCGCGACGTGCGCACGGGCATGCGCACGTCGCGGGCCACTGCACGGCACGCCTGAGTGGAGAGCGCGAGTGCCGGCGAAGCGGTCAGACCGCGGGGCTCATGGACTCAGCCGCCGCTCTTGCGCCTGAACGACCGCTGGCTCGCAGCCGGGCCGTGCGCCGAACGCACCTTCGATCCCTCGGACTTGGCGGCAACCTCAGCGGCGTCCGCCTGCGCACCGCGCTTGCGCGCCAGGGCTTCGCGGAACTTGCGCTTGAGGTCGTAGTTGCCGTCGCTGTCCGGCTCCAGAGGGGACGTCTCCGGGGCAGCCGGCTCCGAACCTTCCGTAGATACGGGCTCTGCGGTCATGGTGACCTCCTGGGTTCGGGGGTGGGCAAGCACAGCTTGTCATGCTGGGCGCAGTGCGAGGCGCCGGCAACATCATTCTGCTCCGTTTCGGCGGGTCTCCCTCTCGCGGCCAAAGGCGTTGACTTCGTAAGTGAGGCGCACATGACGGCTTCGGGCCGGGCCGAGGTTGCCAATCCCGTGGCCAGGGGATTCGCCGCCAGGGCAACGGCTCTCGGCCGTTGCGACGCACGAGGCCGGCCTTGCGGGCCTCGGCGAGCTTGCGGGCCTCGGCGAGCTTGCGGGCCTCGCCGGCCTTTCGGGACTTGCCGCCGGTGCCGCGGGAAGGGTCCTTGCTGGTGCCGAGGCCGCGACCTTGGTCACGGTCGGCTCGATATCGGCCTCGGCCATCATGCGGCTCGACTCACGGCGCCCGGCCGCCGGCACCAGCATGACCACGCTGCCGGACTCACCGGCGCGGGCGGTGCGCCCCCCCCGGTGCGCATGGCCCTCTCGCAGCTTCCGCGATCATGAACAGCCCTGCGGTGCGAGAAGCCCGTGCGCTCGGCGGGGGCAGGCATCGCCTCAGACGCCTCTCGGAGCGTTCGACTTTGCAGAGGCGAAGGCTATGACTGCTGGTCGCCAAGGGCCCCGGCCGGATGTGACGAGCACTCGACGCGAGGGCGCAGGCAGAAGAACCCGGGGGCGGCGGTGCCGACGCCGGAGCTGCAGCACACCCCCCCTCCAACGAGGGTTGCGATCGCACAGGGTCGGACGGGGTGGAGGACCTTCCGTCGCCGCCGGCAGCTCGGGCGTTCGGTGGGGCCCGGGGCGAGCCACCCTGCACGCCGGTGCGGCGACCGGGCGCAGCGGGTCATTCCGGGGGGATGCGGAACTCGAATTCCGGGCGGTCCCACGGGACGGCGGGCGGGTTCGCCGGGGCGGTGCCGGTCCGGACGGCACCGGTGCGGTGGTAGAAGTCCTCGGCGGGACCATGCGACACGACCCTGACCCGGTCGAGCCCTGCGGCACGGGCTTCCGACTGCATGTGCGCGACGAGCAGCCGGCCGATACCCCGTCCTTGCGCCTCGTCGGCGACGAACAGCAGGTCGAGCTCCGGCGGGTCGAGGACGAGCGAGTAGAACCCGAGGACCCGGCCGCCCTGCTCATCGGCGCCGACGGCCACGAAAGCGCGGTGGGCCTCGAGGTAATCGGGGCCGACCCGGTAGCCCTCGACCGCGGCCGCGTACTTGCCTTGGTAGGCGCCCGAGCCCCGCACGATCCGCGTGAGCCGCTTGGCGTCCCGCGCGACGGCCCTCCGTATCGTGACCGGCCGGCTGATCGGGGAGGTACGTGAACGCATCGGGAGAGTATGTCGCACCGCGGAGCGCCTTCGCGCGGCGGGCCCGCCGCTCGGAGCGCCGACCTCGCATGCGCAGGGCGACATCGGGCCTGGCCTCCCATGGGCAGCGCGACATCGGGCCTGGCCTCCCATGGGCGGGGCGACAGCGGGTAAGCGGATACGCGGCACCGAGAACGTCCGCGGATGTGCGACAGCGACAATGTCCGGGGACAGGCGACGACGACACTGTCCGAGGAGAGGGCACGGCGCGGCCCGCAGGAGGAGGTCCATGGTCACCCCGCTGAAGGATCGAACGCCCGATGAACCGGGTCCTTCCGTGGCGCGGCGGTACAGCACCGCCTGGGACACGGCTGACGGCGTGTCGATAGCCGAGGCCCGGGCGGCCGTACGCACCCTCCTGTCCGAAGCCGGCCACGGACCGCGTGACCGGTCCAGCCAGGACGCCCAGCTCGTCGTGAGCGAGCTGGTCACCAACGCGGTGCGCCACGCGCCCGGCCCGGGCGCACTGCTCCTCGAGGTGACGGCCGACGGCGCCCTGCTGCGGGTCGGCGTGCGGGACACCTCCCGCCACCTCCCCCTGCCGCGGGAGCACGACCCGCGCCGTGTCGGCGGACACGGCCTGCATCTGGTGGGGCGGCTCTGCGACGAGGTCCGCGCCGTCCCCCTGGACACCGGCAAGCAGATCGTCGCGTCCCTCAGCCTGCGCGGGCGCGGCGGCTAGACGCCGAGTACGCCGAGGGGCCGCCGTGTCGGCGGCCGGCCTCGGCGGAGCACGTTTCGGTCCTTGCCCAGGATGCCCTTTCAGTCCTTGCCGAGCATGTCTCAGCCGTTGCCGAGCTTGTCCCGGTCCTGACCGAGCAGGTTTCAGTCCTGGCCGAGCAGGTTTCAGTCCTTGCTGAGCATGCCTTCCCGGAGGCGGGCGAGGCAGCGGGAGAGCAGGCGGGACACGTGCATCTGGGAGACCCCCAGGCGCTCACCGATCTGGGCCTGGGTGAGTTCCTCCACGAACCGCATGTGGATGATCTGCCGGTCGCGCTCGTCGAGCTCGGCGATCAGCGGGGTGAGGGCGTGCACGTCCTCCACCAGGTCCAAGGCGGCGTCCTCGGCGCCGATGAAGTCCTGCAGCGCGGCCTCCCCGTCCTCGTGCCCGTGGAGCGTGGCGTCCAGGGAGGAGGAGTTGTAGCCGTTGGCGGCGAGGCGGGCCTCGCGCACCTCGTCCTCCGGCAGGCTCAGCAGCTCCGACAGCTCCTTGACCGTCGGGGTACGGCCCAGGCGGCTGCGCAGCTCCTCCGTCGCCCGCGCGAGCTGGACGCGGGCCTCCTGCAGGCGGCGCGGGACGTGCACGGCCCAGGTGGTGTCGCGGAAGAACCGCTTGATCTCACCGACGATGTAGGGGATGGCGAAGGAGGTGAACTCGGACTCCCTCGACAGGTCGAACCGGTCGATCGCCTTGATCAGACCGATCATGCCGACCTGGACGATGTCCTCCATCTCCTCCGGCCCACGGCTGCGGAACCTGCCGGCGGCGAAGCGGACCAGGGACATGTTCATCTCGATCAGCGTGCTGCGCGCGTAACTGTAGGCGGGCGTGCCCTCCTCCAGCGTCGCCAGCCGGTCGAAGAAGACCTTGGACAGCTCCCGGGCGTCCTTGGGCGCCACCTGGGAGGGATCGGCGACCTCCGGCAGCTCAAGCGTCCCCGGGTCCGTAACCGTCGCACTCATGAGCGCCATGACATGTCCCTCCCACTACCCAATGATGCGGTGGCCGCCGATGTGCGCGGCCGACCCGCGATTACCCCTTCATCTTGCATCCATGCCTGCATTTACACGAACTGGGGTTCCGGTCACGTGGTCCGTCGGCGCGGGAGCGCAGGGCGGAACGCGGTGTCGTGTGCCGGCGGTGCGGTGTCCGGTGGGCCACTGGTCCCGTTCCCACGGGCGTGTCAACATCGTCAAGTGGCCCTGCGTGCAAGGTCGTTGTGCACTACGGTTGCTGATCCTTCGAGGCGCCGCGAGGAGGGAGACGGACGTGGAACAGGCCGAGGCCGCGGACCTCGCGCTGGGGCGGGCCATCGTGGCGCGGATCGCTCCCGAGGAGCTGCCCTACTTCGACGACACCGCGGCGAGCCTGCCCAAGCGGCCCGGCCGGCGGGACCGGCGGCGCCGCGAGGACGATCCGCTGGCCTTCGGCGGCGTCGCCGAGCTCGTCGTCACCAGCATCGCCTGCGGGGTCGCCACCGAGGTGGTCAAGATGATGGGCGAGACGGTCGGCAGCGGCCTGGTGGCGCGGATCCGCCGCAGGCTGGGCCGCGGACGCGGCGAGGAATCGGCCACGCCCGAAACCGAGGAGCGGCCCGCCCCTCTCACCGAGGAACGGATCGCCGAGCTGGGCGCCGCGGCCAGTCGTACCGCCGTCCTCCTCGGGCTGCCGCCGGACCGCTCCGAGCTGCTCGCCGAGGCCGTCCGGGACCACCTGAGGGAGGCCGGCGGGCCCGGTTCCGGAACATGACGGCCGTCGGGAGCGGCGAGCCGGCCCTGGAGACGCTGCCGCCACCGCGCCGGCCGCTGCCCTCGGGGACGCTCCTCGCCTTCGTCCTGCTGATCTGCGCGGTGCTGTCGTTCCTGTCCGTCCTGCACCCCGGCTACGCCGACGTCATCGCCGGGGACCGGGGCGGCCCCGATCTCAACAGCTGCCTGCGGGACGCGGTGCGGGAGGCCGGCGGTACGGCCCGGTTCCTCGAGAACGGCCCCCGGCCGAAACCGTGCGACTCCAGCGACGACCGCACCTCCCAGGGCATCCTCGTCTCGTACGCGATCCTCGCCGCGGCCACCGCAGCGCACTACTGGTTCCGCTCCGCCCGCCGGGCCCGGCGCCGCGGGGTGCGCCCGTTGGACGCCGGACGCTTCCCCTCCCTGCACGCGGAGATCACCCGTCTGACCGCGGGCGCCGAGCGGGCCCGCGGGGTCACCGTCCTGGTGGACTTCCTCGACTCGGGGGTGAACGGCGTCACCTTCGGCCGGGCCGGCCGCCGGCACATCATCCTCAGCCGCGGCCTGATCCGGCTTCACGAGGGGGACGCGGCGGACCGTGCCGCCTTCCGGGCCGTCGTCCTCCACGAAGTGGCCCATCTGCGCAACCGCGACGTCGACATCACCCTGATCACGCTGGCGCTGCTGCGCTGCTGGTTCGCGCTCCTGCTCCTCCCCCGGATGCTCGGCGATTTGGTGGGGCTGCTCTTCGTCCCGGGCAGCGCCCCGTACTCGGGGGCCGCGCTGCTCGACGCGGCGGCCTTCGCGGCGGTCGCGCTCGCCGCCCGTTCGGTGATCCTGCGGACCAGGGAGTTCCGGGCGGACGCCCGGGTCGTGGAGTGGATGGGGACACCCGAACCGCTGCTGCGCGCCTTCGGCCTCGCCTCCGCCGGGCCCGGCGGCCGGCCGCGGCGGTCGGTCCGCGGCTGGTGGGCGCGGTTCACCCGCACCCATCCGTCGTTCGCGCAGCGCCGGGACTGCCTGGCGGACCAGACGCTGCTGATGCACCAGGGCTTCGGCTTCGCCTTCGTCGTCGGTTTCTGCCTGCCGGTCTCCTGGGATCCGGTGGCCTCGGTCACCGCGCAGGTCCGCCAGAACGGCGGCATCCGCGGCTGGTGGCCGACCTGGCTGATCACCCTGCTGGTGGTGCTGGTGCTGCTGCTGACGGTGGTCCGCGCCGCGCTGCACCGGCTGGACCGCCGGGCCGCGGTGCCCTCGCCGGTGCCGTTCCGGCTCGGGGTGGGGCTGGGGGTGCTGGCGGGCTTCGCCCTCTCCCCCACGGCCATCGTCGACCATCTGATGCTGCCGGGGCTGCGGGTGTCGCTGCAGTTCTCCGGCTGGCTGGTGGTGGCGGTGCTGGCGCTGCTGTTCACCGTGTGGTGCCAGTTCCTCGGGGACTGCTGGGCCCGGTCGGTGGACCTGGCGCGGCGGCCCGTGCGCATGGTCGCGGTCCTGGGGCTGGTGGTGGCGGGCGCGGTGGTCGGCGAGGCGGACACCGTCTTCGGGCTCCAGTGGGAGATCGAGTTCGGTCAGTTCATGGACGAACGGCTGTCCGCGCTGCCGGGACCGGTGCACGCCGCGGTGTGGGCGCAGTACGTCTACATGACCCGGCTGGTCCATCCGTGGTGGCTGCTCGGCCTGCTGGCGCTGCTGCTCGGGGTGCCCCTGGCCGGGGCGGTACGCGGCTGGCGGCTGAGCCGGTACATGGTGGCGGAACGGGTCCGGCCCGCCCGGCGCGCCCTGCTGCCGGCGCTGGGGGCGACGCTGCTGACGGCCGTCCTCCTGCCGCCCGCGTACACCTGGTGGGCGCGGGTGCGGGGCCTGGAGGCCCTGGCGTACCCGCAGTTCCTCACGCCCGTCACGGTGGCGGCGGCCGCGGGGGTGCTGGCCGGCGGCCTGGCCCGGACGCGCGGCACGGCGTGGGCGGTGACCACCGCGTTCGCGGTGGGCGTCCTGCTGTCGCTGTCGCTGCCCCGGCAGCTGTGGGGCTTCCAGCTCGGCGTCGGGATCGAGGGCGCGGTCCTCGGCACCCTGCTGACGGCGGCGGCGCTGCCGCGCGGGCGCGGGGGTCCGGCGGCAGTACGCGGTGGACAAGGGCCAGGGGGTCCGCCGGCGGTGCCCGGTGGGCACGGGGGTCCGGCGGCGGTGCCCGGTGGGCGCGGGGGTCCGGCGGCGCAGGGCGGCGCCGGCGGGACGGGCCGCGGTCAGGGGCGGTAGCGCGCCTTTCGCGGCACCCCTGACTCGCCGCGCCTTTCGCGCCGCCCTGATTCGCCGCCCCTTTCGCGCCGCCCCTGATTCGCCGCGCCCTGCGTGCCGCGCCCTTCGCGCGAGTCTTTCGCGCCGCGACTCTGGCGCCGTGCCGTGTCCTTCACGCCGAGCCGTAGCGCACGTCGGTCAGGCGTTCCGACAGACGCCAGAGGCGCTCGGCGGTGCCCGGGTCGGTGGCCCGGAGCGCCAGGACGGCCCGGCGGGGGGCGCCGCGCAGTTCGCCGGGGCCGTCCGGGGCGTACAGCTCGCCGCCTTGCGCGTCCGGTGCGGTCGCGGCGTACAGCTGGGGCAGGGCGCCCTGGTCCGGGGACTGGGCCAGCGGCAGCAGGACGCGGCCGTAGAGCAGTCGCACCGAGCCGACGGGGGCGCTGGTCTGGAGGCCGGTGGCGGTGTAGCCGGGGTGCGCCAGCATGCTGCGGACCGGGCTGCCGGCAGCGGTCAGCCGCCGGTGCAGCTCGTGTCCGAAGACGGCGTTGGCGAGCTTGGACTGGTTGTAGCGGCCCATCGGGGAGTACGACCGGGCGCCGGTCGGGTCGTCGAAGTCGATGCGCGCGCGGCGGTGGTTGGCGGACGTCACGGTCACCACGCGCGGGTCGTCGCCGCCCGCGAGCAGGTCGAGCAGCAGGCCGGTCAGCGCGAAGTGGCCGAGGTGGTTGGCGGCGAACTGCAGCTCGATGCCGCCGTCGGTGAGCGTGCGCGGCGGCGCCATCACACCGGCGTTGTTGACCAGGACGTCGGGGCGTACGCCGTCCGACGCCAGCCGGCCGGCGAAGGCGCGGATCGACTCCCCGTCGGTCAGGTCCAGCCGGCGGACCTCCAGGCGAGCGCCCGGGCACACGGCCGTGATCTCCGCGACGGCCTTGCGGCCCTTGGCCTCGTCGCGCACCGCGAGGACCACCCGGGCGCCCTTGTGGGCGAGGGCCCGGGTGGTCGCGAGGCCGAGACCGCTGTTCGCCCCCGTGACGACGAACACCCGTCCGTCGAGGTCCGGGATCTCCTCCGCGCTCCAGCGCTTCCTACTCGTCATGCGCCTCACCGTGCCGCATGTGACACCGAGTGTCAAGAATGGCATTTCGAGACAGCGACGGCACGGCGCTTACGATGGGCAGCATGACGCCCCCTCCGGACGGCACCCTCGCCCAGCGCAAACGCCAGCTCGTCGCGGACGAACTCACGCAGGCCGCGCTGACCCTGCTCGCCCGCGACGGCTTCGACGCGGTCACCGTGGACGAGATCGCCGCCGCCGCCGGGGTGTCCAAGCGGACGTTCTTCCGCTACTTCGCCTCCAAGGAGGACGTGGTCGTCCAGTTCCTCGCCGGCCTGGGCACCGCCATGTGCGAGGAACTGGCGGGCCGCCCGGCCGAGGAGCCGCCGTCGGCCGCGCTGCGCGCCACGGTGTGGCGCTCCGTCGACGCCTGCGCAGGGCACGCGGACCGGGCCCTGCGCGTCGTCCAGCTGATCCTGCGGACGCCGGCGCTGCTCGGCCGCTTCCTGGAGCGGCAGGCGCAGTGGCGGGAGGAGCTGGCGGCCGAGCTGGCGCGCCGGCTGGGCCTCGACCCCGCGACGGAGCTGTATCCGCAGCTGGCGGCGGGCATGGCGCTGGCCGCCTTCCACACCGTGCTGCAGCGCTGGAGCGACAGCGACGGCACCGAGGATCCCGCCACGCTCACCGACCGGGCCTTCACCGTCGTCGCCCCGTCCCTCGACGCCGTCCCCGTCCCCGTCCCCACCTCCGGCACCGGCACCGGCACCGTCCCGACGACGTGACGCCGCAGCGGGACGCACGTCGTCGCCGGCGCGGACGCACGTCGTCGCCGAGGCAGGACGCACGACGTCGTCGGGGCAGGACGCACGTCGGTCGCCGGGGCACCGATGAGTTCCGTCGCTGCGGCCGGTCTCCCCTTCATCGCCTACGACACGTGGAGGACCCGATGCCCCAGCTGCTGCGTGTGCAGAACTTCAGCGTCTCCAGTGACGGATTCGGCGCCGGGGAGGGACAGAGTCTGGAGCGGCCCTTCGGTCACGCCGATCCCTCGCAGATGTTCGCCTGGGCGATCCACACCGCGAGCTGGCCCGGGCGCACCGCTCCCGGCGGCAGCCGGGGCCTCGACGACTACTTCACGCGGGACTTCGCGCACAACATCGGCGCCGAGATCATGGGCCGCAACAAGTTCGGGCCGCAGCGCGGGCCCTGGCAGGACCACGAGTGGCGCGGCTGGTGGGGCGAGGAGCCGCCGTTCCACACCCCGGTGTTCGTCATGACCCATCACACGCGTCCCTCGTTCACCCTCTCCGACACCACCTTCCACTTCGTCGACGGCGACCCGGCCACCGTGCTGGCCCTGGCGCGGGAGGCAGCACAGGGCAAGGACGTGCGGCTCGGCGGCGGTGCGACCGTCGTCCGGGAGTTCCTGGACGCCGGTCTCGTCGACACCCTGCACGTGGCGGTCTCGCCGATGAAGCTCGGCTCCGGCACCCGGTTGTGGGAGTCGCCCGAGGAACTGCTCGACCGGTACCACCTCGACGTCGTGCCCAGCCCGAGCGGTGTGACGCACCACCTGTTCTGGCGCCGGTGACCTGCCGGAGCCACCGCGGGCGGGGGCGCGGTGGCTCCGGCGGCAGACACGTGCGCCCCGCGGTGTCAGGGCGTGGCCAGCAGCGCCTTCAAGGCCTCGGCGGTGTCCGGATGGCGGGCGAGCAGGGCCGCGCCGGCCGGGGCCGGCTCCGCGGACTGCCAGGTGCCCGTGCAGCCGAGCAGGTCCGCCACCGCGTCGCAGGTCGCCGGGTGGGCGGCGAGCAGGGCCGGGCCGCGGGGCGCGGAGGCGCGGTCGCGGGCCGGGCGCGGGGCTGCCGAGGCCGGTTCGGCCCGCCACGGCGGTGTCCACGCGTCCAGGTCCGCCAGCCGGCCCGGGAAGACCCGGCCGGCCTCGCGGATCAGCAGGGGCGCGAGATCGGCGCCGCTGCCGCGCAGCGTGGTGATGAGGGTCGGCAGCCAGGGCAGCAGCACCGGGTCCGGCAGCTGCGCGAAGGCGTGCGAGACCGCTTCGACGACGAAGTCGGCGAGGCCCGGCACCGGCTCCAGCGCGTGCAGGAAACCGCTGAGATAGCGCGGGTAGGCGGGCACCACCAGCGGGTTGCCGAGCAGTTCCGCGCACCGCGCCCGCAGGTCGGCGCGGGTGAGCCGGCCCAGCTGTGTCCTCGCCGCCCACAGCAGCGCCGTCTTGGCGGGGTCCTCCGGGTGCGACTGGGCGACGGCCAGCTCCAGCTGGTTGCGGTCGCAGCCGAGGGACAGGGCGAGGCCCTCCATGCTGAACAGGAAGCCCAGCATGGCCGCCACCTGGCGCACGCTCGCGTCGTCGTCGGCGAACGCCGTCGGCAGCAGCGTGCAGTAGTGCGCGTATCCGGTCGTGACGAACGACTCGATCCACGCGGGCAGCGCCGGCTCGCTGGTGCGGTAGTACGCCAGCAGGCCGCGCACCCGGCGCAGCACCTCCGGCGCGCCGTCCACGCTCCGCTCGGTCGCGAGCACCTCCAGCGCGCGCCGGCCCAGTTCGTCGGCGAGGCGGCGGCTGCGCAGGTAGAGGGTGGCGTCCTCGACGGCCTGGAGGACGGTCGCCGTGGTGGCCTGCGGGCCGTACGCGGTGCGCCGCAGCCGCTGCTCCAGGACCTGCTCGATGCTGACGCCCTCGTAGCCCAGCTCGATCAGGGCCCGCTGGTGGGTGCCGAGCGCCAGGTCCCAGGACTCCTGGATGGGCCGTTCGCCGAGCCGCCGTTCGCCCATGATGGGGCGGGCCGCCCCGTGCGGCAGAAGGTACCGCAGCATCCACAGCACGTCGGAGCATTGCTCGAGCTCCGGCCGGGACGCCATGTCGAGCAGGGCCCGCTGGACGCCGCGCTGCTGGAGCTTGAGGTTCAGCGGGGCGAGCCGGTCGTGGACGTCCCGGGCGAGCGGGGGCAGCGCGTCGTAGCCGACCTGGCCGACCCGGTCGCCGCCGAGCATGATCTCCACCAGGCGGCGCACGTCCCGCCGGCCCGGCACGCTGTCCTTCTCGATGCAGGTGACCGCCGCGTCCTGGAAGTCGTACGGCGTCGGCTTGGCCCGCTCGCGCAGTCCGGCCAGCAGGATCGACGTCTCGAAGACGGCGATGGCGTCGGCGGTGGAGGCGAGGTAGCCGTTGCGGCGGGCGGCGCGCACGATCTCCACCGACCAGCCGAGCAGTTCCGCCTCGTCGAGCCGGTCCAGGACCGGGGGCCGCCGCAGGAAGCCGGTCAGCTTGTCGGACGCGTCGAGCGGGGGCGCGGGGACGGCGGCGGGCACGGCCTTGGCCGCTTTCTTCGACGTCCTGGTGCCCGCCTGCCCGGCGAGCCGGTACGGCGTGACGCGGGTGCGCCTGAGGTTCTTCGCCCACTCGCTCGCCGCGATGGACACCGAACCGGCGGCGAGGCCGAACTGCGCCTCGATCGCCGCGTGGCTGGACGGGATCAGGCCGTACTGCCACTTGGTGGCGCTGGGCGGGGTGATCTCGAAGGTGCCGGCGCCGTGGACGCCGAACTCCTCGACCCGGCTGGCCGCGTGGAAGGCGCCGCAGACGTACAGCGCGTCCGCGGGGTCGGTGCCCGTCTCGGCGAGGTGGGCGCGCATCCGCGTCCACATGTACCGCTCGCGGTCCTCGTCGACCCGGACCCGGTGCGGATCGCCGGGTGCCAGGCGGCGGAAGAGGCTGCCGATCAGCAGCATGACCTGGCGGTAGGTGTCGTGGTCCGCGTCGCCGAGGGGCAGTTCGACGTACTGGTGCCACCACTCCGACCAGTGCCGCACGCGCCCGTGCCGCAGCAGGTGCTCCTCCAGTTCGGCGAAGCGGGGGCGCAGGTCGCCGATCTCCACGCCGACGGCGTCGCCGTGCAGCGCGGCCTCCTCCTGGGCGACCGGTGCATCCGGGCCGACCGGTTCCGCGGGGTCGGCGGGCTTCTCCTGCCACTGGAAGACGTGGTCGCAGGAGCGGTCGACGAGGACCAGCTCGACGCCGGGGGTGTCCAGGGCGTAGGCGAGGGCCTGGTACTCGGCGGACGCCTCGGTGATCGGGGCGACCACCGACAGCGGCGCCCACTCGGCGGGGAAGCCGTCGACCTCCGTGGCGAACGCCTGCACCGCCACGGGCAGCCGGCAGTTGCGCAGCTCGGTGAGGATCGGCGACATGTCCTCGCACAGCTCCAGGTACACCACCTTCGGCTGCTTCTCGCGCAGCCGGCGTGCCATGGCGAGCGCGGAGGCGGGCGAGTGGTGGCACACCGGGAAGATCTCCAGTGGTTCGCGCACCGCGCGGTCGACGTCGTCGACGATGCCGAGCAGGATGCCCTCCAGGGCGTCCGGCCCGTCGGCGAGCGCCGCCGCCGCTTCCTGGAGCTGTCCGCGCAGCGCGGCGAAGGTGCCCTCGGTCACGGCGTTCACGACAGGGTCGCGATCGCGTCGCGGCCGCCCTCGTAGAACTCCGGCCAGGAGCCGCCCTCCTCCTTGCCGCGCGGCTCGACGACGCCGTGCAGGTACTTGTTGAGGATGGCCAGGTCCTCGGGTTCGCGCCGGGCGAGCGAACCGACCAGGGAGGAGGCGAGGGTACGGGCTGTCAGGGCGCGTTCACCGAAGAAGTTGCTGTGCAGGATGGCGTCCTCCAGCACGCCGATCTGCTCGGCGGTGGACAGCGCGGACTCCAGCTTCTCGTCGTCGCTCGCGGCGGCGGCCGCGGAGGCGCGCAGGTCGGCGAAGCTCTGCAGCAGCACGTCCAGCAGTGTCGGCGGAACGTCCAGCTCTATCCGGTGGCGGCGCAGCAGTTCCTCGGTGCGGAAGCGGACGATCTCCGCCTCGCTCTTCTTGTTCGTCACGACGGGGATGCGGACGAAGTTGAAGCGGCGCTTGAGCGCGGAGGACAGGTCGTTGACGCCGCGGTCGCGGCTGTTGGCGGTGGCGATGACGGTGAAGCCGGGCTTGGCGAAGACGATGTTGTCGCTGTCGAGTTCGGGCACCGAGACGTACTTCTCGGACAGGATGGAGATCAGCGCGTCCTGCACGTCGCTGGTGGCGCGGGTCAGTTCCTCGAAGCGGCCGATGACGCCGCCCTCCATCGCGGTCATGATCGGCGAGGGGATCATCGACTCCCGTGACTGTCCCTTGGCGATGACCATGGACACGTTCCACGAGTACTTGATGTGGTCCTCGGTGGTGCCGGCCGTGCCCTGCACCACCAGTGTGGAGTTGCGGCAGACGGCGGCGGCCAGCAGCTCGGCCAGCCAGCTCTTGCCGGTGCCGGGGTCGCCGATGAGCAGCAGTCCGCGGTCGGAGGCCAGGGTGACGATGGCCCGTTCGACGATGCTGCGGTCGCCGAACCACTTCTGGGGGATCTCCCGGTCGAGCCCGTCGGCGCGCTCGGAGCCCAGGATGAACACCCGGATCATCTTCGGCGACAGCCGCCAGGAGTACGGCTTGGGGTGGGTGTCGACGGACTCCAGCCAGTCCAGCTCCTCGGCGTACTTGATCTCGGCGGGGGCGCGCAACAGGTCGGACACGTCAGGGCCTTTCGATGAGGAAAAAAGGAAAGGAAGGGAGCGAACGAAGAAGGCGGGGCGGCGAACCGGCGCTCTCAGGTCAGGAACGACTTCAGCTCGTGCACCAGCTTGCGGATGTGGCCGGATATGACCGGCGTGCCGAGGTCCTTGAACCGCTCCTTGAACCACGGGTTCACGCTGCCGCGGCCGGCGCTGGTCACCGAGCCGACGGGGATGAACTTCGCGCCGGAGCGGTGGATGGCCGCCATGCTCTCGAACAGCGGTTCGCAGCGCCATTCGTAGAAGTCGGAGATCCACACCACGACCGTGTTGCGCGGTTCGGCGATCTTCGGCTGGGCCAGGGCCATGGCGACCGTGCCGTCCGTGCCGCCGCCGAGTTGCGTGCGCAGCAGGGTCTCGAAGGGGTCGCTCACCCACGGGGTGAGGTCGAGGGCCTGGGTGTCGTAGGCGATGAGATGGACGTCGACCTTGGGCAGTCCGGCGAAGATGGACGCCAGGATGGTGCAGTTGACCATCGAGTCGACCATGGAGCCGGACTGGTCGACGACCACGATCAGCCGCTGGGGTGTGGTCTTGCGGGCGGTGTGGCGGTAGTAGAGGCGGTCGACGTAGAGCCGCTCCTCCTCGGGGTCCCAGTTGGTGAGGTTCTTCCAGATGGTGCGGTCGAGGTCGAGGTTGCGGAAGACCCGCTTGGGCGGGACGGACCGGTCCAGGGCGCCCACGGAGGCCTTCTCCACCTGCGTGCGCAGCACCTCGGCGACCTCGTCGACGAAGCGGCGGATGAGCGCCTTGGCGTTGGCGAGGGCGACACCGGAGAGGTTGTTCTTGTCGCGCAGCAGCTGCTCGATGAGCGACATGCTGGGGGTGAGCCGGGCGGCGAGCTGCGGGTCGGCGAGGACTTCCCGCAGCTGCATGCGCTGGACCAGGTCGGCCTCGATGGCGCCGAGTTCGGGGCCGATCGCCGGGATCAGCGTGGAGAGGTCGGGCGTGGGGAAGCCGGCTCCGGTGCCGGTCGGGCTCACTCCCCCGCCGCCGCCCGCCCGGGCGGTGCCCCCTCCCCCGGCACGACCGCCGCGCAGGTCGCCCGGTACGCAGCCGAGGGCGCGCTCCAGCCAGCCGGCGTCGGCCTGCCAGCGGGCGAGCTGCCCGGCGGTGACGGTGCCGGGGGCGGAGGCGAAGACGTTGAGCAGCACCTTGGAGGCCAGGGCGGCCCGCCGCACCTCGGCGGCGCGGTCGCGGCCCTCCTCCTCGGGTTCGGGCACCATCAGGCCCTCGAACTCGGCGGCCAGCTCCGGGTGGCGCTGCACGAGCGCGTCGACGGAGGCCTGTGGGTCCAGCAGCGCGGGCGGCAGGCCGATGTCCTCGACGACGGCGAGGGAGGCGGACTCCAGGGCGGCCTGCTCCTCGGGGTCGAAGAGGCGGGCGAGCAGCCGCCAGTAGAGCACCTGCCGGCGGTTCTCGTCGGCGCTCGGCGGCACGGCCGGCCCGGTGGAGGGGGCGGCGTTCGTGTGGTCGGTCATGTCCGCAGCAGCCTTCCCGCGCGTTCGCGCAGCACGGCCACCGCGTCGGTGGCGGCCTTCTCCGCCTTGACGCCGGCCTTGTCGGTGGTGCCCCCGGCCCAGGCCCCGGCGTGCACCGCGACGGTCTTCTTGCGCACGGTGGTCTCCACCGCGAGGGGCTGCAGGCCGTACTGCCCGGCGTCCCAGCGCAGCAGCCCGATGCACGCGGTGGAGGCGGCTACGGCCTGCGGGGTGAGCGGACCGGCGGCGGGAACGCGGTCGGTGTCGACGGCCAGCCGGTGTCCGGCGAGGGTGAACGTGACCGTGTCGCCGTCCTGTTCGGTGCCGTAGCCCTCCAGGAACACCGGGTGGGCCAGGCGGACCGGGTGCCGGTCCAGGGGTGCGGCGGACGGGGCGAGCGCGGTGGGCAGGGCGACGCGGGCGGTGGCGAAGGGGTCGGCGCTCTCGCCCGCGCGTGCCCGCTCCTCCTGCCAGATCAGGTCGCCCTCGGCGGTCACCGGCATGTCGGTGAGGTCCATGGAGCGGCCCTCGCCGGCGGCGGCCAGGAGCGTCAGGTGCGGGCGCAGCAGCTGCCAGACGCCGGCGCCGAGGACCGTGTCGGGCTTCGGCACGGACACGCTCGCACGGACCAGCCGGGGCGCGGAGCCGTCGGCGGGTTCGAGGACGGCGTGGACCTGCGCCTGGGCGGCGGTGGCGTGCTCCTGGACGTCGACGCCGAGGGGCAGCAGCCGGCCGGTGACGGTGTCCGTGGCGGGGGCGCCGGCGCCGCCGGGCACGGTCAGGAGCATGCCGCGCGCCCACAGGTCGGCCCAGCGGCGCACGGGGACCCGCTCCAGCAAGGCTCCCGGGCAGGACGCGGCGAGTTCGGCGGCGAAGCCGTCCAGCAGGGTCGCCAGGCGCCGCAGCGCGAGGTGCGGCAGCATCGCGGAGACCACCTGGGCGGAGCCCGCCACCACGTCGTGGTCGAGGCCCTGCCAGCCGGTGCGGGCGAGGTCGCAGAGCCAGGAGCGGGCGGCGGCGAGCAGGTTCGGCGTCTGCTCGCCGGCGGCGGCCGGGGCGGGCGTGCCGGTGCGGGTGCGGCCGGTGGCCTCGTCGGCGCGCTCCGCGAGCGCGTCGTGCGCGGCGCCGAGCAGCGCGGTGCGGGCGGCGGCCAGGGCGAGGAAGTGGTCCTCGCTCGCGGCGCCGGCCGCGGCCTTCTCGGCGGCCTCGGCGACGCGGGCGGCGAGCGGGCTCGCGGCGACCGCGTCGGCGAGGGCGGTCAGGCCCGCGCTCTGGGCGGGCTGCGGGCGCAGCAGGCCGCCGAGCAGGGTCCGGTCGAAGGCGTCGACGGCGGCCAGGGTCTCGTCGAGGCCGTCGACCGGTTCGGTCAGCAGGTCGATCCGCATCAGGCCACCGCCCTGGTCGGCGGGAACCACTGCATCTCCGGCAACGGCGCGGTGCTCTGCGCCAGTTCCAGGTAGGCGAGGTGGCGCAGGAACCGGCTGAACACCGACGCGGCCGCCGTGCCGTCCGCGGGTGCCGGGCGGGTCGCGCTCATGGCGAGCCGGATCGGCTGCGCGCCGGGCTCGCCGTCCGCGAGGTCGACGCGCAGATAGCGGGCGACGCGCTCGGCGCCGTACTGCAGGACCGCCTCGGTGATCAGCGCGCCGATGTGGTTGCAGAAGCCGCCGCGGGCACCGCCGCAGGGCCGGTTGTTGTTGGTGCTGCACGCGTAGGCGTACGTCCCGGCGGCGACCGAGGAGACGTAGACCCGCTCGATCGCCGAACCGCTGGAGACGACGCCCTGCAGGCGTCCGTCGGCCAGCTCCACGAACGGGACCTTGGCCAGCTTGCGCGGCCGGGCCGGCGGGATCACCCGCGCCGTGCTCGACCTCTCGACGTCGGACAACGCACCATCTCCTTCGCAGCACAAGGGAAGCCCATCGCCGGACCGGCGGGACACCATCGAACTTAGCGGGGACCACTGACAACGCCCCTTGCGAGCAGGGCGGGTGGCGTCGTGGGAGACGGCGGGGCGGGGCTCAGGCGTCGTCGGCCGTGCCGAGGCCGGTGAGGGCGCCCACGGGGTCCGGGTCGGGGGTGCCGCGGGGCCACCAGTCGTCGGCGTCCGGCTCGGACTCGTACGCGTACCACAGGCCGTCCTGGCCGAGCCGGAGCTGGACGTGGCCGCGCGGGTGGGTGAGCCGGTTGCGCCAGGGGCGGAACGCGGGCAGGTCGGCGGCCAGGAGCGCCGGGCGGGCGCGGTCGAAGCGGCCCGCCGGCGGGTCCCAGGGCTCCTCCAGGACGGCGAGCCCGTCCAGGCCGCCCTGGCGCCATGCGGCGACCGCGCGGGCCAGTTCGGCCGGGGTGCGCCCGACGGCGGTCGCGAGCGAGGAGTACAGGGCGCGTGAGCCGGCGGTCAGTCCGGAACCGGGGCGGGCCGCCGCCAGCCGTACCGCGTCCTGCCACAGCGTCAGCCGGCCCACCTCGTCCTCGCCGGTGGCGAGGAGGGCGTGGGCGCGGGCGGCGGCGTCGGTCGCGAGCTGGTCGAGGTCGATCGGGTCGGGTCCGCCGGGGGCGGCCGGGTAGACGGGCGGCTGCTCCGGATGCGGCGGGAGCGGCAACGGCTCGGGCAGCGGCGGGCGTTGCCGCGCCGCGAAGACCTCCGTGGCGCGGACGCCGGGCAGGGGTGCCGGTTCCCGGTCCTGGGCGGCGCGGGCCGCGCGCGTGGCGCTCAGCCGGGCGAGCGCGTCGAGCAACTCCCGCTCGCCGCGGCCGCGCAGCAGGAGCAGGACGAAGGGGTCGGCGTCCAGCAACCGCGCGGTCTGGTAGCAGAGGGCGGCGGCGTGCTTGCAGGGGTGCCCGCGGTCGGGGCAGCTGCAGCGCGGTTCCAGATCGCCCGGTTCGGGCAGCAGCGGCACTCCGCAGTCGGCGAGGGAGTGCGGCATCTCCTTGTCGAGCAGGGCGGCGATGTGGCCGGGCCGCTCGGCCGCGGCGTCCAGGAAGCGCGCCCAGTCGTCGTCGCCGAGCGTGCGCAGCCGCACCTGGACCCGGTACGGGCGCGGGCGGCTGCCCTGCACGTACGCCAGCACCGAACCGGGGGTGACGGTGATGGCGTCCACATGCCCCTGCTCGGCGTAACCGCGCCCGCGCGCCAGTCTCTTGGCGTCCAGCGCGCCCTCCTCCAGCGCCGTCACCCAGGCGTTGCCCCACCAGGTCTCGGCGAAGCGGGTGTCGTCCCCCGCCGGCCGGGGCGCGAACGCCGGGAAGGTGCGCCGCAGGTCCCCGTCCCGCGCGGGGGCGGCCATGGAACGGGGCAGATACGACGCCGGAGCGGCCTCGCCGTGTGCGCGGGACGCCGGGGACGGGGCGGTGGCGGGAGGGCGGGCCGGGGTTTCCGCAGGCGGGCGGTGGGCCGGCGTTTCCGCAGGCGGGAGGTTGGCCGGGGTTTCCACAGGCGGGCGGTTGGCCGGGGTGTCGTCGTCGGCGTGCGCGGGGTGCGGCTCCGCCGGCGGGGGTGCGAGGGTACGGCTCTGCTGTGCGGCAGGGCTGTCGGTGCCCTCGGCGGGCTCCTCCGGTGACGCGTCGGTGGGCATGTGGAAGGCACCCGAGAGCAACTGGCGAAGTTCGCGGGCGCGTTGGGCCGCCGCGTCCCCCGAGGTCTGGGTCCGCTGCCGGGCGGCCGGGGGCGCGGCGGAGCGGGACGGTCTGCGGCGTGCCGGGGACGCGCCGCCCGGCTGGTCCGCCTCGGCCTTGCGCCGCGCCTCGGCACGGGCCGCCCGCAACGCCTCACGGGCCCGGTCCGCGGGGGTCGCGCTGCCCGGTGCGGGTGTGGCTGCGGGCGCTGTCGTGCCGGTGTCCGGCGTCTCCTCGTCGGCGCGGGTGCCGGATGCCTCATCGGCCGTGGCGGTGCCCGGGGGCTGCCCGACCGTCCCGGGCCGCCCGGCCGTGTCGGTGTCGGACGCTGCCGCGTCCGTGTGCGTAGCGACGGTTTCGGTCGGCCTCTCGGCGGGCGAGGGAGCCTCCGCCATCGCCTCGTCGGTGACGGCCGCCGTCCGCCGCTGTGCCACGGCACGCCGCAGCGCCGCGCGGGCGACGTCACCCGGTCGCGACGGCGGCTGGGGCTCCGACTGCGACTGCGACTCTCCGGTCTCCTCTACGGCGTCCGCCGTGCCACCGTGCCGATCCGCCTCGCCCGCGTCGCTCTCCGCGCCGCCGCGCTCCTCCCCCATTTGGGCGCTCTCCGGCGTCGCGCCGCCCCGCTCCCGCGCCTCGCGCAGGGCGCGGCGCGCCGCCTCGGCGGGGCCGTGTGACTCGGCCGGACCGTGGGGCTCGGAAGGACCGTGGGGCTCGGAAGGACCGTGGGGCTCGGAAGGGCCGTGCGGCTCGGAAGGGCCGTCCTGTTCCGTCATCACGCCTCCCTCCGCAGCGAGACCAGGTCGGACAGCTCACGGTCGGTCAGTTCCGTGAGGGCGGACTCGCCGGAGCCGAGGATGGCGTCGGCCAGGGCGCGCTTGGCGGCGAGCATCTCGGCGATGCGGTCCTCGACGGTGCCCTCCGTGATCAGCCGGTGGACCTGGACGGGCTGGGTCTGGCCGATGCGGTAGGCGCGGTCGGTGGCCTGCTCCTCCACGGCCGGGTTCCACCAGCGGTCGAAGTGGACGACATGGCCGGCGCGGGTGAGGTTCAGGCCGGTGCCGGCGGCCTTGAGGGAGAGGACCAGGATGGGCGTCGTACCGCTCTGGAAGCGGTCGACCATGCGTTCACGTTCGGGGACGGGCGTGCCGCCGTGCAGCAGGTCGACGGGGACCGCCCGGCCGGCCAGGTGGGCGGTGATCAGGCGGGCCATGCCGACGTACTGCGTGAAGACGAGGGCCGAGCCGTCCTCCGCGAGGAGGGTGTCCAGCAGCTCGTCGAGCAGGGCGAGTTTGCCGGAGCGCGCGGCGAGCCGGTCGCCGGCGACCGGGCCGGGATCCTCCTTGAGGTACAGGCCGGGGTGGTCGCAGATCTGCTTCAGGGACGTGAGCAGCTTCAGCACCAGACCGCGGCGGGCCATGCCCTCGGCGGTCTCGATGGCGAGCATCGACTCGCGCACCACCGCCTCGTACAGCGCGGCCTGTTCGCGGGTGAGCGGCACCGGGTGGTCGGTCTCCGTCTTGGGCGGCAGCTCGGGCACGATGCCCGGGTCGGACTTCTTGCGGCGCAGCAGGAAGGGACGGACCAGGCGGGCCAGCCGCTGCACGGCCTCCTCGTCCTCGCCGGTCTCGACGGCGCGCGCGTGCCGGGCGCGGAAGGACTTCAGCGGGCCGAGCAGGCCGGGGGTCGTCCAGTCGAGCAGGGCCCACAGCTCGGAGAGGTTGTTCTCGACGGGGGTGCCGGTCAGGGCCACGCGTGCGGGTGTCGGGATGGTGCGCAGCGCCTTCGCCGTCGCCGAGTAGGGGTTCTTCACGTGCTGGGCCTCGTCGGCGACGACCATGCCCCAGGGCTGCTCGGCGAGGGTGGGCGCGGCCGAGCGCATGGTGCCGTACGTGGTGAGGACGAAGCCGCCGTCGAGGTCGTCCAGGGTGCGGGTCTGGCCGTGGTAGCGGCGGACGGGGACGCCGGGGGCGAAGCGGGTGATCTCGCGCTGCCAGTTGCCGAGCAGGGAGGCCGGGCAGACGACGAGGGTCGGTTCACGGCGGGCCCGTTTCAGGTGCAGGGCGATCACGGTGATCGTCTTGCCGAGGCCCATGTCGTCGGCGAGGCAGCCGCCGAGGCCGAGCGAGGTCATCAGCTCCAGCCAGGCCAGTCCCCGCAGCTGGTAGTCGCGCAGGGTGGCGTGGAGGGCGGGCGGCGGGTCGGCCGGGTGCAGGCCGGCGGTGAGCCGGTCGCGCAGGGCCGCCAGCGCGCCGACCGGAACGGCCTCGACGGTCTCCCCGTCGAACTCCGCGGTGCCGGTGAGGGCGACGGACAGCGCGTCCACCGGGTCGAGCAGGCCCAGGTCGCGTTTGCGGGCCTTGCGGACGAGTGCCGGGTCGACGAGCACCCACTGGTCGCGCAGCCGGACCACCGGGCGGTGGGCCTCGGCGAGGGCGTCCATCTCGGCCTCGGAGAGCGGTTCGCCGCCGAGGGCGAGCTGCCAGCGGAACTGCAGCAGGTCCTCGCTCTCGAAGAACCCGGTGCCGTCGGTGGCCGAGCCGGGCGCCGGGCGGACGACGGCGCTGGCGGTGAGGTCCTGGGCCAGGTCGCGCGGCCAGTGCACGGCGACGCCCGCGGCGGCGAGGCGGGTCGCGGCCACGCCGAGCAGGTCGCTCAGTTCGTCCTCGCCGAGGGCAAGCACGTCCGGGGTGTCCTGTTCGGTGAGCCGGGCGAGCGGCGGCCACACGCGGGCGGCGCGCCGGACGGCGAGGGCGGCGTCCACGCGGGCGCGGGAGCCGAAGGCGGCGTCGGCCTCCCCCGCCCACAGCGTGGCCGCGTCGGTGACCAGGGTGGGGTCGGCCAGGCTGTGGACCTGGACGATGGCGGCTGCGGCGCCGCGCGCGCCGTCGCCGCCGGGCCCCGGGTCGAACAGGTCGGCCGCCGACAGGTCCAGGCGCAGGGAGATCCGCACGCCGGCGTCCATGCCGGCGGCGACCTCGGCGGCCCAGTCCTGGGCGCCGGGCAGCCGCTGCGGGGCGCGGGCGGCGAAGGGCCGGCCCGTGGCGAAGGGGGCGGCCGGGGTGCGGGGCAGGGTGTCGGCGACGGCGTCGAGGAAGGCGCGCAGCAGCGCCTCGGGGGCGGGCAGCCGCAGCGGGCCCGGTCCGGGCAGCGGGACGGCGTGCCCCTCGGGGGGCAGGGCGGCGGCGACGGCCCGCAGGTGGGCGACGTCGTCGGGGTCGAGGGGGCCGGCGCGCCAGGCGTCGTGGCCGGTCGGGGTGAGGCCGGGCAGCAGGCGCCCGCGCGCGGTGAGCCGCAGTGCGTGCAGCGCGGCGGCGCCCCAGGCGGCGGTGGCGGGGTGGGCGGCCGGGTCGCGGCGGCCGCGCACCAGCAGCGGCAGCGCGGTGTCGAGGGGCAGGGACAGCGCCGGGGTCTGCTTGCGGCGGACGGACGTGCCGTGCGGCCGGACCACGGTCAGGTCGGCGGGCTCCGCGGAGGTCCCCTCGGGCAGGGGGCGGTCGTCGGGGTCCCAGAAGGCGATCCGGCCCTCGCGCGGCACGGGCGCGGGCAGGAAGACGGCCGCGAGCCGGGCGGGCACGCGCGCGGGCGCCGGGGGCAGGTCGTCCTCGCGCCGCGCCGTCGCGGGCACGCCGCTCCCGCGCCGCGCCACCGCGGGCCAGTCGGCCATACGCTCTGCCACCTCCCGTCCTCCTGCCGGATCAGTCGTCTCCGACTCTACGGGCGGGGTCCGACAATCGGCTCCGGCGGCGGTGCGTGACTGGACCGGCGGCCCTGTCAGGGCACGGTGCGGGAGACGACGTACACCATCGGGTTGTCCGGGTCGGCCATGTTCACCACGACGTCGAGGGTGGGCGCCGGGTTGCGCTGCTCGTGCACCAGGCCGCCCCAGGGACCGGGGCCGGTGAACTTCCAGCCGGTGATCTTCTGGTCGCGCTCGCTGATGGTGATGTCGTTCAGCTTCAGCTCGCCGCGGTGGGCGCCGATCCAGCGCAGGAAGTTGTCCAGGTTGGCGAGGGAGGTCTGGAACTGGACGTAGAGACGGCTGGTCTTCCAGTTGTTCGTCTCGTAGTAGGCGACCTCGTAGGACTGCTTCGGGATCGGCACCTGGTACAGGCGGCGCTGCACCCGGGACGGCCAGCCCGCGGTGAGCCCGGTCGCCGAGTACTTGGCCTCCTTGTCCTTGCCGCTGTCGCGGCTCTGGTTGGCGGAGATCACCAGGTAGCCGGCCGGGACGCCGATGAGCAGCACGATGATCAGCAGGGTGAGCGCGCGGCGCCGGATCATGTGCCGGCGGTCCTCCGCGGGCCGCTCGGTGTCGTCCGCGGGCGGTGCCTGGTGGGGCAGCTGGGTCGTCATGCCGAGTCCCGGGCCGTGCGGCGGGCCTCGGCGTACCGCTCGTAGCGTTCGTAGCGCTCCACGCGGCGCCGCTTGGCGCGGCGGAACCGGCGGGCGACCAGCCGGGCCAGGTCGGCGGCGCCCACCATGCCGGCCTCGGGGCCGAGCTGGGCGCGCACGATGCGGGCCTCGGGCCGGTAGCCGCGCCCGGTGAGGTGCCGCTTGAAGGCGTCCCGCGCGGGGCCGATCAGCAGGTCGTCGGCCGCGGAGACACCGCCGCCGATGACGAAGCAGGAGGGGTCGAGGGCGGCGGCGAGGTTGGCGATGCCGACGCCGAGCCACTGGCCGATGTCCTGCAGCAGCTCCACGCACATCGCGTCGCCCTCGCGGGCCAGCTCGGTGATCAGCGGGCCGGTGATGTCCGCGATGTTGCCCTTGACGTGCTCGATGATCCCGTACGCCACCGGGGAGTCCGCGGCGGCCAGTTCCCGGGCCTCCCGGACCAGGGCGTTGCCCGAGCTGTACTGCTCCCAGCAGCCGCGGTTGCCGCACGGGCAGCGGTGGCCGCCGGGCACGACCTGCATATGGCCGAACTCGCCGGCGACGCCGTACTTGCCCCGCTTGACCTGGCCGTCCTCGAGGATCGCGCCGCCGATGCCGGTGCCCAGTGTGATCATCACCAGGTGGTCCTCGCCGCGGCCGGCGCCGAAGCGCCACTCGGCCCAGGCGGCGGTGTTGGCGTCGTTGTCGACCAGGACCGGCACCGACAGGCGTCCGGCGAGACGGTCGCGCAGCGGCTCGTTGCGCCAGGACAGGTGCGGGGCGAACAGGACGCGGTTGCGGTCGGCGTCGACCCAGCCGGCCGCGCCGATGCCGACGGCGTGCACGTCGTGCCGGTCGGACAGGTCCAGTACCAGTTCGACGATGGTGTCCTCGACGACCTTGGGGCTCTTGGACTTGTCCGGGGTCTCCGTGCGGAGCTTCTCCAGGATGTTGCCGTCGGCGTCCACCACGCCGGCCATCACCTTGGTGCCGCCGATGTCGATGCCGACGGTGGGCACGCGGGGGGCGGTCAGGTGGGACCGGCGCTCCCGGGTGCCGACCGTCCGCAGCGCGGTCGCGCGGCGCGAGCCGATGGGGGCCGTGAAGGTGCCGTAGGTGCTCATCGTCGCCGATTCTGCCGCACGGGGGGCTTCGGCGACGAACGCGGGAGCGGCGGAGTGGCCGCCGCCATATCCCGGGTGCGGCGCCGCGGCGGCCGGTCGCGCCCACCCGGCCGAGCCGCCCGTCGACACGGCCTCGCGCGCTCCTAGGGGGTGTCTCGTCGATCAGGCCGGATCAGGGAGCGGCGTCTGGTGCCGTGCATCGCAAGGCGGAGGAGGGAGTCGATGCGGAGCATTGGGGGTCCCCCCTGCTCGAAGAGCTTGGGGGAGAGTGACGACAACGCGGCGAGGTGCGGTGCCAGGCGTCGCGAGCCCGGCGTGATCGACGAGACACCCCCTAGGTCGTGTCCGCAAAGTCAGGGCAGCCAGAGCAGGAGGCAGGCGAGGGTGACCATGGCTTGGTAGTGGCGGGCGCGTTTGTCGTAGCGGGT